>JACRBJ010000014.1 GCA_016234555.1 Chloroflexota bacterium | reverse complement strand
AGCCTGGCACATTTTTCAATGTGAAGACAATCGAAGTCTTTGCATCACCGGCGGGGATGATAAGCTCGCGCTGGATGACAAGGAAGCGCGTATAGTTTTCCGTGTTATCTTCGACGCCTTCTTCGAGGATTTGCATCCCGTGGAGTTCCGCCGCGCGTTTGGACGCAATTGCAGCCACGTCGCGCGCGCCCGACTCTTTGAGCATCTTCACGCTGCCAGCCGTGTCGTAGACCTGCTCCGCTTTGATACCGTGCGAGCGCAAATAGCCCGCGCATTGACCGAGCGCTTGCGGATGGCTGATGGCTTTTTTGACATCTTCCATCTTCACGCCCGGGTTGGTGATCAGGCAATGTTGCACGCGCAAAAAATATTCGCCAACGATATGCAAATCATGCCGCAGGAGCAAATCGTAATTCTGGTGGATGCTCCCAGCCAGCGAGTTCTCGATGGGAGCCAGCGCCGCATCGCTTTCCCCCGACACCACTGAATCGAACATCGCATCGAACGATTCACATGGAAGAGTCTCGGTCTCTCCAAAATAGTTGAACACTGCCTGCTCGGAATAAGCGCCAGGCTCGCCCTGGAATGCAACCTTCATAAATTCTCCTCTCAACGTTAAACGTTTAACGTTGAACGTTCTCTGCCCACTTCACGATCTTCCTGAATCCCGCCTCCACGTCTTCGTCAGAAGCCGAAATCACCATGCGGATGAAGCCTTCACCCTGTTCGCCAAAGGCGGAGCCGGGGACGAGTCCCACGCCTTCCTCATCAAGAATCCGCTCGCACATTTCGACAGAGGACATGTTCAAGGCCCGCATGTCGAGGAAGAAATAAAACGCTCCCTGCGGCGGGACAACTCTGACCTTCTCACATTCCAATTCATGCGAGAGACGCAAGACCAACTGACGACGACGACTGTAGGCAGCGCGCATATCGGCTGTGACCTGTTGAATCTGCGGATCGGTCAACGCGAAGGCGGCGGCTTTCTGGATGAACGGCGCAACACAGGTGATGGAGTTCTGCCCCGCCTTCAACGCATTCTGGATAACCTGCGCCGGTGCGGCGAGGAATCCCACCCGCCAGCCGGTCATCGCGTACGACTTGGACAGGCTGTTCACCAACAGCGTCCGCTCTTTTGCGCCTTCGATGGCGGCAGCGGAGGTTGGCTTACCTTCGAAATACAAACTTCCATACACCTCATCGCTGACAACCCACAGGTGGTGTTCCTTTGCAAACTCATGCAACTTTGTCAAATATTCACGCGAGGGGAACGCGCCCGTTGGGTTGGAGGGATAGTTCAAAACGATGGCGCGGGTTTTGGGAGTCAAAGCCTTTAGCCAGGATTCGAATTGGGGGATGAATCCGCTTTCGGCGGGGGCGGGGACGCGAATCACATTTCCGCGCAGCATGATCGTCATGTTCGAATGAGTCGCCCACGAAGGATCGGGAACCAGCACGTCGTCACCGGGATTCAAGATGGATTGCATCGCAGTGTAGTAGGCATGGATGCCGCCGTGCGTGACGAGGATTTCCGAGGCGGGATCGTACTCCACACCTTCATCGCGCTGGAGCTTGGTTGCGATTGCCCGGCGGAGTTCCATCGTCCCGACGGAGGGTCCGTAATGCGTCTGCCCATCCTGCATGGCTTTGAGCGCGGATTCGATAATGGCGGGATGGGTTCCAAAATCGGGGTCGCCCACCTGCAAGCCGACGATGTTTCGTCCGCCGGCTTTGAGGGCGAGGATGCGGTCCGCCATGGCAACGGTGGCGGACTGTCGGATGAGGTCGAATTGCTGGTTGAGGTTTAACATGGGCGCGAGTGTATCAAACAAATAAAAATCCCGTCAATCGATTTGACGGGATGAAGGTGACATCAAACATTACTCCGTAAATGGTTTAAGGGGAGCCGTCCCGCCGTTTTTCAATTCAAGCGGCAGGAGGAAGGTGAATGTGCTGCCCTTCCCTTCGACACTTGCCGCCCAAATCCTTCCGCCGTGCATTTCGATCATTGCCTTGGCAACGGAAAGCCCCAGTCCCATGCCGCCATGCCTGCGCGTGAGATGTGATTCGACCTGGTAAAAACGTTCGAAGACGTGCGGCAGGTCCTGGGGGGGAATGCCAACCCCGCTGTCTTCCACGACGACCTTTACGAACCCGGAATCCAAACCCGCGCGGATCGTCACCTGCCCGCCTTTATTGGTGAAGGTGAGTGCGTTCTTCACGAGATTGCTCAACACAATGGCGACCTTGCTTCCATCGGCGTTCACAATCAGGTCCTGCTGTCCGCGCTCGGCTTTCACCTTGAGCGAGACACCTTTTTGCGCAGCCATGTCGCGAAAAGAGGCGGCAACGTCCTCGACAATGCGGTTGACGGATATCTTGCGCGCGCGGAGGCTTGCGCCGCCGGTCTGGTAGTTGTCCACGCGCGACAGGTTTTCGATGATCTCCTTCAGGCGGGTGGCATTGCGGATGATGGCTTCCACCTGTTCCTGGTAATCATTCCCGACCAGTTCCCTCAAAAAGGTGGAATGACCGAGGATCAAGCCAAGCGGCGTGCGAAGTTCGTGGGAGGTGATGGCGATGAATTCGTTCTTCAGGCGGTCGAGGTCGCGCGCCTCGTTTTGCGAGGACAACGCGGTGTTTTCGAGCGCATCGTTTTGCATTGCCATCGTGGCAAGCGACGCGAGGGACTCAACGACGGCGACATCTTCCCCGTTATAATGGACGCCGCCCGCCTTGTTGAAGACCTCCAGCACGCCCAAGGGTCTGCCGTGAAAGATCAGCGGCACCCCCATCAGGGAATGCGTGGTGAAATTGGCAAGCTCATCGATCTTGCGATAATATCGCGGGTCGTTCTGGACATCGTTGATGATCAACGGCTTGACATGCAGAAAGATCCAGCCCGCCGCGCTCTTATCCACCGGAACTGTGGCGGAATTGAGCGCCTCGCGATGGAACCAGGGCACCTGCTTGAAACGAAACTCCTGCGTGGCCTCGTCGAACTCCATCAGGGACGCGGTTTCGCTGTCGGTCAGTTCGGTGGCGGCTGACAGGATGGACTGTAAATAGGTCTCAAGGTCAACCATCGTGCTGAGGTTGCGCGTCAGGTCCAGGAGCCGCTCGAGAATTTTCGACTGATCCTCTGTCATAATTACCTGCGGTAAGATTATACTTCACTGGTCGGTCTGAGGTGAGAGGAAAATCGGCAATCAGGAAATTGTAATAAAAAATCATAAGGAGAACTTCATGACAAGTAAAAAAGTACGCGTTGCGATCATCGGGGTGGGGAATTGCGCCTCCGCCCTGGTACAGGGCGTCCAGTTTTATAAGAACGCCAAAGTGGATGAGGTCATCCCCGGCATCATGCACACGAAACTCGGCGACTACCACGTCAGCGACATCGAATTCACCCTCGGCATCGACATCAACGCCGAGAAGGTGGGCAAGGACCTTTCCGAAGCCATTTTTGCCGAGCCGAACAACACCTACAAATTTGCGGATGTCCCCCACCTCGATGTGCCGGTGGTGCGCGGCATGACGCACGACGGTCTGGGCAAGTACCTCAACGAAGTCATTAAAAAGGCGCCCGGTCCCACCGCCGATATTGTAAAACTTCTACGGGAAACCCACACCGATGTGGTCGTCAACTACCTGCCGGTCGGCTCGGAGATGGCGACCAAATGGTACGTGGAGCAGGTGATCGAGGCGGGCTGCGCCTTTGTCAACGGGATTCCGGTTTTCATCGCCTCCTCCGAATACTGGGGCAAGCGCTTTGCGGATGCCGGGCTGCCAATCCTGGGTGATGATGTCAAAAGCCAGGTGGGAGCGACCATTGTCCATCGCGCCCTCACTAGCCTGTTCGTGGACCGCGGAGTGAAACTCGAACGCACCTACCAGCTCAACTTCGGCGGCAACACCGACTTCCTGAACATGCTGGAACGCGAACGTCTCGAAAGCAAGAAAATTTCCAAGACCAATGCCGTGACCAGCATGTTGCCGTACGAGATGGACAAGAACAACGTCCACGTCGGACCCAGCGACCACATCCCGTGGCTGACCGACCGCAAGTGGTGTTACATCCGCATGGAAGGCACAACCTTTGGCAACGTGCCGTTGAATGCCGAAGTCAAGCTGGAGGTTTGGGACAGTCCCAACTCGGCGGGCGTGATCATCGATGCCGTGCGCTGCGCCAAGATCGCCCTCGACCGCGAACTGGCAGGCCCCATCATCGGTCCGTCGTCGTACTTCTTCAAGACGCCGCCCAAACAATTCCGCGACGACATCTGTCGCGATAAGGTGGAGGATTTTATTGCCGGGAGAAGTGACGAGTAGATCAGTAGTCAGTAGTTAGTGATCAGTTTTCGGCGGGACGCTTGCAGAATGCAGGCGTCCTGTTTTTTCGAGTAGAATTCGAAGCATGAAAAACCACGCAACACGTGCTACGCAATACTTCCTGACCTTTGGCTTGGCTGCCCTGCTGTTGGTTTCCTGCCAGCCCGCAGCGGCAACCGCCGATCCAAACGTCGTCCTGACCGCGGCATTCGAAACAGCCCTCGCTGAGATCAGCCAGCCGACGGCGACATCCGTTCCCACCGAGACTCCCGTTCCCACGGCGACCATTCCGCGCACACCGCCTGCCCTGCCGGGCGTCTTTCAGACCTCCATCCTCAAGCCCGAAGACCAGCCGCGAACCTACGTGGCGGATACCTGTCAGTACCTGCAAAACAAGTGGAATCCAAACAACGCCATGCCCGGCACGGTGGTGATGACGATCATGTTCCATGCCATCGACAAGGACGCCACAACCTCGCAGTACATGAAAATATCCTCAAAAGACCTCAAGAAGCTGATGAACGACCTGCATGACCTGGGCTTTCAAGCCATCAACACCCAGCAGGCGGCGGATTTCCTGTACAACAACGCCCGCATTCCCCAAAAGTCCGTCCTGCTGATCGTGGACGACCGCGCATCCGCCTCGAAATACAACGACCACTTCCGCAGTTACTATGAAGATTGGGGCTGGCAGGTGGTCAACGCCTACATCGGCATCGACGAACGTCCCGACCTGTGGGCTGAAAACGCTGCCCTCTCTGCCGAAGGCTGGGTGGATTACGAAGCGCACGGATACATCCATAACATCCCCATCAGCGATGGTTCCACCGACGACTTCATCATGGGCGAAATGAACGGCGCGATCACGTCCCTGCAAAAATACATGAACAAGACGCCCATTGCCTATATCTGGCCCGGCGGCGGATTTTCGCGCCGCGCCGTGGAACTGGGGACTCAACTCGGCTACAAGATTGGATTCACCGTCAACCCGCGCGGACCTGTGATGTACAACTGGGTGCCGCAGGCGGATACCTACAACCCGTCCAACCCGGTTGCGATTCCGGAGACCCCGGCGGGCAACCCGCTGATGACCCTGCCCCGCTACACGGATGTCAATGCGCGCGGCGAACTCGATAACGTGCGCGCCGTCAGCGACCAGGCGGCTCAATACGCCGAACAAAACAAAGCCATCGAACTCGAATATTACGACATTGTCTGCGCACCCACGTACGGTCCAATCCCCGCCGCGCAATGATGTCGAGACTGAATTTCGGATGGAATAAAAAATGAAAACACAGACAGGCGTGTACCGTCATATCCTTTATCGCTTCGCAAGCGTTTTCGTACTCATTTTTATTCTGTTCTCCTGCAAGCCGTTCACCACAGCCACCCCGGAGACGGTTGCCCAACCGACTGTCACGCCGGGGCCCAGCCTGGGGATCTTCCAGTCCCGCCGCTTGAAGCCACTCGACACTCCGCGCACCTACATCCAGGACTCCTGTATTTACCTGATCAACAGGTGGAATCGCCTGAATGCCGCGCCGGGGACGGTGGTCATGATCGTCTCATTCAACGATGACCTCCTCTACGACTTCACCCAGATCATGATCCAGCTTCATGACCAGGGATTCAAAGCCATAGATACGCCACAGTTCCTCACGTTCATGGAACGAAACGGCAGGATTCCGCCGCGCTCGGTGTTGATCATCCAGGAAAACAACCATTCTGCGGACGAGATGAGGAAATTCCGCGAATATCGGGATGTCTGGGGATGGCCCGTCGTCAACGGATGGGTCAGCAGTCCCAGCACACCGGATACCATGTGGCGGGAAAATGTGGAGATGGAAATGGAAGGCTGGGTGGATCATCAGTCGCAGGGACTCATCCCCGGCACAGTGCTGTCAGACGACTCATCCAAGACCGTGATCTCGCGTGAACTCAAAGGGTCGATGGATGCCTTTGCCGAACACTATGCCAAGAATCCGCTTGCCATCATCTGGCCCGGCGGCGGGTTTGGAATGCGTCCTGTGGAGGCGGCGCGCCAGTTGGGCTACCAGCTTGGCTTTACATCCAATTCGCGCGGACCGGTGATGTACAACTGGGTCCCGCTTGCCGATGAAGTCGATCCCGACCGTCCGACATACAGACCGGAAGGATACATTCAAGACCCATTGATGACGCTCCCGCGTTATTCGCAGGACCAGATTCTCGAAGCAATCGACAAGGTGCGCCTCACCGGCAACGAAGCGGCGGAGTTCGCCAGAAAGAACATGGTAGCAGAGTTCGAATATTACGAAGCCGTCTGCGAGCCGATTTATGGTCCCATGCCGACGCCATGATGACAGGTGAAAAGTGACAGGCTGTATTTTTTGCAAGATCATCGCCGGCGAAAGCCCGGGCACAATCGTCTTCCGCGACGGGCAGGCGACAGCCTTCCGCGACCTGCTCCCCGCCGCGCCGGTTCATATCCTGATCGTGCCGAACAAACACATCGATTCCGTCAATGCGCTCGAAGATGAAGACGAACAGTTGATCGGTCACCTCTTCACCGTCGCCAGACGAATCGCGGCACAGGAAGGCATCGCCGAGGGCGGTTATCGACTCATCGTCAACACCAACGCGCACGGTGGACAGACCATCTTCCATCTCCACCTGCATCTTTTGGGCGGGTCTCGCATGAAGCACCCGATGGGGTAAAATATCAAAAACTTTTCAGGAGGAGACTATGCAGTCGACACCCAACCAACCGCAAGACCAATTTCCACAAACCCCAATGCCGCCCCAAAGTCAGCCGCTTGTCCCAACCCAGGCGCAAGCCGACATGAAAGCGCACTACCTGAAGCAGGCGTTCAACGCCGCAGGGTCAAATTTCTATTCCATCGCCGTGCTTTCCCTCATCAACTCGGTTATCAACTTTTTCGAGGGTTCCATCTATTTTCCGGTCGGGCTGGGTATCACGCAGATCATCGATGCGTTTGCCCAGGCGTTCGGGGAGGAAGTCCCCAAAGCGGGCAATGTATTCTTCGGCATCGGCGTCGCCCTTGACTTGATGATCTTCGGGGTCGTCGCCCTGTTTGGTTTCTTCATCAAGAAACAAATCTCCTGGTTAATTATCCTAGGGGCGGTGTTGTATCTCCTGGACGGCATCCTTCTTCTTGTATTTCAGGATTGGATCGGCGCCGGCTTCCACGCCTATTTCCTTTACAGGATCTGGGTAAGTTGGAGACCCATCAGCGGCCTGTTGAAAGCGCAGGATACGCAAAGCGCAATTGGGACCCTGTAATCGATTCCACTTGACGTCCCCCGTTTCACGTAAAGCGACCAGCCGCCAAATTGCAGCGCAAATGGCTGGTCGCTTTTTTATTGACCTATCGAAGATTATCATTTATAAACCGCGCCAACCTGAACACTCAGTACTTCACAAAAGGAAAGTCGTTACTACGTTTTCGTGATCTACTGACACTGATTACTGGAAACCGGAGTCCAAAATGCCCAAACGAGAAATCTACCTGCTTTCGCCCCGTGACCTGAGCGCGGAGACCATCGCCGTCGCCTTTGCCAAAACCTCACGCGCGCCCGAATCCTTCCGAGAGATTGCCGCCGAGTTGAGCGACGAGAAGTCGGCACAGTTCCACGAAAAATGGGTTGTGGGATACGGTCACGCCTCGGTTGCGGAACATGCCATCCTGCACCTGGCTTTCGAGAACGTTTCGCGGGTGGCGGTGGAAACCATCGAGAGCAGCCGCCTGGCTTCGTACACCGAAAAATCCACCCGCTACCAAAAGTGGGGACAGGATGACTTTACCGTCCCGCCAGAACTCCGCGAAGCGGGGCATCCCCTGCGCGACGAGTTTATCCAGACCGTGAAGTTTCTTTTCTCGACCTATGCCGGGTCGCTGGACCCGGTCAAGAATCTCATCCTCAGCCGTTCGCCGCGCCGCCCAAATGAAACCGACGAAGCCTACGACCGCCGCATCCGCTCGCAGTATGTGGATAGCTGCCGCTTCCTCCTGCCCGCCGCCGCCAATGCCAACCTCGGCATGACCGCCAACGCCCGCGTCATCGAGATGGTCATCCGTAAGATGCTCTCACATCCGCTGATGGAGGTGAGGCAAATTGGCGAGACGGTGAAGCAGGTTGCAAAAGCCGAAACGCCGACGCTGGTGAAGTATGCGGATGCGGTTCCATATGTAGTGGAGACGATTGGGGAATTAGGAATGAAGAATGAGGAATTTCCAATTACCAATTACCAATCGCGCTCTTCCGACTGGTGCTCTTTGATTGACTACGACAAGGACGGCGAAAAGAAAATCCTTGCCGCCGCTTTGTACCGGTTCAACCAGATGCCTTTTGCCAATGCGTTGGCGTATGTGAAATCGTTGAAGAAGAAGGAACGCGATGCGCTGGCGGAGACCCTGCTCAAGCGATTGACCCGCTACGATACCCCCCTGCGTGAGATGGAATACTCGACCTACACCTTTGACCTGGTGATGGATCAGGGCGCGTACGCCGAGTTCAAACGTCACCGCATGATGACGCAGACTCCGCAGCGGTTGACGACAAGGCTTGGGTACACGACCCCGCTCCTCGTGACTGAATCAGGCTTCGGGTCGCAGTATGAAGCGGCGATGGAATCCGCCGCCGGGATGTATGAAAAGCTTTACCAGTTCGATCCAAACGTCGCCCAGTACATTGTCCCCAATGGATTCAACCGCCGCGTGCTGGCTCAATTCAACCTGCGGGAAGCCTTTGCCTTCTGCCAGTTACGGAGCGCATCGAACGCGCATTTTTCGATCCGCCGCGTGGCGCAAAGGGTGTACGAAGAAATGGCGCGCGTCCATCCGCTGCTGACGAAGTACATGAAACTCGGCGACGAGACCTGGCAGGGCGTGGAGGAGAATCATTTCTCGAAGGCGTAAAAGAGAACGCCCCCGCCATTTGCTGGCGGGGGCGTTTTTATGTGGTTGTTTCCCGGTTTATTGGGGAATTTTCCCTGCCAGTTCCTTGTCGATCAACTGGGTGAAGGTGGAGAGCGGCTGGGCGCCGATGACCGCCAGCCCGTTCACGAAGAAGGTCGGCGTGGACTGCACCCCGAGGTTGGAGGAGAATTCCATGTCCTGTTCGATGAAATCGTCATGCTTGCCGCTCGAAAGGCAGGCGGTGAATTCCTCGACATCCAACCCAAGCTCGGTGGCGTATTGGATGTAGGTTTCCTCGTTCAGGGAGCTGCCCGCAAACAGTTTGTCGTGATAATCCCAATAGGCATTCTGATCGTTGGCGCATAGCGAAGCCACTGCGGCAGACATCGCGTCCGGGTGCATGTTCGGCGGGAGCGGGAAGTTGCGATAGACAAAGCGAATCTTGCCGGGGTAGGCGGCGAGCAGATCCGGGTAGGTTTCGGCGTGGAAGCGCTGGCAATACGGGCATTGAAAATCGCTAAACTCGACGATCACGATTTCAGCGTCTTCGGGACCGAAGCTTGGATAGCCTTCCGTGGGGATGTCGTAGCGGCGGACCTGCGGGGTAACAGGCGCTTCCACCACCTGACCCGATGGCTGATCCACTGCGACGGCGGCGGAGGCGACATCTGCGTCGTAGTATCCCCAGGCGACGTAACCGGTCAGGATTCCAGCCGCGAAAGCCAACACGACCAATACCGCGTAAAAATGGTTTCTCTTGAAGGTGAAGGTTTCCTCCTGGATAACTTCCTCGGAGGCTTCCTCCTCTTCAATTTCAATGGCAGGGGTAATTTTTCTTCTGGTAGTCATGGGCGCGATTATAGCCTTTCCATCCGTTTTGTGGACAGGGACTCATGTTCGGCTAAGATTTTTCGAGAGGGTTGAAGTAAAATTCCCAAAAGACCCCATTTGTTATTGGAGCAGCCAATGAAGATCGAAAGCATTAATATCGGTGAAAAGCGAACCCAGCAAAGAAAGGATTACGCCGAGACCACCGGGATTTACAAACTACCCGCGGCTGGACCTGTCGAAATCAGGTTGACCGGCATCGACGGCGACGCGATCTGCGACATGGAACATCATGGCGGTCCCGACCAGGCGATTTACGTCTACGGCGGTGCAGACTACGACTGGTGGTCAAAGGAACTTGGCCGGGACTTGTCCCCCGGCACTTTCGGCGAGAACCTGACGATCAGCGAATTGTCGAGCGCGGAATTCAATGTCGGGGATTCCCTGCACATCGGCGACGTGATTCTGCAAGTCACCGCGCCGCGCATTCCGTGTGGGACCTTTGCCACGCGGATGGGTGACTCGCAGTGGGTGAAAAAATTCCGCCGCGCCGAACGACCGGGGCTGTATTGTCGCGTCCTCAAGGAAGGGATGGTCAATGCCGGGGATGTCGTCGAAATCAAAAAATACACGGGTGCGACAATTTCCATCCTGCAAATGTATCGCGACTATTACGAGAAGAGCAAAACGGAAGAGATGCTGCGCCTTCACCTCAATGCGCCCATCGCTGTCCGTTCCCGCGTCGATCTGGAAAAGGAACTTGAAACCCTTCTACAGGAAAAAAGATGAACATTGAAATCCTGGACCTGACGAAAACGCTCGACGAAAATTTACCCATCTACTCCGAGAGCGCATATTCCGACCCGCCGTTGTTGATCGAAGACTGGTGCTCGGTACAAAGTCAGGGATACAAGGTGTCGCGCGTCTCGCTTGGGACCCAGTGCGGCACGCACATCGATGCCCCGTCCCATTTTGTGGAAGGCGGCGCGGACCTCGGCGCTCTACCGGTGGAAGCCCTGATTGGAAAATACCTTCTCCTCGACCTCGATCAGGAGGTGGGGGATTTGGATTATCGCGGCGAGCCGATTCTGTTTCTCAAATCCAGCGCTGGCGTCGAAATTTCGGAGGAGCTTTTCAACTCCCTGCTGGCGCTGCCCTGCCGGGTGTGGGTCATCGTTTACGATGTCAGCGTCCGTGGGCGGGACGTTTTCCACTTCAACCGCGCGCTGGCGGAGGCGGATAAATACCTCGTCGAAAATGCGGATGAGCAGGCTGCCATGCAGGTCAAAAGCGGCGGTGAGATGTTTGCCCTGCCGCTCAAACTGGTTTCCACATCGGGCGCGCCTTGCCGGGTGGTCGTGAGGCAGCCAAGCTGACCATGTCAGATTCACCCGAAATTGACAAACGCGGCAAACTTGCCGAAGAGCCTTTCGCCTTTCAGACCACAAAAGACGGGAAGTCTTCATTCGCTGGCAGGGGAAGCTGGTCACGACATTACGAGGGAAAGCGGCTGAGAAGTTTCTAAAAAGCCTGGCTGGCGCAGACTCCGCACAGGCTCAACTTTTGATGGCACGGGTCACGGGACATTTCAAACACGGGAACGAGAAATAGAGTTGACTTGCTCTATCGGGGGCTTAGCCCCCGATAGAGCGGGGAAATCACCTTGCAAGCTCAACCGCCTCGCCGCCATACGTCCCGCTGACGTGGAGAGTCCCGTCGCCGTCGCGGATATAGGTCAGGGAGCCGTCGTTCAAGCCGCTCACATCCACTTCGAGGGTGAACGAGTCCTCGTCGTAGTTGTTCGAGCCGCTGCCCGTCATCGCAAAGCCTCTGGAGAAGGAACAGCCGTCCAGTGTCAGAGCATCGCCCGCGTCGATTGTCTCAAAGGACAACGTCCCGCCAAATGGACAGCCAACCGCTGTCGGCGTGGACATGTCCCAGTAATAATACTCGGGGAGATAATAAATTTCGTCATCTACTGATTGAAACACATCAAGCAGGCTGCTGAATTGTTTCGCATCCGCAGGAGCGGGCTGGACGAAATCGCTGACTACCGCGCCTTCGCAGGTTGTCTCACGTTGAGACGGAGTCCGGTCGTTGACCAGAAAATCCGTTACCAGGTCATCCACGCACGAGACGCCGCGCCCGAAGATGATGTGCGGACCGCCTTCCTGTGTGATGAGATAACCATCCGAAAGACGCTTGAAGACGGAAGCTCCGTTGTCGAACGGGGTCGCAGGGTCCGCAACTGCATCGAGCACCAGCGTGGGGACTCCGTCCGCCGTCAACGGCGCGGGGCGGGTGCTGTCTTCGTTTGCATGGGGCCAAAATGCGCAGGGCAGGTCGCCATAAAAGACCGAGGAAAAATACGGCATTGAATCCATTTCATCGCCGGCGAGCAGGTAGGCTTTGGCGCTTTCTTCGGGCGAACCGTTGAAGTAACTGTAATCGCGGCACTCCACGCCGTAGTAGACAGCGTCCGAGTAGGTTGGGTCGGGGATCGCTTCCAGAGTTTCGGGATCAAGCCCGAGCGCGTTGTACAACAGCCTTGCAAGCGGAACAATATCTTTGGTCTGTGAGTAAACCGCAAGCGCGCGCAGGAAAATCATCCGCTGCGTTTCCGCATACAGGGCATCCGCTGCAACCGTCTCGACGTCGGAGAAGGTGAACTCGCGCTGCGCCAACTGTCCCGAAGGCAGGGGGAAATCAAACGTCAGCGGGGATTGTTCGAGCTGCGCCGCCAGCGTGTCGTACGCCGCAATCGCATCGCCCCCACCCATCGACTCGGCGCAGAACTCGTCGTCGTTACAGGCATCCAGCGTCAGTATCAAAACGTCGTTGAAAGCCTGGGACTGCTCGCGGTAAAACTCCAGCCCGGAGAGAGTCAAATCCACCGTGCCATCCAAAACCAATCCAGCCAGATGATCGGGATGCGCGGCGGCATAGGTCTGGGCATATTGCGTGCCGTAACTTTCGCCGTACAGCCAGAACTTCTCGTCGCCCATCGCCCGCCTGAACGCTTCCAAATCCTCCACCGCCTGTGCGGTTCCGAGGTAGGGCAAAATTTCAGGATCGCCCATTTCGGTCACGCAATCAGCCGAGAACTTGCGCGCCGCCTCCATCAAAGCCGTTTCCGCTTCGGGAGTGTCCGCGTCCCAACTGGCGCTGTAAAACTCGACTGCGGCATCCGCACATTGCAATCCACCGGACTGACCCACGCCGCGTTGGTCGAAGAAAACGATGTCGAAGTGTTCAGGAATCGACGGGTCGAACGCGGCGGTGTAGCTGTCCGCGCTTGCCAGCCCGGCGGAGCCGGGTCCGCCCGTGGCGGTGACGAACATACCCTTGCGTTCGCCGCTTGCCGGCAGGACAGCGAAGACCACATCCATCGTGCGTTCATCCTGCGGATCGAAATGATTCAGCGGGACGGTCAACGTGACGCAGGTGAAGTCGCTGTCGGGACAGGCTACTCCGCCCAACGCCTCCAATCCGACAACTGATTCAGTTGGCAGGACTTCGGTTGCGCCGACAGTTGGTTCCGCCGTGGCGGGTGCGGCTGTGGGGACCGGGGTCACTGGTTTGCAAGCCTGCGCAAGAAACAAAAGGATCGTCACGGCAATAAATATTTTTTTCATGATTACTTGACTCTTTCGTTCAACCAATCCAATATTCTTTTGGCAACCGCTTCCCAATCCTTTTCGAGCATCATGTCATGCGCCATGTTCGGGAAGATTTCCGCTTGTGTGCCGTACGCCCGCGCCGTGGCATGGACCTGGTCTGGGGTGATGGCATTATCCTTTTCCGCGCCGAGGATCAGCAGGGGAGTCTTGACCTTCTTCGGGTGGGCGAGGTTCAATCCCAACAGGTCGATGAACATGCGGAAGGACTCGTCGTCCAATTTTTTGTAATATTTCAACAGTTGCTTTTTGGGAAGATCGTCCGAGAACAATGTCCAGCGCGCGGCTTCGGGAGTTTCCACCACCGGGCGCATCCGCAACTGGAATAGCGACTTAACCACCACAAGCGGACGCTGCCTGACAAGGCGCAAAAATGTGGGGAACAATCCGAAATGCGGGTTGGATGCCAGCAAAACGGCAGCGGGAGCGTTGTTTCGTTCCAGATATTTCTGGGTGAGGAATCCGCCCATCGAATGACCGATGACTGCGGGCGGCATGTCGAGTCCCGCCGCCACCTGCTCCACGTCGTTGACATAGTTCGCAATGGTACTGCCAAAGATTTTGCCTTCGCTGCCGGCGTGTCCGCGCAGGCTGAGGGCAGTGACCCGGTAGCCGTTGTCTGCAAAGAAGGGCAGGAAGAACTCTTCCCAGCACCACGCGCCGTGCCACATCCCGTGGACGAAGAGCAGGGGCGTTTGACGCGTTTGTTTTTTGGGGTTGCGGCTGATGGTCTCGATTCTCATGGGATTATCCTTTCCCGATTTGCTCCCTGTGCCGGGGGCAGCGGCTTGAGCATTAGTTTCAACAGCCAAAGCCGGTGGCGAAGAACTATACCTGCTCGAAGCGCTGCACGGGGACAACAAACAGGGTGGCGCGTTTCCTGTCGCCAGACGATGGCAGGGCGTTTCGTACCACCTGGATGGCTTCATCCACCTGCTCATCTTCCACACCCAACAGCATCGACACCACCCCGCTGCGCATGAATCCGCCCGTGGAGGCGATGCGCGTCACGCGAAAGTCGGCGGCGGTCAATGCCCGTGTCAGGTTGTCGGCGTCGTTATCCTGTACAATGACAATAATCATTTTCATGGTGAGTTCTCCTAGATTTGTTCAAACCGTTCCACAGGCAGGGCAAAAACCGTCGCGCCGCCCACGGTGACAGGCACGGGCGCGGGCATCGGCATGGGCGAGCCTTCGAGCGGCAGGGTCATGTATTCGATGCGCTGCCGGCAGGAAGTCTGCAATGCCTTCAACGCTTCCTCCTCCCTTTCGACGGGCAGACCAATCAACAGCGTGGCGTTGCGGCGTCCCAAAAATCCGCCCGCGCTGGCAAGATAAGTCAGCGACGCGCCAACTCCCTGCAAAGCCCTGGTCGCCGTTTCCAAATCCTGATCCTGGATGACTGCCACCAACAATAAATGGATTGGATTTTCCATACGTGTCTCCTTTGGCGAAAACGCTTCGCGCCGCGCCCGGAGCGGATCGCTGCTTCGAGGGGCGTTTTCCCGCTTTGATATTATCAGATGTCCGGGGATGATACAACCTTACAACGAGTTATAAATCAACGCATATAAAATGCTGGCAATGGCGCAGGTGACCAGCATCACGGGAAGCCCGCGCCTCAACCACAAGGCGGCGGTGATTGGCTCGCGTGTTTTTTCAGACAATGTTGCAACGATGATATTGGCGCTCGACCCAATGATCGTGCCGCTGCCCCCAAAGCCCGCGCCAAACGCCAGCGCCCACCACAGCGGACTGATGTCCATGCCTGTTTCGCCCAAGCCTTTGATAACGGGAATCAAGGCAATGGTAATCGGGACATTATCCACAACAGCGGAGAGCGCGGCGACGACCCAAATCACCAGCACGCCAAACAGCACGGGCGAAACATCCGAAGCATTCTCAAACAGGCGGACAACCAATTCCAGCGCGCCCGAATGTTCCAGGCCGCCCACCATCACAAACAGCGAACCGAAAAAGAGCAGCACACTCCATTCGAGTTTTTTCAGCACTTCATGAATGTCGGGTTGAATCCAGACCAGGGCAATCGCTGCGGCGCTCAACGCCACCAGCGACGGCTCGACATGTAACAGGTGATGGACAAAGAAAAGCAAAATTGCCCCGCCCAGCACGATTAGAATCTGGCGCGCCGTTTTGGGATGATTGAGAGTCTCGGCGGGATTGAGTTCCATCACCGCCTTGCTGCGGCGCGGACGTTTGGATAAATCCTTTTTGAAAAGATATTGCAGCAGGAAAAGCGCACCCACCCACGAGACCAACACAATCGGCATGGAATACACGAGAAAATCGTTGAACGATAACCCCGCCGCCGAGCCGATCAACACGTTGGGCGGGTCGCCGATCAGGGTCGCAACGCCGCCTACATTCGACAGCAGAGCTTCTGTTACGAGATACGGCAGGGCGCTCACACCGAGGATTTCGCTGATGAGGATCGTCACAGGCGCGATCAACACCAGCGTGGTCACGTTGTCAAGCAGCATGGAAAGAATGGTGGTAATGATGCCAAGCAATACGAACAAGCGGATCTGCCTCCCTTTTGACGCGCGCGCGGCAAGCACGGCAAGGTATTGAAAGAATCCCGTTGGCTCCAGCATGGCAACCAGGATCATCATCCCCATCAACAGACCGAGCGTGTTGAAGTCGATGGCGTCGATGGCGGCTTCCTCCGAGTAGAAGCCGAGCGCCTTTCCTGCGCCAATCATCAGCATCGCGCCGACGATGGCGACGATGGAACGGTTGATTTTTTCCCAAAAGATGAGGATCAGGCTGCCGAAGAAAATGACGGTGGAGAGAATGACTGGAAGAATCGCTGTCATTTTTCCTCCCTGCTCCAGGTCGAAAGGATGGCGACGCCAACATCCACCCGCGAGGCAATCCCCGCCAGTTTCCCGTCTTTTGAGATGACAGGGATGTCGTGCAGGTTCTGTTGGAGCATCAGGGAGTAGGCACGCAGAAGTCCGCAATCCTCGTCCACGGTGAAGATGGGGCGCATGACGGTTTTGACCGGCTTCTTCAGGGTCGCCGCCGAGGGGCGCAAATCCTCCACCGCGCCGAAATCATGAACGAAGTCCACATCCGCCACAAAATCAAGGAAGGCAGGCATTTCGAGCTTGAGCAGGTCGCGCATCCCGATGACGCCGATGGGTTTGTTATTGTCATCCACAACGGGCAGCGAGCCGATGTGCTTCTTGACAATGAGCGTCATCGCTTCGCGAATACTCGTATCCGCATGGATGGAAACAACGTTGCGTTTCATACAATCTTTTACCGTCATGGGAGCCTCCAATCGACAATTGGTTTCATGATTGCGGTTTGATTTTACCCCTGGTACGCGATGACCTGATGGCGACCACAATCAATGCGATAAAAGTAATTGGGACAAAGAATGCGATGAACAGCGTCGCAGCAGACAAACTGGCGTTTTGTGCGGCGCGTAAAATGACGTATGCGACATAGACAATGTAGTACGCCAGCAGCAGACCGCCTTCGACGCGCGAGACGCGGTTGTCGATGTAAAAGATGGGCAGTGTCACCAATGCCACAAAGACCATCACGGGCAGGTCGAATTGCAGAACATGCGAAGCCACATTCACGCCTCCTGGTGCAAACAAGGCGCTGAGTCCAAGCACGCCGAGGAGGTTAAAGATGTTGGACCCCACCGCGTTGCCGACGGCAATATCGCTTTCACCTTTCAGCCCGGCAATCACAGACGTGGCGACCTCGGGCAGGGATGTCCCCACGGCGACAATGGTCAACCCGATGACCAGCTCGCTCACACCGAGCACCTTTGCGATTTGCGTGGCGGAATCGACCAGCCAGTTCGAGCCGAGCACGAGCAGTCCCAGCCCGACCAGGATGAGCCCGATGTCGAAGATGGTTTGCTTTGACGTGCGTGGTTCCTTTTTTGCAAATTCCTGCGCATATTCCTTTTGCACCTCCCTGCTTTCGGAGCGGCTTTGACGCAGGGCAAAAAAGACATAGGCTGCCAGTCCAATCAAGAGTAGCATGCCGTCCAGCCAGCCGAGTTTGCCGTTTAGTGCCAGCACAAATGTCAGCAGTGATATGCCCACCATGATCGGCGCGTCCTTGCGGATGAGTTGTTCCGCGATCATGATTGGCGCAACGATGGATGTGATTCCCAAAATGAAGAGGATGTTAAAGATATTGGAACCAAGCACATTGCCGAGCGTCAGGTCAGCCTGTCCGCTAGCGGCGGCTTTCAAGGAGACGGCGATCTCGGGCGACGCCGTGCCAATCGCCACGATGGTCAAGCCGATGACCAACGGCGAGATGCCAAACGCAGCCGCCAGCCGCGATGCGCCGCGCACCAGCAGGTCCGCGCCGAGGATGAGGACAACGAGTCCCAGGATAAATAGAAGGATGGTGTTTGCCATGGTAAAGACTCCCGCGAGTGGGAATTTTTATACCATGACCTTTTTCGCTTAAGATTAATTCCCCGTAAAATCAAAAAGAGACAGTCGCCCCGCATGACGGGCTGTCTCTTCGGTGTTTTGAATACGGATATTCTCTACACGGGAATTTGATTCGGATCGTATGGCGTGACCTGATAGACGTAATAGTTCAACCAGTTTGCATACAACAGGTTTGCGTGACTGCGCCAGCGGACAATGGGCGGCTGCTTCGGGTCGTTTCTCGGATAGTAGTTGTTTGGAACGTGGATCGGCAATCCCTTGTTCACGTCGCGGTCGTATTCGCCTTTGAGCGTGAACGGGTCGTATTCCGAATGACCCGTAATGAAGAGATGACGCCCGTCCTTCGAGCCGACGATATACACGCCCGCTTCATCGGATTCCGCAAGCAGGATAAGGTCGGGGACCTTCTCGATGTCTTCGCGGCGGATTTCGGTGTGGCGCGAATGTGGGGCGAAGAAATAATCGTCGAAGCCGCGCATCAGCTTCTCGTTCCGCGAGAGGACGCGATGCTCAAAGACGCCGAACATCTTGCGTGGCAAGTCATACTTCGGGATGCCGTAGCGGTGGTACAGTCCCGCCTGTGCGCCCCAGCAAATGTGGAAGATGGACTCGACATTCGTTTCAGCCCAATCCATGATCTGGACAAGCTCGCCCCAATAGTCCACTTCTTCAAAGGGCATCTGCTCGACGGGCGCGCCTGTGATGATGAGACCATCGAACTTTTCGTTTTTTACATCCTCGAAGGTGACGTAATGTTCGAGCAGGTGATCGGCGTCCACATTTTTGGCTTCGTGGGTGGCGGTGTGCAGCAGGGTGATCTCCACTTGCAGGGCGGAGTTGGAAAGCAGGCGCAAAATTTGTGTTTCAGTCGCAATTTTGGTCGGCATCAGGTTTAGGATCGCGACACGCAGGGCACGGATGTCCTGGTGAATGGCGCGGTCTTCGTCCATCACGAAGACATTTTCGCCTTCGAGGACGGCGCGGGCAGGGAGAGTGGAGGGAATTTTTACGGGCATGGGAATTTAAATGAGGAATGATGAATGCAGAATGCAGAATTTTTTATTCCGCATTCTGCATTCTGACTTCTGCATTAACTATTGAGCGCTTGATCCAGGTCCCACTTGATGTCTTCAAAGTCTTCGAGACCGATGCTCAAGCGGACGAAATCGGGACTAACGCCAGCAGTGACCTGCTGTTCCTCGGTCAACTGGCTGTGGGTGGTGGAGGCGGGGTGAATGGCGAGGCTGCGGGCGTCGCCGACGTTGGCAAGGTGGCTGAACAGTTGCAGGCTTTCGATGAATTTCCTGCCAGCCTCCAACCCACCTTTGACTCCAAAGCCGAGAATTGCACCTGCACCCTTCGGCAGATACTTCTTTGCGCGCGCATAATCCGGGTGGCTCTTGAGTCCGGGGTATTTGACCCAGCTGACCTTCGGGTGCTTCTCCAAAAATTCCGCCACCGCTTGCGCATTTTGTACGTGACGGTCCATGCGAAGGTTGAGGGTTTCGATTCCGAGCAGGGTCTGCCACGAGTTGAAAGGCGACTGGCACGCACCGATGTCGCGCAGCACGTGGACGCGGGCTTTGATTGCAAAGGGGGGAAGTCCCGCCGCGGCGATGGACGAGTACACAAGCCCGTGATACGAAGGATCGGGCGTGTTGAAATTCTCGAACTTGTCAGTTGTCCAGTCGTAGTTGCCGCCGTCCACGATGATGCCGCCAATGGAGGTACCGTTGCCGGTGATGAACTTGGTGGTCGAGTGGGTGATAACGTGCGCGCCCCATTCGAACGGGCGGAAGAGATATGGCGTGGCAAAGGTGTTGTCGATGAACAGAACCAGGTTGTGCTTCTTTGCAATCGCCGCAACTTCCTCGAACGGGAAGACGGAGAGATCGGGATTGCCCAGCGTCTCGCCGTAGATGATCTTGGTGTTGGGCTGGATCGCCGCCTCGAAATTCTTCGGGTCAGTTGGGTCAACAAACGTGACCTGAATCCCCAGCTTGGGCAGGGTGTACTTGAACTGGCTGTACGTCCCGCCGTACAAACGCGACGAAGTCACGATATGGTCGCCCGCATTGCACAAAGTAAAAATCGCCTGCGCCTGCGCGGCGTGACCTGAACTCGATGCCAGCGCCGCAACTCCACCTTCAAGCGAAGCGATGCGCTGTTCGAGCACGTCGGTGGTCGGGTTCATCAAACGGGTATAGATGTTTCCCAACTCTTTGAGCGCGAACAGATTCGCGGCGTGTTCGGTATTCTTGAATTGGTAGCTCGTTGTCTGATACAACGGCACGGCGCGACTTCCCGTGGTGGGGTCGGGACTATAGCCCGCATGTAACTGGCGGGTGGCGAAACCTAACTTGCGATCTTTGATTGTGGTCATTTGAATGTTCTCCTCTTGAATAATGTTTGTGGGTACCCGCCCTTCAGAAGAGATATTTTTGCGCCTACGTAAAGCGCTTAAAAAAATAACCTCTTCTGAAAGTACAAGAAGAGGTATACGTCTATACCGTCCTCTCATCTTCCAGATACGAATGACGAATGTCATTCCTATTTGCCGAATTTGGCACCTGAACTCATGTAATGGTTTGGTTGCCGAGGCTTCAAAGGGTCGGTCCCTCAGCCTCTCTGGATAAGAGCGAATATTTAATTTCGCGCGGTTATATCACACTGAATTCAGACTTGTCAAGTGGCAATTTAACTTCGGGCCAACAGGCGGAATTTTTTGCATTGACAAAATAGAATATAAGTTCTAAAGTGCGGCAAAAAATGTCATATTTTTAGATTCAGAAGCCAGGTCACTTGTTTATTGGCAAAAAGGAACAATCATGAGAAAACTTATCGTTTCTGAGTTCATTACTTTGGATGGTGTGATACAGGCACCGGGCGATTCGAAAGAAGATACCGATGCCGGTTTTGCCCACGGTGGTTGGACACATCCCTACTGGCATGACGACATTGGCGCTCACTTCTTTCAAGCCATGAATGAATCGGATGCATTGCTGTTGGGACGAATAACATGGCAGGCGCTCGGTCAATGCGCAGGCTACTTGCGCTCGCACGGTATCAAAGCGGAGCAGGTCTACGATACAGCGGGGAGTGTGAAGATGCTCAAAGAGTCGGGGGCGCACGACGTGGCGGCAATTGCATCCAAACGCGCGGCGAAACTTTACGGGATGCAAATCCTCGAAGAAGGCGTCGAAGATAACACGGAAAACTATACGCGCTTCCTTGTCATCCAGCGCGAGCTTATCATCCCCGCCGGTGATGCAAAGACTTCGATTGTCTTCACATTGAAAAATGTGCCAGGCT
>JACRBJ010000013.1 GCA_016234555.1 Chloroflexota bacterium | reverse complement strand
GCCCGAAGCAATCTCCTCGAAATTGGGGGTTGCTTTGTCGGGAAGAACACCTCCTCGCAACGATATGCTTTTAAGCGCGTGCCAGTGAAAGCAATCCGAAGCCGAGTCCTTTTGCGCTTCCGAAACCTGTGAAGATCGTGCTGGCTAATTCATCGGGTTTTTTTACTTGTAAAACGCCATCAAACTGCACAGAGAGAAAATTCATTCTCTTTTCTTTTTCTTTCTCGATGAAAAGTTTTCCGCGTGTGAATTGTTCGTTGACAATATTGACAGAGACCAATGCTGCGCCAGCGGATTCGAGTTTACGCTCCAGCCATTTCTGCTGATCTTCTCCGCGGATCAATCCAACACGCCGTCCTTGCTTTTTGCCTTCACGGTCTTTCTTGACCGTTGGGTTGGCACGCAGGCGAAAGGCAAGAGTCTGCCCTTCATGCAGTTGCAAATTCATTTCTTTGACGGCTGGATTTTCTACATCGAGAGGAAGATCGTTTTCTCCAAGCAGGTAATCCTTTATCTCGGTTGAGAGAAAACCCCAACTAGGATGTTGACGTGACTGCACAAGCAAAGTCGGAATGCGCGTGCGCGGGTGTAAATCCACACGGAAGAGAATGTTGGTGGCATTATCTTCCGTACGTTCTGCCTTGAACACGCCGTCAGGGAAGGCGCGTGAAACGGTACGGTGCAGTTCGTATGGGTCGGCAAGTTCATGCTGCACTTGCCGCGAACGTGGGTTGAGGATAAGTCGGGAGAGGTACATTAAGCAGCCTCCTGTTCAACTGAAATCTCCAACATGATGTCATAGGCATAACGCGGCAAAAAGGTACGGCGGCTACGCGAGTTAACTTCATCGCGGCGGCGCGTCGCTCCTGATTGATTTGGCGGACATTCAATTGCGGCACGCACATACACTTTCGATCCCGAAGAAATGTATACAGGCAGTGAACGGGCGGTCAACGCTTCTTCAAGAGTTTTGAAATCATCCACGCCATCGAAAATTGGGCGGGCAGGCGGGCAGGACTTACGCCCGAGGAAAAAGGGCCAAATAGGGTTTTGTACGGCGTTTGCCAGTTTTGCGATCAAATCATCCTTTCCCTGGACAGCCACAAGAAATGACGCATCTGCGAGGTAGGTACGCCATGTCTGTTCATTGTGCGCACGTCCACTGCTTAATTTAGGTTTGCCCTCGGCGGTCAGCAGCATGGGTTTGTCATAACCGCCGCCCACTGTATGGTAATCAATCATGGATAATCCGGCGCGGTCACACCGCACGCCAACACATACGGACTGCGAAAGTTCGCGCAAGTTTTTATCCTGATCCAAACCCAATGCACAAGCCAGCAACCCCACAATGCCTGATTTGGTCGGCTCGGCAGCAGAATCACGTACACTCCAACGGGAGCGCTCACCCCACGCCTGCAAAGGTCCTTCAAGGCGAAGAAAGAGTGTATTTGCCATGAGGGATCATCCTGTCACTTGTTTTTGCAGCCAGTTTTGCAGGTCAGGCAGAGAAGTGTGCGCCTTTGCGCCAGGCAGGTCATATTCCTGTGTCGCGGTAAAAGCGCGTTGACTTTGCAATCCGTATGTCTTGCCGATGCGCTCTGCATAATCAGCCATCTTGCCCACCGAAGCATCCATCAAGGACTGGTCCCCTGCGGCGCGGGCTGGTTTCATAAACGCGTTTGCATAACTGACAGGAATGTTCTTCTGCGAAACTTCCACAAGGATCAAATCTGGAAGATTTTGCGCGGCAAATGTGTTTTGTTTACCGGTTGGTTGCGCAGTGGCAGCGGCTTCGAGCAATGCCAATACCGCCTTCCCCGCAACCTCTTTATCGCCGCCGAGGTTGTTCACCAAGCCATCCCAAAAGATATTGATATATTTGTAATAGGTGGAACTGTTGAATTCCACGTCACCGATCATGTCTGCGCCAGGTTCGCTACCGGGCTTCAAATCATCCAGCGCAGTGTAATAGTCGAATTCTTGCGAGAGCGCGTTGGTAGAAATGGCATGAGCCACCTGCACCGCGGCGCTGACATCTTCAAATACTGTGGAGGTTGTCATGCGTCCAAACATGGAAATATCCACCGAGCGCGGCACGCTGTTTCCAAGTTCCCTGGTGATGTCTGTGATGGGTAACTTCTTGGCGTTGCTCCATTTGTCCGCGCCGTTTTTTTTGTATACTGCCAGCAGTTTTTCAGCCAGTGGGCGTAGTTCATCTTTGCCAATGAAGATCAGTTGTTTGCTGGTGGTTTCCACATCAGCTGCTTCGCCTTCCTGCTCTTCTTCATCATCGGATTTCTTCTTGGACTCGCGTCCGATTTCGCTCAAGCGGGCGAGGATTTTTTCCTTATCTTCTTCTTTCACGCCCAAGGCTTCTAATTCCTTGCCCACAAGGTCGGGCAACTGTTTGGTGCGCACACCGAGCAAATTCGATCCTCCAAAAACGCTCTTGAATGATTCGGACTGGCGGATGCTGCGTTTCAAGCATTGGCTGGAAATACGTCCACGTAGAACCCCGCCAAAGAACGCATCTTTGGGAGAGCCTGTATCATCGCGGTTCAAGTTTGAGGGCGCATAATTCTGCAAAATATGAATTTGAATTAACATTGTGAAATCTCCTTTTGATTATTCGGCAAAATAGGAACGAGCCCAACGGCGTTGGACAAAGCGTTCGGGGTGT
>JACRBJ010000012.1 GCA_016234555.1 Chloroflexota bacterium | reverse complement strand
TGGAATCCCTTGCCGCCAAGCATGGAGCCAAACCCGAGGAACTTGTCACCGACCCGAACAAGCGCAGCGAGAAGCCGCCCGAATGGGTCTCGCAAGCGCAAAATATAGGACAGGAAGCGCCCGTTCCTCAAGCGCCTGTCACATCAACTTCCTCTGTTTCCATCAACATCGAGAACCTTGGCGCTTCGGCGCAGGAACAGGACGATGCGGTGGCATGGTTGGAATCTCTCGCCGCCAAGCATGGAGCCAAACCCGAAGAACTTGTCACCGACCCAAACAAACGCAGTGAGACGCCGCCAGAGTGGGTCTCGCAGGCGCAATCGATTGGTGAAGCCCAGCCTGCCCAACCTGAGCAGAAACCTGAAGTTGTGGAAAACGCATTGAACATCGGCGAACAATTCTTTGCCGAGTTTGAAAACGCGCTCACTGCCGCGCCGATTACGCCCGCCGCAGATGAAACAAGCGCCTGGCTGCAAGACCTTGCAGCGGAGGAAGAAAAACAGGTTCAGCCATCGAGCGAAATCCCCGATTGGTTGAGCGGGAATCAGCCTTCGCAGGCGGCTGGCGAACAATTCGAGTCTGCAGAGCAACAGGCGGAAACGGAAAAATCCGACCTGCCTGATCGGCTAAGCGACATCGAAGAAAAGGATGCCAACTCTCAAGGCGAGTTGGTCAGCGAAAACGTTCCCCAAGGCGACCTCGCCAACTGGCTGAACAGCCTGGACGATGAGCCTGGTCTTCCCTTTGAATCCCTGCCCACACCGGATTCGATTCTGTTCGAGTCGCAATCCGCCACAAAGTCAAAAGGCAGGGAGCCTGCCGGGCAAAAGTCTGACCTGCCGGATTGGTTGAGCGGCGTCGAATCCGCCGAAATCGAAGCAGAGGACGAATGGAAGCCGCCCACCGCCACGCAGGCGGAGGCGGAGTCTCTCCCCGCTTGGTTACAGGAAGAGGCGGAAGAGGAAGAGTCCGCGCCGGCTTACAGCGAGGATGACGACGACACGCCACCCTGGCAGCACCGCGAAAGATGGGAGGCGGAGGAGCCTCAGGAAGCTCAAGAAGTACAAGAGCCTCAATATCCCACGCCAACTTCCCCCTCCGACTGGCATCCATTGGAAGCGAAACAGGCTCCAGCCAAACCCGTCGCCACGCCCGAACAAAAGGCTTTCGTGCCACCTCCTCCGTTGCCTGCCACCATGCAGCAACCGCCCGCGGCGCCTGAGCCAGCCGTCCCCGCAAAGAAGAAACTTGCACTACCAGCCCGCAAACAGCCTGAACCTGCAAACGCCATCGTCGCGTTGAATCAGGCAAAGGGCGAACTGGACCGGGGTGACATCCCCGCCGCGCTGGCTCACTACGGCAAGTTGATCAAAAAGGGCAAGCACATCGAGGAGACCATCCGCGACCTGACGGAGTCGATCTACCGCTACCCGGTGGAGGTCGGCATCTGGCAGACTCTGGGCGATGCCTATATGCGCGCCAATCGTTTGAAGGAAGCGCTCGAAGCCTACAACAAGGCGGAAGAGTTGATACGGTAATTAGGCGAGTTGGCGATTCATAGAATCAGCGAACTGTTGAATCGCTGATTCTATGAATCGCTGATTCGTTATATCTTTTTGGAGGATTTTCTGTGGAAAGAACGCTCGTACTTGTAAAACCCGATGGTGTGCAGCGCGGATTGATCGGTGAAGCGATCAGCCGCTTCGAACGCCGCGGACTTCGGCTCGTCGCCGCAAAATTCATTCAGGTTAGCAATGCGCTGGCTGAAAGTCACTACGCCGAACACAAAGGCAAGCCCTTTTACGATGGGCTGATCGCCTACATCACATCCGCGCCGGTGATGGCAATGGTGTGGGAGGGACCCAACGCGGTTGCCGCTGTGCGCCAGACCGTCGGCTCGACCAGACCTGCAGAGTCGGCACCGGGCACCATCCGCCATGACTTTGCACTCGAAGTGGGTCGCAACCTGATTCATGCCTCAGACAAGCCTGAGACCGGCGAACGCGAGGTCGCGCTCTGGTTCAAGAAGGAAGAACTTGTCGACTGGAAACGCGCTGTGGATCAGTGGATATTCGAGAAGTAGGCAGACAAGTAAACACGTGGACAGGTGACAATCTGTCAAAAAAAAAGCATCCCGGCCGTATGGCCTGGGATGCTTTTTTTCACCTGTGTACCTATTAATTGTTTACTTCCTCACTGCAACCTCAGTAAAATCTTTCCATCCTTCCATAATTCTTCGAGGCTGTAAAAGTCGCGCTGGTCGGGGGAGAAAAGATGTACAACAATGTCGCCATAGTCCACGATCACCCAGCCATCCCGGGCAAAGCCCTGCTTCTTTCCCTTTTTATCGTGTTTGGTTCGAATGTCATCAACGGTGGCATCGGCAAGCGCATTGATCATGCGGTCACTGGTGCCGGTGCAGATAATAAAATAGTCGGTAAAAGAGACAATACCTCTCAGGTCGATCAGGACAATGTCCTCACCCTTTTTATCTTCAAGGGAGTTCACAATTTCACGGGCAAGTTCGAGTGCGTTCAGGATTCACCTCATGGTTTGATTAATGGTGCGGAAAATAATTTTGTATAAACGGGACCGCTGGATTGCAGGTCGCTTTTGAACAGGTGGATGGCGTCCACCCTGGCAACGCCGATGCTGCCAAGCTGGGTGGTGTCGACGGTATTGCGGATCTTCTGCAGCTCCGACAGGCTGGCAGTCTGGCGCACACGTCCAAGCGTAAGGTGCGGGGAAAAGGCACGGTCTTCGGGTTTGTAACCCAGGCGCAACGCGCCCAGTTCGACGCTCCGCTGCAGGGAAGACAGTTCAGCCGGGGCATGGATGCCGATCCACAACAGGCGGGGAGTGTGCCGCGAAGGGAATGTCCCCAGCCCGCCAAGCTGAAGGTCAAACTGCGGGTGGGAATCTGCTTCACGGGCGAGCAGTTGTTTTAGAAAGTCAAGGTGGGAAGCGGCGGTATCCCCAAGAAACTTCAAGGTCAGGTGCATGTTATGGGTGGGAATCCACCGTATAAAATCGCTCCCCAATGTTCGTCGCAGGCGGGCGGTTTGTTTTTCGATCGCATCACAAACGGGTGCGGGGAATTCGATGGCAATGAATGCGCGCAGAAGACTCATGCGGTTCTTGCTTATGCCCTGGGCAATACCTGTTCCACCGCCTGCTTGAGGTCGAGAAAGCCAACGGGTTTGGTGAGATATATGGACGCCCCCGCCTCCAGACCGGTCTTGATGTCGCCGGGCATGCTCTTTGCGGAAACAACAATGACGGGGATCAACGCCAGATCGGGTTCGCGCCGCATATAACGCAGGACCTCAAGCCCGGAGATGTCGGGCATCATAATATCCAGGATGATGACATCCGGCTTCTCCTGGGAAATCATCGGGATGGCTGGGGCGCTGGAAAACATCTTAATCACGCGAAAACCATTCACGCGCATCATCTCCGCAAACATTTCAGCGGCATCCGGTTCGTCTTCAATGATCATGACTGTCTTTTGGTCATCCATCGTTGTTATCCTTGGGGCTAAAAATAGCATAATCCAGTTGAATTGGCAAGGGTTATTGTTTCTCGCTCGTAAGAATCGCGGCTCCACAAAGGTCTAACCTGAAGCGTTTTCTGACATCAACCGAAGGAGACCCCATGACAGAGTTGGAAGCATTTCGCACGGAGAAGGATGAATTCTTCGCCAGTCACCCGCAAAGCCCGTTGACCCCCGAACAACGGAAAAACTTTCGCGGCTTGAATTATTTCCCTGAAAACGAGTCCCTGAACCTCGAAGTCAAGGTGGATGAATTTCCGGTCCAGGAAGAGTTCGAGATGCAGACCTCAACGGGAAGCGTGCAAACCTACCGGAGGTACGGGAAGTTCAAATTTACAGTGGACGGCGTCGAAACGGAGTTGACCATCTACCAGAGCGAACACGGATTCTTCCTCCCGTTTGTGGATTCACTTGCAGGGAGTGAGACCTACCCGGCGGGTCGCTACCTCGAGCCTGAGCCCATGCCGGGCAGCCGCTTCCTCGTGGATTTTAATCAAGCCTATAACCCCTATTGCGCCTACAACGAGATGTGGTCGTGTCCGATCACGCCCGCGGAAAATCGCTTGAAGGTGGCGATACGAGCGGGGGAAAAGTTGTTCCATGAATAGATTATGCCCTGAGATGGAAGTTAAGCTTCCATCTCAGGGCATAAAGCTGTAAAGCTATAATTACTCAGACCACTTCTTATCCAGTGGCGTCCACTCGTCGCTTTGTTCGGCGCCGTCCTTCCAGTTTTCCTTGCCGCTCCATGACTCGATCTTGATGGCATATACAGTCGTGGCGCGGAGTTCCTTCTCGGTGATTTCGCGGTATTCCCTGCCAGCGACCATGCCGGAAAAGTATTTGGTGATCAGTCCGTAAAGTCCGCGCTTTGCTTCATCAGGGTCGGTGAGGACGCGAACTGTGCCAAAGACCATCACGCTGCGATATTGCAGGGCAAATTCAAGGGCGATGTTCGACGGCATGAGTTTGCCCATCTCACTGACTTCAAGACAGACCTTCGGGTTCTTCTCCAAGCTGGAGCGAATTCTCCCTGCAATGTTGCCGTGAAAAATAATTTGGTGATTTTCCTCATCGAACCAGAACAGGTTGGGATGCAGGAAGGGCTGGTCATCCCAGGCATAGGCGGTGTGACCGACTTTCTGCTCGCGAAGAAATGCACGGATCCAGTCATCATCGCGAGTGTGTGCGGGGATACGTTGAAATGCGGTTGGGGGTTGATTTTCGTAGTTTCGGGTCATGTTCGTCCTTTTGCAGGTGACAGTCACTTTTGAAGTGACTGTCACCTCATTTTATTAATTATCCACCAGCAGGGACTTGTACCATCTCCACAAAGCAAGATAAGCAGCAGCGAGAGCCACGCCAATCAATGCCCATGCCTGCCAGGTCAGCCATTCAAAAAAAACAAATGTAAAATACACGGCGGCAGCGGCGGTAATGGACCCTAAAAAGGACACTTCCGTCGCCATCAGGTTGGCGATACTATGGGGCTTGTCGGTGGGAGGAAGGGACTTTTTGCGCCACTTGAAAGCGGATTCGATTTCCTTGTTATGACTAATGTAATATTCCTTGATCTGGTTCATCGCCTCGGCTGATTCGTGCCAGGCGGCGCGCAACCGGGCAAGTTGGGCGAGGGTCAATGCGCCGAGGACTGTTAGCACAACGAACAATCCCGCAAACGCAAGCGCAAAGCTTTTCAAGTCATCGGTCGAAAATATTGAACCGAGGATGGCAGCCACGAGCGAGCCAACCGTCACAAAGTAAAAGGAGGCGACACGCGAACGATCCTCGTTTGCCTGAAAGACCGTGTTGGCAATATAACCGTATTCTGCTTTCAGGATTTCATCTGTATCGGGCTTGAATTTTGTAGGCATGAGATCCATCTCCTCAAAAAACTGACGGGTCAAACTCATTGCACGTCGAACGCCCACTCGCCCTGACGCATGATGGGTTCGCGGGAGCCGTTCTTGGTGATGCCGTCGATGTCCATCTTCGGCGAACCGATCATGAAGTCAACATGGTTCATGCTGACATTGCCGCCCGCTGCAAGGAATTCCTCGTCGGTCAACTCTTCGCCTCCGACGAGGGTGAAACGGTAGGCGCGACCAATGGCAATATGACAGGAGGCATTCTCGTCGAAGAGGGTGTTGTAAAAGAGATGTCCGCGCTGGGCGATGGGGGAACTGGCTGGGACAAGGGCTACCTCACCAAGGAAGTGCGAGCCTTCATCAGTGTCAACCAGTTTTTGAAGGGCGGCTTCACCCTTCTTGGCAGAGACCTTGACCACGCGCCCCTTTTCGAAGGTGATCTGAAAATCCTCGATCAACGAACCGCCGTCACTCAACGGAAAAGTGGATGTGACCACTCCGTCGGCGCGGTTCCTGTCGGGCAGGGTGAAGACTTCTTCTGTCGGCATGTTGGCAGTGAATGCCACGCCGTTCTGCGCCATCGACCGGGCGCTGATCCACAAATGCCCATTGGGAAGCCCAAGCGTAAAGTCAGTCCCCGGAGCGGAGTAATGCAGGGCGGTGTACTGTTTTGCTTGCAGGTATTTTGCGCGCTTGCTTAAGTTGGCGATATGCTGTTTCCAGTCCGCAACGGGATCAGGACGGTCGATGCGCGCGGTGGCAAAAATGGCATCCCATAATTTCTGCTGTGCCGCATCAGCAGGGAGATCGGGAAAAACCTTCCGCGCCCACGACTCTCCTGCGGCGGCAACCACACACCAGTTGACGGCGTTGGTGGTGACCTTTTCCGTGACCCTGCTGAAATGTCTGAGGTGAGTCTTCTGGATTGCGCCCACAACTTCAGGGTCGATCCCGTTGTAGAGGTCTGGGTTCGCGCCCGTGATGGAGAGTAGGGCGTCACCGTTGTCGATCATGCGCATGATGGCGTCTATCATCCAAACGGGATACTCGTCGAAGGAATCATACGGGGCGTGCTCGGCGCGCAAGCGCAGGGTTTCCTCGTCGCCCCAGATCACGTCCACGTATTTTGCGCCGACCTCGTACGCAGCTTTGACCACCTCGCGGACAAGCGGCGCGAACTGAATGGGGACGCCACGATTGACCGCGAGGGTAACGATCAAACGCTGCCCGGCACGAAGGTTCAAGCCGACCTTGACGATGGCTTCAGCGTATTTCTCAAGCATTTCCTGATGGGTTCTATTTGTCATGCTGCCTCTGATGTCATTGGAATTTTCCCTAACCGCCGCGCTGCGGCGCGGCTTGCATAGTATAGCACGGAGACTTTTCGATTGCATCCATGTCTGGGTTTTAACGCTCTCACTCTCCCCGTCGACAAAGGCGGCGCAGCGAGCGAAGGCTGACCGGATTTCATTTGAAAGAGCGCATGGTATCGTAGTAAAATACTTCGAGGTTTTGCCAGCCTTCTTTCCCAATGAAGGCTTTGAACCAGGGTTTGAGAATTTATCGCCGAGAGGTTTTTTAATGCGCATTGCACACCTGATTGACAACCTTTATCAAGGCGGGGCACAAAGAATGTTAGCCATGCTGACACACGAGTTGCCCCGCAGCGAGGTGGAGACCGTGGTGGTCAGCCTGAATCATGTCAATGACAAAGCCTATTACGCACGGCAAATTCAGGACGACGGCATCGAAGTGGTTCCCATCACTGGAAATGGGTTGCTGGACCTGAATAGGATCAGGCGGCTGGCGCTTTTTCTCCGTGAGCGGAAAATCGACCTGGTTCACCTCCATTTATCTTACGCAAGCATTCTGGGAGTGATGGTTGGCGGGCTGACCGGTCTGCCTGTGGCGGCGACCCTTTACTCGACCGGATTGGACCGTCGACTATATCATCCAATTCGATACTACATGGAGACCCTGGCTTTGCAAAGCCGGCGGTGTAACGTTGTGGCATGCGGATACTCAGTTGCCAATGCGCAGCAATCTCGTGTGGGACGGAGAAAAAAAATCGAAGTCATTCCCAACGCAATGTCGGTTCTTCCCGACCTCCCTCCCCTGGAGCGGCAGAAACTCCGCGCATCACTGACAAAAAGAGACGAGGGCGTCATTCTCATTACCGTTGGAAGGTTGATACCGGACAAAGGCTATTCCGACATGCTGATAGCCTTCGAAAAAATAAGCCGAACCAACCCGGAGGTCTCGCTCCTGATCGTGGGAAACGGTGATTTAAAAGACACATTACAGGAACAGATACGCTCGCTGGGCATTGAGGGACGGGCGTTTTTACTCGGACCGCAGGACGATATTCCGTCCCTGCTCAGCGCAAGCGACATGTACATCAGTGCGTCTCACCGTGAAGGAATGTCCATGTCGTTACTGGAAGCGATGGCTGCGGGACTGCCAACCGTCACCACCGATGTCGGTGACGCTTCGATGATGTTCACGGACGCCACAGGCATTCTTGTCGAGCCTCACAACCCCGACCGTCTGGCGGATGCCGTCAACGCGCTCCTCTCCGATCCCGCCCGTATGAAAAGCATGGGCTGTGCGGCGCGCGAACACTTGATGGCTCACTATGGGCTGGAAACGTGGACGAACAAATACATCACCCTTTACAGTCACATACTGAAAAACAATGGTCGGGGATAATATACGCGTCGCAATGCTTATCCAGGCTTATTTGCCCCGGTTTGGGGGAGCCGAGCGGCAACTGGCTGCCCTGTTGCCGTTGCTGCAACAGCGGGGAGTTGAAACTTCCGTGTTGACCCGTCGCTACATGGGTTTGTCAAAATTCGAAACGATTAATGGGACACCGGTTTACCGCCTGCCAATCCCAGGTCCGAAACCCGTGGCAGCATTGACCTATATCGCCGCCGCCCAGGCACGCATCGCGCAGATCCGCCCGGATGTCATTCACGCTCACGAACTGCTTTCCCCGGCATCCGCTGCCCAACTGGCGCGTCGCATCTGGGGAATCCCCGTGGTGGCAAAGGTGCTGGGAGGGGGAAAAAACGGCGATATCGATAAACTCAGGCGCCGTCCGTTCGGCAGGCAGAGATTAGCCGCGCTGAGAGACCAGATCGACGCCTTTATCGCCGTCAGCAGCGAAATAAACAGCGAACTGACAGGGATTGGAGTACCCGCAGAGCGCCGCCTTTTCATCCCAAACGGAGTCGACACACAACGGTTTTCCCCAGTATCGACGGAACAAAGAATGCAACTGCGTGAAAAATTGAATCTGCCCCCCCAGGCTCCAATTGCGGTCTTCTCCGGGCGGCTGGTGCCCGGCAAGCAGGTCGACCTTTTGCTTGAAATCTGGCGCGGTCTCCAAATGGAATTTAAACAGTCATTGTTGCTCATTATCGGATCGGGAGGGGAGGAAGCCCGCCTGCGGCAGATGAACGTCGGGAACGTGCAGTTTGCTGGTCAGGTCGATGACGTTGCGCCTTATTTGCAATCCTCCGATTTTTTTGTACTGCCCTCAGCCGCGGAGGGACTTTCCAATGCCCTCCTGGAAGCCCTTGCCGTGGGACTGCCCTGCGTGGCAACCGCCGTGGGCGGGACGCCGGATGTGATTGTCGACGGCGAGAACGGGTTGCTGGTTGCGCCAGACCAGCCGCACGACCTGCAAGCTGCGTTGTCGAAGCTTCTAGCCGATATACCCATGCGACAACGAATGGGCAAACTGGCACGCGAGAACATACTGGCTCGTTACTCACTCGAAAACACCGCAGATCGACTGGCGGCACTTTATCAGCGCCTGGCAAAGGAAAGGAAGGCAAAGCAATGATCGCTGTCATTTTCTGGGCATGCGTTTTTTTCGTCCTTTACACCTACATCCTTTATCCCCTGTTGCTTGGTATATTGGCGAGCCTTGTCCCGGCAAAAAAGCCCTATGACAGGTACGAACCGGACGTGACATTGTTAATTGCCGCCTACAACGAAAAGAATGCAATAGCCGCCAAACTGGAGAATTGCCTTGCGCTCGATTATCCACACGACCACCTGCAAATCCTGATTGCGGCTGACGGCTCCGACGATGGCACCGACGACATTGTGCGCGGGTTCGGCGAACGCGGGGTTGAACTGTCCTTCGATCCGCAACGTAACGGGAAAATGGCTGCCATTGATCGAGCCATGAAAGTAGCGCGCGGCGAAATTATTGTCATGTCAGATGCCAACAACCTATATAATCCTATGGCGGTACGGGCATTGGTCGCGCCGTTTCAAGACAACACAGTGGGGGCAAGTGGCGGCGCAAAGAAAATACTGGAAGGCGACGGGGTACTGGGTTCCTCGGAAGGTCTGTATTGGAAGTACGAATCCTGGATCAAAAAGCAGGAAACCCGTCTTGGCTGCACAACAGGAGCAGCCGGTGAAGCCTTCGCCATTCGCCGCAGTTTGTTTACTTCCCCGCCCCGCGGGATCATCAACGACGATTTCTATCTGATGATGACAGTCATCAAACGCGGTTATCGTGTGATCTACGTGCCGCAAGCCGAATCCTATGAGCGCGTCTCCTTGACGCCCGCAGACGAAGTGGAACGGCGAACCCGCATCATTGCCGGGCGTTACCAGGCGCTGACCCTCCTCGGCGGGCTGCTTCCGTTCAACAAGCCGCTGATCGTCTGGCAGGTCCTTTCACACAAATTCCTGCGTCCGCTGGTGGCATTTTTCATGATTGGCGCTTTCCTATCTTCCCTGGCATCAATCATCTGGACTTATCCAACGTCAACGACCATGCCGTTTTGGCGCCTTGCCGCCCCCTTCAACTGGATATTCTTTTCCGCACAGTTGTTTTTTTACATTCTGGCATGGCTGGGACGTTACTTCGAAAATTCGGGCGGGCTGGGTAAATTGCTTTACCTGCCGATGTTTCTTGTAAACAGCAATTTTGCCGCAGTGCAGGGGCTGATCCGTTTTCTTGCCCGCAGGCAATCTACACAATGGCAGCGTGTCAACCGCCGCGATGGGGGATAATAGGGGGATAGGCTTGAGTGTAATTTGTATTATCATCGAAAACGTGTTTAGCGTATAAATTGGTCGTTTATTGGAAGGAGATTCCATTATGAAGAAATTTGTCGTCTTTTTCGTCCTGCTGGCTTTTTTGGGAATGCTGGCAGTCAACGTGCCACAGGGGCATGCGCAGGGAATTCAAACCCCCACGCCTGTTCAACCCGGAAGTACTGCGCCGGATGTGATCAGCTTTTCCGTCCTGGATGAAAAGGACATTGTCCTGCGGGGACCGTTCGATTCCGCTGCTGTGCAGTTCGCCCCTCCCGCATCGTGGGCGCTCCAGGATGGAGCATCCGTTTCACTGGAAATAAATGCGTCCTTCTCCCAGCCAGGCATAACAGACGGGCAAAGCCCGACCATTGAACAAGGCACAATGGCTGGTCTACAGGTATGGCTGAACAACGAGTTGCTCGAAACGATCTTTATCGAAGAGAACGGGTTGCAAACGTTCAGGATTTCAATTCCACTCGCCGCGCTGAAATCCGCGCGCGCCGATGGGCGTCAATCGCTGGACTTTATTTTGGATGCTTCGCTGGACTGTCGTTTTCTGCGTGAAACAACCATTGTGATTCAGTCGAACTCGTCCATCTTCCTCCCACATACGGCAACCAGCCCACAGACCGATCTGGCTTTGTTGCCGAAGCCGTTTTTCCAAAGGTATTCCTTCCTGCCAGAGCCGGCATTGCTGGTTGTTCCGGCATCCCCGACGGCGGAGGAGTTGAAAGCCGCGATGGCAGTTGCCGCCGGGTTTGGACGCATGTCCTCGGGCGATCTGGTCCTGCAACTGGTTCCATTAAACCTGTTGACCGATGAGCAGAAATCGAGCAGTCACCTGATTTTTGTCGGGAAGGCATCCAGCATGCAGCCGCTGGGCGTTATACAGTTTCCGGTCGCCATATCCTCGCAGGGTTTATCAGCGGCTGGTTCACAACCGGACGACGGTTTCGTTCAAATGGGGGTTTCGCCCTGGAACCCAGCCCGCGCCGTTCTTTTCGCGGGGGGGAATACCGACGTCGGTGTGGTGAAAGCCGCGCAAGCCGTCAGCAGCGGAATGCTCCAGCCGGGTTCCCGACCCAACCTTGCAGTCATCAGCCAGGTGAATGCGTCTGTGAAAGTCCCCCCCGTGTTGGAAGATCGCACTCTGGCAAGCCTGGGCTATGCCAACCGGACGATAAGCGGCTATGGTTTTTCCTCATTGGACTACAACTTCTATATCCCGCCCGGGCAGGCGGCAGGCGAGGGCGCATACTTTAATTTGATGTACACCCATACTGCATTGCTGGACACCGATTCATCGAGCCTGCTTGTTGTGATAAACGATCAAAAAATCGGCAGCCAGCGCTTTAGCGAGGAAACCTCCAAACAGCTCAATACGCTCAAGGTCAATATTCCCGCCAACATTTTGCGAAGCGGAGACAACAGGCTCTCGGTCCGGGCAGAGTTGGAACCTTTGAATTTCTGTTCGCAAAACATCGACAACACGTTATGGATGACCGTCAACAATGCGTCCCTGATCCATTTGCCGCTTGTTACGTCGGAAAGCGACGTCCCTTCCCAGTTGTTGTCTTTAAACCAGTATTACATTCCGTTCCTGAACAGTCCCACCCTCGATATGGTGGGGTTCGTGGTTGCCAAATCCGATCCAACCAGTTGGGATATTGCGGCTGCACTTGCGGCGGACCTGGGACGAAGGTCCAGCGGTCAGGTACTTGGTCCCGAGGTCGTGTTTACGGATGCCGTACCCGATTCCTTTATCCAAAACCATGATTTGATCGTCATTGGTCGCGCGAGCCAGCTTCCAATAATCGCCGGGATGGCGGATGCCATGCCGGCGCCTTTCGAGGCGAACAGCGACCAGGCTTCCGAGAGGAACATGACGGTTACCTACCGGCTGGAGCCAAACGCAAGCGTTGGTTATTTCCAGTTATTTACCTCCCCCTATGGCAGCAAATATTCCGTGCTGGCTATTCTGGGCAGCACAGAGGAAGGTCTTTCGTGGAGCGGCAATGTCCTCAAAACTTCAAGTTTGAGATCCAGGCTGGCAGGGAATTTTGCCGTGATTAATCGCGAGCAAATATTGACAACCGACACACGCGTCGGGATTGTTTCAAATCTTTCCGCAACCGCCGTACCGGGCGCATTACCAACGGTTGTTTCGTTGTCGCCCAATGGGACACCGGTTGTGCAGGGGCGTCCCGCCTGGATACTTCCGTCCATCCTAATCACTTCGGTCTTAATCATTGTTCTGGTGATTATTGTGACAATACTTGGGCGCAGTAGGAACTCCCAAATCAAGCGGCAGTAACGGAATTTATAACAGAGCGCAATGAGTTCGTTTCATTGCGCTCTGTACCGGGTAATTCCTTTTGACGGGCGGCAAGCGCCCATATATTTTATGGGGACACCGACTCACCCGGCAGTTCGGCCTCAATGGCTTCCACCAGGAAACTTAAGTGGGGTTCCTTTATGATTGAATTATGTGTACCGGGAACCTCGACGATCTTCAAATCCTCCGACACGTAATCCTTCCAGCCAAGAAACGGATCAGGGACAATATTTTCGGGTTGAACACCGGCGCGGAACAAGGTAACTTTACCCGGACAGTATCGGGGCTGATAATTATCGACAATGGCGTTCAGGTTATTTGCGATAAAATTATAGCGAATCCTTTGAGGCAGGGGAATTCGGAAAAACCTGAACATAGATCCAAGCAGGGCGGTTGCAATTTTTTCCAAGCGGTATTCGGTCCGATAATATAAATATTCCAACTTTCCGCGCCAGTTTTGCATCCGCAAATTGTTCAGATGCACTGAGAGTTTATAGTCAACCAGGTCCTTGTCTGGGAGAACCTGGGGATAGCCGGGACCATATGCGTCGAGCAAGCCGACAAAATCCACTGCCTCACCCGCCTCGCGCAACTGGCGCGCCATTTCGAGGATTGGAACTCCCCCAAGCGAAAACGCGCAAAAATGATAAGGCCCGTGTGGCTGAACGGTCCGCATTTCCTCAATGTAATCGCGTGCCATTTGCGGAACGTTTGTATGCGGGAGGCTCTCGCCGGAAAGCCCGCGTGCCTGAATTCCATAAATCGGTCTCTGTTTGTCCATCCGCTTCGCAAATTCATAGTAAAACATTACACCGCCGTCGGCATGAATGCAAAACAGGGGCGGAAGCGATCCCTGCGGCTTGATGGGAACCAGTGAGGACCATTTCTGCGTATTCGCGTCAGCGCTCAACAGCCCCGCCAGTTCGGCTATTGTGGGGTGCTGAAGCAACACGGAAATGGGCAGGCTGCGACGGAAAGTTTTTTCGACGCTCAACATCAGGTCAATGGCGGTCAACGAATCCCCCCCCAGGTCGAAGAAGTTTTCCTGGACGCCTATCGGTTGAATTTGCAGTAATTTTTCCCACAAACCGACCAGTTCAGATTCAACGGCATTGCGCGGAGCGATCAACGCCTCCTGTTCCTGGCGATATATTTCAGTTGGGTTTGGCAGCGCCTGGACATCGATTTTCCCGTTGGGTGAAAGGGGGAACTGGTCGACGCGAACAATGGCTTGCGGCAGGGAAAAGTCCGGCAGAAGTTCTGCCAGGTAATTTTGAAGATTGCGTATCGAGACTTTCACGGACGGGTCCGGTAGAAAGTATGCGACCAGTCTTTTTTGGTTTGTCGCCGCTATTGATGCGGACCGTCGCAGCTCTTTGGGAACCACGATGCAATCTTTAATGCCCGGAAAGCCCCGCAGCACGGCTTCGATTTCATCCAATTCCACACGGAAACCGCGCACCTTGACCATGCGATCACGACGCCCCAGATGTTCCATTTTCCCATCAGGACGATAACGTCCAAAATCCCCCGTCCTGAAAATGCGTGCGTACACCCCTGTTGCCACGGGCAGAAACGGATTGGAAAAGAAGACCCTTTCATCCAAATCAGGGCGATTTAAGTAACCTGCAAACAGCCCGTCACCGGAAATGCAAATTTCACCAGCAACACCAACCGGAACAGGATTGTTAAAATCATCCAGTAAATATACTTTTGTGTTTGCTACAGGACGTCCCGTCGATAATGGTTTGTCCAAATCCGCGGGGAGTATTTCCGTCTGCGCAACATCACCCTCGGTCAAGCCATAAAAATTAAACAATCGGGTGCCCGGAAGTTTTTGGAAAAACAACTTTGCAAGCGCTGGTAAAAGAGCCTCCCCCCCCACCAGGCAAACCTTCAGACAGGAAAGTCTTTCAGGCGAATCACCAACGCTTTCAAGTATGACACGCAACAAGGACGGTACAAGGAGGATGTGCGTTACGTGATGACCTTGCATGGTCTCGATCATTCGATGGGTGTCAATTACGATTTCATATGGAATGATCACAGTAGTCGCGCCCTGCACCAGCGGCAGCAGCAACTCATCAATTGCGTCCACCGAGCTGATTGGGGACGATTGGGAAAAGGCGTCACCTACAACAAGAGGCGCAATCTGCCTGCAAGCGGTAAAACGCGCGGCAATATTTCGATGCGTGTGCATAACCCCCTTGGGAACCCCCGTGGACCCCGAAGTAAACAACACAAACGCCAATTCCGTCGATACAGCAGGAAGCGCAGGACGTGTTTCAGGCTGTTTAAGGATCAGCTTTTGTTCGTCGAGGAGAAGTTTTTTGTTTATCCGTGATGGGAATCTGTCAATCAAAGTCGACTGGCTTAACAGAACCGGCAGCTCAACATTTTGCAGAACGCGCTTCAGCGCATCTGTGGGATACCTCGGATCAAGGGGAACAAATGCCCCGCCAGCTTTTAGCACCGCCAGCATGGCGACAGGAAGGTCAAGGTCTCTTTCAAGGAATAGTCCCACCAAAGTTCCGGACGATACCCCGGATGACCGCAATACATGAGCCAGTTGGTTGGCGCGCCTGTCCAGTTCGGCATAGGTAAGCGACAAACCTCCGAAGACCACAGCCAGGCTTTCGGGTGTCTGATCAGCCTGTAGCTCAATGAGAGCATGAATGGTGGTTTCGGAAGGAAAATCCACTTCCGTGCAATTCCACGATTCGATCTGCTCTGTAAATTGATCCTTTGTCAGCAGGGAAATATGAGCACATAACTGGTCGAAATCATTTACCAGGTTTTCCATGAAGATAAGAAACAAACCTGGGATTCGCCCGGCATCTTCTGCGGTGTAGTATTCCGCGTTGAAACTCCACTCAAGTTCCTCCGCCATCTCCAGTCCAAGCAAAGGCGACATTTCCCCTGTTGAGACTGAAGTGCGGTATTGGAAGACAGCCTGGATGGGGGAGTTTCCCAAAGGAATGGAGGAAACATTTTGCGGCAGCTCGCTGAACCTGTGGGCTGCATCAAACACCAGCGAATAAGCCTGCCAGCCTGATAAATCAATTGAAGGAGAGGCAATCACAATCCGCGACTGCTGTGTTGTCCGATAAAGAAAGGCATGAAGAGTCAGTCTCCATGCCTGTTCTTCTGAAAGAGAATTCTTGGCTGCAAACCGGGTCAGGGCAATGCCAGGCTCTAATGGCAGGGGCGTTGTTGTTTTGATCATGTTGTTATTATAGTCAAAATTCGGGCAGGGGATGACGGTGAAAAAGAACCGCCCTCCTGGTGTTTACCCGGGCGCGCTAATTGTTTTCCTGCTCCAAAAGGTTTTTGGCATGGGCTGAAAACGCAAACGACAAACCAATTAAAACCCAAAACGGGCGCGGATAAGCCCCATGCAGAAAAATGGCGGAAGTGAGGTATCCAATAAAACCGATCAGAAAGCTCATCGCCATATTTTCCATTTCGTAGTCGTATAGCTGATGAAAGACCCGCTTTGCGAAAACCAGACCATGCAAGGCGCCATAAAGTAGCGCACCAAATACCATGATCCCTAGAAGTCCCTGCTCAGCCGCGACTTCAAGATACAAACTGTGCGGGGAACGCTCAGTCCGCCGCTGGTCAAGCCCCAATCCGCGGGAATAATCGATGTAGTATACAGGGTAGTTCTTTATCCCCACTCCCAAGAGCGGATGATCGAAAAACATCCTGACCCCGATGATATTCTCACTCATCCGCCCGACAAAGGAAATATCCTGCTGGGAGGATTTATTCCCCGGCAGGAAAGCGCCCAGCGTGACCAGCCTTTCAGTATATTGCGCGGGCATGAAGGAGAAAACAATCAAACCCAGGGTCAGTACCAACATCCAATTTCCAATACTCAATCCTTTCCAAATCGCATAAATACCCAGCGCAACCGCAAGCGATAAAAACCCCCCGCGGGAGAAGGTGACGACCACAGTGAGGCTGGCGACGACCACCGCCCACACAGCCACGATACGTGAAGCATTATTACGGGCAGACATAAATCTATCCAGGGCAAGCGGAACAAACACCACCATAAGTTGGGCATAGGCATTTGGATCGTAAAATGGTCCCGCAATGCGATAACTCTCCGTACTGCCAGCAATATTACTCATGGCTGCCTGGCCAAACCCCCAGAAATTATTCGAATACGACCCTGTAATATATTGATATACACTAATCGTTCCCAGAAAGGCTCCAGTTGCCACCATTGTCCAGGCGACATTGCGGAATATCTTATCGTTTTGCAAAATCATGACGATCATGATGGCGATTGCCCCGTCCTTTAAAAAGTCGGATACTGCATCGTACGAACGGGTGTAGTCCCTGGCATAGGTCAACGAGAGGAAGGCAACCATCCCGTAGGCGGCTATCAGCAGGAACGCGGTTCCCCAGCCGCGGGGAGGGCGGCTGTAGAAAATCCAGCGTACCGCGATTCCAACCGCAAGCAGCAATATAAAAGGCTTTGCGATCGACGGCAAGCCATGCTCATTTACAAGGACATCGGAAAACCGTGTAAAGGTGATGAAAACCAGGGATAAGAGCCCGAGGTCGACGTTGAACGCCATGACAATGCCTGCCAGTGCGCCCACCGCGCCCGCCACCGCCAGGAGAGGATTATCGAGCCAGACAAGCAGAAAGCCCACTCCTCCACCCAAGCCAATCGCGAGCAAGCCATATCCAATTAAATACCAGAACGAATGGTTAGCTGTATGGCGGGGAAACATGGAATGTTAACTCTGGGCCTGCACCCAAAAGGGATTCTTCATTTCCCAAATGCTGATGAATCCTGCATTACTGCGGCGGGACTGTTCAAGGGCGTTACCCGCCTGATCAAGAAGTTCCTGATATGTAATGCCATTGCTATAGACCGCCCCCCCCACCTTGGGATCCAGGTTAACTGTAATATCGTATTGTTCCATGGAAATGGGCTGTGAGAGCGCCATGAAAATGCGCTCGAAAATGCGTCGGGCAGCGCTGCCAACCGTGGCGGGCAGCATGACAATGAAGCTCGTGTCCGTCCAGCGACCGACCACGTCATTACCGCGCAATTCACGCCGCAGGACATCCGTTACCATTCGAAGGATGTTGTGAACGACCGGTTGCGGCAGTGTATCAAGAATGTCCTGTAAGCCGTATAATTCAATGATTCCAATCGAAAGTATTTCTTCCGGGCGTTCGAGCAGGTTCCTTTCCAGAAGGGAGCGAAAATGGCGGCTGTTGTTCACACCCGTCAGGCTGTCCACACGCAGGCGCTGGCGATAGGATTCCAGCGGGATACGTATTTGTTCGCTAAGAACGGCCAGAGCCATTCCGCCGACCAGACCGAGCGCCAAAGCCAGCCCGGTATCGCGAATGGGCTGGGGACTGTATGGTCCCTGGGGAACAATGGCTGGGTCCAAAAAGGAGATGTCATAAGCCCGATAGATCAGGCTGATGTAGTTGATGGCTTGCTGTCCCATGGTATTGGCAAGTAATGCGACAAGCTGCGGATCAGGACCGGAAACGCTAAGCACCAGGATGTTGGCTTCAGGCAGGACAACAGTCTCGATGACGTAATCAGTCATCGACTCTTCCTGGAGTTGCAGCACCTGCAGGGCATCCAGATAGATGCGGCGGCTGTTTAAAAATTCGGCATACGTGGAAACAATGGAGCGCTTGTCGAGCGTGGCAAGGCTGTCGACAATATCCCCGCCCAACAGTTCCGGCCTGGGGCTGACTACGAACCTGGCATCCGCCTGATACATGGGCGTGGTAAAAAAGGAAGCAAGAAGAGCCACATTAACCGCAACAAGGGTGGTTAATGCAATAATCCACCAGCCGCGAACAAGCATACGTATGTAAAGTCGGATTTCCATAAAAGCTCCATGTCAGATTTCAAAACAAGACAATAAACCGGGAAACGTTTGCACCCAAATTCCGCCAGAACTTCACGCTGCCGCTTCTCCGTACGCTCTGGATGCTGAAAATGGACTATACCACAAATCATTTTAACTTAACTGGTACTTTGATACTAGACTTGCAGGGCAAGGCAATACCCGGCAATTCTCCCCCGCTGTCGCGTCACTGGTAAAATGGGTGAATTCATTTCAAGAAAGGATAAAAAATGAGCAAAGATACAGTGCAGGATGGTCTGGTGGTTTCGATGGAATACACATTAACAGTGGACGGAGAAGTCCTGGACTCCTCCAAGGATGCCGGTCCCCTGCAGTTTCTTGCAGGGTACGAGAATATTGTCCCCGGTCTCGAGCGCGAGATGGCTGGGATGAAGATCGGCGAGAGCAAGGATGTGGTGGTCGCAGCGGTGGACGGTTACGGCGAATTCGATGAGGACGCCTACATGGAAGTGTCGCGAAGTGAATTTCCCGACGACATGGAGATAGAGCTGGGAATGGAACTGGGCGTCAGCGACGAGGACGACAATCACCAGATGGCGTTCGTGGAAAGTTTCGACGATAAGACCGTGCGCCTGGACTTCAACCACCCACTGGCTGGAGCCGAGTTACACTTCAACGTGAAAGTGGTCGGGTTGCGCGAACCAACCAGCGAAGAATTGGAGCACGGACACGTGCATGAGGAAGGTCATCACCACTAATACAAAAAGGCTGTCCGTCGAGGGCAGCCTTTTTGTATCACAAACACAGGAACTTTTCTCTACACCGCAGAGGTAACATCTTCAAACTCCATAGGATATATTGATGGAAGGGGGCAAGTGTTGGGCGACCACATACCTTTTTCCGCGCGCCTTCAGCAGGTTGCAATCGGATTGGAGCCCACAGGTGCCACAATATTTCCCGTCGGGACCGATCTCGACCAGTTTACCTTTTTGAACCAGCAGGTCGATCATGGACATGACAGCGGACGGCTGGGCTTTCATCTCGCGGCTGATCTCCGCCAGGCTCAAGCCGTTTTCCCTGCTTTCGAGCAAGTGCAAAATTTGGTTCAGCATGGAGTTACACAAACCCCAGCAGGGTCCCAACCTGATAAATCAGGAAGGCGGCTACCCAAGCCACGGCAGTTTGATAGACGGCGGAAGTCACAGCCCAGGATGTGCCGAACTCATGCTTGATCGCGCCAAGCGTCGCCACACAGGGGACGTAGAGCAGGACAAAGACCAGCATCGCGAGGGCGCTCAACGGCGTGAAACGGTCACGCAGGGCAAGGCTCAGGGCGGTGTCTTCGCCCCCGGCTCCTTCGTCCACCAGGTTCACGCCGGGGATGATGCTCAAAAGGATTTTGCCCGAGTTGATGGTTGCCTCGACAAAGCCCGTGCCGATGCCTGTGAGGTCTTCGCCAAAAGTGGTCGGCTCGACGGGTTCAGCTTCTTCGTCACCGAGGTAAATCTGGCTCATGGTGCTGACGACAATTTCCTTTGCCATGAAGCCTGTCACCAGCGCGCCGCCAGTTTCCCAGTTACCAAATCCAAGCGGAGTAAAAACGGGGGCAATCGCGCCGCTGACTTTCCCAAAGTACGAATTGCGCTGTTCGGTCACGCCCCACGGAAGGTTGAGCAAAAGCCACATCACCACCGATGCGCCGAGGATGATCGTCCCAGCCTTGCGGACGAATTCTCGAGTGTTCTCCCACATGTGGATCATCACGCTTTTGAGCGCGGGCTGACGGTATGGCGGCAACTCCAAAACAAACGCGGACGAAGCGTCGGGCTTGAGCAAAGTGCGGGTGAAGACCATGCCCGATAACATCGCCACGACAATGCCCAGAGCGTACATTGCCCAGATGACCGTCCCAGCCTGCGCGCCGAAGAAGGCAAGCCCGAAGACCACGTACACAGGCAGACGCGCCGAACAGGACATGAGCGGCACGAGCAGGGCGGTCAGGATACGGTCACGACGGCTGGCAATGGTGCGGGTGGCGTACACCGCAGGGACGGCGCAGCCGAATCCCAAAATCATCGGGATGAAGGATTTGCCGTGCAGACCGACCACGCGCATGAAGCGGTCCATGACGAAGGCAGCGCGGGACATGTAGCCAGAGTCTTCGAGCAGGGCGAGGAAAAAATACAGGATGAGCAAGCCAGGCACGAAAACCAACACCCCGCCCACGCCCGCAACGATACCGTCAATGATGAGGGAGTGAAGCCAGACTGGAGCCTGAGTCAAATTCAAAAGGAAGGAAAACCAATTCGAGACGGGGCCGGTGATGATGGCATCCGTCCAATCCAAAAATGGGGAGGAGACGTCGATCACAAGGCGGAAGACGAGATACATGACGAGGAAAAAGATGGGCAGTCCAAACCATTTATGGGTGACGATGTTGTCGATGCGGTCCGTAAAGGTGATGCGATCCATCAGCGGACGTTGCAGCGACTGGCGCACGACGCCGTTGATAAAACCATAGCGATGATCGGCGGTAAGCATATCCACGTCATCGCCAAGCATCGACTTGAGATGTTCCGCTCCCTGACGGGCGAGTTCGATAATTTTTGCGCCATTCTCCATCAGTTCGATACGGGGGAGGATGTCCGCGTCGGCTTCAAGCAGTTTGATCGCCAGCCAGCGGCGGGGATAACGCCCGGGGTTGAAGCCTTGCTGCTCGAACGCTTCGGTAAGTTTTACGATCTCGCGTTCGAATTTGCTTCCGTAGTCGAGCTTGAAAAATTCGGTTGGTGCGGTTGTGATGGTCATTGATAAAAAATCCTATAAAACTCTTCCTGCCGCGAATTTCGCGAATTCACACGAATTTTTCAAATTCGCGATAATCCGTGTAATCTGTGGCAAAGGGTCGGAGGTTTACCTCACGGGCAGCGCTTGAGGTAATTTAGTTCTTCCGCGCGGAGCTCACGGCTTTGGCGATTAGGTCGGGAATACCCTTGCCCTGATTCGCGGTGGTCTGCACAATGGGGATGTTCCCAAGCAATTGCGAAAGGCTGGAGATGTCGATCTTTGCGCCGTCCTTGTGCAGGTCGTCAGTCATGTTGAGCGCCAGCACGACAGGGACATCCAGTTCAAGAATTTGGACGGTCAAGTATAGATTCCGCTCCAGATTGGTCGCGTCCACCACATTGATGACCACATCCGGGCGTTCTTCGATGATAAAGTCACGGGCAATGATTTCTTCAGGAGAATACGCTGTCAGGCTGTAGGTACCTGGCAAATCTACGATGTTGATCTTCAATTTGCCATGCTCGATCTCACCCTCTTTTTTCTCGACCGTTTTGCCGGGCCAGTTTCCCGTGTGCTGGCGGAGACCGGTCAGCGCGTTGAAGATGGTGGTCTTACCGGCGTTGGGGTTGCCCGCCAGCGCGATGGTCAGGTCAGCCATGAATGCCCCCGAGCAAAGCCACTTCGATCTGTGCGGCTTCCTCTTTTCGCAAGGCAAGGTGATACCCTTTGATGAAGTATTCCACGGGGTCGCCAAGCGGCGCGTTGCGTTCGATCAAAATCGTCTCGCCGCGGACAATTCCCATCTCGGCAAGGCGGCGGCGCAAGGCAGACTCGCCGTTGATGCCGACAATCGTCGCCCGTTGACCGGGACGCAGCAAATGAAGTTGTGTGGATTCGGACATGTTATTTTCCTTTTACGATGATAAATTCCGCCAGCGATAATCCCAGCGCCACTTCCCTGCCGCCAACCTTCAAGGTCAGCGGACCCTGCAAAGGCGCGGCTTCCAGCACTGTGATCTCGCTGCCAGGCAAAATGTTGCGTTCCTGCAAATACTTGAGTACTTCCATCGAAGTGGCGTTTACAGCGACTACGCGCAAGGAATCTCCCACCGCCGCCTCACTCAACGGAATCCCATTCAACGGGGCGAAGGAGCCATCCGCAGCCGGGATCGGATTTCCGCGCGGACAGGTCTTCGGATTCCCCAAAAAAGCCGCCAGCGCATCGGTCACTTCGGGCGCGGTGGCATGTTCCAGCGAGCAAGCCAGTTCGTAAATCTTCGACCATTCGATTTTGAGGTGGTCATACAGGAAGACTTCCCACAACCGCTGACGGCGCATTACGTTACACGCAACCTCCCGCCCTTTTTCGGTCAATGCCACACCCTTGTACGGGGTGTGTTTTGCCAGACCGTGCTCACCCAGCTTGCGGACCATCTCGTTGGCGGAGACGGGCGTCACCCCAAGCCGCTCGGCAAGGCGACCCACCGTCGCCGGCTCGCGGTCACTCATCTCAAGCATCGCCTTGAGATACATTTCCATGCTTTCGCTTAGGTGTTCAGAAGACACAGGCGATCCTTTCAAAAATTATAAGGTTTACCTTATTATTCCAGACGCCCCCACTTTTGACAAGGAAAAAAATCACAAAGTTTTCGTGAAGGATGTTACATCGCATTTCCCCACAAAAAAACAGGTCACGCCTGAGACGTGACCTGTGAACTGGTTATTCCCTGCGCCCCTTCGTTACAATGCGAATCGGCGTGCCAAGAAAACTATAACTTGCGCGGATTTGGTTCTCAAGATAACGCAAATAGGAGAAGTGCATCAGCTTCGGCTCGTTGACATAGATCATAAAAGTCGGCGGGTCGGAGCGGACTTGCGTGCCGTAATACATCTTGAGCGCGCGCCCGGAGTGGGTCGGGTGCGGATGTGCGTCCTGCGCGTTGTGAATGATCTCGTTGATGGTGGAAGTAGTCAAACGCGCAAGGCGCTCCTCTTGAACCCGCAGCGCCATCGGAAGCACCTGGTCCACCCGCTGACCGGTCTTGCAGGAGATGAACAGGATGGGGACATAATCCATGAAGTTGAGTTCATTCCTGATCCTGGCGGTATACTCTTCCATTGTCTCGTTGTTCTTTTCGATGGCATCCCATTTGTTGACCAGCACCACGCACGACTTCCACTCGTCGAGGATAAAGCCCGCGATGTGCGCATCCTGGGTGGTGATGCCGGTGGTCGCGTCGATCATTAGCAGGGCAACGTCCGCGCGCTCAATGGACTTGAAGGCGCGCAGCACGCTGTACTGCTCTACACCATGCTCGATTTTGCCGCGACGACGGATGCCAGCCGTATCAATCAAGGTGACGGGTAGACCATCAAATTCAATTTTCGTATCAATCGAATCACGGGTGGTGCCGGCAATCGGGCTGACGATCACCCGCTCCTTGCCAGCCAGCTTATTCAGCAGGCTGGACTTCCCCGCATTCGGCTTGCCGACAATCGCGATCTTGATGCTTTCGTCCTCTTCTTCCGCAGCCTGGGGCGGGAAGGAGGCAACGAGGGCATCGAGCAGGTCGCCCGTATCCGTGCCGTGAATCGCGGAGATGGCATACGGATCGCCCAAACCCAACTCGTAGAACTCCGATGCCTGGTCGCGCCGCTCCGCCGATTCGCACTTGTTGACCGCCAAAAAAATCGGCGGCTGAAAGGAGCCATCGGGCATTTTCTTTTGCGAACGGCGCAGGATTTTTGCCACCTCGCGGTCTGGTTCGGTGACCCCGGTCTCGCCGTCGGTGACAAAGATGACCGCGTCCGCCTCCTGAATGGCGACCTGCGCCTGCGTGCGAATTTCATCGATAAAATCGGCGGACCCAACGGAGAGCGGAGTCTTGCCGCCATGCGCCGGGTCGATGCCACCGGTATCGACAATGGCAAAGGGATGTCCCGTCCACTCCGCTTCGCCGAACAGACGGTCACGGGTGGTGCCGGCAACGTCGTCAACGATGGCAATGCGCTCACCGGCAAAGCGGTTGAACAGGGTGGACTTGCCGACGTTTGGTCTTCCTACAAGGGCTACAATTGGTTTCATGAGTATCTAATTTTCCTCGAAGACCCTAAAGGTTTTAGAAACCTTTAGGGTCTCTGCTATTTATAAAGTCAGGGCGTCGGCGTGACCACAGGGGTGTCAGCAATCGTAATCACGACCTCCATGGTATTTGGCAGGATGGATTCTACAACAACATCCGCAATCAATACTTCAACTTTGGCGGCGATCTGGTAGGTGCCAGCCGCCAGCCCGTTCAGATCAACCGTCACGCGCACATCCTGTCGGGTTAGGGTATCCAAAATCGGGAGCGGACCGGAGACGATCACATCCGCCGTGACAGGAGAAACCTGCGCGGTCAACCCCTCGCCGAGGTTGACAACCTCCACCTTCTCGCCGGAGAGGGTCATGCTGCTTTCGATGGGAGAAACGCCAGCCTCCACCAAAACAGTCTGCTCACCGACAATCGAAATCCCGTCAGGCAGGTTCAAAGCCACCCGTGTGCTGATATCCTCCTTCGCACTCTGCAAATCCAACGGCAGGGTCTCGACCACGCCGGGCAGGGTGTTGACCAGTTCCGGGTCGGCGGCAAACACGGTCACAACAGGTGGGAAGACGGAAATATCGGTCAGGCGATAGCCACCTGCCACACGCCCCTGTATGTTCACCTTGACCGCCATATCCCGATACCCACCCCGCTGACTCACGGGCAGGGTGACGTGAACGACATCGGGAGAAACCGTGACCCCCTCAACTTTTTGACCGTCTTCATCAAGAACGTCAACCCGCAGGGTCTGGTCGAAGTTTTCGCGGATTCCGCTCAGATTGACCATGATACCCACCCGTGCCACCTTCCGAACCTGTGACTCGGCTCCCGCAATTACGACTTCAAGCGGGTCGATGCTGATCTCCCCCGCCTGGTAGCCGATGGCGGCTTCGCCCCTCAAGCTTGGATCAATTTCAAAGGTCTGGGTGGACAGGGTCTCCAGCTCAAAAGACACCGCACGCGGCGAGAAGGATACAATCTTGATCGGGCGCGCATTGATCTGAATCTGCGGTTCAAGGCTGTGCTCCCCGGAACTCAGCCCGGAGAGGTCAAGGATGGCTTGCACCGCCTGCGCGTCCGATTCGACGACATCCCAAACCGAACGCGGCGCGCGAAGCGTAATTTCCATTTCGGCTGGAATATCGCCTTTGATGACCAATCCCGGATCCTGCCCCACGACTTGCAACGGGACAGCGGGCGATAGAGTGCGGGTTTCGTCCGGGTCCGTCGAAGTGACGGCGGCTACCCAAACGGCAACAGACAGAACGAGCGCCCACAGGAATGTTTTGTAATTTCCGGAAATCCAGCGAAACATTATTTATCCTCCCTGCGCGAAAACAAGCCCCGGAACGCCCTCTGGAATATGCCGCGTTTGTCCTCCATGCCGTGCGGATGGAAAAAGGCGATCAGAATGTTTTCCAAACGTTCGGGATCGAGCCGCCGCAGCATCCTGCCGGCATGAGCAATGGAGATGCCGCCCGTCTCCTCTGAAACGACCACCGCAATGGCGTCGCTGACCTCGGAAGTGCCCAAGGCGGCGCGGTGGCGCAATCCCATCTGGCGTTCGGGACTGCGGTTCAGAACGCCGCTGGCGGAAAGGGGCATGACGCATGAAGCCGCTGCAATTTTCGACCCAACGATGATCACACCGCCGTCATGCAGGGGCGTGTTTGGGTAAAAGATTTGCAGCAACACTTCTGGAGTTACGCGGGCATTCATCTGCACGCCGGTCTGGATGTAATCATCGAGGTTGTCCAGCCGCTGGAGGATGATCAAGGCTCCATGCTGGCGGGCAGACAACCGCGCAGCCGCGCTGACCACCGCATGGATGGTTTTTTCGAGAGGCGCGTCAGCCGCCTGGGCGGAGGCGGCCCAAAAGGCACCAGCCCTTCCAAGCCGTTCGAGGGCGCGGCGGAGTTCGGGGGCAAATATCACGGGGATGGAAATAATCAAGGCGGGCAGGGAACTCTGCGCAAGCCACGAAAAGGCGGGTAGCTCCACCAGGCTGGTGAGCAGGATGACCGCAACCACCAGCAGGATCATTCCTCGCAGCAAAGCCATCGCCTGTGTATCGCGCAGGGAATACAACAAGCCAAAGAAAACCAGCGTGACCAGCATGATGTCGATCACGCTCAGCCAGCTAATGCGTTGAAATATGAAAAAGAGGTTATTGAGGAATTCAGTCACGGTTAAGGCAATCAGGGACCAAAGGCGGGGTAATCAGGAACGAGGCAAACCCAATTACCTGAACCCTAATGCCTGATCCTAAATCGGGCGCAGGACTCGATCCTGGCGCAATTGTTTGAACAGGAGAGCACTTCCATCGGTTTGAGCTTCGATGGCGGAATCCTGCCAGGCTTGCACGCCCAGCGTTTCGGGAGTCCGTTTTTCGTAGCCGAGGTTTTTCCAGAGCGCGTCCTGCGCGGCAAGTTCATTCATTGGAAAGATGAGCGAAGCTTCGCTCTGCAATTCACCCGAGGCGCGTTCCACTTCGGCGATGAGCATTTCAAGCGCCTTCTTCTGGTCAACGTAATCTTCAAGAAAAATGTCGGTGGTGCGGGTGACGAGGTTTTCCACCTGCCAGCCTGCCAGCCCAACGACGGTCTGGTCCGCTTGCAGGAGCATGTACGCCTTTTCGCCAAACTGCTCCATCACGTTGTCGGCAGTCATCCTGCGCGCGCCCTTGCTCAGGCGGGTGATCAACTCCGCGATGGCAGCGGAATTTTTGGGCTTGCCGCGTTTGACGGTCAACTCGCCAACCGGTTTTGGCTGGACGGAAGGCTGCTTCGCCGCCGTTGTTTCAGGCGCCGGAGCGGTGATTGGCTCGACGGTTGGTTCGGTTTCGAAGGAGCCGGAGCCAGGGACAATTTCCTTCCACGCGGCGCTGACCTGTTTCCACAGGGCGTCATACGAACCGGTGTTGGTGATGACAATGTTTGCCAGCGCCACCTTGGCGCTCTGCGCCGACTGCATGTGGATGCGCTCCAACGCCTGTTCGCGGCTCATGCCGCGCTTGCGCATCAACCTTTCGACCTGGACATCTTCCGGAGCGTTGGTCACCCAGATGGAATCACAGACGTTGCGCAGGTCGCCTTCCAGCAGTTTGATCGCCTCGATCACAATGACCGGCTGAATCGAACGTTTGACAAGCATTTCGGTCGCCTGGCGAACCAGCGGGTGGACAATCGCCTCCAACTGCGCCATCGCATCGGGATTATTGAAGACAAGGTTTCCGAGTTTGCTGCGGTCGATCTCGCCGTCCTTGTTGAGCAGCCATTTGCCAAAAGCATCGGTCACCTGCTGGTAGCCCGGCGCGCCCCTGGCATAGGTGCGATGAGTCAGCGAATCAGCGTCGATGGTATAGGCGCCAAGGTGTTCCAACATGCGGCGCACCACGCTTTTTCCAGTGGCAATATTGCCAGTGAGACCAATCACAAATTTGCCGGGCCAGTTGCTCACAATATTTCCTCTTTACACGATGAAGTAACGACAGGGCTTATTTTAATGTCTTTTGCCGAATTGTCCAACCTTTGCAGGCAACCACAATTCAAAGGTTGACTCTCCCCCATGCAGCGTGTATGATGCAATTAACTCAGGCTGGTCGGGCAGTCGCGGTCCTGCGTTGCCGGGATCGAGGAAAGTCCGCACTCCATAGGGCACGGCGTCGGATAGCACCCGGGGCGGGGAAGTCCGTCACTCGTTGACGGGAAGATCGCCGAAAGGCGTGAACCTGCCGGAAAAGGGCCACAGAAACAAACAGCCCCGCGCCTTCGGGCGCGGGGTGATGGTGAAAAGGTGGTGTAAGAGACCACCGGCGTTTGCCGTAATGCAGATGGCCAGGTAACCCCCGCCGGGAGCAAGGCCAAGCAGGGGCGAAATCGTCCGTGGACGATGGGAGACTGCCCGTCTCCACATGTACTCCCTCCAACCGTGGAGGGAGTCAGCCCCGGGTAGGCTGCACCGAGCGGCGCGGCGACGCGCCGCCCAGAGAGATGACTGCACAAGCGGAGCAATCCGCTGGACAGAATGCGGCTTATAGACCAGCCTGAGTTGCTTGAATACTATTTTTCGCTGAAAAAACGCCTCTTTATTGTGAAGGCGTTTTTTGTTTAAAAACACGTCAGTTACTCTTGACTCTTTCTGTAAACTGGTTTATAATACAAACTAGTTTACAGAAAGAGAGACAAAATGAATGTTCAAATTGACAATGTAATGAAACGCACGCGCGGATACTGGTTCGTAGATGGGTTCATCGAAATGGCGGCGGGCGGATTGTTCATCCTGCTGGCGGGGATCATCCTTTTCGATGGCTATTCTCCAAAAGACTCATTCCCGTCCTGGTTTCTCTCGATCGCGGGCGAAGTTGCCCTCGCCAAGCTTTTCGGCATCCTGATAGTTGTCCTGATCCTATGGTGGTTGAAAGACCACTTTACCTACCCCCGCACAGGGTTCGTGAGAGGAAACCGCGTGACATCGGCACAGGTATTGATCATTCTCAGGAACCTAATCCTCTTCGTGCTCCTGCCCATCTCCGGGCTGCTGTTTGCGTCCCTGTTGATCTCATCGGGAAATGCCGTCTTATCCTCCATGCCAGCCTGGTTCCCGATTGGACTGGGAATCCTGTGGGCAATCCTGTGCCTGCTTGCAGCCGAATGGCTGGGACTGCGCCGCTTCCGCCTGATTGGGATCATGACCCTGTTGGCGGGGATCGCGGTTGGCGTCTGGCAATTTGCGATGGGGTTGACGGAGTTTCCAGTGAATACGCAGGTGAAAATCATGCATCCTGCCATGCTGGAAAGCATCAGCCGCACCCTGGCAAGTTTGGGAATGCTCGTCCTGATCTGCGGCATTGTGTTGGCGCTCTCCGGGGTGGTCACCTTCCTGCGCTATCGGAAGGAAAACCCAACTCCCTACACGGAGGATGTATGAAAAACCTCTCCAGCCTGGACCGCGTGATCCATGAACCCGCGCGCCTGACATTGGTGGCTTTGCTCTCGTCGGTCAAATCTGCCGACTTCCTTTTCCTGCTCAAGGAAAGCGAGTTGACCAAAGGAAACCTATCTGTGCATCTCACGCGGCTCGAGGAAGCGGGCTACGTGGAAGCGGAGAAAACCTTTCGCGGCAAAATTCCGCACACAGAATATCGACTTACGGCAAAAGGAAAGGCGGCTTTCGAGCAATATCGAAAGAGCCTCGGCTCGATCTTCAATAAGGAATAACATGAACTACGCAATCGAAACAAATGGACTATCAAAATTTTACGGGGATGTGCGTGCGGTAAACAAGGTGGACTTGCGCGTGAAGCGCGGAGAAATCTACGGCTTCCTCGGCTTGAACGGCGCGGGCAAGACCACCACCATCCGCGCGTTGCTGGGGATGATCCGCCCGAGCGAGGGAAAGGTTCGGGTGCTGGATCAACCCTTGGGCGCGGGCGGGCGCGGACCGTGGTCACGGGTCGGGCATCTCGTGGAGAGTCCAGCTGCTTACCCAGAACTCACCGTCCGCGAAAATCTGGATGCGGCGCGGAGACTGCATGGGATTCAGAATCCAAAAGCGGTGGATGAGGTAATGGAGAAGCTATCCATCACAACGTATGCCGACCGGAAAGCTGGAACGCTCTCGAGCGGCAACTTTCAGCGGCTGGGACTGGCGCGGGCGATGCTTCACAAGCCTGAGTTGCTGATTTTGGATGAACCGTCGAACGCGCTCGACCCTGCGGGGATTGTCGAAATCCGCGAGTTGTTGGCGGGGATGGCGCGTGAACAAGGGGCGACGATTTTCATGTCGAGCCATATTTTGACCGAGGTGGATCTGCTGGCGGACAGGATTGGCGTCATCCACAAGGGACGTCTGATCGAGGAACTGGACGCGGCGCGGCTGGAGGACATCCGCGCGAGGCAGTTGGTGATCGGCGCGCGGGACGTGAACAAGGCGCGCGAGGCGCTGGCAGGTTTCGACGTGACGGCTCTGGACGATGGACGGCTTGGCATCAAAAACAGCCGCGCCATCGAAGCGCCCGACATGATCGCGACGATGTTGGTCAATGCGGGAGCCGCGCCTATCCACCTCGCCATCGAGCAGGAAAATCTGGAAGAATATTTCCTGAGGTTGACGCAATAATGAGTCCAACGACTCCTGTCGTTGGCGGTCAAAAGTCGGGAGACTTTTGAATCCGAATAAGGAGTTCAAATGAAAAACTTTCTCGCCGCCCTTTGGGTGGAAACACTCAAGACACGCCGCTCCAAAGTGCCGTTCTTCACCGCGCTGGGATTTTTGATCCTGCCGCTGGTGGGCGGGCTGTTCATGATCATTTTGAAGGACCCCGAAGCCGCAAAGTCGATGGGGCTGATCAGCACGAAGGCGCAGTTGACCGCCGGCACAGCGGACTGGACATCCTTCTTCGGCATCCTCTCGCAGGGAGTCGCCGTCGGCGGGGCAATCCTGTTTGCCATTATCACCGCCTGGGTCTTCGGACGCGAGTTCTCCGACCGCACGGCGAAGGAGTTGCTGGCGCTGCCCACGTCGCGCGAATCAATTGTCGGGGCGAAGTTCGTTGTCGTCGCTGTGTGGACGTTCGGGTTGAGCCTGCTCATCTTCGGGCTGGGACTCGTCGTTGGGTATTGGGTTGTCATCCCAGGCTGGTCGGTGGAGTTGTTTCAATCCGCAACGGTAGGCGTGCTTGGCTCTGCCCTGCTGACGATTGCGCTGTTGCCGTTCGTGGCGCTGGTCGCCAGCATGGGACGCGGCTACCTGCCCGCGTTCGGTTGGGCAATCCTCACGGTGGCTCTGGCACAGATCGTGGCGGTGACAGGCTGGGGCGACTGGTTCCCCTGGGCTGTGCCTGCGCTGTTCAGCGGGGCGGCGGGACCGCGTGCGGAGTTGCTTGGGACACACAGCTATGTGGTTGTGCTTTTATCCGGCTTCATCGGACTCGACGCCACGTTCCACTGGTGGCGTGATGCGGACCAGGCGCGGTAAAATGGCCCCACCCTTTTGCTCCCATCGGGGGCTAAGCCCCCGATGAAGCGATCATATTGGAGTCACATCATGTCCACTGAAGTTATTGAATTTATCAATGCCTACATCGTTCCCCTTGGGTGGAAACTGATCGGCGCAATTGTCGTCTGGATCGTTGGCGGGTGGATCATCAGCCTGCTGATCAAGGCGATGAACAAAGCCATGCAGCGCCGCCATATCGACACGACGCTTGCAAAATATGCGGAAGGCGGAGCAAAGGTTGGGCTGCGCATCCTGCTGGTCATCATTATCTTTGGGGTACTTGGAATCGAAACCACCTCGCTGGCGGCGCTGCTGGCTGCGGCTGGAATTGCGATTGGCGCGGCGTGGGCTGGTCTGCTGGCTCATTTTGCGGCGGGAGTCTTTCTGGTCTTCCTGCGTCCGTTCAAGGTGGGGGATGTGGTCTCCGTGGGAGGAGTGACAGGTGTAGTCGTGGAGATCGGCTTGTTCTCGACCGCCATCAACACAGCCGACAACGTCCGCGTGTACGTCGGCAACAACACGGTTTTCTCAGGCAACATCATGAATTACTCCACGAATGCATATCGCCGCGTGGAACTGACCGCCCAGATCGCGCACGAAACCGTCCCGGCAGATGCGATCCAACGCATTCAGGACAAGCTGAAGAATATCCCCAATGTACTGGCGGAACCCAAGCCTCAGGTGGAGATTCTGAGCTTCAACGAGTACGGGACCCTGCTGACCGTGAGACCGTTCTGCGCCAATGAACATTACGCGCAAGTCTATTTCGACGTCAATAAAGCCATCGTCGAGGTCGGGACCGAGGCTGGATACAATCCCCCGGCAAGACGCACAGCAATGAGAAACCTCGAATAATGCCCCTCTCACCCACCTACACCAAAACGTTCTTCATTCCTGAATCCTCGATTGACGAAAACGGTCACGTCAACAACGTGGTCTACGTCCAGTGGATGCAGGATATTGCCGTGGAGCATTACGCCTCCATCGGCGGGATACAGGCTCAGGGACCCGATGCGACATGGGTCGTCCGCGAGCACAAGGTCGAGTACCTGCTGCCCGCCTACGTTGGCGAAGAGATCGAGATCAAGACATGGGTCGAGAATATCAAACGGGTGCGTTCGCTGCGGAAGTATGAATTCGTGCGCAAGGCGGATGGGAAGACGCTGGTGAGGGGCGAGACAGACTGGGTCTTCGTGGACGTGAAGAGCGGACGTCCGCTGGCGATACCGCAGGAAGTGGTGGATGTGTTTAGGTAGTCGAATAGTTGGATGGTCGAATAGTCAGATAGTTGTGTGGCTTGGTAGATCGTCCCGAGGGTTTCCATAAGTCAGGCCTGCGTTCCCGATTTGTCCTTTGGAACGGCGTATATGTGCGCTTCGACTGCCCCTTCGCTACGCTCAGGGCTTCGGCTCAGGATGACAGACCTTAGAGGAAATGGATGCAAAGGACATTGGAAAAGAAACTCAACCCAATCCCCATTTATGCATTGTTCGTTGCCAACGCGATCTCGCTCGTTGGCAATGTCTTTTCAGCGATTGCCATCCCGTGGTTCGTGCTGCAAACCACGGGCAGCGCGGCGCGGACGGGCATCACGGGCTTCTTCACCATCCTGCCCGTGGTGCTGGCGGCTTTCTGGGCGGGACGCTGATCGACAGGCTCGGCTACAAGCGCACCAGCATCATCTCGGACCTGGCAAGCGGCGTGACCACCGCCATGATTCCCCTGCTGCATTTCACCATCGGGCTGGAGTTCTGGCAGTTAATGGCGCTCGTCTTCCTCGGGGCTTTGTTCGACGCGCCAGGCGGCACCGCCCGCGCCGCGCCATGCGACCTTCGTGGGCGCGTTCGTCTTTACAGGCATCCGCTTCCTGTTCTATCTTGCCCACCCACCCCTCGCGGTTTTGGTCATCAGCACCTTTATCTTCAGCCTCGGCGCGGGACCGTTGAACCCGATCATCGGGGCGGTGGAATTCGAACGCATCCCACAGGACATGCGCGGACGGGTCTTCGGGGCGATACAGGCGGGCGCCTGGCTTGCCATGCCGCTGGGGATGCTGCTGGGCGGGGCGCTGATCGAGGGTCTTGGGACAACCCCGGTGTTGATCGGGCTGGGGGTTACCTATTTCGTGACGACGGTCAGCATGGCGTTTATTCCGGCGATGAAGGAGATGAACAGGGGGAAAGGGGAAATGAAGAATGAAGAATGAAGAATGAGGCGCGTGAAAGGGGCGGGGTCTCGGTACGCTTCGCTACTCGACAAGTATGACATTGAGGAGGGGGGCGGGGTGACCCCGCCCCTACGTTGTACCTATTGTTTCTTTTTGCCTTCCAGGGCTTGCAAAAGGTTGGAGCCAGCACTTAGGATGGGTCCGGCGTATTGATCCTTCGACATAAACTCACCCGTCCCCAGACCGTGATAGATTCCAGAGGGGGTGGCGATGCAGATCAGCACGTGATCCACCTGCCGCGGCGGGTTGGGCACAATATCCACCACCACCAGCGGAATGGAAGCCACTGCCTGTTCGCCGGCCTTTATCAGGGCGTCGATCTTTTCATCGAGGGAGTTATCGGGTCTTTCCCAAACGGTGCCGCCACCGGATGAATGCAGGACGCGCGCGGTGTGGTCGGTGTATGCGGCGACCGTCATCACCCCGGTCGAGGTGCAGACTTCCACCATCACGCCATAAACCTTTTTGGCGACATCCGCCGGCGGTTGGACTTTCGCATAATGGCGGAGAAAAAGCCAGGCTTGCAGGTAATGACGGGGTTCAAGACCGGGCGTTTCCACGATCTGGCGATAGATTTTTTCAGCTTCCGAAGGTTTTTGCCTGATCACCTTGTTACGGGCATCTACGAACATGGACCAGGGCTGTTCTTTTAAGTCTCCCTGGGGCCATTCATTCAGGGATACGTTTCCCATGTAGTTCAGCCGAAGGCGGGCAAACAGTTCACCGGGATTGGTCTCCTTTTTCACTTCCTTCTTTTTGAATAAATTGAACATTGCGTCTCCTATAACGGTAATTTGAATTGCGCGAGTATATCAAATCGCGTCCGCGTGGGAATAGGACATTCGGTTGCGGATTCTCTAACGTGCATTTTCGGATCGGGACGCTGAAAACGCTGATTTGCGCTGACAAAACAAGAAGAAAATTCCGCGTTTTTCTGCGTGAGTCTGCGTCCAAATGGGTTTTGTACGGTAAAGAGGTAGCGGATATTAAATGTGAGATGGTGGGGGTGGGAATTCGAGTAACGAGAAATGAGCAAGGAGTAATGAGTTGACGCGTTCCAGAGATGGGGCAAGTTCCTTGTTGCAGACCCGCGCTTCGATCATCCCATCCCCACACTCAAGACCTGGTGATAATGATTTGCAAAGTGTGAGGCTGGCGAATACCAACTTTTAGGGGATGCAAATGCGTTGTTGCGTAAACTATATTTGCAATGCGACGGCGGGCTATCGAAGATACGGATTCAGCATAAGAACATACAAATGATTTGGATGCCCGCCAGACAGCCTCCGAGGAGGAGCCTGCTCAATTGTCAGTCGCAAGTGACTATGCGCACGATGGCGCGGAAAGGAGGGTCCGACAAGGGAACAGTCAGATATAAGGACGTCTGCCCCGCAGTTCATGGGGGGAGCGGAGTCCGCCGCAAGGGAGAGGCGTGACGAAACCCTTGTGGTGCCTGATTGGAGCCACTGTGGAGCTACTGTGGAGCTACAGTGGAGCTAGCGTATGACCTATAGGAGAAAATACCATGGCTAAAGTCGTATTAAACCCGGCGCTTCAGGTGTTGAGCGGGGATGTGGGGGGATTCGTGTATCGCCAGCAGGCAGACGGTTCGGTGGTGGTGGCAAAGCAAGCCCTGCCCGATCCAAACCGCGAGCCAAGCGAGGCGCAGTTGGAGCAGATGCAGAAGTTCAAGGAGGCGTCAGCCCGCTATCGGCGTTTGATGGAGGACGAGGACGTGCAGGCAGCCTACGAGAAGCTGGTGAAGGAGCGTGGTTTGCGACGCCTGCGGGCGCTGGTGATCGGCGATATTTTGAGGGCGCCGAAAGTCAGCACGGTGGATATGTCCAACTATCACGGGGAGGTTGGGGATACGATCCGGGTCATCGCCGAGGACAGCGTGGGCGTTTCGCGGCTGACGTTGAGCATTTCCGACGTTACCAGCAACCAGGTGGTGGAGAGCGCGGAGATGGCGATGAACGGTCAGGTGAGCGGGACGGTGGAGTGGGTGTATACCAGCACCGCCGCCGTGCAGGCTGGTCACGAGGTGAAGGCGACCGTCAAGGCGTATGACCTGGCTGGAAACGTGATGGAGGTGGGACAGACGGCATAACCCCACCGATTGTTCGGGTACAATATTTGCAGAAGATTGTCCCGCGGGTGTGGTGTTTCCATTTGGTCTCCCCGATGGAAAAAAGGAGCCTGCACCCTGCCCTCCCCCAGGCGAAAGTTTGGGGGAGGGAGAAATTGTCCACCGCCGCTCGCCGGGTCCCGGTACGCCCTGCAAAGAACACACAGGTCTACTCGACGGGTTGGGGCAAGTTTGGAGAGGGGAAAAGATATTAGACTTTATCGGTAATAAGCCGAAAATCCAATTTGGACGCTGATAAACGCAGAAAACGCGGATTTTTCTCTTTGTATCAGCGTAAATCAGCGTTTTTCTGCGTCCCGATTTTATTTCCGATAGAGTCTATTATGAAAGTATTAACTGTCGGTATGAATCTCCTGCGGTTGGGCGTCTCAGCCATAGATGTAAGATGAATTCGACCCGCCAAAAGGAGACAAAATGAATACCTATGTGAAACCGTCTGAAGAAGAAATTCGGCAAAAGTTAACTCCCCTGCAATACCAGGTGACCCAACAGGAAGGCACCGAGAGGGCCTTCGCCAACGAGTATTGGGACAACAAACAGGCAGGCATTTACGTGGACGTGGTTTCAGGGGAGCCGCTCTTTAGCTCACTGGACAAGTACGATTCAGGCACGGGCTGGCCGAGCTTCACCCAGCCGCTCGAGTCGGGCAACGTCGAGACTCACACCGATTTTAAGCTCTTCCTGCCGCGCACGGGGGTTCGCTCGAAACACGCGGGTTCGCACCTCGGGCACGTGTTCAATGACGGCCCCGCGCCCACGGGGCTGCGCTACTGCATGAATTCGGCGGCGCTGAGGTTCATCCCCGTGGAGAAGTTGGAGGAGGAGGGCTACGGCGAGTACCTGTCGCTTTTCAAAAAGTAGGCGCAAGCCCCCAGAAGACCCAACCAGCCCTCGCGAACCAGGCGGGGGCTAATGTTATTTCGGCATCAGAGTTGGAACTGACTACCCAAAGACCCATTTAGCAATAAACTTTCCATGCGACGAGGATTTTACATCGGGTATACTAGGGAAGTGATGGGGAATTCCCCATAAAGTGAATGTCTTTGGCAGTAATAAAGGGACATGCGCATGAGCTTCAATGAAAACACCAGAGTGAAAATCCCGGCAATTTTGCACTTGAGCAGACTGGGGTATGAATATCTTTCCCTGTCAAAATTAGAGTGGGATAAAGATACGAATATCTTTACAGACATATTCGTCCAATCTTTTGTTCGGATCAATGATGGGACGGAAGAAGCTGATGCTCGCAGGGTTTTACAAGATGTATCCCTTGCTTTGGATAATGAAGACCTGGGGCGGGCGTTTTACCAGATGCTGACCGCCACCTCGGGGACAAGGTTGATCGATTTCAAGAATTTCAACAATAATTCCTTTCATGTCGTCACTGAGTTGACCTGCAAGAACGGAGACGATGAATTTCGCCCCGACATTACCCTGCTCGTCAATGGAATGCCGCTGGCATTCATCGAAGTGAAAAAGCCCAATAACCGTGATGGCATATTGGCTGAACGAACTCGCATCGATGACCGCTTCAAGAACAAGAAGTTCAGGAAGTTCATAAACATCTCACAAATTCTCATGTTTACAAACAACATGGAATACGACGATGACGACATCGAGCCCATTCAAGGAGCGTTCTACTCCACAACATCCTACAAGGAAGCCAATTTCAATTATTTCAGGGAAGAGGAAAAATTCGATCTCAAGAAGTTGTTGAAGCCAGAGGATGAGACGGTTGAAAACTTCGTTCTCAAAGACAACAATCTTTTATCCATCAAACATTCGCCTGAGTTTCTCACCAACAAAGACCCCGACACGCCCACCAACCGTATTTTGACATCCCTATTCAGCAGGGACAGGCTGGCAATGCTTTTGCGTTACGCCTTTGCCTATGTTCAAGATTCACTTGGGAATATCGATAAGCACATCCTGCGGTATCCGCAATTTTTTGCCCTGCGCGAGATCGAAAAGACGATTGAGAAGAGTATAAAAAAAGGAATCATCTGGCACACGCAGGGAAGCGGTAAAACAGCGCTCTCATTCTACAGTGTGCAATATCTGACGGATTATTTCCAGCGCAAACAGGTTGTGCCGAAATTCTATTTCATTGTAGATCGGCTTGACTTGATGATTCAGGCATCGCGCGAATTCTCCAGCCGTGGATTGAAAGTAAACACCGTCAACTCCAAAGATGACCTAGTAAAGCATTTCAGGGCACATCAATCCATCCACAATACGGAGGGAAAACAGGAGATTACGGTTGTCAACATCCAAAAGTTCAAGGATGACAGCGATGTATTGAAGGAAGCCGATTACGATCTGCAAACACAACGGGTCTATTTTCTGGATGAAGTGCATCGCAGTTACAACCCAAATGGAAGTTTTCTTGCAAACCTATACAGTTCAGACCGTAATGCCATTCTGATTGGACTGACGGGGACGCCACTCATTGTGGGCGACGTGAAATCGCGCGACATCTTCGGGAAATACATTCACAAATACTATTACAATCGCTCGATTGCAGACGGATACACCCTGCGCCTGATCCGTGAAGATATTGAGACAGGCTATGCCCTGCAAATGAAGCAATTGCTGGACGAGTTGGAAATCAAAATCCGCAAAGGCGATATCGAGCGCAAGGATGTATTTGCACACGACCGCTTTGTGGAACCCATGCTGGATTACATCGTGGAGGATTTCATCAACAGTCGCAAAGGTGTATTTGGCGACCACACCATCGGCGGGATGGTGGTTTGTGACAGTTCTGCGCAGGCGGAGAAGATGTTCAAGATATTCGTCAACAAATACAACCCCGAGCAGAAGGTCATTAAGCCTGTTGAAGAATATAAAGCCATCAAAGAGCCAGCGCCGTTATATGGTGAATACACAGGGAGACAAGGCAAGAAGATTACTGCTTCGCTTATCCTTCACAACGTTGGAGATAAAGACGAGCGAAAAGTGGAAGTGGAAGATTTCAAGGCTGGAAAAATCGACCTGCTGTTCGTGTACAACATGCTGTTGACTGGTTTTGATTCTGCCCGCCTCAAGAAACTGTATCTGGCTCGCCTGGTAAAAGACCATAACCTGCTGCAAACCCTCACTCGCGTGAACCGCCCATACAAGAAGTTTCGCTATGGCTATGTGGTGGACTTTGCCGATATTCAGGAGCAATTCAAGAAGACCAATAAAGCGTATTTCGATGAGTTGCAGGAGGAACTCGGCGATGAGATGCAGAATTACTCGGACATGTTCAAGTCGCGGGAGGAGATCGAGCAAGACATTGTCAATATCAAAGACCGATTGTTCCTGTATGATTTGAGCAATGCAGAAATCTTTTCGCAGGAGATCAGCAAGATCGAAGACCGCAAGACGGTTTTGGAGATTAAGAAGGCGCTGGAGAATGCCAAGAGCATTTACAACCTGATCCGCCTGTATGGGCATTTCGATATGCTGGAGAAATTGGACTTCAATAAACTACGCCAGATGTTGGATGAAACCACACGACATTTGGAATTGCTCAACCTGAAAGAGTCTCTGCAAAACGATGTGGATACGACCAATCTGTTGAATGTGGCATTGGAGAATGTGGTGTTCACGTTCTGGAAACGGTCGGAAGAAGAGTTGGTGATCGCCGACCAGTTACGCGACACGCTCGCCAAGACCCGCGAAGCCTTCAACACCAACTTCGATCAGAAAGATCCGCAGTTCGTGAACCTGTACGATGAACTCAAGCGCTTGTTCGCCAACCGCAACCTTGACGAAATCTCCCAGGAAGAGATGAAGCAGAACATCGGCGCATTGGAGAAGATTTACCAGAAGGTGCTGGAGCTCAACCGCAAGAATAACCTGCTGCGGGCAAAATACGAGAATGATGCCAAGTACGCCCGCATACACAAACGCATCATGGAAAAAGGCAGGATTTCCAAGCGCGAGAGCGAAGTACAGGATGTTCTGCTTGACATCAAGCAGAAGACCGATGAAAAGGTTATGTTGATGACAAGCCTGCTAAATAACGATGGATATTTCTCCCAATTGGTGATGCAGTTGCTGGTCGGGTCGTTTGATAAAATCAAGATCGCATTGGAGTCCGATTCGGCGAAGTTCATCAACAATTTGCTGGTGCGTGAATATATAAATGAGTATCAAGGTGTATAAAAGGTGACAGTCACTCGCTTCGCGAAAGTGACTGTCACCTAGGATACTAAGGAGCCATAATGCCTTATGCCCGCAAAGACCTGCTGACGTGGCAGGCAGGAATGTACTATCACATATATAATCGCGGCGTAAGCAAATCCACCTTGTTTCGTGAACCGAGTAATTATCTTTTTGTCATTGAAAAACTTCAAAAGTATCGACAAGCTAAGAGTGCCACTGTCATTGCCTATTGCTTAATGCCAAATCATTATCACCTGCTCTTACGGCAGGATGGTGAAGAACCCGCAGGTGATGTGCCACGATTGGTCTTCAACAGTTACTCGAAGGCATATAACCTGAAATATGCCCACAGTGGCACTCTTTTTGAAAGCCGATTTCATGCCAAGCCCGTTCAAACCAGGAGCCATCTGTTACACCTGTGCCGATATATTCACGGAAACTCTGTAAAGGATGGCTTGGTGGCAGACCCAGCCGATTGGGGCTGGTCGAATTATTTGGAGTGGATCGGCGAACGCAAAGGTAGTTTGGTAGACCATGAATTTATCAAAGAGCAATTCGACAATGCAAGCGAATATAAGAAGTTCCTTTTCGAGTATTTGAAGTCGCGTCAATTACCTGATGATGTAATGAAGTTTTTGGAAGAATTGGAAAAATAGATAAAACATAGGTGACAGTCACCTTGAAGGTGACTGTCACCTGGACATTGGAGAATTAATGGCTCTCACCACGCAAGATTTCACGGCACAAACCAAACAACTGATCGACTCGCTCAAGAGCGTGTGCGCCAACCATGGACTGGGCAACGACGGCAATGAGTACAAGATCATCACGCAGACGTTCCTGTATAAGTTCATGAACGATAAGTTCGGGTATGAGGTGAAGCAGGCAGACAAAAAGCTGGCGAAGGCTGGCAAGGATTGGGAGCAGGAGGTTAGTGGATACACTGACAGCCAGTATGAAATGTTATTGCTGAGACTCAGCCCCGAAAGTGCGAAGCTGAAGCGGGAGCACTTCCTATCCTATTTGTATAACAACCAAAACCGCGAAGAGTTCGCCAAGCTGTTCGATGATACCCTGCGCGACATCGCCATCTTCAACACCGATATCTTCTCGGTCAAGACGGGCACGGGCGCCAAGATCATCCTGTTCGATGAATTGAGCAACTATATCACCGACAGTTCACAGCGCGATGCCTTCTGCCGCGCGCTGATCAACCCGCTGGTGAACTTCAGCTTTGAAGGCATCTTCGAGCAGAAGTTCGATTTCTTCGCCACCATCTTCGAATACCTGATCAAGGACTACAACAAGGACGGCGGCGGGAAGTACGCCGAGTATTACACGCCGCACGCCGTGGCAAAGATCATGGCGTCCATTCTGGTGGATAAGCCCGTCAAGAACGTGACCGCCTACGACCCCGCCGCGGGCACAGGCTCGCTGTTGATGAACCTGGCGCACGCCATCGGCGAAGATCGTTGCACCCTGTACTCGCAGGATATTTCGCAAAAGTCGAGCGGCATGTTACGCCTGAACCTGATCCTCAACAATCTCGTGCATTCCATCCAGAACGTGATCCAGGGCAACACCCTGCTCACGCCCTATCACAAGGATGGGAACAAACTCAAGACCTTCGATTACATCGTCTCGAACCCGCCCTTCAAGCTGGATTTCAGCGACTTCCGCGACCAGCTTGATAGCAAAGCCAACCACGAGCGCTTCTTTGCGGGCATACCCAATATCTCCAACCAGAAAGACAAGATGGCGATCTATCTGGTCTTCATCCAGCACATCATGTATTCGCTCGCACCGAACGGGAAGGCGGCTGTGGTCGTGCCGACGGGCTTCCTCACCGCCCAGAGCGGCATCGAGAAAAAGATCCGTGAAAAGCTGGTGGAGGCGCGCATGTTACGCGGCGTGGTCTCGATGCCCAGCAACATCTTCGCCACCACAGGCACGAACGTTTCGATCCTGTTCTTGGATAAATCCAACACGAAGGGCGATATCGTTTTGATGGACGCCTCCAAGCTGGGCACCACGGTCAAGGAAGGCAAGAACCAAAAGACCCTGCTCTCGGAAGAGGAAGAAGACCGCATCATCTCGACCTTCAACCTGCATCAGCCTTCGGACGATTTTTCTGTGGTGGTGAGCTACGAACAGATCAAAGACAAGAACTATTCCTTCAGCGCAGGTCAATATTTTGACGTGAAGATCGAATATGTTGATATAACGCCTAAAGAGTTTATTGCCAAAATGGATGGCTTCAAGAAAAATCTCGACTCTCTTTTTGCTGAGAGCAAGGATTTAGAACACGAAATCAAGAAGCAGTTGGGAAATATCAGCTATGAGTAAGTTGAAGGAATATAAATTCAACGAGCTATATTCAATGAGTTCAGGTATCTCGTCAAAACCTGAACAGGCTGGTCATGGCTTCCCATTTGTATCTTTTAGCACCGTATTCAATAATTATTTCCTGCCAGAAACCTTGCCTGATTTAATGGATACTTCTGAACAAGAGCAGGAAAAGTATTCTATTAAAAAGGGTGATGTTCTTCTAACAAGGACAAGCGAAACTATCGATGAGCTTGGCATGAGTTGTGTTGCTCTAAAAGATTACCCAACAGCTACATACAGTGGGTTTGTAAAAAGGCTTCGACCAACAAAGACGGATATTACCTATGACAAATATATGGGGTTCTATCTGCGCAGCAAGTTCTTCAGAAAGACTATGACTAACAATGCCTTCATAACACTGAGAGCAAGTCTCAATGAAGCCATATTCTCTTATATCAATCTTTACCTTCCAGATTACCAAACACAAAAAAGGATTGGCGACTTTTTACATCTCCTGAATACAAAAATCGAACTCAACGGGCGCATCAACGCCGAGTTAGAGTCCATGGCGAAGACGCTGTACGATTACTGGTTTGTCCAGTTTGACTTCCCGAATGAGAAAGGCAAGCCCTACAAGTCCGCTGGCGGGAAGATGGTCTGGAATGAGGAGTTGAAGAGGGAGATTCCGCCTGGGTGGGATGTGAAGGAATTAGGGAATTATGCCGAACCAGTGAGAGGCGTAACATATAAAAAAGAGGACATCAAAACCTCATCTAACAAAAATGCTGTTCCCATTTTGAGAGCGACAAATATTACCAACGGCGTTATTGACCTAAACGACATGGTTTATGTTCCAAAAGAAGTAGTTTCAGAAGAACAATTTCTAAATAAATTCGATGTTCTTATTACCATGTCAAGCGGGAGCAAGGCGCATGTTGGGAAAAATGCTTTTTATTATTTTGACCAAAGGGTATCCTTTGGCGCATTTTGCTCTAAACTATCTGTAAACAAAAGTATGAGATTTTATGTAAACACTCAAATGCAATCTGATAGTTTCAAAAAATATATTGCCAATGTTGGCTTGGGCACTAACATCAACAATCTTACAAACAAGCATATAACTGAATACAAATTATTGATACCGCCAAAAGAATTATTGCTTCAATATGAAAAAACTGTTGAAGATTTCTATAACAAGATAGGCAATAACCAGAAAGAATCCCAAACGCTGACGGAACTGCGCGATTGGCTGCTGCCGATGCTGATGAATGGGCAGGTGGTGGTGAAGTGACAGTCACCTCGCAGGTGACTGTCACTTTGGAGGTTTTGTATGGCTACGTATGCTCAAATTCAAAAATATGTTCAAAGCCAGCATGGCTTTATTCCCCAAACTTGTTGGATTGCTCATGTGAAAGAGATGTGTGGTCTGAATCCTCGCATCTCGCCCAATCGATATGACCCCAACAAGAGGGAAAAGCCTTGTCCACCAGACAAGGTCGAGCCGATCAAGGCGGCGTTCCGTCATTTTGGAATGATCAAATAGAAGAAGGATGGAATTGATGAACATCTACGAAGACACAAACCCAAGAGAGCTAAAAGATTTATTACGTCAAATCCACAAAGGCGAAGCTGTATTGCCTGATTTCCAACGGGATTTCGTTTGGGACCCCTACATGACGATGGAGTTGATTATTTCCATTGCCGAAAACTACCCGGCGGGGAGCCTATTGCGAATTCGCAACACACAGAATCTATTTGCTTATCGGGAATTTGCAGGTGCTCCGCAATTGAACGGACAGAAGCCAACCTATCTCGTATTGGACGGGCAACAACGGTTAACATCTCTTTATCAGGCATTCTATGGCGTAGGGGAAAATAAATACTTCCTGAACCTGAAAGCAATGATGAATGGTGATGATTTTGAAGACTGCATTTTCCACTTTAGGACAAATCACAAAAAAGCCAAGGTTTATGAACAACTGGATGTCCAGATCAGGGAACTTATCATGCCGCTCCAAATTCTCAAGAGCGGAGGCGGGGAATATCATAAATGGGTCAGGAATATCTCCCGAACATTGGAAGATGAAAAGGAGCGCATCAGTCTAGAAGACCGTTTATATAGTGTCGATCACTGGGTACAGGCAATTGATGATTACAAATTCCCTGTGGTCACACTTTCGGACAGCACCAGCGCGGAGGCGGTTTGTACAATCTTTGAAACTTTGAATAGAACGGGAGTAAAACTGAGTCCCTTTGAATTGCTTACAGCCCGTTTCTGGCACCAGAAACTTAACCTACGTGAAAAGTGGGCAAATGCACTTGAAACATATCCAATCGTAGGAGATTTTGAAATTGATCCATATTACGTCCTCCAAATTATTTCCATGATTACCAAGGACAAACCATCTGTAAAACGCTCAGAGGTGATGAATCTTGGCAAAGATGTTGTCGAGAAACATTGGGACAGCGCCATCGAAGGTTTGCAAAATGCCCTGACCTTTTTACAGAATCAATGTGGAGTAATAATTCCCACACTATTACCTTACAATACAATTGTCATACCACTGGCTGGGATGTTCTCGAAAGTTGCAGAGTTAAAGGGACCGAAAGTCGGTGCGGCGAAGGATAAAATCGAACAATGGTATTGGTGCGCTGTTTTTGGACAGAAATACGAAAGTGCACCAAACTCCCAGTCTGCCCTTGACTTTACTGAAGTAACAAAATGGATCAATGGCGATAAGACTCCGGAGACCATTGAAACCTTAGTATTTGACCCTGCAAGTCTCATAAACACAACAGGCCGTCAACGGGCTGTTTATCGGGGCGTGTTGTCACTAATTATGAGGAATCATGCACGGGATTTCTATAGTAACAATATTCTTACGCCAGAATTGATTAGGCAATATGAGGTGGATGATCATCATATCTTCCCCAATGGGTATCTTGAGCGAAAGGGTGTGGAAGCAAGATTCAGGGACTGCGTTCTCAATCACACCTTTATTGACCGAAGGACCAATAATCGTATAAGAGACCATGCACCATCCAAGTATATGCAAGAAATATTAGATGAAAGAGGAGAGGAGAAATTCAACGGGTTACTAAGTTCTCATCTCCTTCCTTTGGAAAAAGATCAATACTTTTTTACCGATAATTACAAGGAATTTCTCATATGGCGTCAGGATAAGATCTGGGAAGAAATCCAGAAGGCGACCGGGAAAAGCGGTATTTCTTCAATTTCCAATTCTCCTCAGGAATTGGATTTGATTGAAATGAATGAAGATGTAGAAGGAGACGAAGACTCTTCATCTCTTAACTCCACAATCGGCAGAGATACGAGCCGATACGATGTCACTGCTTATGGGGTTACGGTCACTAACGAAGCAAAGCGAAATGGAATGTTCCATGTTATAAAGAGCCTCTGTGATCATGGCGCAAAAGCCGAAAAGATCATTGAATTGGTGTATTGGCGGTCACAGAGCATTTTCTTCATCGTTGATGGAGAGTGCACTTCCGATCAATTCCTCAAGCGGGCAGGTGAAAAGATGGGTGCACAGGGAAGAACCTTTGACCCCGGTCGTTTTTTTTGCGCTGATGGTCAGCTTATTGTTCAGGATGGAAAGACTTACGCATTTACCAAAATGTGGGGAGTTCGTTGGAAGCAGGCATTAAACATATTGAATGACTACTATCCTGATCTGAAGCTTGTTGTGACTAAAACCAATGATGATGGATGAAGGAACAGGGATATGAGCTTTTACTCTCGTCTGCACATAAGTTACGATGGATTTAGATCATCGTTTCTCGATGGCATCCCTGCGAGGTTGACGTCTCACAAGGGGGCGAACGTTGTCATCCTCCCCGAGCACAGCAAATAGGATACCGTCCGTGTTGCGATCATTTGGACAAAGGTGAACGGGCAAAACCTTTAGGGTCTCTGATGGCAAAGGTCAATGCGGCGAAGAAGTTTACTTTTTATAGGAAGAAATATGACCAAGTCAATCTTCAAACCCCGCGTCTCTGCCGGCAAGTTGAAGGCAATGGCTCCCCGTTACCCTGCCGATTACGACCGTGAGGTCGAGTCCGTGCTTGCGCCGAGGGTGCGGGAGCGTGGGTGGTTCACCAAGCCTGAGTTCGAGCGCATTTGTCACTGGAAGACGCCGCGCAGCCGTTCCAAGGTTGCGAGTAATTCAGCGGAGTATATTGAAGCCGTCACACGCACAGCCTTGTCCACGGAAAGCGAGCAGTTGCGGATCGAAGTGCTGACGCTGCTGAATGGGGTCAGCTGGCCAACGGCTTCGGTCATCTTGCATTTCTCTCACAGGGAACCGTATCCCATTTTGGATGTCCGCGCTTTGTGGTCACTGGGCGTGGAGGCAAGCCAGGTCACATATAACTTTGAGCTGTGGCGGGAGTACACCCAGGTCTGCCGGGGACTGGCGAAGTCAACGGGCTTGTCCATGCGGGAGGTGGATCGGGCCTTGTGGCAGTACTCGAAAGAAAATCAATAATCACTCCCTTTCGTCTCACTCTCGTGGGACACCTGCCCTAAATACGACAGTCAAATTTGGAAAGGGCGGAAAAGTTCGCAGGCGGTATTTGGGAAGGGAAAATCGTGCGGGCATGCACAGGCCGTCAGGTCCTGATATGCAATCACTGTTCATTTCTTAAGGAGAGTAGAAAATGAGAACCAACCTATTAACTGGACTGTCCATTGTCGCGATTCTGCTGGCAGGGTGTCAATCAGCAACGCCAACGCCGGTGCCCATTTCAGCACCAAGTGAAACTCCCTCGCAAACAGAAGCGCCTGCGCCAAGTTCCACAGCGGCTCCAGTTTCTGTCACATTCGAAAATGTATGTGATTTTGAAAGAACGCAAGTCACCCTAGAGGGATATATTTCGACATGTCCCGGCAATAATGGCCAGGTATGTGCAGTAAGTGAACTCCAATCCTCCTACATGTTGAATTTTTACAGCCGTCCCGATGTGCACAATGATTATAAAAGCATGTATGCGCTTATCCCCATTGGGGAGGATAAAAATGAAATGAGACCCCTAAAAGATAATTATTCCTATGTCGATGTGCGGATGACTTCTGACGATGGCACATGGGTGGGCAATGGCGATTTTGTGGCTCTTACAGGCACAGTTTTGAAACTCGATAAGCTCGCATTGGACGTCTCCTGCATGTTAAAGGTCGTAAAAATCACAAAAGCGACATTGGATAAAACTGTTACACCCACTCCCGCCGCCTCCGTCACAGGTGAACGGCACGTGGAATCCGAGGGCGGTTTTTCATATCTACCGCCCAGCGACTGGCAAATCGTTGAATTTCCAGGGATGAAATATAAAGGAGCCTGGGGAAAGGAAACCGCAGGCTTTAGCCCCAGCTTAAAATTTCACAGTGAAACCTATGCCGGCCCGTTGGACGATTATATATCTGACAACCTGGAACTCATCAAAAGAGTATTCTCAGACGTGATGATTATCAGCCAGGAAAACTTCAAGACCAATGATGGCGAAAATGCCATCAAAGTTATTGCCGAGGATACACAGGCTGAACAGCGACTGCATCAGATTTTTTACTACCTTGCGGCCGGCGATGAAAAATTTATTATTACCTACACACGGCTGGCAGAGGCAGGTGAAGAAAACGATATTTTGGTTGATGAAAGCATAAAAACATTTCAGTTTGATAATTAGAAGCGCACAGCCGGCGCAAGCAAGGTCACATATAATTTTGAGTTGTGGCGAGAGCACACCCAGTTCCGCCGGGGACTGGCGACTAAGACAGCCTTGTCCATACGGGAGTTGGATCGGGCGTTGTGGCAGTACTCAAAAGAAAATCAATAACTGCCCCCTCCGCTCGTTTCGCGGGACACCTTCCCATCTTCCATGAAGATGCGGGAGGATGCGTGGAACAAAACGGCAATACAGATCGTCAAAGGGAGGCTGTAAATACACACCTTATCGAAGAGGAGACAAGCATTTATGCCGCCCAAACGCAACCGCGAACAACGAGTCACCCCGCCGTGGGTGGACACGCTCATCACCTGGCTTGAATTCATCGGGATGATCGGCATCATCCTTTCGGGAATTTACGCCCTGGTCACGCTGGTGTGGGGGTAAAGCTCCACGCCTTTTTTAGACACTTTTTTACAGGTATGAAAATGAAAAATATCCCCTTTATTTTGATCCTTCTTATTTCCGCGCTCCTGCTCCCCGCCTGCGCATCCCAAAACGAGTGGACAACCCACTCGGTCAGCGACTTTGTGGAGAACGAGCAGTTTTATCCGTATTCCTTCCAATACCCATCGGGCTGGATCCTCAAGGAGGGCAACAACCACTTCGCCCTTTTCTCGAAGAAAAGGCTGCTCACGGATGTCCCCGACAAGCTGCAGCCCGGGCAGATCATCGTGACGCTGAGCATGAATACCTCGATGTCTCCCGAAAAGATGGTCGATTTCCGCGCCGACTGGCTGGACGAAATCATCGGCTTCGACGACACCATATCCATCCAACTGAACGGACGTCCCGCCGCTTACAAGGAAGGGACTCACTTCGAGACAAAAGACGAGAGCTTCTTCATAGCCGTGGACATGGGCAAAAACATGCGCGGTCTGCTGAACAGCCGCATGGCGGAAGGCGAGTTGGAAAAATGGCGGGAAACCCTGATGAGAATCGCCGAGTCACTGCAGATCGATGCGTGAACGTCCCCGGGTTGGGATTCACTTTCTCCCCAACCACTCGAAAATCGCCGCCCACACGCTTTGCATCCCCTTGAGGCTTCCAAGGATCATCGCCATGCCGAGCAGGAAACTCCAAAAGAGGATCTGTCCGTTCATCCCCAGGAAAAGCATCTCGAACAGGAAGGTCTCGGTGCTGGCGGAATAAACCTGGTAGAGCTGGGAAACCGCGACCACGACAAGCACCACGCCGGTGATAAACGTAAACAACGCCAGCGGCACCAGCACGGGAGACTGGGACACGGTGATCCTCTCATTGTTTTCGGCGGAAAGACGGTTTACAAGCGCCTCCGCCTGTTTCCAATCCAGGTCCGTCCTTTCGCAAACCTCCCTCACAATGTCGTCCACGTTGCGGGCGGCGGTCAGGTCACCCAGAACCTTTTGCGAAAGCGTGATCCTGTCCTTGTTCTCGGCAAAAAGACGGGTCACATGGGCATCCACCCGCCTGCGGTCCAGGCCGGTCACTTCACAGACCTCCCGCACAATGTCATTCACATTGCGACCATTGATCAGGTCTTCCAAAATGTTTTCCGTCACTTCCAGCGGGAGTTTCATTGTCATGGGCTGTTCATCCTCGTTAACGAGCGAGAAAGACGACTGAAGTCGTCACTGCATGGTTTTCGATTATAGCAATAAAAAAGACTGTCTTCATTTCAAAGACAGTCCATTATGCAACGAAGCGACAGTCCTGCGAGGTGACTGTCACTTTGGATAATCTACTGAACCGAGAAGTTCAAGGAATGGGCAAGTGTCCCGTTCAAATATAACTCCACCTTGTACTCGCCGGAGGGCCAGGGCTGCACGCCTGTGAGTTCGAAGGAGACGTAATTGAACAGGCTCTTGTCTTCGATGGTCAGGGAGCTCGACCCGATCTCGCCCGCCTCATAGTCTGTGGCGCTGACGAGATACCATTTCGCATCCACAACGCTGCCTGTCTCGATGTTGTTCAAATCCGCAACGGCATAGAAGACGTCGTTGGAGGAATAGACGGTGGTTGGATTTTCCCCTTCCGAGTCGGTGGACAGGCGGGGGTTATCCAGGCTCGGTTCCCCGCCGCCAAGCGAGCACGCCAGGGTGGAAATCACCAGCGCGATTACTGCAAACAATACGGAAAGCTTTTTCGGTTTCATGCCTCTCTTCTCCTTTGGTTGATGAAAAAAACAGGGTGACAGCCGCATTGATTCTGACTGTCACCATTCTTGAATGGTGTCGATTATACAATCGGATTCGGGGTGGGTTTATCCCCAATTCAGGCTATTCCACCTCGATGTAAATCCGCTTGTTGATCGCGCCCTTGCTCTTGTAGTCCACCACCTTGATCCTGCCGACCTCGGATGTATTTTTGACGTGTGTGCCGCCGTCGGCTTGCAGGTCGAGCCCCACGATCTCCACCGTCCGCACCTGTTGGATGCCTTCGGGCAGCAGGTTGATCTTGGTGCGGATCAGGTCTGGGATTTGGAAAGCCTCCTCGCGCGGCAGGATTTTGACCCGAATCTCACGTCCCTGCTGGACCTCGAGGTTGGTCGCCGTTTCGATGGCTTTGACCAGCTCCCCGCGCATGTTCTCGAACTCGAAATCCATGCGCCCCTTGAGCGGATCCATGTCGCCGCCCGTGACCTTCGCCCCGTAATCGCGGAACACGGTGCCGCACAGGATGTGCAGCGCGGAGTGAGTCCGCATCAGCTGGTAGCGGCGCTCCCAGTCCAGCGCCCCGCTGACAGCGGAGTCGCGCGAAGCATCGGGCAGCGGCTCGCTCCCGCCGAGGAAATGCAAAACGTCGTCGCCCTGCTTCTTCACTTTTTCCACGGGATAGGTCACGCCGCCAACGGTCAGCGTGCCAAAGTCACAGGGCTGTCCGCCTCCGCCGGGATAAAAAGCGCTCTGGTCGAGGACGACGGATCGGGTCGCGGCATCCACCGAAACGATGGTTGCGGAAAATTCCCTGAGATACGAATCGGTTTGATAAAGAAGTGTGGTCATGAAGTTATTATAGCGCGGTTGTACATGCCAGGGAACGAGATTAGGGTTTGATTAGAAGTTTTGTACCCGCTTGACTTTGCCTCTTCATATATTGTATAGTATTCTGCGGCGAACAAAAAAAGGCACTGCCCACAGGCTGTGTCTTTTGTTTGTCAATCCCCATCTTTACACAGCAAACCCTGAAGGTTTTCGAACCTTTAGGGTTTCCCCAATGGGAAAAGAAATCAATGTTTGCAAGGAGAGGCAATGATCAAAGTTAGTGGTCTTACCAAGGACTACGGCGCGCGCCGCGCCATACAAAATGTAAGCTTCGACGCCCAGCAGGGTGAAATCGTGGGCTTCCTCGGACCGAACGGCGCGGGGAAAACCACCACCATGCGCATCCTGACCGGTTACATGCCGCCCACCGACGGCGAAGCGCTCGTGGCGGGATACGACGTGGTGGAAGAATCGCTCGAAGTCCGCAAGCGTGTGGGCTACCTGCCCGAAACCGTCCCGCTGTACAACGACATGATCGTCTTCGATTATCTGAAGTTCATGGGCGACCTGCGAAAGATCCCCAACGTGAACGACCGCGTGGACGAGGTGCTGGACATGGTCGGCCTGTTCGAGCGCGCCGACGGCTACATCGGCAACCTGTCGAAGGGTATGAGGCAGCGCATCGGGCTGGCGCAGGCGCTTTTGCACCGCCCCGAAGTGTTGATCCTCGACGAACCCACCATCGGTCTCGATCCCGGTCAGGTGGTCGAAGTCCGCGAGTTGATCCGTGAGATCGGCAAGGAACGGACGGTTCTGCTGTCGACCCACCTGCTGAACGAAGCCCAAAACATCTGCGACCGCGTGCTGATCATCAATAAGGGGAAGATCGTCGCCGAAGATACCACCGAAAACCTGCAAGCCCGATTGATCGGCGCGGAACGTGTGGTCATCCGTGTGCGCGGCGAAGCCGACGACCTCGTCAAAACCGTCAAACAGGTCAAAGGCGTGCAGGCGGCGGAGACAAAGGACGACGGCTCGGTGGAATTCGAGTTCGCCTCCGGGAAGGATGTGCGCCCCGAGGTGGCAAAGCAGGTCATCAACGCCGGCTATGACCTGATCGAACTGCGCCCGCTCGGCATGAGCCTCGAGGAAATCTTCCTCGAACTTACAAACTCGGATACCACAAGGAAATAAAGAGGGATTCCATGAGAAACATCTGGACCATCGCAAAACGCGAATTCGATAATTATTTCAATAGCCCGCTGGCTTATGTGGTGGCGTTTGCCATGCTGCTGCCGATGGGCATTTACTTCTCGCTGATCGTGTGGGTCAGCGCGCAGCAAGCCATGATGGGCGGACCCGCCCCCGAAAGCACACCCATCAACTGGCTGTTTGTCTTTCTGATGATCTTCCTCAGCCCGGCGCTGACCATGCGCCTGCTCTCCGATGAAGCGCGCATGGGAACCCTGGAACTGTTGCTCACCGCCCCCATCCGCGATGCGGAGCTTGTGATTGGCAAGTGGCTGGGCGCGTTCCTCTTCGTGCTTGGGCTTGCCCTGCTGACGTTGATCTACCCGTTGATCTTGAACAATTATGTGGAACCGGGCATCGACTGGATGGTGGTTCTTTCCTCGTACATCGGTCTGATCCTGATCACAGGCGCGCTGCTGGCGATTGGCACGGGCATCTCCGCCATTTTCAGCAACCAGTTCGCGGCGTTCTTCGTGACGCTCGGCTTGTTCTTCTTCCTCTGGTTCATGGTCAGCCTGCCCGCCAATTACCTGAGCACCGGCGGCGACGTGCTGAACTACCTCAGCCTTTCGACCCACTTCTCCCAATCCATGAACAACGGCACGATCAACCTGGGAGACATCGTTTACTACCTGAGCTTGATTGCGTTGGGCTTGTTCGTCGGCACCACCGCAGTTGAAATTCGGAGATGGCGCTAATGACTGGAAACAAGAAATCCCCCTCCGCACAATATGCCTTTATCGGATTGATCCTCGCCGGGCTTGCCTGTGTTTCGACGGGCTTGATCGGCGCGGCAAAAGGCATGGTTGCCATAGAAATGTTCCCCGACCTGGCTGATTACACAGACAAAATCAACCTTGCCCTGCAAATCAGCCTTGGGCTGCTCGTCCTCGGGCTGGCGGCTTACGCCTTCATGGCGCCTGATTCTGTCCGCCGCTTCTTCACGGGACGCCAGGCGCGTTACGGCTCCAACTCGCTGATTCTGACCGTTGCCTTCCTCGGCATTCTCTTCGTGGTCAACATGCTTGCCTTACAGAACCCCGATTTCCTCGGCGCACCCTGGGACATGACCGAAGACAAGTCCAACACGCTTGCGCCGGAGACCCTGCAAACCCTTGCCACCCTGCCCGAAAAAGTCACCGTCACCGCGTTCTATACCATGAATCTCGACTCCGCAAGCGCGGAAGAACTCCTGTTGAAGTTCAAGAACAACAGCAGCGGCAAGTTCGACTACAAATTCGTCGATCCTGACCTCGACCCGGTTGCTGCGCGTGAAGCGGGCGTCACCGGCGACGGCAAGATCATGCTCCAGATGGGCGAAACAAAGGAAATCGCAGCCTACGCCAGCGAAGTCGAACTGACTCGTGCATTGATCCGCCTCATCAGCCCGGAAGCGCGCGCCGTCTACTTCCTTGAGGGACACGGCGAACCGACGCTCGACGCAAGCGGGGAGAGTAATTTCTCCACCGCCAAGAGCACGCTCGAATCGAAGAATTACACGGTCAACTCGTTGAACCTGCTCGCCACGAACAAGGTCCCCGAAGACGCGCTGGCAATCATCGTCGGCGGACCGAAGAAACCCCTTTCCGAGGCGGAGGTCGCCCTGCTCAAGAAATATGTGGATGCGGGCGGATCGCTCGTGGTGATGCAAGACCCCCTCCTGATGACCGACTTCGGCGATGCCCGTGACCCGGTGGCTGAGTATTTGAACACCGACTGGGGCATCTCGCTGGATAACGACGTGATCATCGACCTGGTCAACACCCAGAATCCGCTCCAGGCGGTTTCCTCCCAGGCTGGGTATCATCCCATTACCCAAAACATGTCGCAGAACTATATCGTCATCCTGCCGCAGGCGCGCAGTTTGAGCATTGTCGGCGAGGTCGAAAACGTCACCCAAACCCCGATCATCATGACGACGGAGCAATCCTGGGGCGAGACCGAACTGAAAGCCGACACTCAGCCGGAGTTCGACGCCGAGAAGGATATTGCGGGTCCGCTCAACCTGGCAATTACCGGCGAGAACAGTGCCACCGGTGGACGGGTGGTGGTCTTCGGCAACTCGATCTTCGCCACCAACGACGGGTTCGACGCGTTGGGCAACGGCAATATCTTCATCAACTCGGTGGACTGGGCGGCGGAACAGGAAGACCTGATCAACCTGACACCGCGCGACCAGACCATGCGCACTTTCATGCCGCCCAAGAATTTCGGATTCCTTGTCATGATCATCACGACTGTTCTGGTGCTGCCGGGTTTGGTGGTGTTTGCGGGCGTAACCGCCTGGCTGGGACGCCGCAAGCGAGGCTAATATGGCAACCAAAACACCTCGCACAACCATCGAGAAAAAGAAAAGCGCTCCCGCCAAATCCGCAGCTAAAAAGACAGGGCGACCCGCAACAACTGCGAAGCGCCGCGCTATGACCCGCCAGGAGACGATTCCCGTCGTCCCTGTCGTGGAATCCACACCCGCGCCCGTCCGCAGGCAGAGACCCCTCTTCCCGGCAATCACATTGATCGTTGTGCTGTTGCTGGTCGTGGCGCTGGAAGCCACCTATTTGCTTAACCGCAACAAGGAAGAGACCGCCGCTGAAGAAGCAACTCCCGTACAGGACCTTGGATTCATCTTCACCGCGGCGGACGGCATGGTCACCGGCATCGAGATCAAACCCGCCGAGGGTGAATCGGTCAAGATCACCCGCAACGCGGAAAATGTCTGGGAAATGCTCCTGCCCACCGAAGCGGAAGCAGACCAGAGTTATATGGAAATGGCGGCAAGCCAGTTGACCAGGCTGCCCATCTCGCGGCAAATCGAAGACAACAAACCGCTCGATGCCTTCGGGTTGGACAAGCCAGCGTACGTCATCACGGTTGAGTTCAAAGATGGAAAGACACGCAAACTGGAGATCGGCGTCAAGCCCATTGCAGCAAATGGATATTATGTCCGCCTGGATAAGGACATTATGATCGCGGACGGGGGCGGCATCGACGCGCTGCTGCAACTCCAGTCCGTCCCGCCCTACCTGAACACGCCCACCCCTACCGCCCTCCCGCCGACCGAGGCTCCCATCCCGACGGCAACGGTTGAAGCGACTGCAACTCCCGCACCATAATTTCTCCATAGTTGTTTGGAAATTACCGAAATCGAATGCAAACCTGACAGGTTTCACAGTGAAACCTGTCAGGTTTTTGCGGGACATTTGTAATACAACAGCGTTGCAAAGCGTCTGAAAGGCGAAAGGGTATTGCTTTTCAGTTTAAAAAAGTGTATTCTGATTTAGCAAATGGCAGGTAAAAATTTATCTGAAAGTTGGATGTCTGAATGGATGTAGAGAAGATATTGATTGTGGATGACGAAGAGGAATTTTCGGCTATTGCGCGGCTCGTGGAACTGGGTCGCCAAAAATCATATGTAACGCTCGATGACATCCTGCACTTCTTCCCCGAAGCGGAGCAGGATGTGGAACAACTGGAAGAGGCTTTTTCGGCTTTGTTGAGCGCCGGTGTCCCGTTCATGGAGGACACCATCACCCCGGAGCCGACAGAGGATGAACTGGCGGCTGTGGAGCAAACCACCGAGATGGAGGATTTGCCCGACCCTTCCCTCGACGACTACCTGGCAAATATCGATACCGACGACACGATCGGCTTGTACCTGAAAGAGGTCAGCCGTGTGCCGCTATTGACCGCGGTGGAGGAAGTGCAACTGGCGCAACGCATCGAACGCGGACGTTCCGCGCGCGAGGAGCTTGCCCACGGCAACGTCACCACCAAACGCAGAATGGAACTCCGCCGTTTCATCGAAGACGGCTGGGCGGGACGCGAACACCTTATCACCGCCAACTCGCGCCTCGTGATCTCGGTTGCCAAGAAATACATGGGACGCGGCGTGCCCTTCCTCGACCTGATTCAGGAAGGCAACATCGGTCTCATCCGCGCCACGAAGAAATTCGATTACCGCCGCGGACATAAGTTCTCGACCTATGCAACCTGGTGGATTCGCCAGGCTGTCACTCGCGCCATCGCCGATCAGGGCCGCACCATCCGCGTGCCGGTCCATATGGGCGACCAGATCAACAAACTGCTGCGCGTCCAGCATCAGCTGACACAACGCCTCGGACGCGAACCCAGCGTGGATGAACTCGCTGTCGCATTGGATGTTCCGCCCAAGAAAGTAGAGAACATGATCCAGGTGGCGCGGCGTCCGCTCTCGCTGGAAACGCCCACAGACGATGAAGAGGATTCGGTGCTCGGCGACTTCATCGAAGACGACGAGGCTCCCCCGCCCGACGAGACCGCCACCTACAACCTGTTGCGCGAACATCTCGGCGAGGTGCTGAACAGCCTGCCGCCGCGTGAAGTCCGCATTTTGCAGTTGCGCTACGGCTTGCTCGACGGTCAAGCCTACACCCTCGAAGAAGTGGGACGCAAGATGGGCGTCACCCGCGAACGCGTGAGGCAGATCGAAGCGCAAGCCCTGAGCCGCCTGCGTCACCCGTCCATCCGCAGGAAACTGCGCGATTATCTCGGCGAATAGAATAACGAAATCGATTTTTACAAAGGCGACCTCAACAGGTCGCCTTTGTGCATTAAAATCAGACAAATGACTTCCCCAAAGGCCAAACTCATTCTTGTTCTTGCGCTTGCCCTGCTTCTACGGTTGATTGGAATCTCGTCCCGTCCCATCTGGTATGACGAGGCATTTTCTGCTTTGCTAGCTGAGCAGGGACCCGCCGCCGTCCTCAGCGGAACACTCGCCGCCGACGCTGACTCCTCCGCCGCCGAGGAACATCCGCCCGCGTATTATTTCACGCTCTGGGGTTGGATTCAACTCTTCGGCGGTTCGCTGGTCTCTGTCCGCGCGTTATCGATTGTCTTCTCGCTTGGAACCATCCTTCTTCTTTATCTCATCGCCCGTCACTTGTTCGACGAGCAAACCGCCCTTGCCGCCGCCTTCATTGCCGCAATCCTGCCGTTTCAAATTCACTATGGAGTCGAAGTCCGCATGTATGGCTTGCTGGCATTCTGGCTGACTCTCGCCACCCATGCCTTTGTCAAACGCCAGTGGATTTTATTCAGCCTCTCCGCCGCGCTGGCGCAATATACGCACAACCTCGCCGCCTTCTATTTGATTCCGCTGGCGCTCACGCCGATTTTCCAAAGGGATTGGAAGACGCTTCGCGCCCTCACCCTGGCTGGATTCGCCGCCCTCATCCTTTACTCCCCGTGGCTGATCCAGCTTCCCGCGCAGGTTTCCAAGGTGACGTCGAGCTTCTGGATCGAGAAGCCCGGCATCGAAAAGTTGTTCACCCTCTTTTTGATGTACCTGCCGCACCTGCCTTTGCCGAATTCCTTGCTGATGGCTGGTCTGTTGCTTGCAACGTTGGTTATCGCGCTGGCGGCTTTTCAAACCTACCGCGCCAAGTCTGCTACCTCCGCCGGGGATAACAGTGAGAACAACTTCAACAAAGGACTCTGGCTGGCATATCTCGCGTTCATCCCGCCTCTTTTGCTTTGGCTGGTTTCGCAAATGTATCCGCTTTATGTGGAACGCGCCCTGCTGCCGTCGCATGTCACCTTTTGCCTCTGGCTGGCTTGGGCTTTCACGCAGACCAAACTTCCGCGCCCGATTCAAGGCTTTGCCCTCGCGTTGATTTTCGCCGCCGCTGGCATGGGAATTTATCAGCACGTCACCTACAAAGGATTCCCATACATGCCGCCCGCGCTGACCCAGTCCATTGTAGGCAGGTTCGAAGAAGGCGATACCGTCATCCACTCCAGCAAGCTCAGTTACCTGCCATCACTTTATTATGACCGCGCTCTGCCGCAGGGATTCATCGCCGACCCAGCCAACAGCACGGTGGACACACTCTCGCCCGCCACGCAAAAAATCCTCCACCTGCGGTCCTTCGCCGATATCGAAGCAGGAACAGGAAACGCCTCGCGCGTCTGGTTCATCATCTACCAGCAATCACTGGACGAATACACCGAAGCTGGGCAGGTCCATCCACACCTCGAATATCTGGAGGAACATTTCACGCTCGAGTCCACCGAGGAATGGGATGGACTGAGGGTCTATCTTTATCATTAAACGGATTCAACGACTCCCGTCGTTGATAGTCCAAAGCCAGGAGACTTTGGACTCCTACTTACTCAAATGAAAAAACTTCTTCCGTCAACAGACCTGCTTTGGTTTTTGCTCGCTGCGCTACTCGTGCTGGCGTTCGCTTCGATCCCCTTCTGGGTGGGACGGGCGTCTGAAACCGAAGACCTGCGTTTTCGCGGAACCTACTTCGACGAGACCGATTACGCCGTCCACCTCTCGATGATGCAGGCGGGGCGCATGGGCGACTGGGTGTATCAAATGCGTTTCACCAACGAGGAACATCGCCCCGCCTACCTGCGGATGTTTTACATCGTGCTTGGGCATGTCAGCAAGTGGATCGGGCTGGATGTGGAGTCAACCTTCCACCTTGCTCGTTGGGTCTTCGGCTTTGCCGCGCTGTATGCGATCTACCGATTGCTCTGCAAAATCTTCCCCAACTCCAACCATGCGCGGGCGCCGTTTTTGCTGGCGGCTTTGGGCGCGGGAGCAGGCTGGTTGCAACTCCTCCTCGGCGCGCCGCTCGAACCCATCTCGCCGATTGACTTCTGGCTGATCGACGCCTACGTTTTTTTCAGCATTTCGCTCTTCCCCTCGTTCTCCTTCACGCTGGCGTTGATGGCCTGGGCGTTGAACTTATTTTTGGATTATCTCGAAACAGGCAAGCCACAGACCATTTTCCTCGTCAGCCTGCTGGCAATTCTCAGCCAGACCACCAACCCGATTTCCTTCGCCGTTGTGGACATGGCTTTCGCGGGCGCGGTTCTTGCTTTGTGGTGGAATAACAAAAAAATCGAAGCACGTCACATTGTTGCTCTTGCGGTAATTGCCCTCGCGCAAATCCCCCTGTTGGTCTACAACTATCTCGTCCTCAGCCGCGACCCGTTCTGGAGGCAGTTCACGGCGCAGAATCAAACCCTCTCGCCGCCGCCGATGTTCTACCTGTGGGGATTCGCCCCCTTCTGGCTGTTTGCCCTGTACGGAGTTTTCATCGCCCTGGGTGAGCGGAACCCAAAACTGCTGGCGTTAACCGCCTGGACGGTTGGCGGCTTCGCGCTTGCCTACCTGCCCGTCGCCATTCAACGCCGCTTCATCCTCGGAATCACCATTCCGCTGGCGGCGCTGGCAATTCACGGATTGAGCAACCTGCTCAAACGGATTCCCATCCTGATGAAGCGCGAGAACGTGGTCTATTTTTCCTACATTCTGCTGGCTTCGATTTCCTCGATTTATCTCAGCCTCGGCTTGAGCCTTTTCCTGCGGACTTTACCTGAGGGCAAGTTCTATCCACGCGACGTGGAATCCGCATTGGTGTGGCTGAACGAAAATGCCGTGCCCAACGACTTTGTGCTGGCAGACGTTCCAACAAGTCAACTGGTCGCCCAGCGGACAAGGCTCAAAGTCTACGTCGGTCACGAGATGGAGACGCTGGGATACGAGGATAAACTGCGCGAGATGGAATTGTTTTTCAACGGTGAAATGCCAGACGGCTGGCTGGCGGAGACTCAAGTCAAATGGGTCATCGCGAATAAGGATGATGACTTGAACACGACAGGGTTGGAAGCCGTGTATGAAAACGGAAGCGCGGCTGTTTACAGAGTAGCAAGCGAATAGCTCGCGAAGGATGAAAACGGAGTCAACGACTCCAGTCGTTGACTGTCCAAAGTCGGGAGACTTTGGACTCCGATTAGTTCGCGCAATTCCCAAACCACAGGCGCAGGGTGTATGAATCCAAACGGCAGAACTGCCAGTCTTTCAGGCTTTGCAATTGCAGGGCAAGCCACGAATTGGGAATCGAGTTGACCGTCTCGTTGTAATCCACGCCGCCATGAACCACCGCATTCACCAGCGTATCCAGCGGGTTTGCCGCCAAAGCCACCAGTTGAATCCCAAGCCCAAGCAGGGCGAGAATCAGCACGACAGCGGAGTCGCCGCGCCTGCCCCAGGCGGAGTCAATCGCGGGCGCGGATAAAAATCCCAAAAGGGGCAGAATCGGAGTCAACAGGCGCGATCCCCACGACCAGCCGCCATCCCAGTTTTGCCACGCTGCCGCCATCAGGATATAGGATGCAACCGTCCACAACGCAACGAGCGTCAGGCGTTTTTCCTTTTTATGGAAAAACCACGCGCCGGGAACCGCCAGAGTCAAAATGGGGGAATATAAAAAAACAGAGCGTCCCGGGCTCAGCAGGATCCCATACAAGCCATCCCGCATGTGAAACAGGAACGTCGCTTCGCCGTAGCCAAAATCGAAGGGGGACGCGAAGCGAATCCAGTTAAAGAGGGCAAGCCCCAGCCCGCCGAGCAGGATTCCCCAAACAGACCAGATTGATTTTTTCTCCCAAGCCGATTTCAACCAAATGGGCAGGGCAATCAGGTTGGTCGGGCGGAAGAGCAGCGAAAACCCCAACGCCAAACCGCTGGCATGGGATTTTTGACAATCGGCAAAATACAAGCTGGCGACGAGCAAAGCCCCCGCCCCCACCTCGGAGAGAAAGCCGCGCGACTGATACCACCAATCGGTGCCGATGCCCACGAACAGGACGGTGACAACGGCGGTCTTCCAGTCGAAGTGACGGAGCAGGAACAGGAGCAGGAAGGTCATCGCCAGCGCACCAAACAGGGCGTTGAGCGCGAGGGCGAACCTCGCGCCCCTGTTCGAGGAAGCCAGCTTCACCGCGCCCATTTCGGGATTCACTTCCGCTGGCACATGCCACACGAAAGGCTGGTCGCTGGGCGATTGGGTCAGGCGATAGACTGCGGCGGCGCCGAGGATGTTGCCCGGGAAATACTTGGCATACAGACGCCCGTCCCTGCCCGCCCGCCCGAGGTTGATGGAATCATTCAGCCAGCGCAACTCGTCAATGGACAGATCTCCCTGCTCGGACAGCGAAATGGCAGAGGCAAAGACCGCCGCCTCGTCGGTCAGTTGCAGGTCGGCGCGCGAGGTGATGCCGTAGAACAGCGCAAAGGAGAAAAAGCAAACCAGAGCAACGAGTTTTTGATTCATGGCGTTTCCCCGCAAGCCACGCGATAGATTTGATATTCCACCTGATGGATGGCAACTGTCCCGACTTCTTCCAACGCCGACAGCGGAATCACACCCTCAGCCTCCGACCACTCCATGTCGGCTTTGAGCGGGATGGAGTCCCCGCTGACAGGTCCAGACACCAGCAAGTGGTCGAAGGAATATCCGCAGAAATTGCCGTCGATTCTCACCTCCTGCCCCATGTCGCCGTAATAGACGTTGGGCAGGGAAAGCCCGTTCCGATTCAACGCCACCTGGATGTACATGTCGTTCAACTCGCGCATGGAAATCCAGACGCTTTGCGCGCCGTCCGCTTTGAGGACATCCGCCAGCCGCTGCGCCTGTGGGTCGTACGGACTGAACGTCGCGCCGTAGGGCTGGATCATGAACGACATCGCCGCCACCTGTAAAGCCGAAAGGATGAGCAATCCGCCCGCCTTGAACTTTTCGCCTGAAAGCGTGAAGAGGACCACGACCAGCGCGACAAAGGCAATGGCACGGGCGGGGACGCGGAAGGAATCCAGCAGATGATGTCCGCGATAGGCAAAGGAGGTGGCGAGCAGGACGAAGACGACGAGGGACGAGACGAGCGCGACCTCGAGTGGGGTCAAGCGGCGGCGGTCTTTGGCGGCAAGGACGGCTTTCTTCAAGAAAAGATAAACGAGCGGCACACCGACAGGCGCCCAGGTCTCCCAGCCCATCGGGGGCGCAAGCCCAATCGAAAGCGAGGAGAGGATCCCTGCGAAACTGACGTGGATTTCCTGAATGGATTGCGCGGCGTTGGCGCGGGATACGCCCGCCAGATGAAGCACCGTCGGCAGGTGAATCAAGCCTGGCAGGGCGCCCAAAATCAGCGGCGGGATGAGGCTGCGGTCAGTCAAGGCGATGGCGAAGAATAAAATCCCCGCGTAGAAGGCGTGGTAATTGGAGCCAGTGATGGGAATCATGGTAAGGCACAAGCCCGCCCAAAGTCCCTTTTTACCAAGCAGGAAATATAGTCCCAACAAAACCCAGCTCCACGCAAAAATTTTTTCAGACTGTCCCGCGGTGAAGGCGGGCAGGACGGGCGAAGCAAACAGCAAGGCGGCGGCGACTTTCTCGATTTCGGATTCGAGGAAGCGTGAGGCAAGGCTCCGCGCCGCCAGCAAAATAAAAAGCTGATGACCAAAATAGACGACGCGGGTCGCCCAATCCAGTGGGAGGATGAGATAAAAAATCGTTGCGGGAAGGTAGGGGAAATTCCAGAGCGGATTCTGCCACTGCGCCCGCCCGCCGTACCAGAGGTCGGTGTGGAGCGGGAAAACGCCGTCGTTTAAAATCGAATCGCGGTAGTGGATGACGGGCAGAAGGTTCGACCAGCCGTCATTGCCCACCCAAAACGGGGCGAGCAAGGCGGGCAGGCTGTAGAAAAATCCAAAGAGGAGAAGCAGGGCAATCCCAAAGGCGGGACGGTTAAGGGCGGAGAGCTTTTTCATCATGCGCGGAATCAAGTCCGCACATCATACCACCGCATCCACCATGATTGCCAAAAAGATAAAAGCAAGGTACATGCTCGACCAGCGGTACATCGTCCACGCAACCTTGTTGCCGCCGACGGTGAAGACTCGCCAAGCGGCGTAGAGCAGGAGACCACCGAGGACAAGGGCTGAGATCAGGTACACGGTCCCAGCCAGATCGAAGATGGGGAGTAACAACGTGACCGCGATCAACTCAATCGTGTAAACCAAGATGTGCCTGCGAGTCTTTTCCTCGCCCTGCACCACGGGCATCATCGGCACACCCGCCCGCGCATAATCCTTCATGCGGACAATTGCCAGCGCCCAGAAATGCGGCGGAGTCCAAAAGAAGACGATGGCGAAGAGAATCCACGCCGCAAGTCCCAGGTGACCTGTCGCTGCAGCCCAGCCGACCATCGGTGGAATCGCCCCCGCTCCGCCGCCGATGACGATGTTTTGCACGGTGGCTTTCTTCAACATTACACTGTAAAAAATCACGTAGTAGAAAATACCTGCCAAAGAAAGCAACGCCGCCAGCAAGTTGACGAAGCCCGCCATGACGTAATAGCTGACGAGTGAAAGCGCCAGCCCGTAGGACAGCCCCTCCGCCGCGGTCAAACGCCCATCTGCCAGCGGACGCTTTGCGGTGCGCTGCATGTTCTTATCGAGTTCGCGGTCGATGTATTGATTAAGTGCACTCGAACCCGCCGCCGCCAACGCTCCGCCGAGCAATGTCCAAAATGTGAGAGAAGCCGAAGGGAAGGCTTTACTACCCGCCACGAGTCCGCTATAGGTGGTGACCAGCAACAGCGCCACGATAATCGGTTTGGACAAAATAAAAAAATCCTTTACCCGCTGACGAAAATCGAACTTCACGAGTTCGGTGGGTTCCTTCGCCAGCACGCCCGAAGCAAAGACCAGCGCGCCGAGCGAAATCCACAAGGCGATGGCGCTCATCGTGTGCAGAACAACCAGATGAAGCGGATATTCACGCATGACCAAAATCGAGCCAACAAACGCCTGCCCGAAAAACAGCACACCCGTCACGGTGGTCAGCGGGTGGAGCAAAGTCTGGTCGCGTTGTTCGCGCCAGGCTTTCCGCAGCAGCCAAATCATCAACACCGCAGCCACACCCACCAAAAGCATGTGTGCAAGTTTCAAGTAACCGAGCGGCGCGGTTGGCACACACACCGCCCAGCCTTCGCAAAATGCCCATGCGCCCGTCACGACCACAGCGCGTCCAAGCGCGGTCACAAACAACACGGCAACGAACAGCGCAAGCGTCAGCCTCGCAAACGAAGTTTTGAGGGAGTATTTCATTTTTGTTTCCTCAGGTAAAACGGATAGCCAAAGAACAACACCGCCGCAAACGAAAACCACTGCAAGGCATAGCCAAAATGCGAGCCTTCGGTCAACTCGATTTCAGGCTGGAACGGGATGGGCGGAACGTCATCGCCTGCGTTCTCATTCTGCTGGATAAAAACAGGAAGCATGGGATAGGGACTCTGCTCCGCGATTCGCTCCACGTTCAGATTATTCCACACGTCGAGTTTTCCCTCCGCGTCTGCGACTCCGCCGAAGGCTGGTTTCTCCTGCCCAAGCCGAATCTGCCCTGTCACCGTGACCTGACCTGTCTCGTCGTACTTACGCCAATCGGAAGGAGTTGAGTTGCCGTCCGCGGGAATCCAGCCGCGATTGACTAGCACCGTTCCCCCTGAAAATTTGAGCGGCGTGATGAGATGATAGCCATATTCGGTTTCGTGATATTGATTCCGCATGGCGACTTGATGCTCGAAATCGTACTCACCCGTCACGGTCACAGCCCGCCATTCCATCTTTGCAATTTCGGCAGGGACGCCCTGATTCAAATCAAGCATGGGTTCCGCCCGCATGGATGTGACCTGGGCGTTGAATGCACGGCGCTGTTCGAGCCTGTCCAATTGCCAAATGCCGAGGCGGACGCAAACCGCTGTCCCTGCGAAGACAAGCAGGGTTGTCAAAATCCACGAGCGGCTGAGTATTTTTTTCAAGATAGGTATCCTCACAGACCTGACAGGTTTTATCAGAGTCGCGTTGGTTATTCGAGCTTCTGTGAAAACCTGTCAGGTCTTTTTAGAAGGCAAAACCAGCGCGTACAGGGCAATCATCACGCCCAACGGCAGACCTGAAAATAAAATTCCGTACAGACGGGTGCTGAGCGTGAGCGGTTCGTACACGTCCAAGCCAAAGGTTTGGCTCGGCTGGAAGGAGCAGGAATAGGCGTAGGATGCCGCCGCATCCAAAGGCAGGCTCGCGGTGGAGCCAGCGGGAATCCACAGCGGACCGAGTTCGTGGTCAACGGTATCTTCATTCCTGACCACAATCGTATCACCGACCACGAAAGTCATCGCGTCGGGGATGGTGGGCGGGGACTCACCGCGAGCGACCTTGTCCGCCGTGCCGGCAGGGATGACAATCTCGATCACCTTCGGCGCACGGGCAGTCTCACGCAGAAAGTAGAACGTCACTTCGTTGAGCGCCACGCCGAAGAGAAGTCCGAAGAGGAGGGAGAGCAAAACTTTTTTGACGATAATTTTGAATGGGGGCATTTGAAACCCTTTTTGGACGCAGATAAACGCAGAAAACGCGGATTTTTTTCTTTTGCATCAGCGAAATCAGCGTTCTTCAGCGTCCCACTAAACTACTTCAACAAAATCTCGATGTCATACACCATGTCTTCGACGGGAGTCTGGAAGCCGTACGATAGGCGCAGGTTGCCGTTCTGGTCGATGAGATAAGTCCGCGCAGTGTGGTTGATGATATAGCCAAACGCGGACTCGGATTCGACCCGCTCGCGGAAGACGCCGTAATTATCCCAGATAATCTGGAGCTTATCGGGATTCCCGCTCAAGCCGATAAAGTTCGGGTTGAAATGCTCGACGTATTCCTGAATTTTTTCGGGTGTATCACGTTCGGGGTCTACTGAAACAAAGACAACTTGAACCTGCCCGGTCTTATCCCCAAGTTCTTCCATCACCAGCCGCAACTCTGCCAATGTGGTCGGGCAGACATCAGGGCAGGCAGTATAGCCAAAGAAAAGCAAAACAATTTTTCCCTTTTGTTCGCTTAAGCGAAACGTTTCCCCGCTCGATTTAGTCAATTCAAAATCTGAGGCTTGCGGATACGGCTCGCCGTAATTGGTTCCCCGAAAATTGACAGGTTTGGCGAGCACAAAAATCAACACAGCTGCACCCACCACCAACAGGGACATGATTCCCACCCAGAGAGTCTTTCTGTTCATTTCGCCGCTCCCATTCCCGAAAACATCCAACCACAAAAGTATTATTTTGTAGGGGCGGGGTAACCCCGCCCCTATTTTCTTACAACGCCTTCCCGATCAAGTATAAAGCAGGATAGAAGAAAATCCACACCAGATCAACGAAGTGCCAGTAGATGGCGGCAGCTTCAACTCCCCAATGCTGTTCGGCGGAGTAGATTCCCTTGCGGGCATTGTTCAGAACGACCAGCAGGAAGATCAATCCCGTGAAGACGTGGAAGGCGTGCATGCCTGTCATCATGTAGAAAACCGCGCCCGCCACGCCGCTCGACGGGGTCAAGCCCTCGGCGGCGGCGAGACGCCATTCCACAGCCACCACGCCGAGGAGGAAGCCGAGTCCCAGCACGAAGGTAATCAGCACGTTGGCGAAGAAACCTTTTTTGTCACCGTGCGCCATCGCCGTCTCGCCACGATTCATGAAGAAGGACGAGATCAAAAGCACGGCGGTTACAGCCAGACCAAGCATTTGATTCAAATGCGGACGGGTCAACCCAAGCAGGTTGATACGGGCGGTCATCAAGCCTGCAAAGACGAAGGCATCTGAAAGCAGGAACAACCAAAGTCCGATGCGATTAGTAACCGTTTTATAGGCGTAGGAATGATGGTCATCGCCGCCGTCTTCGTTCAACTTGTAGATGTGCATGTAATAGTACATGACCAGCGCGGCTTTGATGACCGCCACCAGAACGAGAATCGAAATCGCGTTGAACGTGACCGCAATGAAATACTCCAGCGCGGTCAGCGCAGCAAGATAGACGAAAATCAACACGCCCTGAGTGAATGCAGAAGATTTATCCTGAGTATGTGACATTGAGTCCTCCCCAATTATTTATGCCCGCTCTTGGCAGGCTTGATGAATTCGATGTATTTCGCGTCAGCCAGACCATAGTCATACGGCTCGCCGACCACCTCGAAGGGCTGGTCGTAGTTGTGCGCGGGCATGGGCGAAGGAACCTGCCATTCGGGCGAACGCGAACCCCAGATATTGCCTTCCGCCTTCTCGCCGTTCTTGATGCTATGGAAAAAGTTGTAGATGAAGATCAACACCGAGAGCGCAATCATGAATCCCGCAATGGTCAAAATCAAATGCGTGAAATCAAAATTGAGGGCGGGATCGTAATCCACGATGCGGCGGCGCATTCCGAGCAGACCAATCCTCATCATGCCAAAGGTCAGCACGAAGAACGAAGGTGTCATCAGCCAGAAATGCAGTTTGCCAAGTTTTTCGCTCATGCGGCGACCCGTCGCCTTGGGGAACCAATAATAGAGCGAGGCGAAGAACGGAAAGACGAATCCGCCAAAAATGGTATCGTGGAAGTGCCCGACGATGAAATAGGTGTCATGCAGATGCAGGTCGGTCGAGACGGTGGCATTGGGCGGACCCGAAAGACCGCCGAGCAAAAAGACCACCAAGCCGCCCAAAACAAAAAGCATGGGCGTCGGCGTCCAAATCTTGCCCCTCCAAAGCGTGGCAACCCACGAGAAGAACTTCACGCCCGTCGGGATTGCCACCAGCAGAGTGCTATACATGAACGGCACACGCAGGTATTCGTTCATGCCAGAGGTGAACATGTGATGCGCCCAAACGAGGAAACCCACCAGTGCAATCGCCAGCGAGGACATGGCGATCCAGCGGTAGCCGAAGAGCGGCTTGCGGGCGAAGACGGGAATCAACTCGGAGATGATTCCCAAGCCTGGGAGGATGAAGACGTACACCGCGGGATGGGAATAGAACCAGAACAGGTGCTGGAAGAGAACGGGATTCCCACCCTTGGCTGGGTCAAAAAATCCCATCTCGAGCAGACGCTGGAACATTACCAGTTGGAAAGAGAGACCGATCAACTGCGTGGCGGTCAACGCGATGATGGAAGTTGCCACCGCCGCCCAAACGAAAATCGGCATACGGAAGGCGGTCATGCCCTTTGCCCTCATCCGCAATACGGTGGTGATAATGTTGAGCGCACCCAAAATGGAAGACCAGCCAGCGGTGAACACACCGAGGAAGAACATCTGCATCCCGACAGGCGCGCGCGCCGAAAGCGGAGGATAACCTGTCCAGCCTGTGTCGAAGCCGCCGAGAATGAGGCTCATCAACATCAGCACCGAAGCGGGGACGGCAATCCAAAACGAGAAGGCATTGAGGCGCGGGAAAGCCATGTCCTGCGCGCCGAGCAAAAACGGCACGGCGTAGTTCATCATGCCCGCAATGCCGAGCAAAATCGAGATGATCATGATCATGCCGTGCAGGGACATGAAGGTGTTGTAAAGTTGCGGACCCGTCTGCCCGAACAGTTTGATGTCGTTGGTCAGGAATTGCAGTTGTGAGGCGGCGAGTTCGGTGCGGAAGATCAACGCGAACAACCCACCCACACTAATCAAAAACAGGGCGGTGATGGTGTACTGAATGCCGATGACCTTGTGGTCGAGCGAAATGCTGAGGAATTTCTCCCAGCCTGGAACGTCTTCGTGATGTTCGGGCGTGTCGATTCCGCGCGCCCACTTGAACCAGTCACTAACCGAACCGTTGCCACCGATGAAGAACAGCACCCCTAAAAACGCGCCTGCCACCCACGCGGGTTCGGTGAAAAGGAAAGGACCCGACCATTCGAGTCTCATCGCCACACGGATGAGTGAAACGAGTATCGCTCCCGTCAGCGTGCCGATGATTTGCCAGATGAGACCTTTGGACACAGCGTTGAGTCCAGACACACCGAGGAAGAAGGCGGTGAACCCAATCAACAGCGAGAACAGGCTGGCAGTTGGGGCAACCCAATCGAGGGTTCCCTGCACCAGCAGGTCAATGACCAAGCCGAGGGCGTAGCCGAGCAACCCGCCCAAGGTGAGTCCCAAAAAGCCTTTGGTCAGCGGGCTGAGTCCAGAGAATCCCCAAGACATGGTTGTCGCGCTAACCACTGTCGCCAGCAAAATAGGCACAAGATGGACGTAAGTCAATGTGCCGCTCGCGGCATAGACCAGTCCCACGCCAGCGGCGTACGCCGCAACCAAGCCGACGGCGAAAAATACCCAGCCGCGAGCAGGTGATGGATTTGTCATAATTTTCCTCCGCCAGTTACTTCAATGTCTTGAGATACGCGATGATGTTCGCGATTTCTTCGTCGGTTAACGGGTAGGCAGGCATGGTAGTCGGCGCAAAACCCTTCACTTCCTTTGCCTTCGGTTGGAGAATTGACTCGGTGATGAAGGCATCATCTGCGATAACCGTCCTGCCATCAGCAAGTGGGACTTCCGAACCGTATAGGTTGAACCAGGTCGGACCCGTCATCTTCGAGCCGTCGAGCGAGTGACAGCCGATACAACCATTCCTGACCGTCAGCAATTTGCCCTGTCCTTCGGGGGTCTTGGCAGCTTCAGCGGCGATCTTCGCCTGTGCTGAAATCCAGGCGTCATAATCAGACTGCGAATCGACAATCACGGGGCTTTCCATGTAGGCATGGGACGAGCCACACAACTCGGCGCAGCGGACTTTGTAATCACCGATGAGCGTGGGCGTGATGCGGTACTCGGTCACGCGCCCAGGGACAACATCCTGCTTGACGCGGAATTCGGGTACCCAAAACGAATGAATCACATCCGCCGATTCCATCTTCAACACGACTTGTTTGTTCACAGGGATGTGCAACTCGTTGCTGACAATGCCAAGTTCGGGATATTCGAACGTCCACGCGAATTGCCGCGCCTTGACCTGAACCACCATCGCGGTCGGATCCACGCGGCGGGTTTGTCCAAGCGAATATGCACCCATGTAGGCAAAAGCCAGCACGATGAACAGCGGAACAATCGTCCACCCAATTTCGAGCGGGGTATTGCCTTCGATGTGTGCCCCGTCACCCGTCTCACCCTTTTTGCGGCGAAAGACCACCAGACTGTAAATCAGCGGTACGACAATCAAAGAGAAAAGGAAGGAAATGGCGACCAATTGCCAGTTCCAAAGCCAATCAATCGAAACCGCCTGCGCGCTTGCCTGCACAGGCATTAACCCCGCCGCATCCAGACCGACATACGTGAGAACCGCCATTACAATGACCAGAATTCCCACAACCAAAAAATGTCCCATACGCCTCTCCTGACGAAATTTCAAAACCAGGGAGTGACCCCAGGCTGCGTCACAATAATGACTAATTTTGTGTAATTTGTCATTATTGCACGCGCCAAATATACCAAAGATTATTATATTTGTCACTATTTCAGGAAGATTTTATACATGATTTTTACACTCCCCCAAAGGCGTTTTCGTTTTCACTCAAGAAATTTGGTCACGTTCTTTTCGAGGAACTTTTCCGAGACGCGCCCCACCCACATCAGGCGCACCCTGCCATCGCGGTCGATGAGATAGGAACTGGGTAGGTTGGAGGTCTTGAATTCACGCTGTGCAAGGTAGTCTTCGTCCAGCCAGATGGGGAATGTCAAGCCGTAATCCGCCACGAAGGGTTTGACGACCTCCGCCGCCTCCTCCTGATTGATCCCAACCAGAACAAAGCCCTCAGCCCGATGCCTCTCGTAAAACGATTGCAATACCGGCATTTCCTCCTTGCAGGGGGGACACCAGGTAGCCCAAAGGTTGACAAGCACGACATCACCCATGTAATCCCGCGGGGAGACGCTGTTTCCTGCCAGGTCTTCGAGAATCAATTCAGGGGCGGCAAAATCCACTTCAACGGGAAGCGTCGAAAATTCGTCCTGGGTGGGGAGGGAGGGGAAACCACCCAGTAACAGAAACAACATGATGCCAAGCGCAATCAGTCCGGCGCCGATCATCAACATGGCAAAAAAACGCGGGCGAGAGGTTCGATGGGTAACGTTCATTTCATCCAAATTTTCTGCCCGCACGGGGCAGGGTTGAGATTATCAGGTGCAGCCTCCGCCCTCACTGCCGACAAAACCACGTTCGAGGCAATCCAACTGCAACAACTCATTGTAATCCAATATCCCCTCTCGCATTGGAGACACGGTGACGCGCTCCATTGATAACAGGCTGGTCAATCCTTTCAAACGAGGAAAGCTTTGTTTGATCAGTCATCAAATTCATTGAAGATGCGAAGCGGCAAGTCATTACTTTTGCCCGTGATTTTATCAAACCACGAACCTGTCACTCCAAAATGGGAAAAATGTCATCCAGTTTAGGATATTTGGTACTGGAAACTTGTTTAGACGTTGATTAACATATTTTGAATGATAGACACATTGCCCTGCATCCCACTCTTTCAAAACCTCGATCCGGTTCAAATCGAACTGCTCAAGCCCCTTTTCGAACAGTTTTCTTGTTCGGCGGGGATGCTTATCCTCGAGCAGGGAAAACCCGCGATCTATCTTTACCTGCTGGTCAAGGGCGAAGTGGCGATTCACTACAAGCCGTACGATGGACCGGTCATCACCCTGACCCGCCTGCGGGAGGGCGATGTGTTCGGCTGGTCGGCAGTGGTCGGCAGTCCCTGTTATACTTCGAGCATCATCAGCGAAACCGAAGTTGAAGCGGTCCGGGTGAGGGGAAACGATTTGCTCAAATTGTTGAGTGAATCACCCGAAACCGGCCGCATCGTCATGGATCGGCTGGCGCGCGTGGTTTCCCCCCGCTGGGAAAACGCCCACGCCCAGGTACAGTCGCTTTTGAAGACAAGCCAAAGATAACAATAGGAGGCAGTCTCATGGTTACGGCAGAACCAAACGAACGCGAAGCGCAACTGCGCGCCCTGATCGACAAAATAAGCGCCTACGTCGAACAGTTCCATGGAGGCACGGTGGAATTTCTTTCGTTCGACGGCAGGCAGCTGAAAGTGCGGCTGGGAGGGGCGTGCCTGAACTGTCCGCTGTTACCTTCCACCCTGCACGGCTGGGTGGAAGGGACAATTCACCAGTTTTTCCCGGATGTGGAAGTCACCGGAGAGCAATAACACTTGCTGAGGGCAGGTCGTAAATCGAGCAGGGAGCGGCGACTAACCGCTCCCTCTCACATCACTGGACACGCAGGTCCACATCGGCGGTTCAATGAGAATAGCGTAACTAGTTGTATCGTTCGGTAACACTTTCAAGCCCTGTGTTACGCCAAAAGGCGTTGCTCAGGGTTTCATGTACTATGGGGCTATGGGACAACTTGTGCCAACCGCTCCAAGCGCCGCTCGTTCTTTTGATACGTCGAGCCACACCAGTTCGCGACAGCACGTTGTCCCTCGTTTCCAGCGTTTCCACTGTATCTGGCGTAGTCTCCGTCTAACCCATTCATCCAGTCCTTGATGCACACTCGGCGTGGTTGCCAATCGAAAATAACCTATCCAGCCGTGTGTGCGATTTATCTCCTTCACAATGTCTTCCATCTTCCCTGAACGTGTTCGCTTCGTCAGATTGTGCCTCTTCTCCGGAAAACGTTCCTTCGTGTGGTTCGCCAAACGGATATATAACCTTTGGTGTTAGCACCAAAGGTTAGTACGGTTTGCAAATACTCTCTTGCAAACACTGCCTCTCACACCCTTTCGTCGGATTTTCCATTGTCTCGTGTAGGAGCGGCTCGGCTCTCTGAACCCGCCGTTTATTCAGCCCTCCCGAAAAAAGTACTATGGCTCCTGCTAACCCCTGTTACCTCAATCTGTTTTCTCAAGAAGGGTCGCCTTTCGACTCGGCAACAGATCTCCCCAAGTAAGAGCGTTGACTTTCCGCGCATCCTTGCTACATTTATCCCAGCCAACCCTTGGTTGTATTGGGCCCTGATGTCTCTTGCCAACTCGCCCAATTGGACTAGCTTCACATGCAGTTCGTGTTTCTTAAGTCGCAGGTTTGGTTCCGGCTTCCCCCAGACCTTGCCTCACGACAACGCCTTGCCTCCGCTAATGGTTGCTGCAATCAACCTCCATAAGGGGACCTTTCATCCTCTGGTCAACGCCCATGCTAGGCGCCGAAATAAAGATGCCCCGACCAAAGTGGGCATCTTTATTTCGGCCTTTGTTAGAAGAAGAGGAATGCGGTGATCAGGTACATCAACCCCATCGTCAACGGGAAGAAGATCACCTTCGGGTAGAGGTTATCCTTGTACTCCAAAAAGCCGACATCATCCGTCGCCGCAAAGATGATCGAGTTGATGGTTTGCAGCAACAGGATTGCATAAAGCATGAAATAGAAGTATTCGAGATACACCACGCCCGGCGCATTCAGGGTGCGGCGCACGTCGAGTTGCGCCAAAATGCCGATGAAGAACAGCGAAGCGTAGTAGGCGATAAGCCCGGTGGTGCTGATGCCGTGCATGCTCATCTTATCGGGGATTTGGGTAACGATCAATTGCACGCCGAACGACATCAGAATCAGGATGAACATCGGGATCAGGTAGGCCACCACCGCGTCGAGCACTTCACGCTTCACACCCACATTGAAATACAACTCGGGAAAGGCGCTCTGTCCCTGGTAATTATCGACTCCGAAGTTTACATTGTAATTGTTATAGTGGTAATTGAAGTAGGTCCGTTCCAGCGCAAGGCGTTCCAGTACGAAATCGCGCTCCAAGCCCATGAAGGTTTCGGTTTTGTGGGGCCATTCTTTGATCCCGTACGCTTCGAAATCAGGCGTCAGGATCACATTGCGATCGAAATTCAAATGCCAGAACCTCAACCAGATGTCCTGCCGGTCGAATGGGTATTTGCTGTAATCGAAGGTCTGGCGTAGGGAGGTGTGGATATACCAGCCAAGGACCTCCTCTCCATTTTGCTCACGGTGGTACGAGGCGTCCTCCTCCCTGTAATAGATCTCCTCATCGCCTTCCGGCAGGATGAACCCGCGCTCGACAAACTCGGGCAGGTCGGTGGGATATTTTTGCCAGACGTAGCCGGTAACGACCACATTATTTGCGCTGGTAAATTCCAGCGATTGGATGAAAACACCGGTTGTGATAAATAGCGGCGGTTCGGCATTCGGGGTTGCCTGCGCAAGTTTGATCTGCTCGTCCTTCATGCAGTACACGTCACGCTCGCTGTCCAGCATGCGCACATGGATGGGGTGTTCCCTGTTGGGCGCGCTTTTCACAGTGGTAAGGTCCAGTTCTTCGCACTGTCCATCCACTGGCACGGTTTTCATCAGGTTGTAATGGTCTGCATAGTTCTCATCCGGCGAACTTTTATCCACCATGTACCAGATCGCCAAAATGCCCGCCAGGCACAAAAGCGAAAAAGTGATTCCAGTCCACCACAGACCGGAGTCATTGCCCTTTCGCGCGCCACTCAGGAAATACACAGCGACGGTTACAGCCAGCGTCACCGCTGTATAGATTTGAATGAACAGCTGGCGGCCTTCCAATGGAATATATTCGACATCCTTGTTGGTTGCCATCGCTGGAACCACAAACAAAAAGACCAGCGCAAGCGCGATCAACGAGGCTGTAAGGACTTTGTTTTTTCGACCGGTTTTCTGTGGCGACATGGGATTCCCTGCAAAATGGATTTACATGGATTATAGGAGACTGGAGATGGAATTTCAAGGGAAGTTGAAAGAAGTGATAAGACTTTGCAAAGAAGGTCACGGGGCTCGCATTTTGATTCGGATGAATTTCTGGAGTGGCAATTGTCTCCAATTTTATGAGGGTGGCGCAAATGGCTGCAACTTATTTTACGCAAGTCGTAACTTATAAAAGATAAATGTCATGATGCGCTCGTGACATTTATCACATTGAATTTAAATTCAAAACACGTACAATAATGGTAATCGTTTACTGGTTATATCAACATTAGAAGGTAAATATGATTCGCATCAACCGCCAAACTGATTATGCAATCCGCCTGATTTTGTATCTTGCCCAACAGGAAGATGGAACGCGGGTATCAACCGCAGAAGTACGACGGGAAATGCAAATCCCGCCAGCTCTCGCCCAACGCATTGTGGCGGATCTGGCACGCGGCGGGTTCATCCTCACCTTTCCTGGTAGAGATGGAGGATTATTGCTTGCCCGCCCTGCACACGAAATTAATCTGAGGCAGGTTGTTGAGCACTTTGAAGGAAAATTCTTTATCTCCGACTGTCTGGTTGACAAGGGCAACTGCCCCTTCGACAACAAGTGCCCTGTCCGTTTCCGTTGGGTCAAACTCCAGTCGCAAATAGTGCTGGAACTTGAACAAATCACCTTTAGCGAACTCGCGCAGGACGCGCTGTCGGCAAGCCAACTTTTCTCGATGGATACGTCTGAAATTGTCATCCCATAAACACAAGGAGAGGCCCCGTCCAAATATAAACCAAACTTCGATGGATAGTTCAAGGCAATCAACTAAATTCACTTTTGGAGAATAAATTATGGATACTGTCGTCATTCTTTCCCGATGGCAATTTGCCCTCACCACCATCTACCACTGGCTTTTCGTCCCGCTCACGCTAGGGTTGGGCTGGTTCGTGGCGTACTTCCAAACCCGCTACTACCAGACAAACGACGAAACCTGGAAAAAGATGACCAAGTTCTGGGGCAAATTATTCCTGATCAACTTTGCCATTGGCGTTGTCACTGGCATCGTGCAGGAATTCCAGTTCGGCATGAACTGGTCGGAATATTCCCGCTACGTGGGCGACATCTTCGGCGCTCCGTTGGCAGTGGAAGCTCTGCTCGCCTTCTTCATGGAATCCACCTTCCTCGGAATCTGGATTTTCGGCGAAGGCAAAGTGCCCCAGAAGGTCCACCTCGCCTCCATCTGGCTGGCCGCCATCGGCTCGAATCTCTCCGCCGTTTGGATCTTGATTGCGAACGGTTTCATGCAGGCGCCGCCTGCCGCTTCCTACGCGCTCAATGAAGCCAATGGACGGCTGGAACTGGTCAACTTCTTCGCGCTGATTGGTAACCCCAAAGCCTGGATCTTCATCTGGCACACCCTGTCCGATGGTTTGGCAATGGCTGCCTTCTTGATTATTGCCGTGAGCGCTTATCATCTTGTCCGCAAACAGAACCTCGATTTCTTCAAGCGTTCCTTCCAAATCGGCGCGTTGGTCGGGTTGATAGCCAGCGTCTTGATCTTCCTCGGTGGCCACACCATGGGACAATACATGGCTGAAGTGCAACCCATGAAACTGGCCGCGCTCGAAGCCGTTTGGGAAACAGAACAACCCGCTTCTTTCTCCCTGTTGACCATCGGGGACCTGACCGGCAAGCAGGAAGTTTGGTCCGTTCGCATTCCGTACGTGATGAGTTTCCTTGCCTGCAACAACTTCACCTGCGAAGTCAAAGGCGTGAACGAACTCCAGGCAAGCTACGAACAACTCTACGGCCCCGGCGATTACATCCCGTTGATGGTCGTCACCTACTGGACGTTCCGTGTCATGATGGCGTTCGGCTTCATCATGATGGGTGCCTCTGCCTGGTTCCTGTATGCCACCCGCCGCAAGGATTACGAAACCGCCAAGTGGATGAAACTGGTTCCCTTCGGCGCGCTTGCCCTGCCCTACCTCGCCAACGCCAGCGGTTGGATTCTGACCGAAATGGGTCGCCAACCCTGGATCGTGTACGGTTTGCTCAAAGTACAGGATGCAGTTTCCCCGAACCTAACCGTGGTTGACCTGTGGATATCCCTGATCGGATACACCGCTGTTTATGGTTCCCTGGCCGCTGCCATGGTGTACTTGATGAAGAAATACGCCATCGCTGGACCCGATGCCGCCATGCACGAATCCGTTGACGTGGCTCCCACCGCTGTCGGCGCTGACGACTAATCCTGGAGGCTCAACATGTCTTACGAATTTTTACAAATCCTTTGGTTCATTTTGATCGCAGTTCTGTGGATAGGCTTCTTCTTCCTCGAAGGCTTCGACTTCGGCGTGGGAATGCTCCTGCCCTTCCTCGGCAAAAAAGATGTGGAGCGCCGCGCCATCATCAATTCCATCGGCTCGGTCTGGGACGGCAATGAAGTCTGGCTGCTCACTGCTGGCGGCGCGACCTTTGCCGCGTTCCCCCACTGGTACGCCACCATGTTTAGCGGCTTCTACCTCGCCCTGTTCCTTTTGCTGGTTGGACTCATCATTCGCGGTGTTGCATTTGAATATCGCTCAAAAGATGCAGCCCCAGCCTGGCGCAACCGCTTCGACTGGATGATCGCCGTTGGCTCCTTCCTCGTCCCCCTGCTGCTCGGAACCGCTTTTGCCAACCTGGCGCAAGGCGTGCCGATAGGCGAAGACATGAACCTGGTCTCCCCCGCCTGGATGCCCAACGGTATCGGCGTGACCTTGACCCTGCTCAACCCCTATGGCTTGCTCGGTGGTTTGGCGACTGTCGCCGTCTTCCTCCTGCACGGCGCAAACTTCCTCGGCTTGAAGCTGGAAGGCGAACTGCGCGAACGCGTCAATACGGTTGCCAAGAAGTTATGGATTGCCGCAAGCGTGCTGTACATTGCCCTCGGCGTCTTCACCTATGTGGCTGGCTTCTGGGCACGCGGCATTGTCAACCCCGGCATCGTGCCGATTGCGGCTGTGGTGGTTTTACTGGTTGCCATCTACTTTATCAACAACAAGATGGAAGGCTGGGCGTTCATCATGGTGGCACTCAATATCGTGCTGACCCAGGTCACCTTCTTCTCGATGACCTTCCCCAACGTGATGCTCTCCACCACCAACCCCGACTTCTCGCTGACCATCTACAACGCATCATCCTCGCAATACACCCTGACGGTCATGTCGGTTGTTGCGTTGATCTTCGTCCCCATCGTGCTCGCCTATCAGGGCTGGACGTACTACATGTTCCGCAAACGCATCAGCACTGACAAGAAGACATTGGTCTATTAGCCCGAAACAAGGCGGAGTGAGTTCACTCCGCCTTTATTTTTTGTGCCTGCCGTCACAAATAAATGATGGCACGTAAAGTACAGAGCATTGTACAAGGAGAAACACCTATGGCAAAAGTTCTTGTGATTGGCGCGGGGTTTGCAGGTCACACCGCCGCGCTTTACCTTGGAGATAAGCTCGGAAGAAAGAATGAAATCACTGTCATGTCGAACCGTGATGTATTCGGCTATGTCCCCTCATGGGTCTGGGTCGGCGTGGGGCACATGAAGCCCGAGCAAACCGTTTTTAAACTCAAGCCGGTCTATGACCGCAAGCACGTCAAATTCGTCCACGCCGCCGCAAAGGAGATTCACCCCGATGCAGGCGACCAATATGTTTTGGGAGAGGAAATTGTCACGGGAAAGGAAGTCCGTGTGGATTATGACTATCTCGTCATCGCACCCGGTCCTCTGCTGAATTTTGCCGGCACCCCCGGTCTGGGACCTGAAAACGGATTCACCCATTCGATCTGTTCCGCCCCTCATGCAGCCAAAACCCGCGACGCCTATCTTGCCCTCATCGAACGCATGAAGAAGGGCGAGAAGGTCAAAATCGTCATCGGCACGGGACATCCCGGCGCCACCTGCCAGGGCGCGGCTTTCGAGTACATCGTCAACGTTCACAAGGACCTGGTCAAGAAGGGACTACGCGACAAGGCTGATATCCTCTGGCTTTCCAACGAACCCACACTGGGTGACTTCGGCGTCAACGGTGTGCAGGTCAAGCGCAATGGGATCGTACAGAAAAGCGACGAGTTTATCAAGGCTGTCTTCAACGACCACGGCATCCGCTATCAAGTGCAGACGGGTGTGACCAAAGTGGAAGAAGGCAAAATCCACTGGCAGAATTACGAAGGCGAGGAAGGCGTCACCGAGTTCGACTTCTCGATGCTGATTCCCCAGTTCAAGGGGCAGCCTTTCAAGTACATCGGCAAGGATGGCTCAGACGTTTCTGCAAAGATGGTCAACCCGATGGGCTTCATTTTGGTGGATGGGAAATATGGTCTCCCCTACCCCGAACTTTCACAGACACCCGAAGCCTGGCCCGCCAAATATCAGAACCCAAATTATTCAAACGTTTTTGCGGCGGGCATCGCCTTTGCGCCTCCCGGTCCAATTTCCAAACCGTTCACAAACAAGAACAATCTGGCAATTGCCCCCGCCCCGCCGCGCACAGGCATGGTCAGCGGTGTGATCGGGCGCGTAGTGGCACTCAACATCGCGGACTTAATCGAAAAAGGCAAGATGACCCACAGCGAACGCATGACCGAAATGGTCGCGGCTTGCATTGCCTCAATGGGAGATTCACTTTGGGATGGCAACGCCGTGACCATCGTGATGCGTCCCGTGGTCCCAGACCGAAAGAAATACGCAAACGAATTCGGGCGCGACCTGTTCGTTTCACATCTCGAAATGGGTCTGAGCGGTGCGTGGATGAAGTTTATGCTCCACCACACCTTCATCTGGAAATTCAAAGCCCTGCTGGGCTGGAAGTTGATCCCCGAATAGGAGGCTGACATGCAAAACGAACAGGAATTCAGCAAAGCGGAAAAGTTCTGGATGAACTTCAAGCTGTATCAATTTTGGCGCTTCATCGTGCTGAACATCAAGATTTATACAGTCGCTGTGCAAAGCAAGTGGCATTAGACAAGTCAATGTTTACAAGTTGAAAATTGGAAGGTTGGCGGTTATACTCCCAGCCTTCCAATTTTTTGACTTTTGAAATATTCATCATGCACCGACGATTATTACAACTCACCCGCGATACCCGCATATCCCTGACATTAACAGTTCTTTCTGGTTTCCTTGTCGGCTTGCTGACCATTTGGCAATCGTGGCTACTCAGCACTACCATTAACAACGTCTTCCTGCTGGAACAATCCCTTTCACAGGTGATGGGACTTTTGCAATGGATTCTGGTCGCCATCTCGGGGCGCGCCCTATTAACCTGGCTGAACGAAGTCGCAGCCAACGCCGTGGCGGTGAAGATCAAAACCGATTTGCGCAATCGGCTCTTCGCCCACATCCTGAAACTGGGACCTGCCTACTCACGCCAACAACGCACGGGCGAGTTGACCGCTGCCGCAGTTGAAGGCATCGAAGCGCTGGATGCTTATTTCAGTCAATACCTGCCGCAACTGGTCATCACCACACTTATCCCCATTTCCATTCTGATATTCGTCTTCCCCATTGACCTGCTCTCGGGGTTCGTCTTCCTCATCACCGCGCCGTTGATTCCGTTCTTCATGATCATGATCGGCAAGGGCGCGGAAGTTGTGACCAAACGTCAGTACGAAACCCTGCGCCTGCTCAGCGCCCATTTCCTCGACAGCCTGCAAGGGTTGACCACCCTCAAGTTGTTTGGTCAATCGAAGGCACAGACGAAGACCATCGCCAAAATCAGCGAACAATTCCGCGACACCACCATGAGCGTCCTGCGGATTACCTTCCTGTCTGCGCTGGCGCTGGAACTGCTCGCCACCCTCAGCACCGCCATCATCGCTGTCGAGATCGGTTTCCGCCTGCTGTACGCCAAAATGGAATTCCAGCCCGCGCTCTTTTTACTGGTTCTCGCTCCAGAGTTTTACATGCCCCTGCGCGCCCTCGGCGCCAGATTCCACGCGGGGATGAATGGCACGACAGCGGCGAAAAGAATTTACGAGATTTTGGATACACCAGTTATCAGTGAACAGTTATCAGTTATCAGTAACCAGTCGGAGGAAATAACATCCATCACGCTTGAAAACATCTCCTTCACTTATCCAAACGAAACTACACCCGCCCTCGAAAATATCAATCTCACCATCCAGCGCGGACAGCACATCGCACTCGTCGGCAAAACAGGCGCGGGCAAATCAACGCTGGTTAACCTTCTGCTCGACTTCATTCAGCCCGCCACAGGTAATATTCATCCTTCACCCTTCATCCTTCATTATTCAATTGCCTGGGTTCCACAAAAACCGCATCTCTTCCATGACACGATTGCGGCGAACATCAAACTCGGCAAGGCGGATGCGACTCACGAAGAAATTGTCGCCGCCGCGCAAGCTGCGAGTCTGCACGACTTCATCGAATCCCTGCCGCAGAAATATGAGACAGTCATCGGCGAAAGCGGGGCACGTCTCTCCAGCGGACAGGGACAGCGGCTTGCCCTCGCGCGCGCCTTCCTTAAGGATGCACCGATTCTGATTCTGGACGAACCCACCTCCAGCCTCGACCCTGAGACCGAAGCTCTGCTCGAAGAGTCCACCCGCAAGTTGATGGAAGGGCGAACGGTCATTACCATCGCCCACCGCCTCAACACCATCTTTCAATCTGACCAGATTATCGTTCTCAAGGAAGGTCGCATTGCCGAGCAGGGAGCCCACCGCGAACTGCTGGCAATGGACGGAGTATACGCAGGGATGGTCGGGAGTTACGAGTTGCAAGTTGCGAGTGACAAGCAAAAAGTAACAAGAAACGAGTTCCAAGAAATGAGAAACACGAGCAACGAAGCCGTCCTCGTTACTCGTCCCTCGTTACCCGTTACTCCGCCCTCTTCCATTCTAAAAAGGCTACTGCAATTCCTCAGCGGCAACTGGCATCGCGTGGCGCTTTCGGTGTTAATTGGCTCCATCACCATCGGTTCCAGTGTCGCGCTGATGGGAACATCTGCCTGGCTCATCTCGACTGCCGCCCTGCATCCCTCCGTGGCAGACTTGGGCGTCTCAGTCGTCGGCGTGAGGTTCTTCGGCATCACACGCGGCATTGCCCGCTACTTTGAGCGGCTTGTCTCGCACGATGTCACCTTCCGCCTGCTCGCCCGCCTGCGGACATGGTTCTACGAAAAACTCGAGCCGCTCGCCCCCGCCCGCCTGATGGAATTCCGCGCTGGCGACTTGCTCGCACGCATCATCGGCGACGTGGAGACGCTGGAGAATTTTTATGTGCGTGTGGTTTCGCCACCTTTGACGGCTGTGGTCATCGGATTTTTCACCGCGATTTTTCTCGCCTCTTTCCACCCGCCGCTTGCTCCCGCCTTCTTGGTCTTTTTCCTCAGCCTTGGGCTGGTTCTGCCCGCCCTCTCGCAGATTGTCAGCCGACACCCAGCGGAGCAGACTATCACCCTGCGCTCCAACCTGCACACTCATCTGGTGGATGGGATTCAAGGCATGGCGGATTTACTTGCCTACGGACGCGGCACTGACCGCTTGAATCAAATCAGATCGAACGGAATGGAATACGGCAACGCCCAACGTCGCATGGCTCGGGTGACAGGGATTCACTCAGGCTTGACCACCCTGCTGACCAACCTCGGTTTATGGACGATTCTTTTCCTCAGCATCCCACAGGTGACTACAGGGAATCTCGCTGGTCCCATGCTGGCTTCGCTAACCCTGCTGACCTTCGCTTCATTTGAAGCTGTTATTCCACTACCGCTCGCCGCTCAAATGTGGAATTCCTCACGTGAAGCCGCCAAGCGTTTATTTGAGGTGGTGGATACGGAGCCTGTAGTCAGTGACCAGTTATCAGTAATCAGTAACCAGTCGCTAATCACTAATTACGATTTACGATTTACAAATCTTTCTTTTGCCTACCCAAATCAGACCACCCCAGCCCTGCAACGCGTAACGTTCAACGTTCAACAGGGGAACTCAATCGCCATCGTCGGACCCAGCGGCGCGGGAAAATCCACGCTGGCGAATTTGCTTTTCCGCTTTTGGGACTACGAGACGGGCGACATCGCTCTCGGCGGGGAATCACTCAAGTCGCTGAATCAGGATGAGGCGCGGTCAAGAATCGGATTGGTCTCACAGAATACCTATTTTTTCAACACATCCGTCCGCGAGAATCTGCGCTTCGCCCGTCGCAAGGTCACGCAGGAGGAGATCGAATCCGCAGCCAAAGCCGCGCAAATTCACGACTTCATCATGAGCCTGCCAAAAGGCTACGACACGCTGATCGGGGAACAGGGTTTGCGGCTTTCGGGCGGTGAACGTCAGCGACTGGCGATTGCTCGGGCAATCATCAAGGATGCACCAATTTTGATTCTGGACGAACCTACCGCCAACCTCGACGCGCTGACAGAGAAACAGGTTTTGGAAACGCTCTTTGGCATTATGAGACACAAGGCCTCGTTGCTCATTACTCATCGTTTGATCGGCCTCGAAAATATGGATGAAATCCTGGTAATGAATCACGGTCAGATTGCGGAGCGAGGAACACATGCGAGTTTGTTGGAAGCGGGCGGCTTGTATCATCGATTATGGACATACCAAAACCGCATCTTCGATTTGGGTCAAACCTGAAAATAATGGGACAACAAAACAGCCGTTCCGCATTAACCACGAAACGGCTGTTTCTTACTCTGTTGTTAGGAATTTTTAGTTGGGGCACTCGCCCATGTTGACTGTGATGGTCGTAGAGCCGGCGTCGGCGGCAGGGAATGGGGCGCAACAATTTTGCGCGGCATCATATCCCAGGCCTTCCTGGCATTGACCAGTCCCGACTTGAAGACCCGCACCACCACAAGCAGAGTTCATGAACTTGACTTTGCTCGCCCAGTTTTCGGTACCGTGACATTCAATCACGTGCTTACCGTCCGTCATCGTACCATTATCGGCGCAGGTCAATTTGTCAGGCTCGAGAACCTGAAACGTAACCCCTTCGTCAATGAGAATATTCTGGTAGGGGATCTTGTCCACGCAATATCGATCCGCAGCATCGGTATCTGTCACAGCGGGCGCGGTACAGGAAGCTGCCGCCTGACAGGCAGGGGCAAAGGTCTGGACATCGGCGGCAGGCGCGGCGGGTTCAGCCGGAGCTTGTGTGGGAGCGGGTTGTTGAGCGGGAGCTTGCGTCGGCGCGGATTCCGCAGGAGGCTGGGCGGCGGGGGCGGCGGCACCTCCACATCCCGAAGCGAACAAAACCACAAAAACGGTCATCAAAATCATTAAGTAAGTTGTCTTTTTCATAGCTACTCCTTTTCGTTGTTTTATAAGACATTTTCATTGTACAGTATCAGTACAGATAGACTATGGGAGGATTGTCCTAGTTGGTTATAATAGACCTTACATGAACCTTTCAGTTTTGTCTCTAACCGACCAGCGCAACCTCGTGAAAAGCAGGGAAATAGACGCATCAGACCTTGCGGAAGCCTGTTATCGTCAAATAGAAAAGCTAAACCCGATCCTGAACGCTTTCATCACCGTTGTCCCGCCTGAGTCATTACCTACGCAAGGCGGAGCGCTTTGCGGCATTCCGCTTGCCGTAAAAGACCTCTACGACACAAAAGGGATTCGCACGACAGGTGGCAGCCGCTTCTTTGCCGACAATGTCCCATCAGAGGATGCCTATGTCGTTCAAAAAATCAAAAAAGCGGGAGCGCAGATCATCGGAAAGACCAATACGCATGAAATAGCCCTCGGTGTGACAAATAACAATCCACATTATGGCGCCTGCAAAAACCCCTGGGATGTGACCCGCACCCCCGGCGGTTCGTCTGGCGGGAGCGCGGTGGCAGTTGCCACTGGAATGGCGATGGCGGCGCTCGGCACGGACACAGGCGGCTCGATCCGCATTCCCGCCTCGTTGTGCGGAGTGGTCGGCCTCAAGCCAACCTACGGTCGGGTAAGCCTGCGGGGCATCCTGCCGCTTTCGTGGAATCTCGATCACGCAGGTCCCATCACGCGCAGGGTGGAAGACGCCGCCCTGATGCTGCAGGTCATCGGCGGATACGATGAACTCGACCCCGCATCGGTCAAGACCCTGCCGGGGGATTATTGCAGTCACCTGAAAGATACAATGAAGGAGCGGCGGGTTGCGCTTGCAACAGGGAGTTTCATGGAAGAGGCGGACCAGGAGATTCTGGACGCAGTTTACGAAGCAGCGCAAGTACTGACAGAAGAAGGCGCATTGGTCAACAAGGTAAACGTGGATTTCCTCCGGGAGGGCGCGCTTGCCAACGCTTTGATGACCCAGGCGGATGGCGCGGCATATCATCGTGAAAGGTTGAAACAACATCCCGATTGGTTCGGCGCGGACGTCCGCCAGAGATTGGAGACGGGTGCAGCGTTCACTTCCAGCGAATACTCACTGGCGAGACGCAAACAAGTAGAAGTCAAGCGGCAATGTGAATTGTTGCTCAACCAATACGATGTGCTCATCCTGCCTACCACGCCCATTGCCGCACCGGTACTTGAAGGGGAGGATGCCCTGGAACGCGCCCGCCAGTTGACCCGCTTCACCGCCCCATTTAACTTGACCGGCCTGCCAGCCTTAAGCGTCCCATGCGGATTCACAAACGACGGCTTGCCCATCGGGTTGCAGATCGTATCTCGCGCCTGGAATGAAGCCGGTGTCTTGCACACCGGCTATGCCTTTCAGGAAGCCACCGACTGGCACCTCCACCAAAGCCATTTTGCTTAATCCCCACCCTCTGCCAGTCGGTTTAAACCAAACGTCCCGCGCCACATGCGGGACGTTTGTAATTCAAGCCACTTCTACGGTCTTACATCACAGGTTCCTGCCGCCTCGTTCCAGCGACAGAAGGGGTTATGGATACAGCGTGTTTCGTTCTTAATCGGGGCGCAGGTATCCACAGGCTGGCTGCACTTAAGCGTGGTCACGTCAAGTGTGACGCAGCCGGGACCGGCAAGCCGTATCTGGCTGGGAGCGCAGGCTCCCAACTCCGCGTTGAACGTGGAGCCAGGGGAACAGCCCGGATAGGTTCCCCCGCTGACAGCCTGACAGCACTGGAAGGTCTCGCTGTAGGAAAAGCCCACCGCACATCCCGCGTAGGATTGAGCCGCCAGCAATGGATTGTCGACCCCGTAGGGTGCATCAACCGACCCCGTGGCGGCAGCGCATCTGCCGGCAAGGCTGTCGAAATATAATCCTGTCGGGCATTGACCATTCGTGTTCGTTCCAATCACACAGGTTTGCTGTCCACCGCGGTCGACCAAGCTATAGCCTGCGGGACAGCCCGCCACGCCCACTTGACTGGCGATTGGCGAGTAATTACATGCGCCAGTCGCAGGGTCGAGGGTGTAGCCGGGATCGCAGGTGGGGACAGCACCGGTGGTTGAGGGCGAATTGCTGCAAGTTGGATTGCAGACGGTAATCTCGTTTGTCGCTTCTATCGCCCGCGGACCGCGACAGGTCAGAATGCGCTGTCCATCCACAATGGCTTCCTCGCAGTTCAAGTCCTTGCCAGCTTCATAAACCGCGTCGGCAGGCAGGTTGACGGTGGCATAACTGTTTCCCGCAGCGCAATATTGACCGGCGACTTCGGTCACCGGCAGTTCACAGCCATTGGACACGATTACGCCTGTGGGAATATAAGCCGCAAGCTGGCAATACGGAGCGACGAGTTGGGGCGTTGTCACCGCGCAGCGAAAACCAAGATCGCGGCTATGATAAGTTTGTCCGCCAAAATGCCGCATGGCGGATTCGACCTGGCTAAAGTCAGTCTCGAACGAACTGCCGCGAATGGAGCGATATTGCCCGCTTTCGGGTCCGGTGGGATTCGCGGCGGGCGCGCTGCTGTAATACGAATCGCCATACCAGTCGCTCACCCATTCGAAGATGTTACCAGCCATGTCGAACAAGCCATACGGGCTGACGCCGGCGGAAAAGGCGTCCACTTCGGAGGTGCGTCCCGTGCAGTAACCCAGGTTGAGCAGGTCACAGGCGGGCTTGTCGTTGCCCCAAGGATATGTCCTGCCATCGGTGCCGCGCGCAGCTTTTTCCCATTGAGCCTCGGTGGGCAACTGTCCCTGCGCCCAGCCACAGTATGTCTGCGCCTGATCCCAAGTCACGCCAACTACAGGATGGTTGGCATATTGCGGATTGCTATAAACCGGTCCGCCAAGTTCCTCCGTAGGTGCGGAACAGGCACCGACAACCACACATTGCGCGAACATGCGATTGGTCACTTTCGTCTGGTACATCCAAAAGCCGTCAACCGCCACCGTCCGCACGGGGGCATCGAAACCGGCATTGCCCATGGTGAACTCCGCAGACGGGATGTATACCAACGTGCTCCCGTCGATCCATTTCATGGTCGTGCCATTTTGCGGACCGGACAGGGGCACAGGCACAAGAGTCTGCGTCGGTTCGGGAGCCGGTGTATCGGTCAACGGCAGGGGCGTGGCTGTCACCACCACTACAACCGGTGTCGGCGATCCGCACGCAGACAATAGAAAGGCAATCGTCAGACAATATACAAACATTTGGCGAATGTTTTTCATTCAATCTCCTTTTCCCGCAGTACGCGGGGCGGGATTATTATACCCATCCCGGTCACAAATTGCGCGCTTCGCCAGGCCGACCTAAAACTCAGCATGTTGATTATGATTTAAAAATCAAAGTACCTTGAGTTTTTTCTCAAGGTACTTTTTAGGCTGGGGAGCCTGGATTCGAACCAAGATACCGACATCCAGAGTGTCGTGTCCTGCCGTTGGACGACTCCCCAATGAATTACTGGCTGATCCAGAGTCAACTGTCCTGCCATTAAACGAGCCACCATACCCAACCAGCGGGCGGTATTTTATCACGCGAATCCGAAGGGTGCAAGCCTATTTTCGCTCAAGGCGTGCGGCACGGCGGGTGTTGTCCTCCACATCCATGAATATGAGCAGGGCCTTGCCAATCGCCTGTAATCCGACGAAATATAAAAAACCCGGCAGCGCTGGCTGGAATATCCAAAGGAATTGCTGGACGTAATCGGTTAGCCCCGGCAGCGCCATCAAGCCCCGCGCGATTTGAAGAATGAAGACCGTCAGGGAGATGGCAGCCTGCGCCGCATAATATATCAACGTAAGCCAGGCAAAAATGTCCGCAAGGTGGGCAAGGCGCAGGACGGAGTCTCGGTCGAAGTAAACACCTGCAAAATTGGTTTTCGATTTGTCATTCGATTCGGTCATGGGTTCCTCCAGTTCAAAGCCAATTATAAATCATGGGCGCGGTTTGTTCTGCAATATCAGCGGTTGCAAATTACGTTCCCCAAAGAAAAAGCGCAATTTGCAACCGTGTTGGGTATAATTGCGGGAGTTATCACAAAACCATCAGGGCAGGGAAGGCGTCTCTTTAGCGTATCAACTCAAAGGTAGAAAAAGAGGCAGCACCACCCTGAAATCCATCGTGAAGGCATCCAACCATGAGTCCCGAAGAAAACAGACCAACCGATTTTATCCGCGAAGCCGTTGCGGAAGATTTGAAGAGCGGACGCTTCAACTACGTCCGCACGCGCCTGCCCCCCGAACCGAACGGATATCTGCACATCGGACATGTCAAGGCGTTCATGATCGATTATCTCATCGCGAAGGAAAATAACGGCGAGTTGATCCTGCGCTTCGACGACACCAACCCGACGAAGGAAGAGACCGAGTTCGTGGATGCCATCATGGACGACGCCCGTTGGCTCGGCATCGAATGGGTCAAGGTGACGTACGCCTCCGATTACTTCGACACGCTCTACGATTGGGCGGTGCAACTGGTGAAGAAGGGATTGGCGTATGTGGACGACCAGACTCCCGACGAGGTCAGCGCCAATCGCGGTACGTTGACCGAGCCGGGGAAGAACTCCCCGTTCCGCGACCGCTCGATGGAAGAGAATTTGGATTTGCTCGAACGCATGAAGAACGGCGAGTTCCCCGACGGCTCGCGGACACTGCGCGCCAAGATCGACATGGCGCATCCGAACATCAACATGCGCGACCCCGTGATGTACCGCATCCTGCATGAGCCGCCGCATCACCGCACGGGCACCAAGTGGAAAATCTACCCGATGTACGATTGGACACACGGGCAGAACGACTCGATGGAAGGCATCACCCATTCGCTGTGCTCGCTCGAATACGAAAACCATCGCCCGCTGTACGAGTGGTTTCCCGAACAGTTGGGCGTGTTCAAGCCGCGTCAGATCGAATTCGCGCGCCTGAATATGAACTATACCGTGATGAGCAAGCGCAAACTGCGCCGCCTTGTGGAGGAAAAAGTGGTCAGCGGCTGGGACGACCCGCGCATGCCCACACTCCGCGCCATGCGCCGCCGCGGATACACCGCCGAAGCCGTGCTGGAATTCATCCGCCGCGTGGGTGTGGCAAAGAACTACAGCGTCAGCGACGTTGCCCTGCTCGAAGAATGCGTCCGCGATGACCTGAACAAACACTCCCTACGCCGCATGGCGGTCATCCGCCCGCTCAAGGTGGTCATTGACAATTATCCCGATGACCTGACCGAGGAGATGGACGCGGTCAACAACCCCGAAGACCCGTCGGCTGGGGCACGCAAGGTCCCCTTCTCGAAGGTGCTTTACATCGAGCAGGACGACTTCCGCGAGTCCCCGCCGCCCAAGTATTATCGCCTGTTCCCCGGCAACGAGGTGCGCCTGCGCTACGCCTATTTCATCAAGTGCACGCACGTGGTCAAGAACGACGCGGGCGAGGTGGTGGAAGTCCACGCAACCTACGACCCGACCACTCGCGGCGGAGATTCAGCCGATGGGCGCAAGGTCAAATCCACGATTCACTGGGTTTCTGCGAAGCACGCAAAGGAAGCGGAAGTCCGCATGTACGACCGCCTGTTCACGAAGGAAGACCCCGAAGAAGGAGAGGAGGGATTCCTCGCCTGCCTGAATCCCAAATCGCTGGAGGTTTTGACGGGCTACGTGGAGCCGTCCCTTGCCACGGTGGAAGTTGGTTCCCGCTTCCAGTTCGAGCGACTTGGCTACTTCTGCATTGACGCGGACTCCAAGCCTGATAAGCAGGTTTTCAACCTGACAGTAAATCTCAAAGACACCTGGGCCAAGATGGAGAAGAAGGGGAAGTAAATTCTCGTCGGGCAACTATTTTACAAACGGAGTTTATTAATATTTCCTCCACAGGAGCAAGGTGAACTCAATTTTTTTGCGCGTGACGATAATCGGTTTTGCATTCATTCTAACTTCCACGGCATGTGCGCCCAAAGCCACACCAACGCCAGTGGATATTATGAGTACGGCGGCGCAGCTAGCCATGGTTATGCAGACACAAACCGCAGGCGCCTATTCCCCCACGCCTCCGCCACCTACAATTACGCCAACGCCCAGTTTTACAAATACACCTGTCGCGTCACCTACCAGCAGCGAGCCGCCCAAGCGCCCACTTGTAACAGAGTTTACAGGCTGCTGGACGGGACCAGGTCCCACTTATACTTTGATCAGCAACATTGATGCTAAAAAACGCGTGGATATTATTGGTACTGGGAATGTGTCAGGTTGGTACATCATTCGCAATCCGTACTTTCACAATCCATGTTGGATAGAGGCAATCTATCTAAAGATAGACCCTAATATGGACCTTTCCGTATTTCCTGTAATGACCCCCGGCCCATAGCATTATTAAGTTTGAATGGCGCCTGGATAAAGATGGAGAAGAAAGGCAAGTAGCCAAACAGAACAAATACCCTTTGTTGGCAAGTTTTACAAGCAAATATACCAATTTCCAAGGAAGAATATATGGCATCGATTATTTACGTTTCAGAAATTTCAAAATACACAGGTCAGGACGTCATCCTCAAGGGCTGGGTCTACAACCGCACCGACAAGGGCAAGCTGTCATTTTTGCTCGTGCGCGACGGGACGGGATTCATCCAGTGCGTCGCCTTCAAAGGCGACCTGGCGCCCGAACTCTTTGACCAGATCACTCACCTGCCACAGGAATCTTCGGTGGTCATTACGGGGTCTGTGCGTGAGGACAAGCGCGCGCCCGGCATCCCCGGTGGATTCGAGGTTGGCATCAAAGATTTGAAGGTGGTGCAAACCGCCGAGCTTGATTACCCAATGGCGCTCAAAGACCACGGCGTTGATTTCGCGCTCGACCACCGTCATCTGTGGCTGCGGATGCAGAGTCAGTGGGCGATTCTCCGTGTGCGCGCCACGGTCATGGCAGCCACCCGCGAATGGCTCGACACCAACGGCTTCACCGAAATGAGCACGCCGATTCTGACTCCCGCCGCCGCCGAAGGAACCACCACCCTCTTCGAGACCGAATACTTCGACGAAGGCAAAGCCTATCTCGCGCAGACGGGTCAACTCTATAACGAAGCCAATATTTTCTCGTTTGGAAAAGTCTACTGCTATGGGCCCACCTTCCGCGCCGAAAAATCAAAGACCCGCCGTCACCTGACTGAGTTCTGGATGCTCGAACCCGAGATGGCTTTCTGCGACCTCGACGGCTTGATGGAAGTCGAAGAGCAGATGATCACCCACATCGCCCAGCGCGTCATCCGCGACCGCACCCCTGAGCTAAAATTCCTCGGGCGCGACATCTCCAAGCTGGAAAACATCAAAGCCCCGTTCCCGCGCATCTCCTACGACGACGCGGCGAAGATGATCGCCGAACTCCGCGAGAAGGAAACCGACCCCGAGAAGAAGGAACTACTTGCCTTCGATTGGGGCATCGACTTCGGCGCTCCGCACGAGACCGCCATCACCCAGCAGTTCGACAAGCCCGTCTTTGTCTACGGCTACCCAAGCGCAGTCAAAGCTTTTTACATGGAACCCTGGCCGGGTCGCCCCGAAGTCTGCAAGTCCGTTGACCTGCTTGCCCCCGAAGGCTACGGCGAAATCTGCGGTGGATCGGAGCGCATGAGCAGCCACGAAAATCTGCTGGCGCGAATCCACAAGGAAGGTCTGCCCGAAGAATCCTTCAAATGGTATCTCGACCTCCGCAAATACGGCTCAGTTCCCCACTCAGGCTTCGGCATGGGCACCGAGCGCGTCACCGCCTGGATGTGCGGCATCGAACATATCCGCGAGGCGATAGCCTTCCCACGCACGATTAAGCGGGTGTACCCTTAAAGCAAACCTCGGAGGTCTTGAAGACCTCCGAGGTTTTTTATTCGGACTACGGTATCACCAGCACCTGTCCCACCTTGATACTGTTGATGTTCTTGATGTCGTTCGCCGATGCGATGGCGGCGACGGTGGTGCTGTGCTTGACGGCGATGAACGAAAGCGTATCGCCAGCCTTGACGGTGTATGTCCGCTTGGGAGTTGTTTCGACTCCGCCCGAGCCTGATTCAGCTTCGGGAGTCGATTCGCCCTCCTGAGGAATTGCAATCGCCACAGGAACGGTCAGCTTGTCGCCAGCTTTCAGCAGCTGCGGATTCGCCATCACCAACTCGCGGACGGTCACACCGTAGGCATTGGCGATCGATTCAAAGTTGTCGCCTTTGGCAATCACGTGAGTCTTCGGCTTTTGGTCGGGGATGCTTGCGCCCGCAAATTTGTACAAATCCTCCAGCGTGCCGTTGAAGAGGTTCATGTCCACAGCAGCGTTGATGCCGTTGACCTTGCCCTTGTCGCTGTACTGCCAGATGGCGTGGCTGAACCAACCGCGCGGCAGGGTCGGCTTCATCCCCTCGATGTATTGGTTGGGATATTGCGCCAGCCAGAGCGGATAATCCTTCGCCCAGTCGGGCGGACCGCCACCCTTGAGCACGAAGTAATCCTGCAAGAAGTATTGACCCGAATAGATGATGGGCTTCTTGCCGAAGACGGCTTCCACGCGGTCGAGCCAGATTTTGGCGGCAGGGACGATCTTGTCCTTTGTCATGCCGTCGTTGGTTTCAAGATCAAGCACGGGCGGGAGTTCACCGTTATCCTTGACTGTCTTCACGTAATCGATGAAATAATCCGCCTGCTTCCTCGCATCCACATTACAGCGGAAAAAGTGATACGCCCCGCGCAGAAGTCCCGCCGATTTTGCGCCAAACCAATTATCGTCGAATGTGGGGTCTTTATAGGTGATGCCTTCGGTGGCTTTGGCAAACATGAACCGCTGTCCCGTTGCGCGGACTTTGGGCCAGTCGATGCCTGCATCCCAATATGAAACGTCAATCCCTGGAACGGTTGCCATGGTTTCCTCCAAAACAATTGTCGGATACGTTCTTTTGAGCGTAGCACAAAATCGTATAAAAATCAAACATTTTTGGAAGGTTCGGATTAATGTTTACCTACCCTCCCAATTTGGATTATGGTATAAGAAATGCAACCCTGCTGTGTGCGTGATATCGCCCTCACGTTTTGAGCCAACACTGTTTATAAGGGTCCTTATCTTAACGGAAATAACGCGATAGGCCTGAGCCAAGGCGGCGTTTCCCGGTCAGGACCCACCTGCGAAAGCAGGTTCAAAACCTGGTGATACACGGCACAAGCGGGGTTCCTTTTTGTCATTTCCCATTAATGCCGGTATATTATAGTAAACAGGTATGTTCAGTCATACTTGTTTATTTTTTAACTGCCTACAATCCCCCCCAGAAAATGAGCAAGAATCGGGTGGCTTTCGTCGATAACAGCCAATACAATCTCCAAAAGAAAGGAGATTAGTTTAGTTATGGAATCAACAGCCGAATTCTCGCAACATTACCAGCTTATCGAGCGGGCGATCCAGTACATCGAAGCCAACGCGCAGCGCCAGCCCGAACTGGATGAGATCGCATCCGCCATCGGCTTGAGCGAGTATTATTTTCAGCGACTATTTACCAGTTGGACGGGAATCAGCCCGAAGCGGTTCATGCAATTCCTGACGAAGGAACACGCGAAACAACTGCTCGCTCACTCTGAAGACCTGCTGGAGACCACGCATCAGGTTGGGCTTTCCAGTTTGGGACGCCTGCACGACCTGTTTGTCACCACCGAAGCCGTGACTCCTGGCGAGTTCAAATCAGGCGGCAGCGGACTCAGCATCCGCTACGGCATCCATCACTCCCCTTTTGGAAAATGCCTCATCGCCACCACCGAGCGCGGAATCTGCAACCTGAGTTTTATCAACGTCAGCGAAGGCAGGGCAATCGACAACCTGGCACAGGCATGGAAGCAGGCGCAGATGATCGAAGATTATCAATCCACCGCACCGCTGGTCACGCGTATTTTCTCCGACCTTCAAATTGATTCACCGCTCAAACTTCATTTGCGCGGGACGAATTTTCAAATTAAGGTCTGGGAGGCGCTGCTCAACATCCCGACGGGCGCGCTGACATCCTATGAAAACATCGCCGCGCAAATTGGGAACCCCAGGGCGGTCCGCGCCGTCGGTACGGCGGTTGGGCACAATCCCATCGCCTACCTGATTCCGTGTCATCGGGTCATTCGCAAAAACGGCGACTTCGGCAACTACCTGTACGGTACCGCCCGCAAGAAGGTAATGCTGGCAAAGGAATTCAGCCATGCGTAGAGCGGGTTTTTAATCTGCTAAGTATGTCAGTTATAAAAATGTCTGGCTACACGCTAATTGAAAATATGAGGAAAAATGAAAACAAAAATTTGGACGGCTTTACTGGCTCTATATATCGTCTGGGGTTCGACTTATCTGGGGATCAGGTTCGCCATCGAGACCATTCCTCCGTTCCTCCATGCGGGGATTCGGTTCCTGATCTCAGGCTTGATTTTGGTCATCTGGCAACGGGCGGCTGGACACGAGCTGCCCACACGCAAACAGTGGATTTCGACGGCAATCGTCGGGACCCTGCTCCTGTTGGGCGGCAATGGACTGGTTTCATGGGCGGAGCAATTCATCCCGTCGGGAATTGCCGCGCTCGTCATTGCCTCCATCCCGATGTTTCTGGTCATTGGCGAAGCAATTCGTCCTAACGGCATAAAACCAAACTGGCAGGGAATCCTCGGTTTGCTGGCTGGCTTCGTGGGCATTCTCATCCTCATCGGCCCCGCGGAAATTTCAGGCAGCACCACAAAATTCGATCCCTTCGGCGTCATGGCGATACTCTTCGCCTGTCTGTTTTGGGCAACTGGCTCGATATACAGTAAAACAGCCGACCTGCCGAAATCCTCATTGATGAACACAGGCGCGCAGATGTTGATGGGAAGCATTGGACTGTTCATCATTTCGGCAGCCACTGGCGAATTAAATGGCTGGGACCCCTCCGCTGTCTCCGCCCGCTCGCTGATGGGGTTGACTTATCTCATCTTCGTGGGGTCGCTGGTCGGGTTTGCCTCGTACGGCTGGTTGCTGCAAAATGCACCCATCTCGCTCGTTTCGACGTATGCCTACGTCAACCCGATCGTTGCCATTTTTCTTGGAAACTGGCTCGCCAGTGAACCGCTGGAGCCGCGCATTTGGCTGGCGGCAGGAATCATCGTCGGGTCAGTGATCTTCATCAACAGCACCAGACCGAAAACACAGTACAAGGCAAAAGAGGTTTTGGTGGAGAGCAGACAGTAATCAGTTGTAAAGAAAGACCCTGAAGGTTTTCGTAAAGCGAGTCTTCAGGGTCTTTTTGTTTAGTGTTTCAACGTCCCCTGCGCCAATTCCATGATCTCATCTTTTGATTCATAAACCTGGACCAGTTTCCCGTCCTGCATTTGCAGGACTCGGTCAACATACTGGCACATGCGCAGGTCGTGAGTGACCATGATTCCCGCGCGATCATTTTCATGGATCAGGTGCGCAAAGGTTTCGACGACTTGAAAAGCGCGTTCGGTATCCAGCGAAGCAGTGGGCTCATCCGCCAGCACCACGGCGGGATTGTGGATCAACGCACGGGCAATCGCAACGCGCTGCTGCTGTCCGCCCGACATTTGCGCGGGAAGGTTGTGCAGCCGGTCCGCCAATCCCAGCCGCGCCAGCAACTCATCGGAGCGGAGCCGCCCAGCGCGGTCGAGTTTGTTGTTCAGCCTGAGCATGAATTCCACATTTTCGCGCGCGCTGAGATACGGGATGAGATTGTTCGACTGAAAGGTAAAACCAATCTTCTCGCGGCGCAGTTTGACGCGCTGTTTTTCGTTCATCTTCGACAGATCCTGCCCGTCGATCAACACCTGCCCGTCGGTGGGAGTCAGCAAAGCGGCAAGGATGGAAAGCATGGTGGTTTTGCCCGATCCGCTGGGGCCGACCAGCGCCACAAACTCACCGGACTTTACCTGAAACGAAACCTTGTCCACCGCATTGATGGTTGTTCCATCGAGCGAAAAGGATTTAACCAGGTCACGAACTTCCAAAGCAACTGAATTCATATTAACCTAACCTCAACGCCTTCAACGGCTCGATGCGCACGGCGTAAATAATGGAAACCATGCCGCCCAGCGGACCGATTAACAACAGCAGGATAATTGCAAGCAGGGAGCGAGTCCCATTGAACTCCAGCGGAATGGTGGGCGGGAATCCCAGCGAGAAGAGCCAGGTCAACCCGCCGCCAATCCCCACGCCGAGGGCTGTCACCACAATGATCTGGATCACCGCTGCAAGGCCAACCACCCCGTTGGACGAGCCGATGGCTTTCAGCACCCCAATCTGCGGGACCTTCTGTAAAATCTGAATTTGGAAAAATCCGCCGATGACCAGAATACCGATGAGCAGGGTAAACACGCCCTGGGTCTGAACAGTCCCTTGTTGAGCCGTATAGCCGGGGATGTTCTCGATGGTGGTCGGAATGTCAGCCACTTCGACGTTGGAGACCTGACTGATTAGCCTCAGTTTCATCTCTTCGAGTTGGCTGGGATTCTCCAATTTGACAGCGACCACATTCGGGTAGGGCGTATCGTCGTTCAAGTCCGATGCCGGCTGCGGGCGCATCAACTCCCAGGTGGAGGCTGGCACAAAGATGGTCGGCTGGAAGGAATATGCCTGCTTGTCGACGAGTCCGACAAGCTTCAAGGTGTAGAACTCATCTTCTGTCCCCTGCGTCGAGCGGATCTCGATTTCATCGCCAACCTTGAGGTCGGTGCGCTGAACGACGCCGATGTCCATCACCGCCTCGCGGGCTGAACCACCGCGGAAGTAACGTCCATCCAAAAGCGGGGGCATGCCGGGACGTTCCGCTTCCACACCCAGCATCGAGATTTTGAGCGGTTCCGGCAACGAGACAATTTCGGTATTGGAAATGTAAATCGGTCCTGCATCCGCAACCCCCTCCACGCGGCGAATTGCCTTGACGGTATTCGTCTCGAGGCGGCTGGCGTTGATGAGGTAATCGGACTTTTCCAAAAAGACGATCAACTGCGCGTCGAGATTTGCCACATACTGACGGTTGGCATTTGAAAGTCCCTCGCCCAGCGCGGCGATGAACAAGACCAGCATGGTAATCAACGCGATGACCAGCGCGACGAGAAAGAAGCGTCCCTTGTTGCGGAAGACTTCCTTGACGGCTAAATAAGTTGCCAGAAAAAAACTTCTCATTGTAATTTCCCTTATCGGTTAGGCGAGCGGCTTGGCGTCATAGGGCTTATCCCAATTCGAACCCATGATGCCATGCAGGATTAAATCCACGGGCGGATGGTCTGCGATGTCTTCGTAGTAGTATGGCAGGCGGATTCGTCCGTCCGTGCCAATGATGAAGACACCCGACATCTGGTACGCATCCTGACCGGGGGGCGGCAGTTCGGGCTTGTAGCCTTTCGTCTGCGCCAGCCTGCGGTTGGATGCCCAGATGCGGGGCGAGAGCAGGGTTTGCCAGAAAGTGCCCTGATACAAACCGTAGGCGTGATAGGCAGCGCGGTCGGGGTCGGCAAGGCAGGTAATGCCGGGCGCGCGCTGGTCGCAGAACTGTTTGGTCGCCTCCGCCGAAGCATGGGACACGATTGCCATTCCCAATCCCCTATCGAGCATGGACTGATGCGCCTCGATGAGTTGGTCCAGCATCTCCTTGCATTGCGGGCAACCGAAATGGCGCGTAAACGAAAGCACCAGCGGCTTCTCCATCCATAGCGAGGAAAGTTGAACGGGACCGCCATCCATGCCGAGCAATTTCACATCGGGCGCGGGGTCGTTGAATTTAAGTTGGTTTTGCTGTCTCATAACCATTTCCTTGTTTCATTCTTCATTTGCGATGGTCAGGATTATAGCATACTGCACAGGTTTTGCACAGGTTTGCTGAAAAACTAATTTTGGAGCATTCGGTTCCCCACGTATAAAAAAGTACCCGCTGCTCATTTCCACACAGGGGTACTTTCATTTCGCATCTATTTGTTGGCAACTCAAACCGGGACTTTTTGGGCTTCACTCCAATTCGCTCATCACATCCGGAATGCTGTTGAGCAGGTCCCCGGCAAGGACAGAGGCAGTGGAACCGAGGTCTTCGGCAGCGATAAGCCCTGCCTGAGCATGGATGAATGCGCCTGCAACTGCCGCGTTGTAGGCGTCGAGTCCCTGGGCGAGCAAACCGACGATCAAGCCTGCCAGCACGTCACCGGTCCCGGCGCGGGCAAGGGCGGGAGAGGCAACCGGGATCACCATCATTTTCCCGTCAGGAGAGGCGATGACCGTAAACGCGCCTTTCAGGACAACCACACATCCCCACTCTTTTGCATATTTGAGGGCAACTTCATTTTTGTTTTGCAGGATTTCCTCGCGCGACAACCCCGTCAGCGCGGACATTTCGCCGATGTGCGGCGTGAGGATTGCCGGCGAAAAGATTTTCTTGTGCCAGTCTTTGACCTGCGACAGATGACGCAATCCGTCCGCATCCACCACGCTGGGAAGTTTGACGGACGAGATCATCTTCTCGACGAATTTGGCGGTCGAGGGATAAGCGCCCAAGCCGGGTCCAAGCAAAAAGGCGGTGGGACGCTGGAGGTGGTTCAGCAAAACGTCGGATGCTTTTTCTGAAATGAAACCCGCCTCATGCGGAAGCAAAACCCAGGTCGCCTCTGGGAGTTGACCGGCGAGAACGGGGTGCAAGGGTTCAGGAACGGCGAGTGTCACCAGCCCCACACCGACCCGGTAGGCGGCTGTCCCAGCCAGCAGGGCAGCGCCGGTATAGCTCTGCGAGCCGGCAGCGATGAGCGCCGTGCCAAACATCCCTTTGTGGGAATCGAGGGGACGATCAGGCAGAAGCCCGGCAACCAGCTCATGGTCGGCGACTTCGGTTTTGATTCCGTAAAACGAGTCAAGTTCCAGCGGCAGCCCGATGTCCACAACGGTCAGTTCACCGACCAGCTCAAAAGCGGGCAGTTTCAACAGTCCCTGCTTGACAGCCGCCATGCAGACCGTCAGGTCGGCGGGGATACATTCGATGGCAGTTTCGCCTGAGTCGCAGTCCACGCCGGAGGGACAATCCACCGCAATGACAAAAGGCGGTTCGTCCATGATATCCATGACAAGCAATACCTGTTCAAGGACGGCGGCGGCATCGTCTTTGAGGGGAAGTTTGAAGCCGGTGCCAAGCAAACCGTCGAGTAAAACATCGGCGGAGGAAAGGGCCGCTTCGAGGGCAGCTTCGCCAAAATCTGCATCCGCTTCGGCGAAGGTCACACGTCCGCCAGCATCGAGCAACTGAGTGACCAGTTCATCATCCTGCCTGCGTTTGAAAACATACGCCTGCACATGCCAGCCTTCCCCGGCAAGCTGGGCTAGGGCGATGAGGGTGTCGCCGCCGTTGTTGCCGGGACCAACCAACCCAAAGACGTTGTCCCAGTCATTGTTCGAGACGATCCCGGCGATAATTTCGGCAAGCCCGCTGCCTGCGTTTCGCATCATGACGGCATAGGACAAGCCGCCTGCGTCTGCCTCTTTTTCGATGGCAATCATTTGAGGTACGGTAACGAGTTTCATTTTTACACTCCGCTGTTTGACTGCAACTTATTTCACAAATCATTTTCAAGCGTCGACATTCATACTATACCGCAAAGCGAATGCAGGGGGGAAATTTCAAACAGAATTGTCAGGATCGGATTCTGATAGGGTTTGAGAGTCGTGACGGATAGAATTAGGCTCATCGAAAGGAAGTGACCCATGGAAATTCCAAGACACTGGAGACTCAAAAAACAACGCTACGGACTGATTGGTGAAGTATGTCCTCATTGCGATCACAAGATTTTCCCGCCTCGCGGCATTTGTCCCAATTGTGGCGGTGAGATGAAGGAAGCGCCTGTGCCCAGCGGCAGAATCGATTCCTACACAACGGTTTACAAACCTGCTGCCCGGGAAGCCTCCGTTGCAGTCATCTTTGAGCAACCCGTTGCGGCATAAGCAAAACAGCTTTTTGTGCCTGCGCGCGATGTAAAAAATTTAAAAACATACTAAAGCCGCTCCAGTTATGGGCGGCTTTTTGATTCAATTTGCCTGTTACGATTGACGCTTCACGGTTTAATGTGCTAAACTGAAAGTGCTTTCATGAAATAAAATGTCACCCGAGAAAAAGTCCCCCACCATCTATGACGTAGCCAAACTGGCTGGCGTGAGCATTTCAACCATTTCGCGCGTCCTGAACTCGCCGGACAAGGTCAACTCCGAGACACACAAACGCGTGATGAACGCCATCGACCGCCTTGGATTCGTCCCACGGGCGGAAGCGCGCGCCCATGCCATGCAAAACACGAACCGCATTGGGGTCCTGACGCCCTTCTTCACAGCACCATCCTTTGTGCAGAGGTTCAGGGGCGTTGCGTCGGCTTTGTCAAAGGCGAATTACGAACTGGTTATTTACCCGGTCGACTCCATAGATCACCTGCAGGGATATATTTCCTCCATCCCTTTAATGAGAAACATCGACGGGCTGATCATCATGTCCCTCGCGCTTGGAGACCAGGATGCGCAGCGCCTGTCCAATAATGGCATGGAGACCGTCCTGATCGAGTACTCGCATCCGAAGTTGAACAGCATCGTGATCGACGACGAGCACGGCGGGCGGCTGGCAGCGGAACACCTTATCAAAAAAGGGCACAAAACCTTTGCATTTTTGGGTGATATCGAGCCACCGGAAAAATTTGCAATTCACCCGGTCAAATCACGCCTGACAGGTTTCAAACAGGCATTGCAGGACGCGGGACTCTCATTGTCAACAACCCTAACCCGCCCCGTATCCTACAATCAGGAAGATTCGAGACAGGCTGCGCGTGAATTGCTTGGACTGCTTAGTCCGCCATCCGCCATATTCGTCGGCTCGGATATCCAGGCTTTGAGCGTCCTGCAAGCGGCGCGCCAAATGAAAATCAAAGTTCCGGAAGACCTCGCCGTAATCGGCTTCGATGATATCGACGTTGCAGAGCACGTTGACCTGACCACTATTCGCCAGCATCTGGATGAATCAGGCAGGCTGGCGGCGGAAATCCTGCTGGCGCGCATCAACGAACCCAACCGCCCCCTGCAACACATCAAACTGCCACTCAACCTGATCGAACGCCTCACCACTTGATTCTTTCCCTGGACGCCCATCAATCGTACCCGAAAAATTGATTCTAAGAATCGTATTGACTCTTGAAAAATTTATGCTATACTATTTTTGAAAGTGCTTTCATAAAAACGCTTTCAATTTAGGTCAATTCAATCCGTGCAGACTTCTTTTTCCACAGGAGGTGCCTCCCCGCAATTGACAACCCCCCCTTCCCTCACGATAAAATCCATCTAAATTCTTAATTTAATCCTCAAGGAGAGAAGAATGAAAAAGGCTATCTGGCAAACCCTTGCCGTGTTCGTCGTCGCCGCAATGCTGCTGACCGCTTGCGGTACCCCCGCTACTGAAGCCCCCGCCCCGGCTCCAGCTACTGAAGCCCCTGCTGCCACTGAAGCGCCCGCTGCCACCGAGGCCCCTGCTGCTACAGTTGACCCCCTGCCCCAGGGACAGGAACTCGCCAATGCCTATGCCGGAATGTACAAAGGCACTGTTGTAACCATGGCTGGACCCTTCACCGATGCAGATACCGTCAAGTTCGAAGACTCCATCAAGCCATTCGAAGAAGCCACCGGCATTGACATTCAATACGAAGGCTCCAAGGAATTCGAAGCCGCCATCACCATCCGCCTCGACGGTGGCGATGCACCTGACATTGTAGACTTCCCCCAGCCTGGCTTGCTGAACACTGCAGTCAAAAAGGGACAAGCAATTGACCTCAGCACCGTCATCAACCCCGATTGGCTGAAGGAAAACTACAGCCAGTCCTGGATCGACATGGGGACCATGGAAGGCCCCGACGGCCCCATCACCGCTGGTATTTGGGCACGCGCCAACGGCAAATCGATCGTCTTCTACCCGAAGGCTCAGTTTGATGCTGCCGGCTACACCGTCCCCGAAACCTGGGATGACCTGATGGCTCTGACTGAACAAATCGCCGCCGACGGTGATACCCCCTGGTGCATCGGCATTGAATCCGGCGCAGCCACTGGTTGGGCAATGACCGACTGGATCGAAGACGTCATGCTCCGCACCACCTCACTTGAAAACTATGACAAGTGGGTCAAGGGCGAATTGAAGTTCAACTCACCCGAAGTCAAGAAGGCACTGAGCTACATCACCGCCATCTGGTTCAACGATGCATACGTGTACGGCGGACGCAAGTCCATCCCGACCACCTTCTTTGGTGATGCCCCCGCCCCCATGTTCAACGAGCCTCCGCAATGCTGGTTGCACCGCCAGGGCAACTTCATCACCTCCTTCTTCCCCGAAGGCAAGGTGGCTGGCACCGACTACGACTTCTTCTATCTGCCTCCGATTGATCCCGCCTACGGCAAGCCCGTCCTCGGCGCTGGTGACATCTACGCAATGTTCAATGACCGCCCCGAAGTACGCGCAACCATCCAGTACTTCTCGACTGGTGAATCCGTCAAGGGTTGGATCGAAGCTGGTGGCGCGATCTCCCCGCACAACGACTCCAACCTCGACTGGTATCAGGATCCGGTTACCCGCAAGGTCGCCGAAATCATCCTGAACGCCGACTCCTTCCGCTTCGATGCTTCCGACCTGATGCCGGGCGCTGTCGGCGCTGGCACCTTCTGGAAGTACATGACCGACTACGTCAGTGGCTCGGTTGAAGAAGACGCTGCCCTCGACCAGATCGACGCCTCCTGGCCCAAGTAGTGTAATTTCAGGCAAGACCGTGTAAAATAAAAAGGAGCGGGAAGCTTGTTTCCCGCTCCTTTGAACCTCAATCGGACTCTATTTGATCTCCAGGAGGCACGACCATGCAAAACTTGCAAGGCAAGAGTTCGGGATCCACAGGCATCATTGGCGGGTTGGTTGCAACCCTGGGGCGGATATTGATTTCATTTTTTGTTCCGATACTTACATTCCTCGTATTATGGTGGGTTTTTATTTTCCTGCGCGACAGTGAGGCTCCACAGATCGTCATTGTGTTGGTGGCCATTGTCTGGGGCGTGGGCGGAGTGGCGGTGCTGTACGTCGTCTCCAACTGGTTCGTGGAACAACTCCCATCCATATGGACACGCCGTCTCCAGCCGTTCGTCTATGTCGGACCTGCAGTGGTTATCATGGGCTGGTATCTTGCAGTCCCGGTGCTGCGCACACTAGTCCTGAGCTTCAAAGACGATATTGGTGCAAAGTGGATCGGCTTCGACAATTACATCTTTGCCTTCACTGACCGCATCATGCTGGAGACTTTCCGCAACAACCTGTTATGGATGATCGTCGGTACATCCTTCAGCGTGGGGCTTGGACTGTTGATTGCCGTCCTTGCCGATCGCACCCGTCTTGAATCCGTCTACAAAGCAATCATCTTTACCCCAATGGCAATTTCGTTCGTTGGCGCAGGCGTCATCTGGAAATTCGTCTACACCTACAAAGGCGAAGGTGTGGGCATCGAAGAAATCGGCTTGCTCAACGCCTTTGTGCTGGCGATGGGTGGACAATCCCAGCCCTGGCTCAGCCTGCCGCCCTGGAATAACCTGTTCCTGATCGTGATCATGATCTGGCTCCAGACGGGATACGCGATGGTGGTCATCTCGTCCGCCATCAAAGGCATTCCGCTCGAACTGCTGGAAGCCGCCCGCATCGACGGCGCAACCGAGGTGCAGGCGTTCTTCAAGATCACCATTCCCTACATCAAAGGCACGTTGATCACCGTCATCACCACCATCATCATTTTCAGCCTCAAATTATTCGACATCGTGCGCGTGATGACCGGCGGCAACAACGGCACGAACGTCATTGCCAACGAATTCTATCTGCAACGCTTCACCTACGGCAACACGGGACGCGCATCCGCCATTGCCATCGTCCTGTTGATTGCCGTCATCCCAGTCATCGTCAACAACCTGCGTGAGTTCAACAAGGATCGGAGGGCGTTCTAATGAACACCAGTTATAAAGCCCAAAAACTGCGCTCGAGCCTCGTCATCAACGGCGTCCTCATTTTGATTTGCTTCTTCTGGCTATTGCCGACTCTGGGCGTGTTCGTGACCTCCCTGCGCAACAGTCAGGACATCTTCACCTCAGGTTGGTGGACGGTTCTGCCGCACAAAGAGAACATGCAAACGGAGGAGATCGTTCTGGATGCCTCCGTTAACGTGGATACACCAATCGAGATCGAAGGCGTGACCGCCACATTCGAGGAATTGCGTCAGGGGGTCAAGACTCCTGACAATCGCACCCTGACCTGGTACGGAAACAAACGCACGCGCAAGATTCTCGTCACCGAGGAAAAATGGGTCGGCTTCTTCCACAAACCGCTGACGCTTGAGAATTACAAGGATGTTCTCACTGGCAAGGAAATCCGCTTCACCGATGCTTCGGGAAACGAGATCATCCGCAAGGGCAATGACCTGGGTGGTGCATTCCTCAACTCGATTGCCGTTGCCGTTCCAGCCACCATCATCCCCATCCTGATCGCCGCGTTCGCCGCGTTCGGCTTTTCGTGGCTAAACTTCCCCGGGCGGAGTGTGATCTTTACGATGGTGGTTGCAATTCTCGTCGTACCGCTGCAAATTTCGCTGGTGCCTATTTTACAGGACTACACCAAGTTGAATTTGAACGGGACTTTTTTGGGTATCTGGCTGGCTCACACCGGCTTTGGTCTGCCGCTTGCCACCTACCTGCTGTTCAACTACATGAGCACCCTGCCGCGTGACCTGTTGGAAGCCGCCTACATCGACGGTGCATCCAACTTTACGATTTTCACGCAATTGATTCTGCCGCTTTCGGTGCCCGCGCTGGCGTCCTTCGCCATTTTCCAATTCCTATGGGTCTGGAATGATTACCTGATCGCTCTGGTCTTTTTGGGAGACAAGAGTCGCGTGGTCACATACGCGCTGGCATCCATCGTCGGTGAAAAAGGACAGGACTGGCACCTGTTGACAGCTGGTGCATTCGTCAGCATGATGCTGCCGCTCGCGGTATTCTTTGCCCTGCAGCGCTTCTTCGTTCGCGGATTGCTTGCAGGCTCGGTCAAAGGTTAAAACAAAAGACAATGGACTGGGCAAAACCCAGTCCATTTTTTATATATTGCAAAATGAACAATAACCACTGGTACAAAAACGCTGTCTTCTACCAAATCTCCGTCCGCGCCTACAAGGACAGCAACGGCGACGGACACGGTGACTTGCGTGGCATCACCGAGAAACTCGACTACCTCCAAACCCTCGGCGTGGATTGCATCTGGATTATGCCCATTTACCCTTCGCCTTTGAAGGATGACGGCTACGACATCGCCGATTATTATTCGGTGGATAAAGCCTTCGGCTCGCTCGACGACCTGAAGGGTCTCATCCGCGCTGCACATGAACACGATATCCGTATCGTCATGGATCTGGTGCTAAATCACACCTCGGATGAACATCCCTGGTTTGTGGCTTCGCGCTCCGACCGCAACTCGCCTTATCGTGATTATTATGTCTGGAGCGACACTAACCAGAAATACAAAGACACACGCGTCATCTTCCTGGACACCGAACCCTCGAACTGGACCTGGGACGAGAAGACGGGTCAATATTATTGGCATCGTTTTTACGCCAGCCAGCCCGACTTGAACTTCGACAATCCCAAAGTTCAGGAGGAAATGCTCAACGTGGCGCGTTTCTGGCTCGACCTCGGCATCGACGGTTTTCGCGCCGACGCAGTCCCCTACCTGATCGAACGCGAGGGAACCAACTGCGAGAACCTGCCCGAAACTCACGCCTACTTGAAAAAACTCCGCGCCTTCATGGAGGAGAACTATCCCGGGCGCATCCTGCTCTGCGAAGCAAATCAATGGCCTGAGGACGTGCGTCCTTACTTCGGTGACGGCGACGAATTCCACATGGGATTCCACTTCCCCATCATGCCGCGCATCTACATGGCGCTCAAAAAAGGGCGTTACGAGGACATGGAAAAAATCATGCGCCGCACGCCCAGCATCCCCGAAAACTGCCAGTGGTGCACCTTCCTCCGCAACCACGACGAACTCACACTGGAGATGGTTACAGAAGAGGAACGCCAGTGGATGTGGAAGCAGTACGCGCCCGAACCGCGCATGAAACTCAACCTCGGCATCCGCCGCCGCTTTGCCCCGCTTCTCGACAACAATCGTCGCAAGATGGAACTGGCGAATTCGATTCTCTTCACCTTGCCGGGCTCACCCATCGTCTACTACGGCGACGAGATCGGAATGGGCGACAACCTCGATTTGTTCGACCGCAACGGCGTCCGCACGCCCATGCAATGGGACGACAGCCCCAATGCGGGTTTTTCCAAAGGCAAGCCATTTTCGGAGTTGGTCAAAGGTGAATTGAGTTATCAAAACGTCAACGTCGCCAGCCAGATCAACGGCCCCGGCTCCTTTTTCAATTCTGTCAAACGGATGATTGCCCTCCGCAAGCAGCATCCAGCTTTCAGCGGCAGCAACATGGAATGGCTCGACGCGGGCAACCCAGCCGTCGCAGTGTACATCCGCGAACACGAAGGCGAGACGATGTTAATTCTCAACAACCTCAGCGACGCCGCCGAGACGGTACACATCCCCGCCGAACAACAAACTACATACCTGGATTTATTCGCTGGTCAAAACGTCGCCATCAACGATAAAATCACCCTGCAACCCTACTCCTATTTATGGCTGGTGAAAAAATGATAACTCCACTTTTTGGCGGCATCGAAGGCGGCGGCACGAAATTCGTCTGCGCCGTCGGCACGGGACCAGACGACATCCGCGCCGAAACCCGTTTCCCAACCACCACACCCGAAGAAACGATGGCGCGGGCGGTGGATTTCTTCAAACAGCAGGAAGCAGACCTGGGACAACTCTCTGCGATTGGCTTTGCCTGCTTCGGACCCCTCGACCCGAATCCTGATTCGCCCACCTTTGGGCATATCCTCCCGACGCCAAAACCCGGCTGGACAAAAGCCAACGTCGTCGCCCCGTTGCGCTCGGCATTGGGCATCCCCGTCGCTTTCGATACGGATGTGAATGGGGCGGCGCTGGGCGAAGGTCGCTGGGGCGCGGGACAAGGCTTGCAAAATTTCATCTACCTGACGGTTGGCACGGGCATCGGTGGCGGCGCCTACGTAGATGGCAAACTCCTTCACGGCTTGATTCACCCCGAAATGGGACACATCCCCTTGCGACACGACAAAACTAAGGACCCCTACGAAGGCAACTGTCCATTCCATGGTGATTGCTTCGAGGGGCTTGCCTCCGGCGTGGCTGTCGAAAACCGCTGGAAGGTGCGCGGCAGCGAGCTCCCCGAGGACCACCCCGCCTGGGATTTGGAAGCTGAGTACATCGCACAGGCGCTTGCAAGTTACTCGTTCACCCTCTCGCCGCAGCGAATCATCATCGGCGGTGGAGTTGGCTCACTGGGACATCTCCTGTCCAGGATTCAGCAAAAGACCCAACAATATATCAACAGCTACATCCAGTCATACATCATCCTCGAACACATCGAGACCTATATCGTCAACCCTGGGCTTGGCAATCGCTCCGGCATGTTGGGTGCAATTGCACTGGCGAAACAGGCGATAAAGTAGAAAGGAGCCCAGAAGTTCTACTTCTGCATATATCCGCAAGTGGAACTTGCGGACTCCTCAGGAGTTTTTTATTCATGCAGCAAACCCCGCTTGAACATCAAGCAGAAAAATCACTTCACCGCATCCTGCCGCGCGTGGAACAGGCGCTGAAAAAAGATATTTCCAAAGATCCGCAGGGCTGGGAGCAATTCACCGCGCGCCTGCAAAAAAATTTCCCTGCGCTCTTCGAGTTGTACCTGCAAATCTATCACGGGCAGTACGACTTCTTCTTTCACCTCGAAGACCTGGTGACCAGCATTGCCCGCTCCTGGTCCAGCCGTCCGCTGGATCTGCGGGAGTTGGACGAGGCTCGGGAGCGCAATCCGCTTTGGTTCCAGTCGAACCAGATGCTGGGCGGAGTCTGCTACGTGGATTTATTCGCGGGCGACCTCAAAGGCGTGAAATCCAAAATCCCTTACTTCAAAGAGCTGGGGTTGACCTATCTTCACCTCATGCCGCTCTTCAAAGCCCCTGAAAAAGAAAACGACGGCGGCTACGCGGTCAGCAGTTACCGCGAAGTCCATCCACCGCTTGGGACGATGAAGGAACTGGCGTTGCTCTCGCGCGAATTACGCAGCGCAAACATCAGCCTGGTAGTGGATTTGGTCTTCAACCACACTTCGGATGAACACATCTGGGCACAGAAGGCGAAGGCGGGCGAGGAAGAGTTCATGGACTTTTATCGCATCTTCCCCACCCGTGAAATGCCCGACCGCTACGACCAAAATCTCAGAGACATCTTTCCCGAACAACGCTCAGGGTCGTTCACCTTTTTTCCCGAACTTTTCAACGGGAACGGCGGCTGGGTGTGGACGACCTTCCACAGTTACCAATGGGATTTGAACTACGCCAACCCCGCGGTCTTCAACCGCATGACAGAGGAAATGCTCTTCCTCGCCAATCAGGGCGTGGAAGTCATTCGGCTTGACGCGGTTGCCTTCATCTGGAAACAACTCGGCACAGGCTGTGAAAACCTGCCCGAGGCACACGCTTTGATTCAGGCATTCAACGCGGTGGCGCAAATTGCCGCGCCCGCGCTGATTTTCAAATCGGAAGCCATCGTGCATCCCGACGATGTGGTGAAATACATCTCGCCGCACGAATGCCAGATCTCGTACAATCCCCTGCTAATGGCTTTGCTATGGAACACGCTCGCCACCCGTCAAGTCAACCTGCTTTCGCAGGCGCTGGCAAAACGTTTCAAACTCCATCCCGAAACGGCGTGGGTGAATTATGTTCGCGTACATGACGACATCGGCTGGACGTTTTCGGATGACGATGCCGCCCAGTTTGGAATCAACGGCAGAGACCACCGCAACTTCCTCAACGAATTCTATCGCGGAAGATTCAGCGGCAGTTTCGCACGCGGACTTCCCTTTCAGGAAAACCAATTCACAGGCGACTGCCGCATCAGCGGGACCTGCGCCTCGCTGGCAGGTCTGGAGAAAGCCCTGCACGAGGAAGGCGAAAAGGAAGTGGAACTCGCCATCCGCCGCATTTTGTTGATTCACGGAATCATCCTGACAGCAGGCGGCATTCCACTGCTTTACCTCGGCGACGAAGTCGGCACGCTCAACGACTACACCTACCGCGACGACCCCGCCCATGAGCGGGACAGCCGCTGGGTGCATCGTCCAAAAACGGATTGGCAGAAATATGAAAAACGAAGCGACGCCAAATGCATCGAAGGGCGCGTCTTTCAGGGATTGAAGAAACTTATCGCATTGCGGAAACAGCACAAGGTTTTCGGCGGTGGCGAACTGGAAGTCATCCCGACCGAAAATGAACACGTCCTCGGCTTCATGCGGATTCATGCAGGCAAACGCGCTGTGGTCTTCGCCAACTTCTCCGAGTCACCGCAAACCATCCCCGCGCGGATATTGGAGCAGTATTCGGTACAGGGGAAAAAACGTCTTGCCGGGCGCGGCTGGAACAAGGTCACTGAAAAGGGTGACGCGGTGATCGAATCGCTTGACTTCCTGGTATTTGGATAAATCGCGTCCCGGGAATAATTGGCTTATAATCTGCATGAGGCATTTTGAAATTGCAGATGGATCTTTCACACTGGCGTTCACACGTTCCAACGCTCCTCTCCGGAGCAGTGGCTGTTTTTGTGTTGGTCATTTCGCCGTTCTGGGCATACAAATGGTACCGAATGCCCTTCCTGGGGGTCTCGCTGGAACAGAACAATGTGGTGAGCCAGATCAACGGCACCAACTGGCCCGCGCGGACGCAAGGTGTGGAATTCAAGGACCGGTTGCTGATGTTGGGCGGGGAAAACGTCCCGGATGTAAAAGACGTACAGCGTGTGATGACCGCCAATGGGTATCAGCCCATTGAGGCTACCTTCGAGAAACCGGATGGACAGGTTTATTCCATCAGCGTCACGCCCATCCGCCCTCCATTTGCCGACCTGATTTCCATGTTCGGCATTCCCTACCTGGTGGGACTTCAACTCCTGATGATCGGCTTCTGGGCATATCGCATAAAACCCAATCTGTGGGAAAGCCGCGCGCTGACCGTTTTCACTTCGGGGGTGTGCATCATGCTTGCCACATTCCTAGATATCAGCATGACACACAACGCCACCATCCTGTGGTCGCTTGCAATTTTGCTGTCTGCTGGCGGGATGTTCCACCTGGCGCTGGTCTTTCCGCAACCCGTACAATTTGTGCGAGCCAACCCGGGACTGCGCTATTTGCCCTGGTTTCTGATGGCATTGCTTGTACCGGTGATGGTCGTTGCCGTTTATTTCCCGCCCACCCCCTTCTTTTACATCAGCGCCTGGCAGATCGGCTATGTGTGCTTCATCCTCGGCTTCATCACATTCATTACAATTCTTGTCTGGCGGATCATCCGATCGCGCTCCCCCATTGTCCGCCAGCAAAGCCGTGTCATCCTGTTTGGAATTTTCCTCGGTTTCCTGCCCATAATCATATATGTCATCAGCCTCATTACGGGGTCGTTGATGGAATTCCACGCCTGGCTGATCTTCCCGCCGCTGGTGCTGTTCCCTCTGTCCATCACCTACGCCATTCTGCGCTTCCGCCTGCTGGATGTGGACTCGATTCTCGTCCGCCTGACAACTTATGCGGCAATGACGCTCATCGTCGTCGCCGCGTTTTACGGGTTGCTGGCGCTGGTTTCCTTCGCGGTGGGTAAAACTGTGACAGCGAACAACCCCTTTTTAATTGCCACATATCTGTTCCTGCTTGTGATCGGGCTGACCCCGCTGCGCAGCTTTATTCAAAGCTCGATAGACCGCATCTTCTACCGCGCACCCGCCGATTACCGCCGCGCACTCACCCTGCTTTCCCGCGCGCTTGTGACAACACCCAGCCTCAACCAGGCGTTGAACCTGCTGGAGGAACAACTACAGCAGGCTCTGGCTCCTGAAAAATTCATCATCCACCTCTACAACGATGAACTGGGGGAGTACGTCCCCCATGCAACGAGGGAAACCAGCGCTCCGCCATACCAGGCAGACGACCCGCTGGTTGAATTGATCGACTCGGCCCAAACGCCGGTTTGGCTCCATCCCGATGGCGACTTGACGAAATCCCTGCTGAAAAGCGGCGGGGACTACGAAAAATTAAGGGGCTTCACCTTTGTGCCACTGCGCTTCAAAAGACGATTGACCGGGTTCATGTCCCTTGGTCCGCGCCGTTCGGGAGAGTTGTACAATACCAACGACCTGGACTTCCTAATCGCCGTCGCCAACCAGTCTGCACTGGCGCTGGAAAACGCGCGTCTCTTCGAGAACCTGCGCCGCAGTCTCAACCAGACCACCGAAATGAAAAACCTGATGGACAACATCCTCTCGTCCGTCAGCACGGGAATCATCACTACCGACCTGAAAAAGAACATCACGCTTTTCAATCGCGCCGCCGAGAACATGCTGGGGGTGTCCGGAGACAAGGTGATGGGAAAACCCCTGGCAAGCGTCCTGCCCGAATTGTCCGCCGAACTGTATACCGTCAACGCGCCCCAGCAAAAAATCATCGATTTAACCTCGGACACAAGCGGTTCATCTGAACGCAAAAGCATGTCCCTACGCCTTTCCTTGTCCCCTTTGCAGGATGCGAACCTTGAGCCTAAAGGCACAGCCATCGTCTTCGAAGACCTCACTGCGCGGAGCGAGCATGAGACCGCAAATCAGCCCGGCATTGGATAAGACCCTCCCCTCGTGTTTGTGACCGTGATGGGTATAATTGAAAAAACGTTTCTACCGTTTTTAACGGGAAAAACAAAACCATAGCCACAGACACTTGCGCCGCGCGCCAATGCGGTGTTTCACGGATCTTCACTAATTTTTTTTATTCCAATCCGCGCAAATCAGCGAAATTCGCGGCAAAAGTACTTTTAAGCAGGAATCATCCCGCCATAAACGGGAGAGCCCAAAAACCGCATCCGATACCGTTGAGGATATAAAACAACCCCACCCATGAAATATCTCTGGTCACCCTGGCGTATGAAATACATCGAAGAAGATCACAAGGACGAAGGTTGCGTCTTCTGCAACGCGCAAGCCAAAGCGGACGAGGCGAGTCTGATCGCCTTTCGCGGGGAGCGCGCATTCGTCATCCTCAACCTGTACCCCTATACCAGCGGACATTTGATGGTCGTCCCGTTCGAGCATGCCGCCACGCTGGAGGAGTTGGATCGCGCCACCCGCGCCGAGATGATGGAACTCACGTCGCAGTGCATGGTGACGCTGAAAAAAATCTACCGCCCGCAGGGATTCAACGTGGGCGCAAACATCGGCGTGGCGGCGGGCGCGGGCGTGCCGGGACATGTCCACATTCACATCGTCCCGCGCTGGGGCGGCGACACCAACTTCATGTCTACGCTGGGAGAAACGCGCGTGTTGCCCGAAGCCATCGAAGAGACCTATAAGCGCGTGCGCAAGGGGTTTGAAGACGTTTGACCGAGCGGCTACGGATCGTGTTCATGACATGCGTTCTCGTGTCGCTCCTGGCGGCATGCGCGAGCGCGGAAAAAACTCTCACACCGCTGTTGACGGAAACCCAAGCCGTAGTCCCCCCGGTCACACTCGCGCCCCAGCCAATCCCATCCCCCACACTACAACCCATCTCACCACCCGCATCCTTCGGTCCCGACGACTTCCCCGCAGGCTACAACCCGCTCAGCGGACAGCCTGTGGAAGACCCGGGGCTTTTGCAAATCCCCGCGATGCTGCTTTCCATTTCGCACTTTCCGCCCGTGGCACGGCCGCAGGCGGGGCTGTCGTTTGCGCCCTGGGTCTTCGAGGTTTACATCACCGAAGGCGCAACCCGTTTCCTCGCGGTCTTTCACGGCGAGTTCCCCCAACCTGAAATTCCAGTCAGCGGCAATTGCGAAATCCGCCGCGAGCCTTTCGTCCAGAAATCCGCCATCCTCGGCAACCGGGTCTGGCTGGATAAAAACCAAAACGGCAGGCAGGAACCCTACGAGCCGGGCGTGGGCGGAGTTTGCGTCAACCTCTACAACGGCAGCCAACTGGTCGAATCCACCACCACCGACACCAACGGCTATTACGGCTTCAACGTCCAGCCGGGGCAGCACACAATTGAATTTGTTTTACCCGAATGGCTGAAATTCACGAGTCAAAACGTCGGGGATGAAAATGCCGATAGCGATGCCGACCCGCTCACGGGACGAATTCACACCCAAGCCGAATCCACCAATCTCCTCCTCGACGCGGGGCTGATACCATCCGAGAAGCCAATCCCCACTGCGGGCAAATCCACCGAACTGCCCAAAGCCGAAGTTGGTCCCATCCGTTCGGGACGGCTGGTCTACGCCGACATCGCGGAGTTCTTCCCAAGCTCCTGCCTGGTTTATGCCTTCGCGTCGAAAGAGGTGTTGTCTCAATTGCCGCAGTGCGCGATGGTGGCGCACGAGGACGCGGGCGGCGGCTCGATGATGCAGCTGGAGCGGATGCGAACGGTTGCCGAGGACAACATGCTTCACGCACGCGGCGGTTTCAACTATGCCGGCAACCTGTTCACCGAGGACGCGCCCAAAGGCGGCATGCCCGCAACCCAGATCGACGTGTACGTGTCGCTGCTCAACCAGTCGGGCTGGACGTATGATCCACTCTACGGGGCGTGGTTACGCTTCGTGGATGATGCCGACAAAGCCACGGCGGGGCAGCTTCACGCGGATACCGACCGCCTGACGGGACGTCAACTGCACTTCGAGAATTTCATCATCCTCTTTGCCGAAGTGGACGTGATCTCGCCCACCAATTTGGATATCCACCTCGAACAGGGAGCCGAGGGTTCCGCAATGCTGTTCCGCGACGGGATGCAATACGATATCAAGTGGAGCACGCTATCGGGCGGGTACGAACAAAAAACGGGTCAGCGCAGACCAATAAAGTTCCTGAACGAGGATGGAAGTCCTGCCGCGTTGAAACCCGGCAGTACCTGGATATTTATCGCCACCCCATATTCTGTGGTGACAGGCAAGGGTGGCGGAGCGTGGGAACTGCTCTATTACGCGCCCGCAGGGGCAGAGTAAAGGGATTGAAATCGGGTAATTGGAGACATGTGATTTTCATCCCTTGTCTGCCTGTTTAAATTGGCATACACTACCAGCGAAAGGAACTCCCCCAATGGAATACTCAGACCTCATCTCCGCCCGCTACAGCGTCCGAGCCTACCGCCCCGACTCAGTCGAAGACAGCAAACTACAAGCCATTCTCGAAGCGGTGCGACTCGCTCCCACCGCTGCCAATCGTCAGCCTTTTCAACTGGTGGTGATTCACACCGCCGGGCGCGAGGAGGAACTTCGGAAGATCTATCACCGCCCGTGGTTTGTCCAGGCTCCACTGGTGATTGCCGTCTGCGCCGTCTCGTCACAAGCCTGGGTGCGCGAAAGCGACCGCTTCAACGCCCGCTTCATCGACGCCGCCATCGTCGCCGACCATCTGATTCTCGCCGCCGCCAACCTGGGGCTTGGAACCTGTTGGATCGCAAACTTCAACACCGAAGCCGCGCGGACTATCCTGCGTCTCCCCGAAGAAGCCGAACCGGTCATCTTCACCCCGCTTGGCTACCCCGCCGACCAGCCTGGTCTCAAGACCCGCAAGCCGCTGTCTGAACTGGTCCGCTACGAGCATTGGTAAGGAATGGTTTTTAATTAGACCTCTTGCATAAGTTGTTTTCTTCCGCTAATCTGCACGATTTTTTGAACATTTCGCGCAGATCAGCGTGAATTCGTGGACAAAGTTTTTTCCGTATCGTTCATTCGTAAGCCAGACTTTCATTCACACTGATGCGCGTGGCCCGTCGGGCGGGGAACCAACTGGCGATAATCGAAAGCACGATGACGACCCCAAGCCAGATCCAAACGCCGTGGGTGGCGGGGTAGTATTCGGCGGGGAAATCGATCACCTCACCCAACGCCAGGACAAACGCAGGGCCGGCGCTGAGTCCAATGGGCAGGGCAAGAATCCAACTCGTGAGACCCAGCATCAGCCCTTCGCCAACAAAGACAAACCCAACGTCCCGTGAAGAAGCTCCCACTGCCCGCATCACGCCGATCTCGCGGCGGCGTTCGATGACGTTAATGGAGAGCGTGCCCGATAGGCCCATGCTACCAACGATTGCCATCAAAACCGTCATCATCATCAGGAGTTGAGTCAGGATGCTGAACTGGGCGCTGGCATTGTTGCGGTCTTCTGTGGCGACATCCGAATAACCGATTTTCATTCTTTTCGCATCGAAGTAATCGATGAGGTCCGCTTCGATTGCCTGCTGGGTCGCCAGACTTTGATCAGTGCCCTGTATCATTGCCACCGCGGCTCTGCCCACGTTGCGCAAAGCCAAATTGAGCGTGTCGATATTGGCAAAGGCTGTATTTTGATCACGACCGTTCAGGTCGAATACCAATCCCACGATGGTCCAGCTGGTTTCGCCGACTTCAGGCAGGTCGATGATGATCTCGTCGCCAACGCCAAGTCCCATTTTCCCCGCCAGCTTTTGATTGAGCAAAATAGCCCGCCTGTCCAGGGGATCAAGCATCCGCCCGACAGTAAGTTGCGGTTTAAAGATGGGCGATTCAGAAGGAACGCCGCGTACAAAAACTTCGTATTCGCTGCCGGGTCCTTCGGTCCCGGGGACTTTTGCGTTTGCGGTCCGAAAAACCCACATCTCGGCATTCTTTACATTAGGGCGGGATTCGATCAGCGGAATCACTTCATCAATCCGCTGTAATTGTTCGAAGTCGATCTCCACCTCGTAGCCAAACCCGGCAAAAATTTTATCAAGAGTGTGCTCGAATGAATATTGAGTACTGTAGACCATGATGAAGAATGCGCCGGACACAGTCAGGGTCAGCAGGGTGAGGATCACCCGTCCGGGACGTCTGAAGGTGTTCCGCAAAGAGAGGGCAGCCATGACAGGGATGCCGCGTATCCCGGAGATCAGGCGGTCGATCAGGTGACGTCCGTATTGACCGCGCCCCAAGCCGGTCTGGCTGATCGCGTTTGCCGCAGGGATGGCAACCCCTTGCAATATCGGATACAGACCCGCCAATATGGGTGCCAGCAGTCCCACCAAAATTTGCAGGAGAAACACATTCGGCAAAATTTCAAAGGGAGTCACCGGGACATTCAATAAATATAACATCCAACTGGATAGTTCATTCCCGGCATACGCACCGATGGGAACGGCGATCACCAGGCTTAAAAGCCCGTAGACCGCAATGGCTGACAGGTACATGGTCATGATCTGGCGACGAGTACTACCGACGGCCTTCATAATCCCGATTTGGGGAATCTGTTGGGCAATCAGGGCGTTGATGGTGTTGATCACCAGCATGACGCTCAACCCCAGGGACGCAACGGCCATGACGGCAAGCACCATCCCAACACCGTCGATCATTTCCTGCAAAAAATGTTCTTCAGGGTGCAGGATCTCCGAATATGCCACGGATACCCCCTGAGGTTTTAGCTTCTCGTTGATATCGTCAACAGCCTGTTGTACGTTTTCCTTGCTGTACGCCGGGACCGTGATGCGAAGCACATCGAAACCATAATAACCTGCGATCCTGGTAAAGTCCTTTTGGGTGACGTAAAAAGCCGCCTCCTCGCCAAAGGGCGTGGGCCATTCCCAGGGGCTGCGCATAATGCCATTGACGGTGTATGAGCGGGGGTGTTCGTTGATCTCAAAATAGACCGTCCCCCCGATTCCTGGGGCTTTATAGGAGTCGATATGAGCCGCCTCTACGCCGATATTTTTACTTTCGGGCCAGGCGCCCTCCTTCAAGGTCAATTGGTCGTAGGTTTGACTCTCATAGTCGGCATGGGCAATAATATGCCCGTCCTGCCATTCGCCATCGAGTGTTGTTTTCCAATGGATACTCGACTCCGCGTAACCCTCAACATCCTTGACGCTTGGGAGTCGCTCCAGTCCCCGGATCATGCCTTCGTCTGCGGTGCCTCTCAGCCATATCATTCCGTGGGATGGATTGCTCTCGACATGGGACCTGGACATTTGTCCAAGGGTCAGTGTGTTTGCGGATACCACCATTCCCACTGCCATCACCCCCACAGAAATGCTCATGATCACCATGAACGTGCGGCTCTTATTCCGCCACAGGTCACGCCAGACTTTTCGGAATGACGTGTTCATTTATGGCCGTTCCCGTTATCGAACAAATCCCCGTCCAACACCTCCACGACACGGGGGATGCGGCTGGCAAGTCCCAGATCATGGGTGACCATCATGAAGGTTTTGCCCTGCTTAACCAGTTCCTCGAACAGATAAAAGACCTTATCGGCAGATTTGCTGTCAAGATTACCGGTGGGTTCATCGCCCATGACGAGAGCGGGATCGTTCGCCAACGCGCGGGCGATTGCAGCCCGTTGCTGCTGTCCGCCGGAGAGGGTATTCGGTAGTTTTTGAGCCTGATCCGCCAAACCAACTTGATCGAGGAGATGCATGGCTCTTTCCGGTCGCTCGCGTGGCTTCCAAACGCGACAGCATTCCATGGGGAAAATGATATTTTCCAGCACGGTCAGCGTGGGAAGCAACTGGAAGAATTGAAAGATAACGCCCACGTTTTTGCCGCGCCAGCGGGCGAGTTGATTTTCATTCAAGTCGTTGAGGCGCGTGCCGGTGACGTGGACATCCCCGTGCGTGGGACGGTCGATTCCGGTGATCATGTTGATCAGGGTCGATTTGCCGCTCCCGGAAGGTCCGCGCACGCCTACAAATTCCCCCGGATACACCTTGAGAGAAACGTCTTTCAGCGCCTGGATGGGACCTGCCGGTCCGTTGAAAGTCTTGTTAACTCCCTGAAGATCGATGACAATATCTGCAGCCATGGTCATGCTCCTAAACTTTTGTACCTAACGAATGTTTACGGGGAAATTCCACCAAGGTTTCAAAAAGTCGAAATTTGTAATATCGCTGCGGATATTAACCCCAACTGGGATTTTCAACCTATCCAGACGCTAACAACCCACTAACAACTTGTAACCCGTTCCATATCGGTTTTTCGAGCCTTCGTGTTGGTTTTTAGACCTTTGCAAGAGGTCAATTAAACACAAACGGCGCAGCATAACCGCTGCGCCATGCAAATTCTGTCTATTCTTCCTACCCTTTCAACAACTCGCTGTGCTCGTTCTCCGGCTCCGTTGGCGCGGCAAGCGGGGGCAATTCGATGATGGAACTCAAGCCGAAATGCTGTAAAAACTCCGGCGTGGTGGAATATAAAATCGGTCGTCCGGGACCGTCGGTGCGCCCCGCCTCCTGGACCAATCCCTTGCTCAACAGGCTCTTCATCATGCCGTCGCTGTTCACCCCACGGATCGAATCCACCTGCGGACGGGTGCACGGCTGCTGGTAGGCGATGATTGCCAGCGTCTCCAGCGCGGCGCGGCTGAGGTGTGTCGTCGCTTCGAGACCGAGAAAAAGCTCGACGAGTTGAGCCAGTTCCGGGGCGGTGGTTAACTGCACGCGCCCGGCATTCCGCTGCAAGCGCAAGCCGCGTCCCGAAAGCGCTTCGTCCAGTTCCTTGAGTCCACGCTCCACCACCGAGGCGGTCACATCCAATGCAGTGGCAAGCTGCGCCACAGGCACAGGCTCCGCCGAGACGAATAACATCGCCTCGATTTTTGCCGCCAGTGACAATTCCGTGTCAGGGGCGGTCGTTGAAGTCGTTTGAGAGTCGCTCATGCTATAATTGCTCCGCTTAATAAATTTACCCAAAAGATACAGACTATGAAAACCAAAAAACTTTCCCTTACTTTCTTCCTCGTCTTACTGTTGTTGACATCCCTGGCTTGCTCGGTCTTCGTCGGCGGACCCGACTACCCTCAGCAAACCGTCACTGCCTCGCCGGACGAAGCCCTTTCGATGCAAACCCAGATCGAACAGGCGCTTTTAGCCGGCGCGGAAAGCGGCATCGTTACCCTGCAAATCACCGAAAGCCAGCTCACGTCGTTCATTGCAGAGAAGATCGGCGCAAAGGAAAACCCGCCGTTCACCGACCCGCAGGTTACGCTCCGCGACGGTCAGATGAAACTGTACGGCAAGGTCAAGCAGGGCATGTTCGCCGCCAACATGCTCATCACCATGAACGTCAGCATCGACCCAACGAGCGGGATGCCCAAGATCGAAATCGCCTCGGCGGACTTCGGTCCCGTCCCCGCGCCCGAAGGGGTGAACTCAGCCATCAGTGCGGTCATCGACGAAGCCTTTACCGGCTCGATGGGACCCGTCGCCACCGGCTTTCGGCTTGAAACCATCACGATTGCGGACGGAATCATGACCTTAACCGGTCGGATCAAATAGCGGCTGGATATTATACCCGACATGCTTCGCCCGCCCCGCTTTAGCCTGACGCTGTTCCTGCTGGCTTTTGCCATGCTGACGGCTTGCCGTTCCCCGCAGATCGGCGAGGAAATCAGCGTCAACATCGCCGCCGACGGAACGACGCAACAGGTCAAGGTCGCATCGGGAAGCACGGTCACACAGGCGTTTCAGGTTGTGGGGATTGCCCTCGGAAATCTGGACCGCGCCGAGCCGCCGCTGTACACCGTCCTCAAGGACGGCGACACCATCACCCTGACACGGGTCGAGGAAGTCTTCGAGACCGAGCAAAAGGTTGTCCCGTTCGAGCGGCAGATTGTCCGCAACGAAACCCTGCCCGAAGGCGAAACGCGGCTCGTCCAGGCGGGTTCAAACGGGGAAGAGGAAGTCACCTACCGGCGGATTCTCGAAGATGGCGTTGAAGTCAGCAAGTCCGCAGTCAAGACCGTCGTCCTCACCGAAGCCCTGCCGGAGATCGTGATGGTCGGCGCGCAGTCGTCTTTCACGCCGTTAAACATCCCCGGCACCATTGCCTACCTCGCGGGCGGCAACGCCTGGCTGATGGAAGGCTCCACCGCGAACCGCCGCATCGTCGTCAGCACCGGCGACCTCGACGGGCGCATCTTCAAACTCTCGCCCAACGGCGAATACCTGATCTTCACCCGCAAATCGAAAAAGCCCGCCGACGAAGAAATCAACACCCTGTGGGCGGCGCGGGTGAAAAACCTCGAACCGAAGCCCATCTGGCTGCAAGCCTACAACGTGATTCATTTTGCCGAATGGATTCCCGGCACGAACTCGGTGGCTTATTCCACCGTCGAACCGCGCAGCACCGCGCCCGGCTGGCAGGCGAACAACGACCTGCAACGTGTCAGCCTCACGGGAGGCAGCCCGCGAAAGGTAGTGGAATCAAACAGCGGCGGCGTGTACGGCTGGTGGGGAACGACCTTCTCCTTTTCGGTGGATGGTAGGCTGGCATATTCCCGTCCCGATGGGATTGGACTGGTCGATCAGGACGGCGGCTACCTCAAGCCGTTGTTGAGCATCACCCCGCTCAACACCCACAGCGATTGGGCGTGGATTCCTCCCATCGCCTGGGGCGCGGATGGGAAGTCGCTTTACTACGTCTCTCATGCTCCCGCGCCCGCGCCTGTCGCCAGCGAAGAGTCGCCCTTCTTCGATCTCTCCGCTGTTTCGTTCAGCACCGAATCGGTGGCGACCATGATCGATTCGACGGGCATGTTCTCCTATCCCGCCTCGTCACCCGCAAACTGGGACGGCAAGGGACAAAACTACCAGATCGCCTACCTGCAATCCATCTTCATCGAGCAAAGCGAGACCAGCCGCTACCGCCTGATGGTGATGGACCGCGACGGCTCGAACAACCGCGCATTGTTCCCGCCTTCAGATGCTAACGGCATCGAACCGCAGACTCCCGTTTGGGCGCCGGATTCGCTCGAAGGGCAGGTCGGCGATTTCATTGCAGTCATCCATCAGCGCAATCTCTGGCTGGTGGATAGCGGCAGCGGGCAAGCCTACCAGGTTACCGGGGATGGGTTGATCGCTTCGATTGATTGGAAATAACAAACGGTAGGGCACGCTTACAGCGCGACTGTCACGTCGACCTACTGTTTTGGGCAGAAAAAATCATGAAAAAGGAATAAGAAAATGAGAATAGTGATTACAGGCGCAGCCGGGTTCCTCGGCTCACATCTTTGCGACCACCTCCTGGCGGACGGTCACGAAGTCATCGGCATGGATAATTTCATTACAGGCAGCCCGGATAACATTGCCCACCTTGCAAACAACGAGAAATTTTCATTTTACAAGCGCGATGTCTCCAACTACATCTTTGTCCCCGGCAAGGTGGATGCGATCCTGCACTTCGCCTCGCCCGCCAGCCCGAACCCGCAGTCGAAATCGGGTTACTTCAACCTTCCCATCCAAACCATGAAGGCGGGCGCGTTGGGGACACATAACTGCCTTGGAATTGCGCGCGTACACAGCGCAAAATTCCTGCTTGCCTCCACCAGCGAAATTTACGGCGACCCGGAAGTGCATCCACAGGAGGAAAGCTACCCCGGCAACGTCGATCCCATCGGGACCCGCGCTGTTTACGATGAAGCCAAGCGCTTCGCCGAATCGCTGACGATGGCATACCACCGCTTCCACAACGTCGACACCCGCATCGTCCGTATCTTCAACACCTACGGTCCGCGGCTGGATTTGGAAGACGGGCGCGCCCTGCCGAACATGATCAAGCAGGCGCTGCTTGGCGAGCCGCTCACAGTTTACGGCGACGGTTCGCAGACCCGCTCCTTCTGCTACGTGGACGACCTGGTCGACGGCATCATCAAACTGCTCTACTCCGATGAGCATTACCCGGTCAACATCGGCAACCCGAACGAAATGAGCATCCTGCAATTCGCGGAGACCATCAACAAGGTCACGGGCAACACAGCGGGCATCACCTACATGGATGCCAGAAGCGCGCGCGACCCGCAGCGCCGCAGACCCGACATTACCCGCGCAAAGAACATCCTGAACTGGGAGCCGAAGGTCAGCCTCGAGGAAGGTCTTCGCCGCAGCATCCCGTACTTCAAACAAAAACTGGGGATTGCATGATTCTGAACGACGCAAGAGAACGTAATCGTTTCCTGAAGTTTGCCCTGGTGGGCACCATCGGCGCAGTGATCGATTTTGGCGTGATGAATCTGCTCTCCCACTTTACAAACGTTTCCCTTGTCATTGCAGGGACAATTTCATTTATCTGCGCGGTCATCAGCAACTTCATCTGGAACCGTTATTGGACCTATCCGGAATCTCGCTCGCGCCCGCTTGTCAGCCAGTTGGGGATGTTCTTTCTGGTCAACACGGCGGGAGTGGCGATCCGCATCCCGATCCTGCATTTCGTCGAACCGCCGATGATGCGTTTCTTTGAAAGCCCGTTCCACATTTCTCATGCCAGCGCGGAATTCTACGCCAAAAACCTCACCCTCGCATCGGCGGTGGGGATCGTGATGTTGTGGAACTTCTTCGTCAACCGCTATTGGACGTATAATGATATAGACCACCACGAAGAGATACAGGCATGAATGGCGTCCAACCCAAACTGATTCCGCTCTATACCACCAAAGGGGATCCCGAAGCGTTTCTGCTTTACCCCTATCTGTTCAACCGCAACGGAGACTGGATCGGGTTTGCCACAGCCAGCCGGGAGGTGTTTTCCGTGCTTGGCGAGTACGTCGGCATGTTGACCAGCGAGCGGCGCATTGTCAGAAAACGGGGCACCTCCACATTGACGCCCCGGCGGACTCCTCCACCGCGCCCCCCGAAGGTGTATCCGCCTGCCACGATTCCCCTCCCGCCGATGATGTCTGAGTTGCCGCACTCACTGATTGACGTTTTGCTGGAGATGCCCGAACGACTGCACACCGTCGATACCGGTGAATATCGGGAGGACCTGGATTGATGGCAAAAGTTCCCGCCCCCAAAAACTCCCGCGCCTCGCACATCAGCATCGCCCAATTCATGCAGCCCGAACACGCCAACAACCTCGGCAATGTCCACGGTGGCTGGATCATGAAACTGGCAGACGAGGCGGGCGCGATTGCCTGCATGAGACACGCCCAAAAACGGGTGGTGACCGTCGCCGTTGACTCGCTCGTCTTCCGCGAACCGATCAAGATCGGCGACCTGATCATCCTCGATGCCGAAGTCACCTACACGGGGCGCACTTCCCTCGAAGCGGAAGTACAAGTGATTGCGGAAAATCCCATCACCGGGGAACGCACCCACACCAATACCGCCTACCTCGTCTACGTTGCTTTGGATGACGATGGACGCCCGGCCGCCGTCCCGCCGCTGGTTGCGGAAACAGACAAGGACCGGGAACGTATGGAGCAGGCGAAGAAACGTCAGGCGCACCGCATTTCGCAAAAGTAACCTGTGCAAAAAATCCGCCAACACCCCATTTTGATTCTCTTAATCATCAACCTGCTGGTTGGGTTGTTCACGTTTCGAGATTACGGCTTGTCATGGGACGAGCCGCTTTTTTACGATTACGCCAACGCCCTCGGTTACGCCTATTCGCCGAGCGAATGGTTTAGCGGGGACTTCAACCTCGAGAACGCCTACGGCATCAGCGGGACAGACCACGCCAACCGCGGACCCGCCTACATCATCCTCGCCCGCCCGATTGTTTTAGTTGTCGAAGCCCTTGGCGCTGACAATGCCTCGGCCTGGCACCTGGTCAACTTCCTGACCTTTCAACTGGGCGTGTATCTCCTCTACCGACTCGCCAAACGCTGGATGAGTCCCGCCGCCGCAACCGCCGCCGCCGCTCTCTTTGCCTGGCAGCCGCTTTTGTGGGGACATGCCTTCATCAACCCCAAAGACCCATCGTTCCTGGTCTTCTTCCTCGGCGCAGTCTGTTTTGGCTTCGAAATGATGGATGCAGATCCTAACGGTTTGAAGAAACCATTAGGGTCTATCCTGCTTGCTTCATTTTTCCTCGGCGTCGCCACCTCAATCCGTGTGCTCGGGCCGCTGGCTGGATTGCTGGTTATCATCTACGCCCTCACCCGCTTCAACGCCGACACGCTCAAACGGCTGGCAATTTATGGCATCCTCACGCTTCTGGTTGCCTTCGTTACCTGGCCCTACCTGTGGACAAACCCACTCGAAAAATTCATCGAAGTCTTCGGCTTCATGTCCGCCAACCCAACCCAACTACAGGTCCTGTTCAACGGTCAACTCTACCATGCCGATGAACTTCCGCGCCGCTACCTTCCCGTCCTTTTGGGATTGACTCTCACCGAGCCTGTCCTTCCTCTCTTTTTGATTGGACTCCTCTCCGTCTTTTGGAGAAAACTCAAAACCCTCCGCGCTGGCAACTGGTCGCTGATTGCTGATTACTTTTTACTACTCTCCTGGTTTCTGATACCCCTCACCTACGTCCTCCTCCGCAAGCCGCCGATGTACGACGGTTATCGTCACTTCCTATTCATGCTGCCGCCGCTTTTCGTCTTTGCGGGATTTGCCTTCGAGAAAATCTTCGACCTTATCAAGCCCCGCTGGGCTATCGGCTTGCTGTCTCTCATTCTCCTGTCACCGGGAATTTACGGTTTCATTCAATTGCATCCCTACGAGTATGCGTATTACAATTCGTTTGCGGGCAACCCGTTCCGCCGCTACGAAACCGACTACTGGCTGACCTGCTATAAGGAAGCCGTCGAAGGCTTCGACGCCCGGAAAGGCGTAAACTTCTTCGTCAAACGCGAGCCGTACATCGCCGAGTATTACGCGGGCGAAAATGTCATCGTCCGCGACTACCGCGCCGAATTTGGAGAAATTCAAAGCGGCGACTTTGTTCTCGTCAACACCCGCGCAAACGAAGATATCAAGACCTTCAAGGACGCGCCCGTCGTCCTGCAAATCGGCCGCGGCAACGCGGTATTCTGTGAGATAAAACAAATCCCATGACCACACACCGAGAACGAATCCAGGCCTGTCTCAACGGCGAAGCTCCAGACCGCACGCCCATCGCACTTTGGCGGCATTTCCCCGTCGATGACCAAAACCCCGAAAGTCTTGCGGCGTCCACTTTGCATTTTCAAGCCACTTATGACTTCGACATTGTCAAAGTGACTCCCGCATCTTCCTTCGCCGTCAAGGATTGGGGCGTGGACGATCAATGGACGGGCGACGCGGAAGGCTCGCGCCGCTACACAAAACGAGTCATCCACAAGCCCGAAGATTGGGAAAAGCTCGCCCTCCTGGAACCAACCTCCCCCCATCTGGCTGGACAGCTGGACTGCCTCCGATTGCTGAAAAAGAATCTCCCCGCCGAGACTCCCATCATCCAGACCATCTTCAATCCGCTGTCGCAGGCGAAGAATCTGGCGGGAAACGAAACCTTGCTGGCTCATCTTCGCCAAAATCCCGAAGCCGTAATGAAGGGATTGGATGTCATCGCAAAGACCACGATAAAATTCATCGAAGCCGCGCGCGAGATTGGCATCGATGGGATTTTCTATGCCATCCAGCACGCGCAGGTGGAGGTGATGGATCTGGACGAATATAAAACCTTTGCACTGCCATACGACCAGCAGGTGCTGGAAACGACGCAGGATTTTTGGTGCAACATGCTCCACCTGCACGGAAAGAATGTCTTCTTCTCGCTACTGCGGATGTTCAACTTCCAGATTGTCAATTGGCATGACCGCGAGACCTATCCGTCACTGGCAGAGGCGCAAACCCTTTTCAAGGGGACGGTGTGCGGCGGCTTACGGCAGGATACTCTTGTTTTGGAAAGCCAGGCTAAAGTTCGCGAAGAGGCTGAAGACGCCATCCGCCAGACAAAAGGACGTCATTTCATCCTCGGCACAGGATGTGTTGTCCCGATCACTGCCGCACACGGAAATTACCTGACAGCGCTGGAAAGCGTTCGCGGCACAGGCAGGGGAAACAGCCGATGAGTCTGCGCGTGATTGCGGGAAGCGCGCGCGGCAGGCGGCTGAAATCCGTGCCGGGCGACACCACCCGTCCCGTGATGGACCGGGTGAAGGAAGCGCTGTTCAATATCCTCGCCGGGGACGTGGTCGATTCTAACTGGTGGGATTTGTTCGGCGGCACGGGCGCAATCGGCATCGAGGCGTTGAGTCGCGGCGCGGCGTTTGTGCGCTTCACCGATTTGAACCGCGCCCCCGTCGAGACAATCAGGGAAAACGTGGAGCATTGCGGATTCGCCAAACAGGCGGAAGTCCGCAAAGGTGACGCGTTCAGCATGTTGAGCGCCCAGCCCGACAGGAAGTTCGAGTTCATCTACATCGCTCCGCCGCAATATCATGAGATGTGGAGCCGCGCCCTGACACTGGTCGATGACAACATCGGCTGGCTGACAGACGAGGGAACGGTCATCGTCCAGATCGACCCGCTGGAATACAAGGAAGTCGGGTTGAAAGATCTCGAAGAGACCGAGCAAAGAAAATACGGCAGTACATTGATTGTTTTTTATGATCGAAAAATTGATGGAGGTTGACATGTCCGAAAACTATCGAACCGAAGAATTCAAGGTGGAAGGCGAGAAGGTCATTTCCAAGATCAAGGAACTCTTCCATGAAGGGAACATCCGCAGGGTCATCATCAAGGACAAGGAAGGCAAAACGCTGATCGAAATCCCGATGACGCTTGGCGTGGTGGGAGCTTTGATCGCTCCACAACTCGCCGCCATCGGAGCCATCGCCGCCCTGCTGACGGAAGCCACCGTCGTCGTGGAAAGGCAGGAACAGCCCTGAGCATGAATAAGGACTTTCTCGCCGGGGCAAAGGGGGCGTTGCCCATCTTAATCGGGGTAATTCCATTTGCCATGATTTCCGGAGTAGGGGCGGTCAGCGTGGGGCTGACGTTCATTGAAACCCTGGGCATATCGGTGATTGTCTTTGCCGGAGCGTCTCAACTGGTGGTGTATCAGTTGATGGGCGCAAGCAGTCCATGGATCATTATGGTGTTGACCGCCTGGGTGGTCAACCTGCGTTTTACCATGTACAGCGCCACGCTTGCGCCCTACCTGCAAAAGCTTTCGACTGGAAAAAAAGCCCTGCTGGCATACATGCTTTCAGATCAGGCTTTTGGCATCAGCCTGAGCCATTTTGCAGTCAACGAAGGAGTCAGCCATCGTTGGTATTATTTCGGCGCGGCTTTTACCATCTGGGTGGCATGGCAGATCAGCGCTGTGATCGGGGCATTGTTGGGGGCACTTGTCCCGTCAAGCTGGGGATTTGATTTTGCTTTTCCGCTGAGTTTCATGGCGCTGATGTTCGCCGCTCTGCGCGACTACCCGACAGTGGTTGCTGCATTGGCAGGCGGACTCATTGCCGTGCTGGCAAAGGGACTGCCCTACAACACCGGGTTGGTGCTGGCTACTTTCCTCGGCATCACGGCGGGATACCTGACCGAAAACCTGAAGAACTGGCAGGAAGCCCAATGAGCGCCGCGTCCATCTGGTTTCTTTTTGTGGCAATCGGCCTAGGAACGTTCCTGCTGCGCTTCCTGTTCATCTACCTGTTTGGGAAGATCGAAATGCCCGAATGGCTGCGCCGCGCCTTGCGCTTTGTCCCATCAGCGGCATTGGCTGCGCTGGTTTTTCCGGCGCTGACCCACCCGGCGGGGCACTTCGACCTTTCCCTGCAAAATTTTCGTCTGCTGGCAGGCATTGCCGGCGCGGTGGTCGCCTGGAGAACCCGCAACGTCCTGTTGACCATCCTTGTCGGCATGGTTTTCTTGTGGGGGCTGGAAATGGCTTTCGGCGCCTGACTTTTGGGGCGCACGAAACAACAGCCCACCAGACATTCAGACAACTATCAATTTGGTTAGTTTTCCCCGGGCGGCTTGGTACCGTCTGGGGAATTGTTTCATTTGGGTTTCTGTGCCATACTACAGGCACAGGTTTTATTCGGACGGGGTAATTCACGCAGCGTTTCCAGCAATTATTTTTTGTGGAGAAGACAGGTATGCCCAGAAAGAAACAGCAGTCCCCTTCCGTATCAGCGAAGGGAGAAAATGTAATTGGAATCATTAATGCCGGCGGCAGAGCCAGGGTGCAGGTCACGCAGAAATCCGACCGGCGGAAGTCCAGCCGGGATGCAGACCTGGAAAGACTCTTCGCCCTGCTCGAAGAAAGGCTTGAAGTTCGCCCGGAAGACCCAAACGTCGGCAGGGAGGAAATCAGCAGTCAGATCGAACAGATCAAGGCGGAGTCCGCGCGGGGAGAGAAAGCCAACCAGACCAAGCTCGAACGATGGATCAAAAACCTGGCGGGGATGGCACCAGACATCGTCGATGTGATGACCGCCTCGTTGGGGGGACCAGTCTCGGGCTTCACCGCTGTCCTCCAAAAAATCGCCGCCAAAGTCAAAGCTGAATCCGTGGGGAAAGTCTAGGGAGGACTCATGTCGCCAGCCGCTACAAACTCCAAAAAAAACAGCGCCGCTCCCCGCAAGTCGAAGCACGATGAGGCGGCGCAAAACCTTTCCGGGCAAAACCTCGTTGGGGGAATCGCCGCCAGCGATTCCGCGCGCGTCAACATCAGGCAAATCGTCCACCCGCCGCTTTCGGAGATTGCGGAGGAACGGGAGCGGCAGAAGTCCGAACTGGAAATGTTGCAGGAGGCGATCGCCCAAAAATTTTCCGACTGGCACCGGCTGATCAACTCGACCACCCCCATCGCGGGCAACCCATATCTTTTCCTCCAGCCGTTTGGGTTTTCAGACCGTACCCGCTTCTTCGGGCGCGAGGATATTTTGTCCGAACTGATGAAGCAGATGAGGGGCAACCTGGGGACATTCCTGTGTGGCAACCACGGAGTTGGAAAGACCAGCCTTATCAAGGCCGGACTCGTCCCGGCGTTGCTGGCGCAGGGACATCTGCCGTTGGTCATCAGCGCCACCCGCGAGCCGCTGGAATCCAGCATCAAAAAATACCTGCTCCCCAATGCGGACAATCTCCAATTCCTGAAAACCATGTCGCTGACCGGCTTCATCCGCATCGTTGCGAGCGCCCTGCCCGAAGGCAAAAAACTCTATGTGCTGGTGGATGACTTCGAGGAATTTTTCGAGCGCGACGAATCGGAACGCGACGCCTTTCATACCGAGTGGCTGCGCTGCTTCAATGGAGCATGTCCAAACGTCCGCTGGTTGTTTTGCGTTCCATCCAGCGCCCACCATTTGTTGAACTTCTTCAAGCACGAAATCAATCCCGATGCCAACACCATCTACGTCCCTCCGTTGAACCGCGAAACAGCGCGCGCCGCAATCATCAAGCCGGCGGAAAGGTTCGGCATTTCGATTCACTCGGACGTTGTCGAGTCAATCCTTAACTCGCTGGGCGGGGCCCACATCAACCCGGCTGACCTGCAACTGGTCTGCCACGTGCTGGCTGGCGGCAGGGGGACGACGGCACGGGAATGGGACATGGCATACTACGCCGCGATGGGAAAGGTCGACGGCATTTTGCGGGATTATCTCGACCGCGCCATCACAGACCTTGAACCGCAGGAACGCGAACCTGCCTGGGAGATACTGGCTGTGCTGGCTGACCCTGCCATGCAGGCGCTCACCGACGAACAGCTTATCAAGAAGATGAAATCCCATGGTGTGAAGGAGAATACAACCCATCGCATCCTGATCGACCTGCAAAACAGCAACCTGATCGAGCACACCACCAGATACCGGCTTTCCAGCGAGAGCCTGCGCCCGCGCATCGAAAAGTGGAGGGAAACCCGCAGCATCCTTGTGCGGGCGCGCCAGGAGATGGTCGAGCAGCTGCAAGCCATCCGCAATTCCGCGCTGCGCGGTTTGGTCGGCGGTGCGATTGGCTTCGTGCTGATGGATCAACTGCTGTTCACGGCGCCGCTATCGGACTTGTCCTTTGAAATATTCTCCATTCTTTTGACGGCAAGCTTTGGGGCATTCGCGGGGTTGTTGATGACGTTCCTGATCGATATTTCCGTCGCCTCCTACGGCGGTCTCAAAAAACCGCTGGCTTACCTCACAGGAGGCGCAAGCGGGGCATTCTCGTTTGCGCTCGCGATGGTCATGTACACAAACCTGAACAACGCCGGCGGCGAACGCTTTTTGTCCCTGATTCCGGGCGCCGTTCTGGAAGGCGGATTATGGGGGTTGATGGCTGGCGTCGGGACTGTTTGGGCGCTTTCCTCGCGCCGCCCGAAGTGGGTCACTGCTCCGTTGGCTGTTTCACTCTGCGGGCTTGTGTTGTCCATTGCGGACACCGCCATCGGCATCCTCAGCAAATCACAGGGATTGGACACCACACCTTTGACAATTGCTCTGTCTGGAATGATTTTTCCCGGTTCCATTCTTGTCTCTGCCCTGATGGGTCGGCGCAAGATGCCGTAATTGAAAGCCTCTAACATGGGTGTGCATAAAATCCTTGCAGCGGTTGTACTCATTGCTCTCACGCTGGGAGCATGTCAGGCGACGCCAACGCCAACTCCACCCGCGACCACTCCCACCACAGTAGACCAATCAATTGGCACGGTCAGCACAGTCCAGACCCGCGTGCAGGCGGGTCCGCTTGACAACCTGAGCAACGTATCCATCTCGCAAGTTCTTTACAGCCATGATGCCGTCCATGTGACAGAAGGCGGCATTGCCCTGCTCAACTTCCTTGACCAGGTTGCGCTGAAAATATTCAACGACACCACCGTAGGCGGAGTCAGCGCGGAGGTTTTGGAGACCACGAACAGGCGTCTCCACATGAAGCTGGAACGGGGCGGGTTGAGCGGTCAGGTGGTGAAAGGCGGCAACAGCGGCGGCGTTGACTTTGAAATCGCCAACGGAGTCCACATCTATATTGTCGGCACGAGTTTTTATGTCACCTACGACCCTGTCACAGGCATTGTCAGCGCTGGAAACTTCGACGGCATCATTGGGTATTATCTACCGGGACAAACTCCCCAGATGCTCCCGGCAGGCAGTCTGGTGGACATCCTTCCGGGCGGGACAATCCAATTGTTCAACATGCCGTTCGACATCAAAGCATTTGACATGGCTGCCCAAACGAGCAACTCACCCATTCAGGGGTTGAAAAGCCTTCGCGGACTCTCGGTCACGTCAGCGCCCGCCCCTGTCAGTGAAATTACTTCCACGCCCACTCTGGCGGCGGGAGCGGTCATATATGTTCCACCCGTTTCCACAGCCACGCGCATCCCCCCGCCCGCCCCTTGTTATCACCCGGCGGGTTGGGTGACATACGTTATCCAGAGCGGGGAAACCTTGTATCAAATCGGCTTGAAATTCGGCGCGACCACCGCCGCCCTGCAAAACGGGAATTGCATGGGACGTTCGCTTTTTATCTATACAGGGCAGGTTTTGTATGTCCCGAACGCGCCCCCTACGATATTGAACGTCGTGCTTACCCCCGATACGCCGCAGCCCGGCGTCACGCTCATCCCAACCGACGTTCCAACTATAGAGCCTACACCCACGCCTCAAACACCAAGCTTTACCCCCACTCCCGTTGACGCGCCGTCATATTTCAACAACCCCACCGCCAGCGCCAGTTCCTGCGCCCTCAGCTTTTCCGTCTCCGCTTCGGACGCGGACGGGATCGAGGCTGTAAAAGTAGTTTACAGCATCAATAATGTGAAATCAGTTCTGGCAGTGATGAATCCGTCGCAGGGCGTTTACACGTATTCCACTTCACTGACGCAAAACACCACTCCGTCTGATTTTATTACTTATTATTTCAAAATTTACGACCGACTGGGACATATCACCGAAAGCGGGAAAGCTACCATTCAGGCGGACAATTGTTCGCTGTAGCTACCGAATCACCCCTTTGACCACAACCACTCCGTCGCCCCACTCTGCGGACGTGAAGCGGACGGGCAACAAATCCGCCCGCTTCAACTGGACTTGAATCTCCCGTTCGATGGCGTTGCGGATGGACGCTGGCAGCGGCAGGTTCATCTCAAGGATTTTGACGACGGGCAGACCATCCTGCAAAGTGACCGTCGCCTTCCCGCTGACATGGATGCGAATCCCCGTGACCGTCACATCGCCTTCGCCGCCCACATAGTCGGGAGTGATGGTGACATTCGGATGCTCGAAGGGGATTTGCGGATACTTCTCCAGATACCAGGTGATCGTCTGCTCGGCTTCCAACTCTGTCAGGTTGACTTCCCATGCCTCGCCTGAATGTTTGCCTGAATAGATGTAATCCAACAGCGCGACAACCTCGGGGTCGCGCACGGGGTCAACCACGTAAGGCTTGAACGCGGCTTGAATGGCGACCACCCACGCATACGCGTTGAGCAGGACCAGCCCAACGGCGATCCAGCGATTCCAATTGAACGGTTTCATCCGAATTGATTTCATCGCAACCATAGACTTAATCCCGCAATCCCAATGGGGACAATCGCCGTCAGGCAAGCCAAAGCCCAAATGGCCAGAGTCCGCTCCGAGGGCGGAAGCGAAGCGCCCGTCTGCTCGTTGGCGGGGAAAAGGCTTGGGCTTTCGCCGCGTCCGAAAGCGCGACCAATCCACAGGGCGGCAATCCCAAGCAAAATAAGAAAAGCCAGCATCCCGCCCGCCGCCGAAACGCCAAGGATGCCAATCTCATCGGGAAGTTCACCGAAGAACCCCGCGCCGCCGAGCGTGATGACCAGCAGGGAGCCGCCGTTCCACGCGGCATGGACACCGACTGCGATGGCGAAGCGAGTCAGCCAGTTCGACGCCGCGTTCGGTTCCCTGTTCAAAATGTCACGCCAAGCCAGCGCCATCAAGCCAGCCCCAAGCGGATGCAGTGCCCCGCCCAACGCGCGGACAAGCAGGATGCCGCTCCAAATTTCATCGCCGCTCGCGGCATAGATGACGTTCTCGACCGCGGCAAAACCCGCGCCCGCAAACGCGCCGAGCAAAAAGGCTTCCCTGCGATTCAACTGCCGCAAAATGGGAAGGAGCGCGAGCGGCTTGGCAATCTCCTCCGCCAGCGGAGCGATGACCGCCAGTTGGATGAAGATGTAAATAAAGCCGCGATTGGTCAACGCCTCCGAAATACGCGAACCCGCCAGCGCATCGAACAGATTGTCGAGCCTGTCAAACGCTACGTCTGCCAGATCGAACACCAGCGCAAACACGATCACAGGCAGGAGAATCTCCAACAAAAGCGCAACAAACACGCCAATGGTCCCGCCACCGATAAAAGCCATTGTCCCGCGCCGCCAGGTGATATGTCTTCCGCTTGTATCATCCGTCAACATCGTGGTCGTTGACAGGTCTGCTGTCAAGTCCGGTTTCGTCCGCGTGTCCGTGACAGAGTCCGTTGACATAAACCATGCCACCGCCCACAACGGAGGCAGCGCCGCGAGCAGAATCAACAAAGGCGGGAAGAAGAACCCTGCCAAGGCATCCCCGATGATGAAGATGGGAACGGCAACCATGAGCAATAAAACAAATACGCCGATCATCAAAGGCATGGGAGGAAGCAGCATCGGTTTCGATGGTTTGTTTCCAATGGAACTGCTGATGTGGATGAGTGTCACCAGCCCAACACCAAGGGTAAGTACCACAGCCAGAAAACTGAAAGCGCCTAAGATAATTCCCAAGTCGGAATAGCTTGGCACCGCCACACATAAAAAACCAATACTCAACGGGAGCCCCACGAGAATCAGGATAAGGCTGATTGTCATGATGGCTTGCTTCAACCCAACCGAGATTGTGCCTTTCGTTTCATCCTTCATCATTCAACCTTCATCCTTATTCCCACGTCTCCGCCACTTCATCGCGCCAGGTCTTGATGGCTTCCATGTTACGCTCGATGGTGACAGCACCTGCGATCATTAGCAACCCGATCAAGCCAAAGACCAGCCACTGATTGACGTTTTGCAAAGAATTCAACAATTGACCCAACACGGCGAGCATCGCGCCCGTCAGCCCCGCGTAGAAGAATCTCCTCAGCCGCCGCCCCACTCCCATGACGAACATGAAGGCGAGTCCTTCCGCCATCAACGTCAGCGCGAACCACCAGCCAAACACCCACGTCTGCCAGAACAGCGAACCCATCATCAACAGCATCGCGGCGTAATCCAGCCAGCGTCCCAGCAGTTTGTTCCCGCGGTTCCATTCAAGGAATCCGATGCCGAGCAAATACAAACCCACAGGCATGGCATACCACTGGACAACTCGCAGGTTGTCCCATGCGTTGATGAAGAACGCGTACAGATACCACGCGCCGATCAACATCGCCATGGCAAGATATCCGACGCGCAGCCTACGATACGCCGCCGCTGCAAGCGCATACAAAAGCCCCGTCAACGAGAGCACCCAAACCGCCATCCGTACCGTCTCGAAATCAACGAAGTCTCGGAAGGCGAGCCCAAACAACGCGCGAACGATCCAGGTAGCAAGGTCGAAGCCGATGATTAAGGTCAACAGCAGGGAGAAAAGCGACAGGGTGAGACTCCATCCGCTTAATGGACTTTCCCAAACCGTCAGCCATGGCAGCCCCCACAAGGCGGATTCCTTTTCCGCGCCTTGAGTTGGTCGCCGTTTCAGGAGTTTGTATCCCAGCCCGAGGCTTCCGTAGCCGAGAGCCAGCGCCGCAAGCATGATAGGCAAATTCTCAAGCGTGATGTCCAGCGCAGAGTACCATTGCAGCAGCGCGACGACTCCCAAAAATCCGCTCAGGATTGCCAAGCCGCCCGACAACCAAACCGACGCCAGCACCGCGCACAACAGCATATGAATCAACGTCACCGTCATGCCAGCATAAGTCCCGCTGATACTGCCAACTTGACCGAAGAACATATCCGCCGCGAGGAAGAGATAAAATACCCGCGACCAGCCCACGGTCATTTTGCCTGAGTTGAGCGGCGAGTCTTCTTTGAAACGTTTTTCGATGAACAAACCCAAAGCCGCCATCGTAACGGTCAACGGCATGAAGCGCAGCCACCATTCTTCTGCCAAATAAAAGAAATTCCAATCGAGATAATGGAAGAAGCTGGTCACCGCAAAGTGCAAAGCCAGAAGCGCGGCGAACAGCCAGCCGCGCAGCCTAAAGTGGAAGACAGCCCAACCGCAGATGACGGTCAAAAGCGTCAGGGTCAACGCTCGCAAGTCGGAGCGGTCACCACAAAAGAGCGGGGCGAAGAAAGCCAGCCCAAAGCCCAAAGCGTAAGGCGAGAATCCCCACCAGCCCAGCAACCTGTCCACGAAGGCGGTCGCCCAGTGAAGCGGCTTATCCCAAGGGAAATCCTTCCACGCGCCGAAGTATCTATCCGCCAGCCAGCCGAGAGCGAGCGCAATGACTGCTCCAGGTATTAGAGCCAGTCCGTAAAAATCCGCTTGCAAATCGGAACGTTGTAAAGCCACCGCATACGGCACGACGACCAACGCACTGGCAGGGACAAGCAATAAAGGCTGTCTCAACCAAAACGCGCTGACCGCGTAAAGCAGAGCCGCGCCCGCATACCCCCACATCGCGCCAACCTGGTCCCTGCTTGAGGGCGGCAAGCCAAACGCAATCAAGGCAAAGCCAACCGTCATCACACCAGCGGCGTAGGAAGGTAATTTCATGCGGCGCAGCACCCAGCCGATGAGCAGATAATTTGCCGCAAGACCAATCAACCACCAGCCTTGTCTGTTGGCTGGGACATTTCCTTCGCCAAGCGCGAAGGCGAACGCCAGCGCCCCCACTGCGGACGCGGGATACACCCACAGCGGATTCTTGAAAATCCACGCCGACGCCGCCAGCAGGAGCGCGTCATAAAGCAGGACCATCACCAGCAGACCTGTGATGTGCGCCGTGAGCAATGTGCCAACCACAAGAGTCGCATACCCAACGATGTAGGCGGGCAAACCGTAGGCGCGTTTAAGTTCGGGACAGGGCGCAATCCGTTCGAGGCGCAGACCAGCAACCAGTCCGATGACACCGAAGGGAAGCAACATCAGCCCAAAATGTTCGTGCCGCGCCATCGGCAGCAGCCAATCCAGCAAATAGACGAACCACAGTGGAATCAATCCGAAAGCAGGATACAGGAATCGCGTAGCGGAAATCGCAGAAACGACCTGGTCTTGTTGCTTGACGCGGTGATAAAGCAACCATGCGGAAACCAAATACAGGGCGATGGACAACCCAACCGTGATAAGACTCACGTCGGTATCCGCCACCGCCCACAACATCGAGAACGGTAATAGGATATGTGTGAATGTCTTCAGCGGAATGACGTAGGATGATTTGGCAAATCGCGCCACGCCCAGGCTGACCAAAAAACTCAGCCATGCCAGAACTACCCATGCCGCCGCGAACTCCGTCAACTTCGGATCGTAGGAGGTAAACCAGCCGAGATTATGATAGATCGTCCATGGGATGAAGGAAAGGAAGGCAGCAAGCCAGACGAAACGCGCCTGTCGGAACATCCGCGCCGAGAGCGCGTACAAGGCGACGATGATGGTCAACCCCACCGCAGCCCAGGTCTGTTGAATCCGTCCGCCGCCGAGCCAGATCAAGTTGCGGACGAGGGACAGTCCAATCGTCCCAGCCGAAGCCACCCAACCCACCACCAGCAGAGGACGCCAAAAGAGAACCCAGACCATTCGCGCCAGCGCGCGCAGTCTTCTCTTTACATCCCCTCTTGTCTTCAGGTAATTCAATCCGCGCTCGGCGAGAATGAACAACGAAGCGATGACGGCGCCCTTCGCCGCCAGCGAGCCTTGTCCGCTGCTGTAGACGATGGCGATGAGTCCACCGCCCGCACAGCCAAGCCATGCCGCCACATGCGCCCAACCTTCCTTGTAGCACCCCCACGCAAAGAGCGCATAAATGGCTGCAAGAATTATCAAATCGGCGGCGCCCCACAACTGCATGGCTTCTGTCCACTTTTGGGAGAAAAGCAACTCGTCCAACGGATTGAATGCAATCCGCGCGAGGGCAAACAATGTCAGCAGGTGGGCGGTGACGTAAAGCGGCGCGAGGAATTTGAACGTCGCGCTTCGCCTGCGCTCTGCCTCCAACCCCGCCAGGAAATAAACAACAATCAACAGGCACAGGCTGAAGGTGATGGGTTCTGTATCCCAGCCTGCCTTGTCGAGCAGGGACATCAGTCCCCAGGCTGTGACCAACCCTGCGGGATAAAACTCAACAGCTTCGAGCGACGAGATGGTATCTGCAAAGTACAGCAAGCCGACCAGCAATAAAGTTAATGGAGGAGTGTATCCATGCGGTGCGATATTGAAGGCAGATATCACAGCTATAACACTTGTCACCAGTCCCACCAAACGCCACGGGATACGACACGCCCAGTCAGTAAACCTTAGCCAGTGACTGGCGAAGACCATGCCCCAAGCTAGAACTGCAAGTGCCAATGGCAGGCGATAATCTGCTGGATGGTCATTGACAGTAAAAGTAATCCACACCCAAAGCGGAAGCGGCAGCGCGGCAAACCAATGATAGACCGCGCCCGTCAAGAGCCAATCTGTAAGCCACCACTTCTTTTTTGAAGAGGCGTCTGTTTCATCATCTCTCGTCAAAAAGCCTGGAGTTTGCTTGTAAGCCAGATGCGCTCCCCACGCCGAAAGCATGAGCCAGTTACCCAGTGCGTACACCATCCTATCACCGTTGTATGGAGCCAAAGGCGGAAGGAGGGCAAGTCCCGCAATTGCATACGCCGCATCCACAAGCGGCGAAAGATATTCGAGCCATCCATCTGTTTCTGTTCGTGTATCCGTTACAGAGTCCGTTGACAACCTCTTCCCCAAATATAGCGCCAGCAAAATATGACCGATCGCCAGCGAAATCCACCCCACACTCAAATCGGATAGATTCAACTCCAGTTCGGTCATCACAAAAGTCAACGCGGTAAAGGAGAAGAAGGACGCGCCATATAAATAGCGCGGTCTCTGATAGACAATCGAAGCCATCGCCACACTGAAAGCCAACACGGCGTGACTGGCAGCCGCAGGTGCGCCACTTCCCAGGTCGGTCAACGAGTAAAGCGCCGCAACAATGACTAGTGCAACACCCCAGGTCGTGGCGGTGCGTCCGTGCGATTGCAAAACCGAATCGTCTTTTATGTCCAGAAGTCGTTTACCCACGTACAAATACAAGGGCGTGAGACATGCCAAGCCGAAGGCATGCCAGGCGGGATTTATGTTCGCGTTGTGGAAGAAAGCCGCCTGTCCCATATAAACCGAAATCGGCAGGGAAATCGTAGCGAGAGTTCCCAAACTGCGGCTACGGTATTGAACCGCGCCCCAGCCGAAGATGAATCCGCCAACGAACCAGTTGACGGTCATCGCGTAGTGCAGGGCGTCGAAGGTGTCACGAGTTACCAGCCGCATGACAAGGGTCAACGGCATCAGCACGCCAGGGACGATCAATCCCAAGTAGCGGAACGGCTCGGCAAAGACACGCCAACGTCCCGCTTCTTTTGTTCGCGCAATCCACACCGCAAGGATCACCATTCCCGCCGCAACAACCGAGAGGCTGGCAGTGAACCAATCCTGCGAAAGATGAGTGAAGTCGCGTGTCACTTCGATCACTGACATCGCAAGGCTTCCAACAGCCATGCCAGTCAGGTAGCCAAAGAAGCGGCTTTGTATCACAAGGGTTGATACGACATATGCAATCACGCAGAGAAGCGAAGTCCAGAACCAGAAGTTCCCCCAGTCCCGTGTCGCCGAGGTGTAGGTGAAGAAGGTAATGTAACAGTCAATCGGAATGAACAGCGCGGCGATGGCGCTCAATGCAATTCCCGAGCGATGCATTTTGGTCCTGGTCTGAACCAGCCAGCCCAGCGCGAAAAATAAAACCGTGAAACCTGATGGAATCGCCACACGCACAAGCGCGGGAAAATCCTTCCAGCCCCAGATGACGAATGAGATTGCTGCGGCAAACAGCAGGAGGATGCCGAAGAAGATCAGCCCTTGAAGCGTGCGCTCCGAGAGGACGGCGGTCCAGAATCTTTCCTGGATTGGCTTGGACGGGAGAGCGGGCACTGCTTCAACAGGCTTGATTACAGGAACAACTTCCGCCTGAACTGGCTCCTCAACCTTGGGCGCAGCAATCAGCCCAAGGCGGATTTGAATCTCCTGCCTCTCAGCTTTGAGCGGCGCAGCGGCTTGATCTGCCTCCACCTTTGACTTGAACCATCTCCTGGATTTTAGAATGTCAATGTTATCGAGCAGGAAGTTCAAAGTATCGAGTCGGGTCTGGTCGGTTTGCAGCAAGTCGGGGCGTTGATAATCCTCCAATCGTTGGCGCAATTCCTCCGCGTGGGCGCGCTGCGTGACAACAGGGTCACGCAAATCCAAAACGAAATAGCCAGCATTGCTCCATTCGGTCACCTTCTCAAAGAGCGCCTCGAGGTGAACAAGCTTCACCCAGGCGTGTTCAGCTTCGAAAGGCGTGAACGAACGCGGGCGCAACCCCAAATCAATCAGCGCCGTTTTCAGACGCGTGGAATAGATTTTTTTCAGGTTGAAAAGGGACGTTGCTTCAACGTTTAATTCCGTCCACCCCTCCATTTGATTCAACAGCCATTGAAGATGACCCAACTCCTCGAGTCTCGCCGCCTCGCCCTGAAACCCGCACTGCGGACAGGGCTTGTTTGTCTCAAAATTTCCACTCTGACATTTTGGACATCGCATGAGGCGATTATTGCACACTCTCCGCCCGAAGGCAAGCGTTTATATGGGGGATGCAATGATTTTGAGAGTCCGCTGTAGAAACTGGCAGGCTTGGACAGTCATCCTTAATCAGGATTGACCGATTGTCCGACGGAAAAACGAGGTCAGCTTTTCCACGTTGGCATCGAGCAGGAACTCGCTGAGCACCTTTTCCCGTCCAGCCTGGGCAAAGGAAACCGCCTCGTCAGGGTTGCGATATACATGTTCGAGCGTGTCAGCCAGAAGGGATGGCTCTTCAGGCGGGACAAGGTATCCTGTTTCATTTGGGATTACAAGCTCGGGGATTCCCGAAAGCTGGGATGCAACCACCGGCAAGCCAGCAGCAAAGGCCTCCATGATGGATACTGGAATCCCCTCCATTTTCCCCGACGGTGTGATGACACTCGGCTGGACGTAAACCTGCGCCTGGCGAAGTATCGACGCCACCTGCTTTTGGTCCCTGGCACCCAGCAATTCCACAGTTTGAGAGAGGTCGTATTTGGCAATCAGCCCCTCCAATCGTGTCCGCTCCTCCCCCTCGCCTACAATCTTGCAACTGACGGGAACCCCCCTGTCGCGTAAAAGGGCACAAGCCTCCACAAGATACTGCATCCCTTTGTAGGGCTGCAAGCTCCCGATGCTGGTAACTCTGAACTTTGAAGCATCCCCATCCGCGGACGAACCGGTATACAAACCAGGCTCAATTCCACAATGAACCACGTGCGTTTTTTCCCGCACCCACTCGCCCAGGTGTCTGGCAAGGAAATCGCGGTTGTACTCGGAAATGGCTGCAATAAATACAGCATCGCGCAGTTTCAATTCGAGCATCGAACGGTCCACGAAGATGTCGTGAGCGTGCACAGTCACACTGTATGGAATCCCTGTCAGCTTGTGTACGATCCAGGCTGCCAGCGCCGGGTGTGTTGCATAATGCGCGTGGACGTGCGCAACGCCTTCGCGCTTCATCTCCGCCGCCATTTGTACCGCCTTCGGCAGGATTAGAATTGCCCTTGCCAGGAACTTTGGGCTTTTGGCGTTTCCCCGCGCTATTGCAAGCCACAACGAAAGATATTTCAACGGGGATTTAAAGAATTGAAGCAGATTTGCGCGCGCCATTTCCACGGAAAGCCAGGGGCAATAATGCAGGCGTTTTAACCAGGGTTCCGCTTCCGGGTGAATAACGGGGGGCTTCTCCAAAATCAAGGGAAAGAGATCGACACTAAAATCTCCCCGCTCGACGGCTATCATCTCGCGCAAAATAAAGGTTTCCGATAACTTCGGAAACCGCGACACAATATATGCCAGCCTGGATGTCATATACTAGTGCGCCCCGCGCTGCTGGAATACAGCCGCCACAGTGCGAAATAGAATAACAATATCAAACAACAACCCAGCCCTCTCGATGTAGGCAATATCCAGGCGCAGGCGGTCGTCAAATTCAAGCTGGGCGCGCCCAACAATTTGCCACAACCCTGTCAGACCGGGCTTGACATCCAGCCGTTCGGTGTGCCACAACTTATAGGTCTCAGCTCCAAATGAGGTGGGGCGCGGACCGACCAGGCTCATTTCACCTTTAAGCACATTAATCAACTGGGGTAATTCGTCGAGACTCGTCTTCCGTAGAATCCTTCCAACCCTCGTAACGCGCGGGTCGTTGGTAATCTTGAAGTCGGGCCACTGCAGTTCATTCAAATGGGCGTATTTTTCCTTCAAAGCTTCCGCATTTGGCACCATGGAGCGGAACTTATACATTCGAAAACGCTTGCCGCCTTTTCCGGTGCGGTATTGGGTGAACAACGCCGGCGCACCGGGAGAGGTGACTCTAATAAGCACGGCAAGGACGCCAAGCAGGGGAATCCAAAACGGAGCGCTCAAAAGAACGAGGACAAGGTCCATCGCCCGTTTTGCAAACAAGTAGGAACGTCCCTGAAAAAACCGTTTCTTTGGATCGAAGGCATTGATCCAATCCTGTTGGTCGATTGGAGTAAGCATTGTGCTGGTCATTGCGCGATCTGTTCCTGCGCGTCAATCGGCTTGTCTGCAACCGGCATTTGCCTGGAATGGTCACGAGCCAGGTTCAACAGGTCCTCGAAAGTTAAAGCTTCGTCAGGGAAGGATGCAACCCCACAGGCAACCTGCAACCCGGTCCGGTCTTCAACGGCTTTGCAGGCGCGTTTGGCGAGAAACCCGGCGCTTTCCAGTTCGGTCTCGGGGCAGAGGACGATAAAACGTCCAACGTGATCGCGGACAAGCAGATCGGTCTGTCGGATCGTGTCGCCAATCGCCTGTCCAACACGGGCATTGGATAAGCGGGCAAGCACATCGTGCTGCACACTTTTCAGCATTTCGCGCACCGCCTCCTCATCCTTTGGATAGGCATACACGACCAGTAGCGACAGTGGGCGGTGATAACGCCTGCTGCGCCCAAATTCGGTCCTGATCTGCTCCGACGCCTTATCCAATTCCGTGGCACGATGTGGAAATGTCCCCTGCGCAAGGACATCCATCAACGATTCGGATTGCGCAATCCCGGTGGCAAGTTGATAGGAAAGCCACACCCCGACTTCGATAATCACAATTTCGAGAACGATCACCTCGATGTTGGTCGCAGCCGTCAGTTCACGCTCTACAATCTGCAAGAGGGCAAAATAAATTGCACCCCAAAAAAACATGGGCGCAGCCACAGATACCTTGTGAAGGGATGGGACAAAGATCATGACCGGCACAAGGAAAATTGCGACAAGATAAAAATACGAGGCAAAGTTGATGACCGGTGTATCAGAACGATCAAGTTGGGCAAGGACGAGCACAACCAGCAGGTAAAAAGCAATCCAAAAAAATGATTTCTTTAGGTTCGACACTGTGACACCCTGTACACTGCTTACCAAAAATGAATATTAATTTTCATATCAAAGCGAGGCGGTTTCAATTTTAACATAGAAATGGGACAAGGGGTGTCAGAGTTTATGGCTTCCAAAGGTCCCAGAGCACCCGGAGACGGGGAGGCGAGTTCACAATAACATTCGGGTAAAATTCACCCAAACAACCGAGGAAAAACGCGCATGACCACATCAAGCCTGTTCAACCTGAACCCGTCCATCATTACCATGTACAGCGCCGAATGGTGCTCCGATTGCTGGCGTGCAAAGGATTTTTTCGACCGCCACAAAATCGAATACGAAAACGTGGACATCGATAAGGTTCCGGGGGCGACACCGTTTGTAAAGAGTCTCAACAACGGGAAACGGATCATTCCCACCATCGTCCTCCCCAACGGTGAACTTTTGGTTGAGCCATCCGACGAGGAATTGGCGCAAAAGTTTGGAATACAATCGAGTCTAAAAAGCGCGGGAGTATAATCAAGTCATGAAAAAGATATCTGTCCTGTTAGCGCTTGTCTTTTTTCTCGCCGCATGTGATGTGTTCGGGACAGCCCCTCAGCCGGTGCCGACCTGGATTGTCCCACCCTCGCCAACGCCGAACATTATCACAGCCACACCAATCATTTTCACACCGACCCTGACGAATACCCTCTTCCCCGGCGTGACGGAGATTATCCCAGTCAGCCCGACTATGACCGATACCCCACCTCCCACGCTGACGAGTACACTGCCTCCTCCCACCGAGACATTTACACCGGTGCCGACTTCCACACCGGTCAAGTCGCTGGTAGTGGATATCCTCGGCTGCAACACGGGCATCGATATCACCCACGGCATGGGCGAAGTGACCAACGCGTACGTGACGGTGAAAAACACGGGAACAGCGGATTTACCCAACACCTGCGCCCTTCTCCGCGCCATTGACGAGGACCGCGAACACCCCGATAAAAAGATATGTGTTCCCAACCTGCCCGTCGGGAATCAGGTGAATCTCAAGTTGACAGTTGACTCAGTCTACCAGCAGGATACCATCATCCAGGTGGACGCCTCGTCCGATGATGTTCTTCTCCTGCGCGTGGACAAACCCTCCTGCACTGACATTAGCCTCTTCGGCGGCGCGCCATCGGACGTGGGCGTGGTGAAGCCAATACAATGAAAGTCATTGCAAGCGAAACGAAGCAATCTCAATGAACCAAAGGCAGTGTGAACACGAACACACTGCCTTTATTTTCGCCATCGCTTTCCGCCCAGATTTTTCCGCCGTGCGCTTCGACGAGATGTTTGGCAATGGTCAAGCCAATGCCCGAGCCGCCGTGCGCGCGCGAGCGGGACTTGTCCACGCGATAAAAGCGGTCAAAAATGTGCTTGAGGTGTTCGGCGGGGATTCCATAGCCCGTATCGCGGATGGAAATTCGCGCCTCGTTTTTATTGCGTTCAATCGAGACAGTAACCGTCCCGTTGGATGGCGTGTACTGCAAAGCATTGCCGATCAAATTGGTGAGCACCTGGATGATACGGTCTTCGTCGGCGAGGACAAGGATTGGGTCGTGTGGCAGGCTGAGGGTCAGCGTCACCCGCTTTTCGTCGAATTGATGCTGCAGGCGTTTGGTCACTGTTTGAATCAGGGAAGTTGAATCCGCAGAGTGAATGTTCAATTGCACGGCACGGGACTCGACGCGGCTCAGTTCCTGCAAGTCTTCCACCAATCGGCTCAGGCGTTCCGCCTCGGCATGGATTTGGGAATAGGTTTCGGCAGAGGCTGGAAGCACACCGTCCATCAACGCCTCGGCAGAGCCTTTGATGGCTGTCAGCGGGGTACGAAGCTCGTGAGCCACATCGCCGATCAGCCGTCGGCGCATGGTCTCAACCTGTTCCAACTGCTCCGCCATCTTGTTAAAACTCCCCGCCAGTTGATGAAGTTCATCTTCCCCGCGCATCTCCACACGTTCATCGTAATGACCCTCGGCGATGCGCAGACTGGCATTCTTCATCACCTGCACAGGCGCAAGGATACTCCTGCTAAAGACATAACTAACCGCGAGTGCCACAATGGAGGCTGCAATCACAGCAACAACCAATGCTTCATTGAACGTATTCCGAAAGTTCTGGTAGAAGCTCCCCATCATTCCACTGCCCTGTCCTTGCCCCTGTCCAAAGCCCAGTCCTTCTCCCTGACCCATCCCCATTCCCTGTCCCTGTCCCATCCCACTGCCACCCATCTGTTGTTCCATGAATAATAGATGACGCGCATAGGCGGCTGGCGTCGTCAGGTTGGTTATAATCCCAATGACAAACATGCCCACCAGAATCACGACAAAGTAGGAAAGAAATAATTTAATACCTAAACGGGATTGAAAAGTTTTCATAATTCACCAGTTTATAGAGTGTCATCGTCGAAACGGTAACCGACACCGCGCACGGTGACGATAAAATCGGGGTTACCCAGTTTCTGGCGGATATGCCCGAGGTGGACATCCACCACGCGCATCTCGCCGAAGTACGAGCCGCCCCACACACGTTCAAGCAATTGCTCGCGCGAAAGGACGCGCCCGCGATTTTCCGCCAGCGCACGCAGCAGGTCGAACTCGCTGGTGGTGAGATCGATGGGCTGATCGTCCACCGTGACCTGGCGCGCGTCGAGATCGATCCGCACGTGACGGAACGCCAGCGCGCCCTCTGCCGAGCCCGAAGCTGGTCCTGTTTGCAGACGTCTCAACGCCGCCTTGACTCTTGCCACCAACTCGCGCGGGCTAAACGGCTTGGTGACGTAATCGTCCGCGCCGACAGACAAACCGACGATTTTATCCGTCTCTTCGGTGCGGGCAGTCAACAGGATGACATAGACCTGCGACTCACGTCGCAATCGGGAGAGCAGTTCCAAGCCGTCCATACCGGGCAGCATCACGTCCAAAACCACAAGATCGGGCTTGAAAGCGCGCGCCGCCTTAAGTCCGGAAGGACCATCTGTGGCGGTGAAAACTTCGTAGCCTTCGGGCTTGAGATAGGCTTGAACAAGATTTACGATGGTCGGCTCGTCGTCAATTACAAGGATTTTTGTCATGGGCAGATTCTCTTATAGGGTGATCTCGTTATCATAAAGCAAATGTAAAGGTTTGGTAAAGGTTGGGAGGTGGGGGATTTAGTGAGTCAGCAAGTCAGCGATTCAGGCGAGTCAACAGGGCAGCGATTCGGCGAGTCAGAAGGTATAATCGCATTATGACGAACGAACCACTCAAACCTCTTTCACGCGACAAAATCGCCATCCTGATCGACGGCGATAATGCACAGGCGGGTCTGCTTTCCAAGATGCTTGTGGAGGCGGGACGCTACGGTCAGGTGACTGTCCGCCGCATTTACGGGGACTGGACAACCGCCAGCATGAATTCATGGAAGGACACGCTCAACTTCCACGCATTCCAGCCCATCCAGCAATTCCGCTACACCATCGGAAAGAATGCCACCGACAGCGCGATGATCATCGATGCGATGGACATCCTTCACTCAGGCGTGGTGGATGGCTTTTGCCTGGTCTCCAGCGACAGCGATTACACCAGGTTGGCTACGCGCATCCGCGAGACGGGCATCTTTGTGATGGGCATCGGCGAGAAGAAGACGCCCAAACCCTTTGTCAACGCCTGCGACGTGTTCGTCTACACCGAAAACCTTGTGACGGAAAAGAAGCCCGCCCAACAGAAACCGAAGAGTCAGGATAAGACGAAGAAGGTCAAGGAGGAAAAAGAGGAAGCCGACCCCATTCCCCTGCTGACACAGGCATTCGAGATGGCTGTCCAACAGGATGGCTGGGCGTCGCTGGCAACCATGGGCAATGCCCTTTATCAGCTCGATCCCAGCTTCGACCCGCGCACCTACGGTCACAAGCAGTTGTCGAAGATGATGATGAATTTCAAGCACCGCTTCGAGATTCATGAAAAGGACACGGGCGGATTTTTCGTGAGAATGAAGGAATAGTCCGTTATGCGGATTGAGTTGGTATAACGCCCTACATCGGGTGTTATAAAGAATGACCCGTATAACTCATAGTTGGGCGGTTAGTCGCCGTTCGTTCGATAAACAGGCAACATCGAAGAAAAGAGTTCTTAGCAAAATGGACCAACTTCGACCCAAGCTAAAATACCTTGCTATTCCCCTTTCCGCGTATCTCGGATTAATTGTGGTTGTCGCTCTTGTTCTCTTGATCAGCGATACCTTCTCCTTGTTTTCACTAGGCAAGATTCTCATGTACCTTGGATTGGGTATTGCAGTACTTGGACTTGCCTTTGCGAATTTCTGGCGCACCTCTGTGGATGTGCATGTCCGTCATCAAGGAACACTGGAAGAAAAACGCCAAAGGGCCAAAACTGATGTTTCGGATTTCAACATTGGATTTGCAGTTATTTTGGTCGGGGTAATTCTGTGCGCCACAGGATGGTTGATGGCAGATGTAGCAGTCTGCGGAAGACTGATCTGTTGAAAAACCAGCGTCTCAAATCTTTGAAAACCGCCCAACAAAGCGTGCACTTGACATGTGGGAGTCTGCGCAATTTAGGAGCATTTTTCTGGCTTCGAGTTTTTCCTGTGGCGCCAAGGCGCCATCCACGCCCGCTAACATGAAATCAAAAGCGGTTCCGAAAGTTTATCCTTCGGAACCGCTTTTTGTTGCCACAAACTTTACTCGGCCTCAGTATCAATCGTCACTGTGGCAGTCATATTCCATCTGAATCGCGGATCAGACTCATCAAGCGTGATTGTCGTTTTGTAGGTCATGTCACCTAAGTATTCGCGTCCGACGGGGTCGATCCCGGTGACTGTGCCTGTGAATTCCTCGTCGAGGAAGGCATCCAGTTTGATAGTGACCTTATCGCCAACGGTTACGTTTGCCACGTCAATTTCGGCGAGGTCTTTGGTCTCGACCTGCCAGCGCCCCAAATCACCAAGGAAGGCGACGGGCGCGCCAGCGTTGACTGTCTCACCCACTGACAAGTCAAGGCTGAGGACGGTGGCGGCGAACGGTGCGCGCAGTTGACTATTGTCCAAGGCGGCGCGGGCGGCGTTGAGGCTCGCCAGCGCGGACTCGAATTGGGCGCGGGCAACCGCCATTTGCTCGGCGTTTTCACCAGCGGTCAGGTTATCGAATTCCTCCTGCGCGTTTTGCATCTTCGCTTTTGCAGCTTCGACGTTGGCTTCGAGTTCCGCCCACTGGATGGCTTTGCGATAGTCCGCCCAGGCATCGTCCAGGCGCTTCTTGTAGATTTTTGCCGTATCACGATACACCTTGGGGTTTTCAGGATCATCCTCGCGCATCTCCCATTCGAGACGCTCTTCGAGATATTTGTAAGGCTCGAAGTTGGTGCGCGCTTCTTCGAGTTTGCCGTAGGTGAATTCCATCGCCTCACGGGTGGTCATCTCGCGCAAGTCGGCGGGAACATCGAAATTATCGAAGGCGAGTTCCGCCGTTCGCACAGCTTCGTGAGAATCGGACAGTTCCCGCAACACCGCGGCTTCGGAGGTATTGAAGGCTTGTTGCGCCGTCAGGTAGGCTTCCTCGGCGCGGGCAACTTCAGCCTGCAAAGCTTCGCTGTTTTCGAGGCGCGCGAGGATTTGACCTTCAGTCACCTGCTCGCCTTCGGAGACCAAAATCTCGGCGAGGATGCCAGGCTGTGCAAAGGATAACTCAACCGAGGGATCGGGGAGCAAAGTCCCTTCGGCGACGACGATTGATCTGTTTTCCTTCACTGGTTCCAGCGTAGGGACGGGGGTGGCTGTCCCACCGCAGGCGGAGAGGAGAAAGACGAGAAGGACGAGAGAGAGGGTAAGTTTTTTCATGGTGAACTCCTTTTGGATGGTTGAACGTTTAACGTTAAACGTTCAACGTGTTATTCATACGCCAGCACCTGCGTCACGGTCAAACGCACGGCGCGTAATGCTGGGAACAGGCTGGCAACGACGGAAATAACGATGACGAGGACTGCCCAGGTGAGGATTCCGCCCGGGGACGTTGTCGCAGGCATGGGGTAATCCATGAACGCGGTGCCGATGTTACGGGCGAGCAAGGCACTGATGGGCAGTGAAAGAACAATTGCCAGAATCCAGCTCATCATCCCGATCAACAAGCCTTCAACGATAACGATGCGGAATATGGCGTTGCTCGACGCCCCAAAGGCGCGCATTACGCCAATCTCACGGGTACGCTCGATGACATTCAGGCTCATCGTGCCCATCAGCCCCAACCCGCCAACGGTGGCAAGCACAACGGTCATCACCATCAGCAGGGCGACGATGATTGCAAAGGCGGCGTCGATTTCCTCGCGCTCCTCGCTGATCAGGAAGTTGGAAATCACTTCGATGTTGGCGCGGTCATAACGCTTTTCGACAGCACTGGTGACCGCCAGTTGTTCGGCAGTTGTGCCGGGGTCAAGGGTCATGATGATGGCATTGGCGCGGTTGGGTTCGCGCACGTGGCGGGCGTAAGCCGAGTAATCCATGATGGTAAAGTAACCGATGGTGGCGTTGCCCATCATGTTTACCACGCCGACGATGGTATAGGTCTGCTCCCGCCCTTCGATCTTGACCTTCATTGGTCCGCCCACGTACAGGGTTGGCTCGTTGGCAAGCAGTCCGGGGCTGACCAGAATGGCGTCGATATCACCGGGCTTGAGGTTACGGCCCTCGACAATCGGCGGATCGAGAAGCGGGGTCCCGGCAGGCGGGGCCATCAGGTACAGGTTGTCACTTTCGGTATCATCGGGGCGGACGTACCTCGCAACAGTAAAGCCCCAGGCTTCCGCCTCACGCACGCCGGGCACGGCTTTGGCTTCATTTACCAGCCGCTCAGAGGGGATTTGACCATCAATCACCAGCCAGGCATCGTAACGCCAGAACGCAAACATCTCATTAAGCGAGTCATTGAGTGAGGCTTGCAGGTTGACAATTGCCATGAAGACCGCGCCCGCAAACGTCAGCGTGACCAACGAGAGGATGAGACGTCCGCGCTTGCGGAAGGGATTCCGCAGGGCAAGCAAAAGGTCGCGGGTGGTTTTAGGGAAACGATTGAGGATCGCGTCCATGAATCCCGCCCCGCGCCACACCTGGTTGATGCCATACTCACTGAGCACACGCGCCGGCGATATCTTTGTGCCGCCGAAAATGGAAGGCGCGGCAGCGACCAACGGGACGATCAGACCAACCCCAAGCTGGGTCAACAAAGCCAGGTAGGTGTACTCCACCTGGGGCGGGTCGAAGTTGATGAGTTCCGCCACGAATTCGGCAAGCGCATCCGCGCCCATCTTGCTAAACGGAATGGCAAGCAGGCAGGCGATCAATCCAAGGGCAATCACCATTCCAAAATACAAACCGAGGATTTGCCCGGTGCGTGCTCCGATGGCTTTCATGATGCCGATCTGTTTTTCCTGCTGTGCGATCAAGGCTGAGATGACGTTGACCACCAGCAGTCCGCTCAGGAACATCGAAAGCGCGGCAAGCAAACCAAGCAAAATCAAAATCGTTTCGATGATGAAATTCATCGGGTGAACTCCCCGCTCAGGCAGGGTTTTCTGAAAAACGGGCAATCCTTCGCCTTCGACACGGTCAGCGGCGGCATCTGCCACGGCGCGAATCTCCGTGTCGGTGGTTCCACTGGCATCGATATAGAGTTCGTTGTAATCCTCGGGTTGTCCCATCCAGCGGATGGTATCCATACTGACGTAGCCATAGACCCAGCCCTCGATAACAGGCGGGATACGGTATAGGTCGTGGGCAACACCCGCCACACGCAGGCTGTACTTTTTACCGTCCGGAGTTTTGACCAAAATCTCATCACCGGGTTCAATGCCAAGGTAGGCAATGGTGGCGCGTTCCAGAAGCACTTCGCTTTTCTCAGGTGGCCAGTTACCGCTTTGTTCCCAAACATGGAGCAAACGTTGATTGTCATAATCAGGGATGGCGTAGAGCGTCAGGTCACGCCAGGTGTCCCCTTTTCCATCGAGTGAGATTCGCAGAGGCAGGGCACGGCGGCCTTCGGCTTCGTCAACTCCGTGCAGGTTGCGAATGGAGGTGACAAAATCATCATCAAGCATGGGGGCAGTCTTGATGATGACATCCGCCGGGCGCAGTTCGGCATATTGCGCCGCAAGAGATGCTGTCAACGCCTCCTGCGTGGAAACGATCATGCCCAACGCGAAAACACCCACAGCAATGGAAAGCACAACAAGCGTGGTGCGCGAACGGTTATTCCACAGGTCGCGGTAGACTTTTTTCCAACGGGTCATGAGGAGACCTTTCCGTTCATGTCGTTCACAATGACCCCATCCGCAATGTGAAGTTGACGTCCAGCGCGGCGGGCGAGGTCGGGGTCGTGAGTCACCATGAGGACGGTCTTGCCAAGCCCAGCCAACCGCTCGAAGAGAGCAAAGACAGCGGCAGCGGTTTTGGAGTCGAGGTTGCCTGTCGGCTCGTCTGCAGCGAGAAGTGGAGGATCGGTGGCGAGGGCGCGGGCAATGGCCACACGTTGCTGTTGTCCACCAGAGAGTTTGGCGGGGAGTTTGTTTGCCTGGTCGTCGATCTCCATCAAGCGGAGCAGTTCCATGGCACGGTCACGGCGTTCGTTGAAGGCGGGCGTGGCGCAGAAGTCCATCGGCAACATGACGTTTTCGAGCGCGGTCAATGTGGGAAGCAGTTGGAAGAATTGAAAGACCACGCCGATGGTACGTCCACGCCAGATGGCGAGCTGGTTCTCATTCAATTTTTCAACACTTTCGCCGCCGACCAAAATCTCACCTTCGGTGGGACGGTCAAGCCCTGTAATCATGTTGATCAGCGTGGTCTTGCCGCTGCCCGACTTGCCGACAATCGCGACGAATTCGCCCGCGTTGATGTGCAGGTCAACGCCTTTCAACGCCATGAAGAGTCCTGCGTCGGTTTTGTAGGCTTTGGTGACGGCGTTCAGGTCAATGAGTGGAGGTGGGGTGAAAATAGTCATGTGAGTCCTTTTGGGAAAGTTCTGGGGTGATCTCAACAACAAGCTGTTGGGTTCCAGAATCAAAACTCCCTGGATATATCTTTTTTTCTAAAGATACTCTCCAGGGAGGAGGTTGTCAGCGCTCAAAAGGAGTAGAAAAGGGGTATTTTTCCGAAGCGCTCCATCGGGAGCTAAGCCCCCGATGGAGCAAGGTGTTTATTCCATCCACCCCTGTTTCTTTGCCAGTATCACGGCTTGGGTGCGGTTGGCAACGCCCAATTTTTGCAGGATGTTCGCCACATGCTTTTTGACCGTGTTCAAGGTCAGCACACGCTCTTCGGCAATTTCCTGATTGCTTTTGCCAGCGGCGAGGAGTTGAAGGATGTCGAGTTCGCGGCGAGTGAGGGGCATAGGCTGAGCCAGCCTCTCGACTACGCTCGAGGCGGATTGAGCCGCGAGTTCCTTGTGAATGAGGTTATGAATCTCTTCAACGTAGGCGCGGGGAGCATGAAGATGAGGACGGTACTGTTCGATCAAGTGCAGGAGTTTCCTGCCTTCGTCGGCAAAGATGCGGAGGTAGCCGCACTGCGCTCCGAGCGTGAGGGCATGGGATAAACTTTCAGCGGCGGCGTCATGCTCGGAAATCATATGATGAGCATAGGCAGATAGGATGCTGGCTTCGATGACGGGCGTCACGCGCTCGCGGCGTTCCGCTTCAGCAATCAGCGTGGATAAGGCTTCGAGAATAACCGAAGCAGGTGTCGGGTCGGATTGAAGCGAAAACACTTTAGTGCGCAAAAGCACCAGCTGGCACATCTCCCAAAAGTGGAAGTACTTCCCCTCGCCAGCCTTTTCCAAATCATAGACTTGAATCAAATGCTGGGCTTTGGACAGGTCGCCGCGTAAAAGATTCAGCCGCACGAGTTGAAGCGAGGCAATCGTGTCATCGATGACCGAGGTGCTCGACTCGGCAACTCGAATGGCTTGCTCAAGACGGGCAAAGGCTTCGTCCCAACGGTTTTGCGCGGCTTCGATGCGGGCAAGCGCAATTTGACCGTCCATGCTGGCAATGGGCAACCAGAGTTGGGCAAACGCAATCCCCTGCTCGGCATGGCGGACAGCTTCGTCGAAACGGTTTTGCTCGCGCAGTAAATCGGAATAACTGATCAGCGGCATCGCAAGCAAAAAGGTGCGCTCGCCGAGGGTTTCGCGCGCATATTGAATCACTTGCTGAAAGGCGCGTTCCGCCAATCCCAACGCGCCGCGCATCTGTCGGGTTTCGCCAACCTGCACCTGGGAAATGATCGACAGCAGGGGGTTGTTCAAACTCTTCGTGACTTCCAAAGTCTCAGCGAAAGACTCGAGCGCTTTTGCGGTATCCCCAAGCATGACGTAATGAATGCTCAGGTTGAAATGCAACATGCTATGAAGGAAATCGTCCTCTTCCGCCAGCAGGGAAAAGGCGGAGGAGATCTCCTCCATTGGGACAATTTTGCCCGCAAAGATTTGAGTCAGGATACGGAGCGCCTTCGCCTCTCCCCTCAGGTGGTCAGACGTTCTGTCGGGTGAAATCAACGCTTCGGCTTTTTCGGCGCAAGACACCGCCTCTGGCGCATCGAGTGTGATGATGCTACCCCATCCCCTTGCCAGCCACAAGCGCGGACAGTTTTCCATCATTTCGGGCGGCAGGGTTCCAAGCCACTCCAACACGGCGGAGTGTTCGCCGCGTTGGACCATGTCGAGATAATGGGTTTCGAGCAATGCGGCTGTCCGCTCATGATCGGCGGCATGTGTGGCGTAGTGAATGGCTTCGTCTAAAAGGTTGTTTTCCTCGAACCACAGGCTGGCTTCATGGTACAGCTTCGACGTTTGCTCTGGCACGAGTCCGCGGCGGAGGAATTCGGTGAAGAGGGCGTGATAGCGGAACCATGTCCCGGTGGAGTCGAGGGGGACGAGGAAGAGGTTGGCGCGTTCGATGTAGGCAAGGATATCGCCCCCCTCCCTGCCTCCCCCCAATTTCACGCTTTGAAACTGGGGGGAGGAGAACAAGCGGTCACAAAGTGAAATACAAAATCTATCGAAGAGCGCAGAGACTTTGAGGAAGTCCTGCACTTCGGGGTTTTCGCGGCGCAGGACTTCCTCGGCGAGATAATCGAAGATGTGCGCCTGACCTGCGGGGATGTTCCAGTCAAAGGGCTGACGGGCGAGGGTTAGCCCCGCAAGTTGAAGTCCCACCGCCCAACCTTCGGTGGATTGGTTGAGATGTGAGATTTGTTCGGGCGGAAGCGGTGCTCCCATCCGTTCCAGAAAATCGCGGATTTCGGACTCTGTAAAACGCAAGTCCGCCACATTGATTTCCACCATCTGGTCACGGGCACGCAGGCGGGTAAGTGAAAGTTCAGGCATGGTGCGCGTGGTGATTACCAGATGCATTTGCGCGGGGAGATACTCCAACAGGGATTGAAGAATCGTGTTGACTTCACTTCCATCAAGGAGGTGATAGTCGTCCAGGATAATGGCGTAGTCTTCTTTTATTTCGCTCAGGTCATTGAGCAGGGAAAACAGAATCGCTTCCTCAGCCATCGCCTGTCCGCTGGTGAGCATGGCTTGGGCGGTCTGTCCGACCTGTGGGGAGATTTGTTGGAGTGCGCAAATAAAATAGGAAATGAAGCGTTCGGACGTGCGCTCGCTGCGTTCGAGGGAGAGCCATGCCACAGGCATGGGTGTGCTTCGTGCCCACTCGGCGATGAGAGTAGTCTTGCCAAATCCCGCAGGAGCAAGAATCAATGTGAAGGTCCGCTTCATCCCCTCTTCAATGCGTTCCATCAGGCGCGGACGTTCCACCCGATTCTGTCTTGCGGGCGGGATGGAGGTTTTGGTTTGCAGGAGCGGGAGCATGGGGTAATTATAATGCCCCCTTAACAACGTCCCGAAGGTTTTCGAACCTTCGGGACGTTCACCATCAGGAAACCGCCTGCCAGAATTCAGGCGTGGTTCTTTCGAGCGGGAGTTGAACGGGGTAGGTCTTCATCCCGGATTTGAAGTCGATGTGGTACCAGTCACCGCCGACGGGGGAGCCGAAGCACATTTCGATCTGACCAGCTTGCGGGTCGAAGATCATCGAACGCAGGGTGCCGAAGTATTCGTCGTAGAAGTGACACGCCAGCCCTCGTGGATACTCATCCGAAAGCAGGGACTTGATCGCCGCCTTGTCCACGGGTTGGGTTCCGCCGAGACGGGACTGGATTGCGTCGTAGCGCGTCTGGGTGTGCGCCATGATCGGGTCGCGGAAGGGCAGCATTTCGGGCAGGGTAAAGTGGTTGGTCGCAAAGAGTATTTGCTCCGCGCTATGGGAGTCGATGCGCTTGACCGCCTTGTTCGCACCGAAGATTTCGACCAGCGCCGCCTGCCCAGATTTGTCCGTGACCATCAGGATGGGATTGCCGCAGGTGGGAATCTGCTGAATCAACTCGACTGCCTCGCCCACAGTTTTGCATTGCTCCAGCACAGCGCGGACCACGAACCAAAACTGGAACCCATCCTGGATGGGACGGCGCATCCCTTCGACGGCGCCGACTGGATGTCCGCCCGCAGACATTGTCACCACCAGCCCGTGCTCGTTCATGCCATCGGCGAAACCGAAGAGCAAAACCGAGGAGCCGATGAACGCATACTTGTCCTTCACCCGCATGGTGCAGAGACGCAGGTCTTCGGACTTCTCGCCGAACTCGTAACTGCGCCCGACCAGCGTTTTCCCTTCCGTGGTGCGCGAGGGAAGCAAGGCGAAGTGACTGCAATTCCCTTTGGGCAGCCAGGTGTAGGCATAGTAGATCAAGTCCTGCTGTGAGATGCCGAGTCCATCCGCGAGACCTTGAATCTCTGCGTTGAGACCAGGACAGAAGCGGTCGATCTGCGCTGAAATCTGCTCGAACTTTTCGGGCGAGAATTTCCCCGCGCCTGAACGCAAAAACTCACTGAACCCGGGGATGCCGCGAATTACGTCCGCCTGGGTTTTGCCGATTTGATACGAGTCACCCTTCAAGATGACGTGTTGGAACATAACTTGCCGATGTTGGGTCATTTGATCCTCCGTTTAATTTGAACGGGCGAAGGATACCCCCAAGGCGGTTTCCCTGCTTTGCAGGTCTTGTCACCCACTTTGCAAATCTTGCTATACCATGTCATTCTGAGCGACCCGCTTTTTTGGGGAGCGAAGAATCTCGCCTGTGTAAAAAGAGATTCTTCGGTCGCTCCACTCCCTCAGAATGACGCTTTTCTACAACGGCACAATGGGGATACAAATATCCAACACGTAATTTCCCTCTTGAGTGGTTTCAGATGTTGGCAGGTAAACCTCGTACGGCGGAAGATCGGCGGGCTGGTAGCCACTGTCCAACAGCCAGTCGCGATAAAGATACATGAAGACGCCACGGATTTGTTCGGCAGCACAGGTGACATGAGCAACGACACACTTCGACCCCGCAAGTTTCATGAAGCCAATCGGCGGCTGGGGAATAATCTCGCCGGAAACGGAGAGACAAGCATAATAGCGGCACTTCTCGGCTGGAGTGATCAGCGGATCGTCCAGTGAGACGCCGAGAGCGCGAGTTTCCTCAGTGATCAGGTCGCGGGCGGACGCCCAACGGTAGAGCTGATTCCACGCCTGTTGAATCAAGTCAAGGCGGTAACCCTTCAAGTTCGAGACATAGATCAGATTCCAGGCTGGAACGTTGCGAACCTCGATAGTGAATTCTGGAAGTTTCCCATCATCTTTCGGGGGAAGAACTCCCGACGACATCGGTTTGTCGGTTACTTTACGGTACTCGTTGGCAGTGATACCAAAATGCTTTTTGAAGGAACGGGCAAAGGTGGCTGGTGACGAAAATCCGCAGGCGAGGGCAATCTGCGTAATACTGTGCGCGGGGTTCTTGACCAGATAATTCGCCGCCCTTTCCAGCCTCACACGGTTGAGGAACTGCTGGGGTGTCTCGCCGACCATGGCGGAGAAGATGCGGTGGAAGTGGAAGGATGAAAAATGCGCCGCCTCGGCAATATCCTCCAGAGTCAAATCCTCCGCCAGATGTTCGGTGATGAACATGATGGCGGCGTCCACGCGGGCCTTGTAAATGGAACGGGAGTCAAGCATGGGACAATTATAAGCAGGGAATTGGAGATTGGTAATTGGTAATTTGGACGCAAAGCCAATCGATGCAAACTGTCGAAAGGAGGCATATAATTCCAAGCAAAAAGAGAGAACCCATGAAACTGGAAACCTACATCGTCAATGCCTTCACCGAGGAAATCGCCTGCGGAAACCCTGCGGGTGTGATCCTGTTGCAGGACGACCTGTCTCAGGATTTGATGCAAAAAATTGCCTTCGATATCAACAAGTCAGAGACGGCATTTGTCAGGCAGACAAGCCACGGCGAATTTTCCATCCGCTGGTTTGCACCGTTGACCGAAGTCCCGCTCTGCGGACATGCCACGCTGGGGGCATCGAAGGTCATCTTTCACAATCACCCCGACCTGAGCGAAATAAAGTTCGTTTACAAGGAAGGGACAATCGCTGTCAATCAAGATGAAGGGGGGAACATCGCAATGCTCTTTCCACTGGATGATTACAAAACCATCGACATAGACCCCGAGTTTTATGAGTTCTTCAACCTGCAAGAGATCAAAGCTTGCATTCAGGGAGTCAACATAAGGAAGGTTATCCTCGTTCTCGATGAGGAAGTTGACTTGCAAAACATAAAGCCAAATTATCAAAGGATGAAGGAGAGCACGGGAAAAAGCGACCATGGTATTGGTATCACGAAACTCTCGAAGCGATACGACTTTGAAAGTCGTTATTTCAACCCGTGGTACGGCGTGGACGAGGATCCTGTCACAGGTTCGGTTCACACGGTACTGGCAAATTATTGGGGCAGGCAATTGAATAAAAAGACCATGACCGCCCATCAAAACTCACAGCGACCAGGGGAATTGATCCTGTCGATTAAAGATGATGACAAGGTTGAGATGAAGGGGAAAGCCAGAATATTTATGAAAGGTCATATCGAGGTCTAGCGCATCGATACATTTCCTGCAGCAATGAGAATCCCACCATCAAGGACAACACCATGAACGAACGTCCATTTCTGGATAAATCGAATAAACCAACCGAGCAAACCCTGCAAGCCGCCTTGGGAAGCGTGCACACCCATTACAAAAAAATTATCAGTCTGACAGGTTCATATCTTCAAGAGTGGACATTCACAAAAAGCAGCGGTTGGATGCTCAAGTTACATGACCGAAGGAAGGCTCTGCTATATTTGATTCCGTTGTACGGTGGATTTAAAATCAGCCTGACGATACGCGAAAATGAACGAAATGCCTTTCTGTGTGATGACGAATTGTCCACCATGCACGATAAGATTTCGTCGTCAAAAAAGTATCCAGGAGGTTTTGCTTTGCAGTTCGAAATTGAGAACAAGAGAGAATTTGAGCCACTGGAATTGGTCATTCGAAAACTGATCGCGATACGCGCCTAACGCCATTGATTCCAAAGCGAACCTAAAGCCCATATCGCAAAGCCAGCACCGCCGCCTGCGTGCGGTCGCTGACGCCAAGCTTGACAAAAATCGCGCTGACGTAATTTCGCACCGTGCCTTCGGAGAGGTAGAGCCGTGCGGCAATGTCGGCGTTGGAGAGTCCGCGAGCCAACAGGGAAAGCACTTCGCGCTCGCGTTCGCTCAACGAGGCGGTGACCGTCGTGTCTTCGACAGGAGTCTTGCTGACTTGAGTAAACAGCTTGCCCGCCACGTTTGGGTCCACGTGGGTCTTGCCTTCGGCGGTTCCCTTGATGGCGGCAATCAACCCATCGCGGGGTGTGTCCTTGAGCAGGTATCCCGCCGCGCCGCTGCGGATGGCATCGAAGACCCACTGGTCGGCGTCGTAGGTGGTCAGCACCAGCACGTACACTTCGGGATATTGCGTGCGGATGTGATGTGTGGCTTGAATGCCATTCATGACAGGCATCTTCAAGTCCATCAGCACCACATCGGGCTTTGCGGACGGAATCATTTGCAGGGCTTCGTCGCCGTCGCCAGCCAAGCCCACCACTTCGATGTCTTTGCAGGATTTTAGGATCGCCCGCAGTCCCTCGCGCACCACATCCTGATCGTCGCAGATCAAAACCCTAATTGCCATTCCACACCTTCACCTTCAACTCAACCGTCGTCCCCTGCCCTGCCACGCTGGAGACCGTCAACTCACCGCCCATCATCTCGGCGCGTTCGCGCATCCCGCGCAGACCAAAACGCCCATCGTCATCTACTTCGTTCGAGTCGAAACCTTGTCCGTCATCCGCGATGGAAAGGGTTAATTCATCAGGCTGCGCCGAAGTGGCTACGCGCAGACTGCTCGCCCCCGCATGGCGGACGATATTCTCAAAGGATTCCTGAGCGATGCGATAGATTCCCTGCTCGACATTGGGCGGAAGTTTGGGCAGCGGGCTGGGAACCTGCCAATCGAGACTCAACCCCGCCCGTTCAGTTGATTCCGTCGCGAGGGAGCGCAGCGCCGCTTCAAGTCCCAACTCTTCGAGCGGAGCGGCGCGCAAATCCTGCAACGCGCGGCGGGTGTCGGTCAGACCAGAGCGGGTCATCGCCAGCGAACGGGTCAACATCGCTTGGGCTTCGTCTGGGGATTCCTTCCAAAGTGATTGAGCCGCCTCCAGTTGGACAGCAATCCCGCTCAGGGTGTGCGCCAGCGTGTCGTGCAATTCGCGCGCCATGCGGTTGCGTTCGCGGCTGACGGTCAACTGTTCGAGGGTGGAGGCGTAATAAGCCAGTTCGCGATTGGCACGTTCGAGGCCGGAGCGCTGTTCGCGAAAGCGGGACATGATGCTGGAAATGATATAGCCCGTTATCAAAAAGGCAAGAGCACGGATAAACAGCAAGCGATGATAGGTTTCAGAGAAGGCAAGAAAGTCCTCCTGCGCGTGACGCATCAGGGCGTGATCCAATATGGCGGTGAAGATGCAGTAAAACACCACCGCCTTGAAATCATATTGCCAGGCAACCAGCACCAACGGGATGAAGAGAAACAGGAACAACTGCCAGGCGGTTTCCTCACTGCTGACCTTTCCCACTTCCAGGCCTGCATTCAGAAAGATATCCTGCAAGACCAGCGAAAAGACTGCCGCATAGAGTATCCCCAATGGAAGGTAAAAACGTCCAAAACTTTTCTGCAGGAAGGGGATGGAGAGGTAAATCAGAAGCAAAACGATATTACCAATTCCAAAGGCCAGCGCGCACCAGAAACAATCTGGCTGCGAATGCACCATCACATTCCCCAAAACGAGAATCAATTGAACAACAAGAAAAATGCGAAAGAGTCGCAAAATGCCAGGTTCAAGCGGGGAATTCTTCATGTCCAAATCATAGCACAGGGACGCAGAAAAGGCTCGTGAGTGGTGTCATGTCAAAACATGACTGGCGTCATGTGGACGAATGAGCAGGTTCAGGCGGAGTTGTGAGCCGCACCACTACGGGGAAACCCACCCCGCCCGTAAGATGGGACCATCAATAAACAAGGAGCTTTCAAATGAAAACTTTACCCGCGCGCTTTATCAGCGCCATAATACTTTCCATCCTGTTCTTCCTGACTGCCTTCTCACTCATCGGCGTTGAGCACGGCACGACCTCGGTCTGGACAGACGTTCACATTTGGTCTGGCAGCCTGATGCTGATCGGCGCTGCTGTCCACCTGACGACCAAACTCGACTGGGTCCGCGCCGTCTTCTCGCGCCCATCCAAGTCGTTGAACCTCCAAACCCGCCGTAATAAACGAACCGACCTTGGGCTGTTCATCACCGGGAGCCTTTGCGCAGTGGCTGGCTTCCGTTGGTTGTTCAATCCCCTCCACCACCTGAACCACCTGCACACCATGAGTGGAATATTCATGCTCCTGCTGATGCTCCCCCATCTCGCCCTGCACTGGCAATGGCTGGTGAACACCATCCGCCATTTGTTCGGCGTGAAGCCGCAGACGAATCCCGTCGCGCAAATTGAGAATTGATACTCGCCTATAAGGTGAAAGCAGGTTGAACCAATAGAGCCTCTCCAAAACGGGAGGCTTTTTATGGACTCGTTATCGCCAGGTTTGAAGGGGGTCTTCGCGGTGCAAATGTGCTGTGGAGATTTTACGGATAACTTCCGCTGATGGCGGTGAAGTATTCGCCAAATTCGCTGGCGGTGACAACCGCACCCTGTTTGGTCAGCGTGCCCAGATATTCGCGAACACCATTATGCACGAGCCAGCCGCTCACCTTCAAGGGAATGGGGCTGTCGGCGATGATCCACTCGCCGTTGTATTTGCGGGCGATGTGGACGTGCGTGCCCGTGGAACGTCCGCCTTCGCAGGATGGATAGCCGATGAGGTCGCCCGCCTTCAATTCCGCGCCGACGGGGGCGCGTTGTTTGGTGGCGAGATGCAGATAAAAGATGACCCAGCCCGTACGCTCATTGCCGTCCTTGTCGAGATCGAGCGCCAGCCCGTCGATGGCGGAGCGGACAATGAGTCCGTCTGCCACAGCGGTGGCAAAGTATTTCTCCTCGGCAACGAAACAACCAGCAGTATCGCCCGGCGGGGCGAAGTCCACGGCTGCCAGCGGTTCGCCTGTCCCCCATCCCGTGTGCGGACCACCCGTCAGGTGCCAGGTCTGGTCAGATTGAAAGGGAAGCCGAAGTTCGGGCTGCTGCAAGCTGCCGGGGATGATGACGGTGGTATCGCTCCACGGGTCGCCAAAGAAATTCCTGTAGGTCTGGATCAACCCATCGGGGCTCACGGCGCGGGCATAATCGTCCCCCGCCATCACCCGTGAAAAATAGTATTGCACCGAAACCGAGGCGGCATTCTGCCAGGGATCGGGGCGGATGAGAATCCCGCTCCTTTCCTCGAACTCGATCAACTGTCCCATGCGCCAACCGTAATAGCCGTTGTTGAGGGTGTTCGCCGCCATCACCAGTTGCAGGTAGGGATTTTCCCAATATTGGCGGGTGAAGCCAAGCAGATTCTTCTTCACGGGCGGAGCGGACTGGGTCAGTGCCCCACCCTGGTACTCGAGGATGGCGAGCAGCAGACGCGGGCTGATGCTGTAACTGGTGGCGAGGAAGTCCACCATCTCGCCGCCGTTGCGCCATTTTCCGCTGGCATACACCCGGTAATCCTTCAACCAGCCCGGCTGGGATTCAATATAGGCTGAGGTGTTGAATCCGATCAGCGTTGGACCGTTGACAAAGGCGTTATCTGGGATGACCTGGAAGGGGCTTGCCCATAAGGCGAGGAAGTAGATGGGAATCTTCATGGGCATGCCGGGCGGCATGGTGGTCGCGTCGGGCGGAATGAACGGGTTGGCTTCGAGGATTTCGTCCACGGTGGTGTTGAAACGCGCCGCGAGCGCCGGCAGGGTATCTCCGGACTGGGCGACATAATCCACCAGTTCACCGGGCTTATAGGTTCCGCGCGTCGGAAACGGGGTCTGTTGTGGGATGGGCAGGCTGGCGCCTGCTGTGGCAACCGGCATGGAAGGGTTGACAACCCGGAGATTGCAGGAGGAAAACAGGAGGATGAAGACCAGCGCGACGGCGGTCGTTTCGCGCTTTCGCCGTAATCCACTACCTGTAGAATGCTCCCACCGCCGGAGACCGCGGCGGGGTATTAAATCAAACCTATTATTCATTCGCTATTGGAGTGGCTTCAGGTGTGGCGTTGGGATCGTCGCGGAAAATGTTCGACCATTTCTGCCCGACGGGGTCGGCAATCACAACCGCATCGCCCCGCACGAGTTTCCCTTCGTATGCCTTTTCACCTGCCATCACGCGCCAGCCGTCCATGATGAAGGGACTGGGACCATCTGCGGTGACCCACTCGCCGTTGTACTTCCGCGTAAAGTGGAGATGGGTGCCGGTGGAAACCCCGCCCTCACACGATGCATGACCGATGCGGTCATTCATCTCCAGCCACGTCCCAACCGGGACGCGGTCTTTCTTGGCGATGTGCATGTAAAGCAGGTTCCATCCGGTCTGTTCGTAGCCGTCGCCGTCGAGGTCCACCATTACCGCGCCGTTGTCGGAGCGGACGACCAAACCGGGAGCGGCGGCAGTTACCCATGTTGTGGTTGGATCGCAACCGCCGTGATCTGTGGAGGGGGCAAAATCAATGGCGGCAAAGACGGTGTGTGTGGTGTCGTAAATATTCGGGTTGATCTGTCCCCAGGCGTTGTGCGGTCCGCCGGTGACACTCCACTCCACGCCGGGATCGAAGGGAAGCGCAAGCGGCGGCTGGTTCAATGCGGCGGGGAAGATCGGGGGAATGGAATCGGCGCGTGCCCAGGGGTCACCAAACATTTCGGCATACATGGCGGGAAAGCCCGAAGCCGGGTCAATGATTTGCTCCCACTCCGAGCGGCTGTGTTCGCGCGAAAAAAGATACTGAATGGCGACCGTACCGGCGTTCAGTCGCGGATCGAGACGAAGCGTGGAACCGTCGGGGAACTCCAACTGCGTGATCGTCCCAGCCCGCCAGCCGTAATAGGCAATCGCCATGTTGTTGATCGCCCAGACCATTTGCACGGTCATGCCCTTATAACGAAAATCGTCGAAGCCCATCGGGTAGTCGGTATGGAGTTGATCGACGGGTTGTCCGCGCACCCAACGGCTCTCAAATTCAAGCAGGGCAAGCAGCAGGCGCGGGTTGATGGAGTTCTCGACGGCAAGGCGTTCGATTGCCTTGTCCCCTTCGATCCAGCCTGTCGAACCGAGATAATCCTTGAACTTGCCCAGGTATCCGCCCGACTGCTGGACATATTCCTCCACATTAAAGTCCGCGGCGGTGATGGAAAAGATGATCTCTGAATCGGGCATGATCTGGCTGTACGGCGACATTTCCCCGGCGATGCGGTTGGGAATGACGAGCAGGGTGCCGGGATCGATGAGCGTCGTGTGCGTCAGGTCGGCATCCGAAACAATCTCAGATTCGTCGACCCCAAACCTGCTTGCAACGGCTGACAGCATGTCGCCGCTTTGAGCGTAGTACAGGAAAGGCGGGGCATCATAAGAGGGAACGTCGGCTGTCGGCAGGGTCACAGGAGACGGATTATCCGCGCCGGGGGTCGCTGTGGGATTTTGGGCGGCTTCCGTTTCCAGTTGTGGCGAGACAGTCGAGGTGGGGAAAACAATCGGAACGTCCTGGACGAAGAACGGGTCGATTAAAGATTCGGAAGGGTTGAGCGTACCCGGCGTGGGGGTCAGCGCGACGCCCCAAAGCGAACCCTGCGCGGGCATACAGGCGGAGAGAACCAGCATCAGGATCAACAGTGCAAGAGGAAAACGCTTCATGGTCATCAGAATTATATCCGCATGGATTAAGCGGGAATGAATTAACGATACACCTGATTGATCTCGCTGGCGCCATCCCAGGCTTCGATGGCTAATCCGTTGCGGGTCAAATAACCGTCATATTCGATGCCGCCCGCGCTGGCGATCCAGCCATCGAGGTCGAAGGGCATGGAGCCGCCGGCGGCAATCCACTCCCCGTTGTACTTCCGCGCAATATGGACATGGGTGGCGTTCGAAACTCCGCCTTCGCAGGATGGATGTCCGACACGCTCGCCCGCAAAAAGATATTCGCCCGGCAGTTCGCGTCCATCCTCGGCGATGTGCATGTACAAAATGACCCAGCCTGTCTGTTCGTAGCCGTCGTTATCCAAATCCTGGATCAACGCTCCGTTCGAAGTGCGCAGGACCAAACCGTCCGCCACAGCTGTCACCCACAGCGAGCTTGCCAGGCACGAGCCGTTGTCGCCGGGCGGAGCGAAATCCAGCGCCGCCCACGCCGAGCCAGAGTCCCAACCGCCGTGCGGTCCGCCGGTGAAATACCAGGTCTCGCCGGTATTGAACGGCAATCGCATGGCGGGCTGTGTCATCGAAGGGGGAATCAGCGGTTCGATGGCGTAATCGAAGGGGTTGCCAAAGAAAACGTAATAAGTGAGAAGCAGCCCCGTGCCGTCCACGTCATGCTGCCAGGTGGGAAGATCGTCGAGCTGCGAAAAGAAATATTGCACAGCCGCCGTGCCGGCGTTGATGGTCGGGTCGATGGGGGTGACCGTGCCATCGTTCATCACCCAGGTGGAAAGCGCGTTCGCCTTCCAAAGATAATATCCCTTGTTCAGATTGTTGGCAGCCCAGGTAAGCTGGCGGTACAAGCCGTAATGGTTTTCGTCCGCAAAACCCATCGGGTAGGCTGTGTTGAACGGGTTGGGATTGGTCACCCATCCGCTCTGGTATTCGAGCAGAGCCAGCAGCAGGCGCGGGTTGACCGAATAGTTACGGGCAACGATCCAGACGATTTCGTCGCCGGTCAACACAAACCCGTTTACGTCCTGCTCATACGTTTCGAGGTAGCCGTTCTGGCTGTCAATGAAACTTTTGATGTTGAAGAAAACCCCGGCGGGACCATAGACCATTTCCGAATCTGGGATGATCTTGAAGGAGGTCCCCTCGTTGCCCGGGTTCGGTGCCGGGACGTTCAGCACCATGCCGGGATAAAGCAGATTGGGGTCGGTGATGTTGTTGGCTTCCATCAACGTTTTGAGGCTGATACCGTAACGTTCCGCGATGAAACCCAGGCTGTCCCCGTCCTGCACCGTGTATTGTTCCGCCTGCTGACGGGGGGTCGGCAGGACGCGCTGCGCGTCGGGCGTGGGAGTGTTCAACGGCTGGTCTGTGGAGACGAGCGTGGGAAGCATAATGGACAGCGGAGCGCGCGTCGGCGTCGGCTCACGGGTGGCGGTAGCGGTGAACGTTGGGGGCAGGGGTGAATTTGTCGCAGCTGGAGTGGAGCCGGGGGCGGGAGTCAATGTCCCCGCTTGGATGGGCAGAAAGGGATCGTAGGTCGGGTAGGATACCGGCTGATTCTGGACAGGCGCACAGGAAACGATCAGGGAAGCTATTATAAAAATGCAAACAAAAACGGCTGGTTTGACGTTTCGACGAAAAGACATGGGGTGGATTTTACCAGTAATGCAACAACTGAAAACATAAAATTACGGCGGATACGCCCCTGGCATCCGCCGTGATATGTTCAATGTATCGAATTGGGGGTTTTACCTACGACTGGAATCCCGAACCCATGATGTAGTTTTCGAGTCCGCGGATCTCGAACTCACGATCTTCCAGGACTGCAGACATGACGTCACGCATGGAGACCACACCAAGCAGATGGTCCTTCTCCACAACGGGCAGGTGACGGATATTGTACTGCTTCATCAACGCCATACACTGCTCGACGGACGTATCAGTGGTAACGGTAATCATCCTGGACACCATCACCTCCCTGATCTTCGTATCCTTTGCGACTCGTCCCTCGTTCTCCCCTTTGCGGAGGTAATCGCGTTCGGTGTAGATGCCGACGACCTTTCCGTCTTCGGTGACCAGCACGGCGCCGATGCGAGCTTCAGCCATTATCTTTACGGCTTGGAGCACAGTATCGGTGGAAGCGACAGAATAACTCTTATCGGACGGTTTTGCCTCTAACAGGCTGCGAACGGTGGTCATGGGAAAGCCTCCTAAATTAATAATATTTATCCTATTATGCCACATAACTCGATTATCGAACAAAGCAAATGCCATCGCTCGAAAAGCGGATTTGATATCCCAACACCGAGGTCACGCAGGCTTGGGGCGTTTTGCCGCGCAGCGCCCGGCAAATTGTACATCTAAAACAGAACGCTGATCCTGCCTTTATATAAGCGGAATCAGCATAGATTTAATGGTCGATAATTCATGCGCGGGCAAAGTCTGCGGGGTAAGGGTGGTTTTAGAGAATCGTGAGCAGGTGTTTTTTTATACTCCCAATCAGAACAGGCAGCGCTGCGTTCGCTTCGGACGAAAGCCCTTCTTCAAGGTCAAAGCTGGCGGCAACGACACTAAAAAGTGTCGCCTGGGGTGCATGTCCATAAAGGGACTCAGCCATCGCCAGCAAAGTTTCAGGATCGAAGTGGTGCGTGATGCCGCTGGGTTGATTGGTTTTTGGGTGAAGAATGCGTGTATTTATCGTGCCGGGTTTTTCCCCGTTGGAAGCCAATGCCGCGTCGATAAAAATGGCGTGATCTACTTGAGCAAGCGTAGGAGACAACTCAGGGGAAAGTTGCTGACAAGTGCGAATCTCCACATCATCGGGCAGGGGTAACGAGGCAAGAGCCTGAGCGGCATAAACGCCCAGGCCATCGTCTTTTCTCAATGTGTTACCATAACCAAGAATAAGAGTTCTCATCTTTTAGAATACCAGCCACCTAGGTGCAATCTGTCCAGGTGGCTGGCTGAATTATACATGCAGGATGCAGGAGGTCTTAGTCACGAGTCAAAGTATCGAGGAGTTTGCCATCTGGCGCGAACATTTCAAATTGCATTGCCATGTGACCATCAGCGTGGGTGGAGCAAGCCAGGCAGGGGTCGAAGGCGCGGATAACTGCTTCCACGCGGTTGAGCATTCCTTCGGTCAATTTCTCAGGGCGGACATAGTAGCGGGCAGCCTGTAAAACGCCTTTGTTCATGGCGAGGTTGTTATTGCCCGAAGCAATGATCAGGTTCGCCGACTGGATGATGCCGTCTTCGTTCACTTTGTAGTGATGGAAGAGCGTACCGCGCGGGGCTTCACTGACACCGATGCCTTCAAAGCTGTTCACTTCGGCATGGGCGCGCACGTTATCCGAAAGGATATCCGGCTCATTGAGCAGTTGTTGAATGCGTTCGATGCCATACAAAATTTCGATCAGGCGGGCATAGTGATAATGGAAGGAGCTCAGCACTGCGCCCTTGTCGAGGCAGTGAAATTCCGCCAGTTCCTGGTCAGCTTGCGGTGTGCCGCATTCGTTCGCCACATTCAGGCGGGCCAGCGGTCCAACGCGATACATGCCATCGGCATAACCCAAGGGTTTGTAGTAAGGCGATTTGAGATAAGTGTAAGGTTCAACCGCTTCGCCAATGAACGATTCGTATTCATCGGGGGCGAGTTGGTCGGCAAGTACACTACCACGAGCTGTGACAACGCGCAGGTTACCGTGATAATGTTCAAGGCGACCGTCTTTTGTCACCAATCCCATAAACAGGCTGGGAAAGTTGGCAAAAGTGCGGATGTATTCCTGATAGTTGTTGAGGCTCTTTTTGTACCAGTCGAGGGTACGGGTGATGATCGCCAGTACTTCCGGGATTTCACTTAATATCTGGTCACGAGTGGTGGCTTCCAGTGGACTGGCTACGCCACCGGGAACAATCCAGGATGGGTGAACACGTTTGTTCGCCAGACGTTCGATCACCTGTTGTCCAAACTGGCGCAGGCGGATTCCGTCGCGGACGATCTGCGGGTGTTTTTCAAACATGCCAAACATATTGCGCCTGGCAGGGTCGCCATCCATTCCAAGCAGCAAATCGGGTGAGGACAGGTAGAAGAAATTCAGGGCATGTGATTGGATGATCTGGCCGAGGTTGATGATGCGGCGTAGGGCAATCGCAGTCGTCGGTATGCGTACCGCCAGAATCTGGTCGCAGGCTTTGGAGGAGGCGATCAAATGACTAACGGGGCAAATGCCGCAGGTACGGGCGGTCAGGGATGGCATTTCATAAAACGGGCGTCCCTGGACGAATTTTTCAAATCCGCGCACCTGGGTGACATGCACCTGTGCATCCTGCACTGAACCCTCGTCATTGAGGAAGATGGAGACTTTGGCGTGCCCTTCGATACGGGTCACTTGTTCAATCATAATTTTATTGGTCATGGCCGGCTCCTAGGCTCCAAAGCGGGTGTATGTGGAAAGATCGGGCACGCGACCTTCGATAAGTTCGCTGACAGCAAAAAAAATGGTATCAGCGGAAGGCGGGCAGCCCGGGATGAAAACATCCACCTTGACGTAGTTGTGCAGGGGCAGGGCGCGTTTCATCAACGGCGGGACTCCCTGCATGGGAATTTGCGGGTTATCGGCGCCCATTTCAAGATAAACGTAGTTGAGTGTTTCCTCTGTTCCAAAGGGATTGCGCATCGAGGGGATGTTGGCGGTGATGGCGCAATCGCCAAATGCCACGAGTGTTTTGGTGCGAGGACGAATCTTCATCAGCTTGTGCAGATCCTCTTCACTGCCCAGAGCGCCTTCGACAAGGGTGATATCCACATCTTCGGGAAATTCCTTGACATCGACCAAAGGACTGAAGACAACATCCACTTTCTCGGCAAGCAGCAACAAACGCTCATCAATATCGAGGAAGGACATGTGGCAACCGGAACAACCATCAAGCCAGATGGTTGCCAGGCGTAGTTTTTTATCTTTCTTGATTTCTTTTTTCATTTCGATGCTCCTTTGCGGCGCATTACCAGATACGGCAGGAAATGCTTGCGTTTTGCCATTTCAGCCACCGACTTGCCTTTTTCAGCCAGCGCGCCGGTGGGACAAACATGGACGCATTTACCGCAGCTTGTGCAGCTCTTTGAGCCACCCCATGCTCCGTCATAATCGGTGATGACCAGGGTCTGGATGCCGCGGTTGCGCAGATCGCGGGTGTGCGCGCCTTCGATCTCGTCGCAAACACGCACGCAGCGTCCGCACAGGATACAGCGGTTGTGGTCAACTTCGAACTTGGGATGGGAACCATCCACACTGAACTTCGGGTGCAAATACGGATAGCGGACATGATCCACGTGCAGACGTTGTGACATGCTCTGAAGGTCACAGTGTCCATTGGAAACGCACACTGCGCAGATGTGGTTGCGTTCCGAGAAGAGCAATTCCAAAATCATCTGGCGATATTTAAGCAGGCGCGGGCTGTCGGTGGTGATTTCCATGCCTTCTTCGGGTTTGGTTACGCAGGAGGGAAACAGACGGTTGGAACCGGCGACTTCGACCATGCACAAACGACATTGACCGGTTGGAGTCAATCCGGTCTTGTTGCACAAGGTCGGAATGTTGACGCCATTCTGACGGGCAACCTCCAAAATGGTTTCGCCTTCTGCGGCGCTGACAGGTTTTCCGTCGATCGTAAAGGTTTTGATATTGGTATTCGGGCTCATTTTGCTTGCTCCTTGACGTGAGACGCCGAAGGCTGAATTTTTTCCATGTATTCACTGCGGAAGTAGCGCAGGGTGCTCATGATGGGGTTGGGAGCCGCCTGTCCAAGTCCACACAGGCTGGTGTTGCGAACTACATCGCACAATTCCTCGAGCGTGACCAGGTCGTCCTCGGTCGCTTGACCCTGCTGAAATTTGCCCAGCAGGTTGTACAGTTGAACGGTTCCCACGCGGCAGGGGGCACATTTGCCGCAGGATTCCATCATGCTAAATTCCATGAAATAGCGTGCCATGTCGATCATGTTCGAGCTGTCGTCGATGACGATCATGCCGCCGGAACCCATCATCGAACCAAGCGCCTTGAGCGATTCGTAATCAACCGGGGTATCGAGATGCTCTTCCGGGATACAACCGCCCGAAGGACCGCCGGTTTGAATGGCTTTGAACTTGCGCCCCTTGTTGGGAACGCCTCCGCCAATGTCATAGACAATTTCGCGCAGGGTGATGCCCATTGGCACTTCGATGAGACCGGTGTTTTTGATTTCGCCGGTGAGCGCGAAGACCTTTGTGCCTTTGCTCTTGGCTGTGCCGATTTGAGCGAACACCTTGCCGCCTTTTTTGAGGATACCGGGGATGTTGGCAAAGGTCTCGACGTTGTTGACCAGCGTTGGCTTGTCGAACAAGCCTGATTCAGCCGGGTAAGGCGGGCGCAGGCTTGGCATTCCACGGTTGCCTTCGATGGAGTTGATCAACGCTGTTTCCTCGCCGCAGACGAAAGCGCCGGCGCCGAGGCGCACATCCACTTTGAAGTTGAAGGGTGTGCCGCAAATATCCTGTCCGAGCAAGCCAAATTTTTCCGCCTGTTTGATGGCGGCTTTCATGCGTTTGATTGCCGTCGGGTATTCGGCGCGGATGTATAAATAGCCCTGGCTGGCGCCGACCGCGTAGGCTGCAATTGCCATACCTTCGAGCACGCGATGCGGGTCACTTTCCAGCGCTGAACGATCCATGAACGCGCCGGGGTCGCCTTCGTCGGCGTTGCAGACCACATACTTGAGGTCGCCTTCCACTTTGGCAACGGTGCCCCACTTTTGACCGGTCGGATAACCGCCGCCACCTCGTCCGCGCAAGCCGCTGGTTAATACTTCCTGAACCACATCCGAGGGGTCCATTTCTGTGATGGCGTTAATCAGTGACGTGTAACCACCACTGGCAATGTAATCTTCGATGCGCTCAGGGTCGATCACACCCGAATTTACAAGTGCATGTTTTTCCTGGCGGGCGAAGAAGGGTTCCTTGGCAGTATCGATTATTTTCTCTCGCAGGGGTTCCTTGCCCAGGCTGTCGATGACGGCTGGAGCTTCCTCTGGAGTCATTTCGCGGTAGAAAAGATTATCTGGCTGAACGGAAATAATCGGTCCGGCGGCGCACAGCCCCATGCAGCCGACCTTCTTGATCTGGACTTCGTTTTCGAGTCCACGCTTTTTCACTTCGGCTTGCAGTTCAGCGACCAGCTCATTGCTGCATACAGCGGCGCAACCGGTAACAGCACAAACGCTGACACAATGGCGATATTTCGCGTTTTCCTCGTTTTCCTTATTTACGATTTCGAGCAATTCTTCATTGGTCATGGCTCATCCACTCCTTAATCCGTTGCTTCATTTCGTCAGGGGTCAGCTTTCCGACCACAGTCCCATCGAGAAGCATGACAGGGGCGAGTCCGCAGCAGCCTACACAGCGCGCTTCGACAAAGGACAGCTTGTTGTCTGGTGTGGTCTGGCCGGGCTCCAGCCCATATTCGGTCTTCATGAATTCGAGTACTTCCCCGGCGCCTTTGACATAACAAGCTGTTCCCGTGCAGAGCGAAAAGACATGCTCTCCCAGCGGAATCATGTTGAACAGGTTGTAAAAAGTGGCAACACCGTAAGCCTTGCTGGGGGGCACATTCAGGCTTTCAGATGCAAACCTCAGCGCGTCGTCGCTGATGTGTCCAAAGGATTCCTGAATGGTGTGCAGGGTCTCGATGAGTGCGGTGGGCGAGTAACCCTGTTTGCGCATGGTGGCTTCCACAATTTTCCAGCGTTTGTCGCTGTCGGGAGGGGCGATCTTGCGATTTGCAATTAACATATTTTCTGTTCCCTCGGTTATAAGAATTTTGAGCGATTATTCCTAACAAATCGTTTTCGATAATGCTGTCAGGCAGGTCATCTTTCATCCGGGCTTTGGATGATTGTGAATTTTTTCTCAAACAGCTGGTTACAGTATAGGTTGTGAGGTAAAAGCTGGCATCGGCAGAATGGTGTCAATCGAGTCAATAAAAATGATGATTTTTGGGGAGAAACAAAAAAAGCCGCGCAGGGCGACTTTTTAGGCATCCGCACGGGGATTTCATCGCCGTGTCATGATTACAAAACCTGCTATGCAGGCTTAAGCCGACGCGGGCGGCTTGGTAGAAATAACCCCGATGTTCTACGTCAGGAGGGTTTTATTTGGAAGATTCGTCCAAAGTGACCAACTTCTTTTTGAGCGCGTAAAGTGCTGCCTGGGTACGGCTGGAGACATTCAACTTGGACAGGATTCGACTGACGTGGGTATGAACCGTGGCATTGCTGACCACCATCAAACGGGCAATTTCAGCGTTACTGTAACCATGCGCAATGAATTTGAGCACTTCAGTCTCACGTTCGGTCAGTTCTACTTCAGGAGTCTGTTCGGGAGATGCAACTGGCGTCTGAAGCTGGGCTAGAATCTGGCGAGTGACCGCTGTGGACAGCGACCCTTCACCTTGCGAGACCTGGTGAATGGCTTGCACAAGGTCGACAGGGGTCGAATCTTTGAGCAAATAACCGATTGCTCCAGCGTTGAGCGAGGGAATAACTTTGTCGTTTGTACTGAAGCTGGTCAAAACCAAAATATTGACAGAAGGCATCTCCTGCTTTATCTGTCGCGTGGCTTCGATGCCATCCATGACCGGCATCACCAAATCCATGAGAACGACATCCGGAACCAATTTTCGAGCCTGCGCCACCGCCTCGACGCCATTCGCAGCCTCGCCGACAATTTGCATCCCCGGTTCGGTTTCCAGCATGGCAATCAATCCTCTTCGGACAACGATATGGTCATCCACAACCAATATTCGAATCATTTTACTCATAACTTTATCTCCACCGTGATTCGAGTCCCCTGTTCCGGCAGGCTGTCGATATTCAACTGCGCGTTCAAACTCTCGGCACGTTCACGCATCGTTTTCAATCCCATGCTGTTGGGTGAAATTTGTTCCGGGATAAAACCAATGCCATCGTCTTCGATTTTCAGGATAAGTGTTTGTCCGCTCTGCACCAAATGGACAGTAACTGAATGAGCCCTGGCATGACGAACGACATTGTTCAGGGCTTCCTGGGTGATTCCATACAAGGCTTCTTCGATGTGGCGATCAAGGGGGACGTTTACACGCCATTTGAATGAGGGCTGCAAACCCAGCTGCTCTTCGACGGCTTTCAGGCGCTGACTGAGCGAGTCATGCAAACCCATTTGTGACAAAGCCGAGGGACGCAATTCAAAGATCAACATACGCATTTCTTTAAGCGCTTCCTGCGCTGATTCGCCAATATTCTTCAGGTGACGCTGTGCAGCTGCGGAATCGCCCTGCTCCAATTGCCGCGTGGCGGCTTCGGTATATAAAGAGATGCCATACAACAACTGGTTGACCGAGTCATGCAACTCACGCGAAAGGCGCTGACGTTCCTCCAAAATTGCCATCTCATGCACTTGATGAGTCAACTGCGCATGGTCAACAGCCACTGCTGCCTGCCCGGCAAACACGCGCATCAAACGAACATCATCCTGCTCAAACACCTTTGCTTTGAATACGGCGAGAATTCCAATGCTGTTGCCCTGCACCCGCAGGGGCAATGCCAGCATGGAGACTGGCGCACCCTGTCCCAACTCCCCTTCCCGCCCTTGAAACACATTGTTGATGACCAAAGGCTCTGTTCGGGAAATTGCCAACCCCAGGTTTGACTGTCCGAATGCAACGCGACCGGGCTTTTCAGGAGTCTCGCCCGCGCAATACATGACCCGCAAACGGTCTTCACTTTCGATAAGCGCGATTGCACTCCCTGAGGAAGAGGTCATCCGCTGGGCTTCATCGCAAATGATTTGAAGAACTTCATCCAATTCAAGTTTTTGCAGGATGGCAAGCGTCACCTGATGCAACGCCTTGCTTTCAGAAAGGCGTTTTTGCGCCTTCTGATAGAGACTTCCATTTTCCAAAGCCAGAGCGATGGCGGTGGCAAACCATTCAGCCAGACGGATTTCAGCGGGGGTAAAGTCATTGACTTCATCGCCGCAGCGGACAATCAATAATAAACCGATTAATTCCTCTCCGCTGATAACGGGAACCGCCACGGCCGCCGAAGCCATTAATTCGGTCAAAATCGATGGCGTCATACGCTGGTCGGTCTGCACCTGATTCGAAAACAAGGTAACCGGGTTTGCAATGATGCGATACGCCAACACATCCGTTTCAGGGTAAATTGCCTTTGATAAAAACAAGGCATGTTCGGCATCAGTAATAGACCCACCAGCCACCAGGGGCGTGAAGCTCTGGTATTGTCCAACCGTATAAACGTAACTTCCAGAGGCTTTGATGGCATGGCTCAACTCATCGGCAATGCGGCTGAATGCCTGTTGCAGGCCTTGTGTATAGGGTCGGTCGGAAGCCAGACTGGCTGGACTTGCGGAAGATTTATTTGGCAGCAAGGATTATCTCCAATGCCAGTATTATAACTTGCCCGAACCGACAAAAAACTGCCGGAGGATGCTCCGGCAGTTCACGAACGTTCAGTCTAAAATGGTCTTTAGTCGGTCTTGCGGATGTACACAAACCAATAGACCATGCCGACCATGATGGCACCGCCAATGATGTTACCGATGGTGACTGGCAACAGATTGGCGAGGAAGAAGTTACCCCAGGTCAGGTGCGGGAAGTCTGCAGCGGTCTTGCCAATTGTCTCGAAGAATTTGGGATCGCCAAAATCCTTGATGAACAGGGCGACCGGAATGAAGTACATATTGGCAATGCTGTGCTCGAAACCGGCGGCTACGAAGCAGGAGATGGGAGGGATGATTGCCAGGATCTTGTCGGTGGTGGTGCGGGCGCTGTAGCACATCCAGACAGCCATGCAAACCAGGGCGTTACACATGATACCCAAGGCTACAGCCTGGACAAAGGTCAGCGCGGTCTTGGCTTCACCAATGTTCAGGGCGGCCAATCCAATGGCACCACTGCCAAAGGAATACTGCTTTCCAAGGAAAACGATATAAGCTGTCAGAACTGAGCCAACCAGGTTGCCGACATAAACAATACCCCAATTGCGAAGCAATTGCGCCAGTGTCACCTTCTTGCTGGCGTATGCCATGGTAATCAGGGTGTTGCCGGTGAACAGTTCCGCGCCGCCAACGACGACCAGGATGAGTCCAACAGAAAAGACGAGACCGACGAGCAGGCGGGTCACACCGTAGGGCAGGCCGGTCGAGAAGGCAGCCGCACCAGCGGCGTCTTTGACAGACATGCCGCCAGCGGCAACGGTGGTGGCAAAGATGGCGCCGATGCCGATAAACGCACCAGCAAGGACCGCCAGCGCGAACATGTTGGCGGCTTTCAGGTTGGCTTTCTTGACGCCGAGGTCTTCAGCCTTGGCTGCCATGCCGGGTGGCAAAATGGCATCGAATGAAATTTGGTCAGTCATGAACAATTCTCCTTATTAATGTATTATTTGGTCTTGATGTTTCAATTTGGAAAAGATAGGTGCAATTTAATGACTCGTATATGGTTTAAGCCTCCTAAGGCAGGGTTGCAGTATAGACACTCTCTGCGGACTGCAAGATTCTTCCAGAGTGTGTGTAGACGATAAATTGGTTGTGCCGGGCATAACCTATGAGGGTGATACCCCATTTATCCGCAAGCTTTACCGAAAGAGAACTGGCCGAGGTGCGCGAAATGACGATTGCCGCCCCGATCCGCGCGGCTTTTTGGATCATCTCCGAACTTACACGGCCAGTGGTGACTAAAATCTTTCGTGCGGGTTGCAGATCGCTGAGCAGACACTTTCCGGCAATTTTATCCAGCGAATTGTGCCGCCCCACGTCTTCTCCAGATGCAATCACATGCTTTCCATCTGACAGAATCGAAGTGTGAACCCCACCCACTTCCCGATACAGACTTTGCGATTCAAGCAGGGTTTCAATATGGGTTTGGATTGTCTCGGGTGTCAGGACAAGCCCATTTTTAAGTTCGGGATGCATCTGTTCAAGAATCACAGATGTTGCCCCGCCTGTGCAACCGCTGGTGCGCCGCCAATCTTTGGGTTGATCGACCGGGTGTTTGAGCCAGACATCGACATTGTCGCCTTGCTGGCAAACCTGAACCAGTTCGACTTCGTCTTTGCTCTTCAGGACACCTTCGTTAAACAAGAATCCAACCGCCAAGGCTTCCAGGTCAATGGGTGTGCACATCAAAGTCAGCCAGACCTGACCATTTACGGTCAATGAAACTGGCTTTTCGACGATGACGCCCTTGTCCAATATGTCCCATTTCCCTGCACTATAGTGCAGGAATTGAGGCTGGCGGTTTTCAATCTTCATTTTCGAACTTACCCACCCCATGGCATTTGCGCGTATTGTTCAAACGCCTGATCGTGCATACGTTTGAACAGGCGCTCATGCCCGCTTTCCCAGTTGCTAAGCATGTCGAGAATCTCTTTGGCTTTTCCTTCGGATTTGCCGGCGGCCATTGCATAAAATTCCGCAAAGTCACGCTCGATCAGATATGCCATACGCAACACAGGCAGATCGGCAACCATGGCTTCAGCAACAGTATCGATGATACTTTGGCTTTCAGCACGGTCAGCGAAGAAACCAGATTTAGGCAGTTCAGGAGACGGGGCTTCGGCGCCGGAGTTAAGAGCAGCAATTTGGTCTGAGATATATTCAATGTGACGCTGTTCTTCTTCCGCAATTGCCTTAAAGGCGCTCTGCGCTGCAGCATTTTGCAGGCGTTCCGCATTTTCACTAAAAAAGCGCTTGCCTTCATGTTCGCGTTCAAGGGCGTATTCAAGAATTTTTTTGATATTCATAAAACTCTCCTGTTTTGTGGTGGTGGATGTTTGAACATCCACCACCATTCATGAGCACCTACTTGACCAATTCAACCTTCACGGCGCAGACCTTGTATTCGGGAATCTTCGATGTCGGGTCGAGCGCTGCGATAGTCAATTCGTTGGCAGAGGCTTCGGGGAAGTGGAAATTGGCGTACACCATGCCGGGTGGAACACGGTCGGTCACCCAGGCTTCGGATTCGATAACGCCGCGCCGTGAGGTGACACGCAGGGTCTTATTGCCGTTGATACCCAGCTTGGCAGCGTCGTCGGGATTGATCTCGATCAATGGATGCCCATAGGCTTCCATGATGCCCTTGGCGCGACGGGTCATTTCGCCGCCATGCCAGTGGTAGATGACGCGCCCAGTGTTTAGAATGAAGGGGTACTCGTCGTCCGGCAGTTCAGGAGCGGGCACAAAGTCAATGGGCATGAACTTGCCTTTGCCGCGCGAGAAAGCCTTGGCGTGCAAAATGGGCGTGCCTGGGTGGTCTGCCGCCGGGACGGGCCATTGCAGACGCTCCCCATTGTCGAGGCGGGCGTGGCTGACACCTGTATAACTGGGCGCCACCTTGCTTACTTCCGCCATGATCTGCTCACTTGAGGCGTAGTCCCAGCCCTTGAGCGGGGCATCAGCCAGCAGGTCGCGCCCACCCAATGCCAGGATGCGTCTGGCAAGGTCAGCAGTAATTTTCCAGTCATCACGCGCTTCGCCAACCGGTTCAACAGCTTTATGCACCATCTGCACGCGACGCTCGGTATTGGTGAAGGTGCCCGTCTTTTCAACAAAGGTCACGCCGGGCAGGAGAATGTCGGCATACGCAGCGGTTTCGGTGGGGAAGATTTCCTGCAAGATGAACAGGTCAACCTCCTCGAGACAGTGCCGGATGTGGGCGCTGTCCGGGTCGGACATGACCGGGTTTTCACCAAGCACATACAGGGCATGGATTTTGCCCTCGGGAATACCGGGCATCATTTCGGTGACGGTAAGACCGACCTTTGTGTTGCCGGTTGCGCCCCATGCCTTCTGGAATTTCGCCTGGGCTTCCTCGTTGATGACGGGTTGATAGGCGGGGTAAACATTCGGCAAACCGCCCATATCGCAGGCGCCCTGCACATTGTTCTGTCCGCGCAGCGGGTTGACGCCGCCACCAGGCTTGCCCATGTTACCGAGCAGCATTTGCAGGTTTGCCAAATCCATCACATTACGCACGCCGACGATGTGCTGGGTGATACCCATCGCCCATATCACTGCCATCGGGTGGTTTTCGCCCATCAGTTGGGCAGCCTGACGCAGGTCCTCGACCGAAATACCGGTGATCTCGCTGACTTTCTCCGGCGGGTACTGCATGACAGTGGCTTTGAACTCATCGAAGTTTTCGCAGCGTTCCTCGATGAAGGCCTTATCCTCCCAGCCATTTTCAAGGATGAGATACATCAACCCGTTGATCAAGGCGATATCGGTGCCGGACTTCTGGCGCAGGTGCATGGTGGCAAAGTCGGTAATATCAATACGGCGCGGGTCGGCAACGATGAGCTTTGCCCCACGCTGAAGTACCGCCTGACGCAATCTGGCGCCAAAGACGGGGTGTTGTTCGGTGGTGTTGGAACCGATGATGAACAGTAGTTTTGCATATTCGGCAACATCGTCCATCGAGTTGGACATCGCGCCCGAGCCAAAGGAAGTGGCCAGACCGGCCACAGTGCTGGAGTGTCAGAGACGGGCGCAGTGGTCTATATTATTCGTTCCTATGACCTGCCGCGCGAATTTGTTCATCAAATAGTTTTCTTCGTTGGTGCATTTGGCTGAAGTCAGAACGCCAACGCTATCCGCGCCGTGTTTGGTGCGGATGCCATGCAGCTTCTTCGCCGCCAGGTCAAGAGCGGTATCCCACTCGGTTTCGACCCATTCCCATGGCTTGCCCTTGGTGCTCTTCTTCTTTCCGTCCAAAAGATAACGGCGAACCTTCGGTTTGGTCAGGCGATCGGGATGGTGAACGAAGTCATATCCGTAACGGCCCTTCACACAAAGATGATTTCCGTTAACAGGCGCCTTGGTGGTGGATGTGACACGAATGATCTTGCCGTTCTTGACATTAAGTTCGAACTGGCAGCCCACGCCGCAGAATGTACAAGTGGTGAGGACTTTCTTAACCTGGTGGGTACGCCCACAGCCATAGGACATCTTGTCGGAAAGGGCACCGGTGGGACAATAGGCTGCACAAGCACCGCAGGATTCACATCCTGCATCAATCATATCGGTGTCGGCTCCAGCCACAGGGTGGGTTTCGAAACCACGTTCAGCCATCGTCCAAACAAAGCGTCCCTGGATTTCAGCACAAGCCCGAACACAGCGCGTGCATTGGATGCACCTGTTCAAATCCACTCGCACGAATGGGTTGGGGTCGCTATCCGCCTTGAAACGTGTGCCCTTGCTGCCCCATTCCGGAACCTGCACCTGGTACTGGTAAGCCAAATCCTGCAATTCGCAAGAACCGCTAACATCGCATGTCAGACAATCCTGTGGATGATTGGCAAGAAGTAATTCCAAAATGGTTTTGCGTGATTTCTCGATAGCTGGACTGTGGGTCTCGACTTCCATTCCTTCGCCGGCGGGCAGGGTGCAAGAAGCCATCGGCGTTCGCCAACCTTTAACATCCACCACGCAAATACGGCACCCACCTGTGGCATGAAGGTCAGGATGGTTGCACAAGGTAGGGATGGTTACGCCGGCTTGTGCTGCGGCTTGCAAGACGGTCTTTCCTTCTAATACTTGTACTTCCTTGCCATTGATTTTTAGATTTATCATAAAGATCTCCTTATGTTTCCACTATGCAATGTGTAGATAATCGAACTGGGATCCAGTTTCAGTTACCATGGAACAGACACCGGTTGGACATTCACGCGGGTTAATATGAGCTTCCACCTCGTAACGAAAATGTTTTAACATGCCACGAAATGCCGTTCCGGCAGTTTGACCCAAACCACAGTTCGACGTCCGCTCCATCTCTCCAATCAAGTTCAGGGCTTCGTCGAGATCGGCAAGTTCGGCCTGACCCTGGGATAGACGTTCGGTTATTTCATAAATGCGCTGCGTACCCACGCGGCAGGGTGTGCATTTGCCGCAGGATTCGAAGCGAAAGAATTGCAAAAGAACCTTGACAAGATCCACAACGCAGGTGTTTTGATCACAGATCAACAGCGCGCCTGAACCAAGCGAAACGCCAGCTTTGCGGAAGGATTCAAAATCCATCGGAATATCCTGCAACTCGGCTGGAATGATGGAGCCGCTGCTTCCGCCCGTCTGCGCAAGTTTAAGAGTACTGCCCGGCTTCATCCCTTTGGCATAGATATTGATGACCTCGCGCAGGGTGATACCCATCGGCACTTCAATCACGCCCCTGAAATTGACATTGCCCATGATGGTATAAACTTTCGTGCCGGGGCTGGAGGGGGTGCCAATCGACCGGTACCAGTCCGCGCCGTTGCGCAGGATGGCGGGGATGTTTGCCAGCGTTTCGACGTTGTTTACCAGGGTCGGCTTGTTCCATAGCCCGTGCGTGACGGGGTATGGAGGTCTGGAGCGCGGTTCGCCCCGTTTGCCTTCGAGGGATTCGATCAGCGCCGTCTCTTCGCCGCAAACATAGGCTCCTGCACCGGCATGAACGTGAATGTGGAAGTTGAAATCGGTGCCGAAGATATTATTTCCGAGGAAACCATATTCCTTCGCCTGCTGGATGGAATTTTCAAGGCGCTGGTAGGCAAGCCCGTATTCGCCACGGATATAAATGTACCCTTCGTCCGCGCCGATTGCGTATCCCGCGATTGCCATGGCTTCGAGGATGTGGTGCGGGTCGCCTTCAAGCACAAGACGGTCCTTGAAGGTACCCGGTTCGCTCTCGTCCGCATTGCAAACAACGTATTTCTTTTCACCTTTTGCCGAGCGCACAAAACGCCATTTACGCCCAGTTGGGAAGCCTGCTCCGCCGCGTCCCTGCAAACCCGACTTGTCTATGGTATTGATTACGTCTTCGGGCTTCATTTCTGTAAGCGCTTTTCCAAGCGCCTCGTAACCGTTCGACGCAATGAACTCCTCGATGTTTTCGGGGTCAATGCGGCCCGCGCGTTCCAAGACGACCCGCTGCTCGGTAGGGTTGTATCCCTTGTGAACTCGAAGCCAGCCAATTTGTCCTGTCAACAATTTGGGAGGCGCAAGCAGGTCGTTGACAACACGCCCCTTGTATATATGTTCCTCCACCAGATAACGCCCGTCCGATGGCTTGACCGGGCCATACACGGTGGCGTCCGGATGCACGATGACCATCGGCAAAATATTCGAGCGTCTGACATCATACATCGTGGAGACGTCAATCGTGGAAACGGTCACTTCGTTCTGAAGGTTGTAAGCCTCGACGGCTTCGTTTAGATTACGAAGGAGGTCCTCCGCTCCTAGGCGGACGCTTTCGGGATCGTTGGAGACCAGGATCATGCTGCGTCTTATTTTCATGGCAGGCTCCTATTCGTATCGTTCCAGGATGTCGGGAACCTGCTCGGGCGTCAGGTTGCCATAGATGTCGTCATCGATCAGCATAACGGGCCCCACGCTGCACAACCCAATGCAGGAGGTGGTAACCAGCGTCCACTTGGAATCGGGGGTGGTTTCGCCGTTTTCCAGTTTGAGTTCCTCCCTCAACGCATCCCAGATGGCTTTTCCACCGACGACATGGCAGGGCGCATTTTCACAGAACTTAATCACATGACGGCCGCGCGGCTTGGTGGATAACATGTCGTAGAAACTGGCAAGTCCATAGAGCTGGCTTTCCATAACACGCACCCTGTCATCCGGGATTCGTATCTGCCGGCAGATTTCATGAAAAGCATCACCGGGGACATGCCCGTAAACATGGTTGATCTCGCTGAGGATTGGTATAAAAGCATCGGGATTTCTCCCATGCTTTTCGATTGCTGCCTGTACCAGGGCAACTACATCTGACTCGATCATTAATGCGGACATCCTGCCTCCAATCAAAGAATTTGGCTTTTCTCTACTGTACTCGTAAATCCGCTTGAAAACCTTGTTTTAGGAAGACCTGTTCTGTCATGCCTGTTTCGATCAGAAACGGGACCTAGCGCAAATTTTTATCCTTTATGTACTGCTGCCACTCCAGATCGCAGCGCAGGCAGCGTTTTGCTTCTTCGCGTGCCTGTGCTTCATCGTAACCTTTTTCAACTTCCTGGAACCCGCTCAAACGCAAATCAACCGGGATGAATTGTGTTTGGGGACGGCGGGCATCGGCGTAAGCCATGATGTCAACGGTCTGTTCGACGCTATGAATCGGCTGCTTGTATAGCACACGCTCGACCTTACCCTTGGTCAACCAGGTATGAACGGCGATGGCAACCTTGTTTCCCTGCGCAATGGCATCAATAACAGTCGCGGGACCCTGTACAGCGTCACCTGCGGCAAACACGCCAGGCAGGGTGGTTTCAAAGGCAAGACCGACTTTGAAGGTGGAAAGCCTGTTGGTTTCGATTTGCTGCTCTTCAGTGCGGATCCTGCGCTTGTGCTGAAGGATTGCGAGATGGGTTTCTGGCTGTTCGGTCTCGACTTCAGTATTGGCTTCGATCTGCCAGTCGAAATCTGTGATTTGGCCGATGGCCGGGACCAGTACATCGCAAGCCAGTTCGTATTCGGAACCGGGGATGGAATGCACACTGCGACGACCACTGTTATCTACATCACCGCGTCTTTGGCGCTGCAAACGAACACCAGTAATCGCCTCACCGCCCAAAACCTCCACTGGGTTGGACAGGAAGTGGAACTGCACACCTTCCTCCTCGGCAGCGGTAATTTCCTCCAAATGCGCAGGCATGTCGGCTTTTTCACGACGATAGATGATGTGCACTTCCGCCGCGCCCAAACGCCAGGAGGAACGCGCCACATCAATAGCGACATCTCCACCGCCGACAACGGCAATGCGCTTACCTTTCAAATGAGGAGCCTGTCCCATGGCAATCTCGCGCAACATCGTGATGCCGTGATATACACCCTCTTTTTCCTCACCCGGAACACCCAAACGACGACTCTTGTGCGCACCCAGCGCCATGACGATGGCTTCGTAACCTTCTTCTTTCAAGCTTGCAATGGAGAAATCCACACCCAAAGCCTGATTACATCGAATTTCCACACCCGCGCGACGAATATTGTCGATTTCACTAAAGAGCGGCTCGCGTGGCAAACGATAGGATGGAATGCCGTAGGTCATCATGCCGCCGGGTTGGGGCATTTTCTCGAAAACTGTCACCCCATAACCTCGTTGCGCCAGACGCAACGCAGCAGTCAGACCGGCAGGTCCAGCGCCAACCACCGCCACACGCTTTCCGTTGGACGGCGCACATTCCGGAGTCCAGGGTTCGCTGTAGAACTTATCAGCCATGAAGCGTTTGACCATACGGATGGAAATGGCATCGTCGATCAATCCACGGCGACAGCGGTTCTCGCAGAACGCAGGGCAGACGCGTCCACAAATGAGCGCAAACGGGTTGGTCTTGCGGTGGATCTCCAGGCCCTCGGCATAACGTCCCTGGGCAATCAAACCCAGGTAGGCTGGGCTGTCCACATTGGCGGGACAGGTATTGACACAGAACGCCCGCGTCAGGCCTTTACAAACGCCCGCCGGGCAGCGTTTTTCGTAAACATGCGCTTCGTATTCGGCACGGAAATGTTTGAGCGTGCTGAGCACCGGGTTCGGCGCGCCCTGCCCAAGTCCGCACAGACTGTTGCGGATGACTTCGTGGCATAGTTCTTCGAGTTTTTCGAGGTCGCCGGGTTTGCCTTTGCCATCACAAATATCCTGGAGCATTTCCAGAATGCGATGCGTGCCAACACGGCAGGGAGTACACTTTCCACAAGACTCTTCCTGGGTGAATTCCATGAAGAAGCGGGCGATATCCACCATGCAGGTCTCGTCGTCCATGATGACCATACCGCCTGACCCCATCATCGCGCCCGCAGCCGTCAGTGATTCGTAATCAATAGGGCGATCGAGATATTCAACGGGCAAACAACCACCCATCGGTCCACCGATCTGCACTGCTTTATAGCCCTTGCCATCCTTGATACCGCCGCCGATGTCATAAATGACCTCGCGCAGGGTGATGCCCAACGGAACTTCGATCAAGCCAGGATGCGCCACATCGCCAGCAATGGCGAAAGTCTTGGAGCCTTTGCTTTTCTCTGTGCCCATGGCGGCAAACCAGGGGGCACCCTTAAGAATAATCTGCGGAACGTTGGCATAGGTTTCGACATTATTGTTGCTGGTGGGCTTACCCCACACACCTTTGACCGCCGGGAATGGCGGGCGTGGACGCGGCTCGCCGCGCTTGCCCTCGATGGAAGCAATCAAGGCGGTTTCCTCACCGCAAACGAAGGCGCCTGCGCCCATGCGGACTTCCATATCGAAGTCGAAGCCACTGCCCATGATATTTTTACCGAGCACACCCAGGTCGCGTGCCTGCTGGATGGCAATTTTCAGCGTTTTGACCGCCAACGGGTACTCTGCGCGACAGTAAACGTAACCATAGGATGCACCAATGGCGTACGCCGCAATCGCCATGCCTTCGATGACTGAATGTGGATCGCCTTCCAGAACGCGCCGGTTCATAAACGCGCCAGGGTCACCTTCATCCGCATTGCAGATTAGATACTTGGGCCATTCCTGGGTTTGACGCGCCAATGCCCATTTGCGTCCGGCTGGGAACCCCGCACCGCCGCGCCCACGCAATCCACTGGCGCTGACTTCTTCGATGACCTTTTCCGGGGTCATTTCAGTCAGCACTTTCGCCAATGCCTGATAACCGTCTTCAGCCAGGTAATCCTCGATATTGCCGGGATCAATAACGCCGCAGTTCCGCAGAACAACGCGAACTTCCTTGGGCTTGGGGGCACTCAACTCTTTATCTTCGCGCTCTTCAAGCGGCGACAGGAGCCGTGGGAAAATGCGTCCCTTGAGAAAATGCTCCTCGACCAATTCGGGCACATCTTCCACGGTAATTCCAGCGTAGCGCACTTCGTCAGGATAAACCATAAGTTCGGGTCCCTGTTCACAGCCGCCAATGCGGGGCGTTTCGAGTACCCGAACTTCATTATCCAAACCTTGGGCAATCAGTTCCTTTTTCAATGCCTCCAAAATTTTTTGCGACCCCTTTTCCTGACACAATGGGTCCATACAAACAAGGATATGTAAACGATAATTAGCCATTTTCTTATTCACCTGATGCTTCTATGTTATTTTTCAAACAAACCTTGCGAGCGTCGTATAAATACACCGATCGGATGGAAACAGTCCTCGCATGAGTAAACGCGGATGTTATTATGCCGGAATAATCCACTCGGTCAACACTTTACCGCCGACAACATGCTCCTGCATGATTTTGCGTGCGCGTTCCGGATTGATGTGACCATAAACAACTTTCGGGTCGGCGCCAATTGCCACTGACACAATCGGTTCGTAATCGCATTTCCCAATACAGCCAGTCTGTGTGACAATCACGCTGCTCACATTATTGTTTTCAATATGATCCAGAATGGCTTTCATGGTGTCGCGTGCGCCAGCGGCAATCCCACAGGTGCCCATCGCCACCATCACCTGGATTGTGCCCTCTGCCGTCTTAACTTTGCGTTTTTCGAGTGCTTCTTCACGGATGCGTTTCAAGTCTTCAAGGGATTTGATTGCTGACATAGTACTCTCCTATTGAGTAATTGTAGATTGACCTTCGCTGGCGAGCCGAACACGGTCAATACCGCTTTCGATGTATTCCCTGAGGAAAGCCAGCACGGCTGGTTCCGTCAGGGATATGTCGCCCAACTCAGCCATGACAGGCTGGGTGTCAAAAACAAATTTTTCCTCCGGCTTTCCACTGGCTGGAATAATTGCATAATCAAACAACCAATGGATCTGAGGATAAGCCACGAACAACGTAAGCAGCGTGCTGGACAGATCGCCAAGCGGCATGCGGTCAATGTGACTATGCTGGAATTCCACATCCAGCCTTGTGCCCTTGCCAATTTCCGAACTGATGACCAGCTTTCCGTTGCAGGCTTCGGCGGCGGTTTTGAAAAGCGGAATGCCCAATCCAACCTTGCGGGTCGTTCGGCTGGTCACGAAAGGATCAACCACACTGGCAGCCATTTCGGCACTCATCCCTTTGCCGTCGTCAATTACGCTGGCAGTCAACCGGTCGCCCTGCAAATTCTCACAGATTGTCAACGTGATGTTTTTCGCATTCGCTGCCACGCTGTTTTCCGCAATATCAAGCAGGTGCAGGGCAATTTCTCTCATTGCAACCGATTACTTGTTCACCGCTGCGAGAAGTTCCGGGAATGTATTGGCGCGCACCCGTCCCTCCACTTCATCGTCAAGAACCATCACTGGAGCCTGACTGCACGCGCCCACACAGCGGCATACTTCCAGGGTGACATTCCCATCGGGGGTTGTCTGACCGACATCAATACCCAATAATTGCTTGGCTTTCTCGATCAGTTGCGGGGTGCCACCCACATAGCAGGCTGTCCCTAGGCAAAACTTGAGGGTGTGCTTGCCACGCGGTCGGTTGGTAAAAAATGAATAGAATGTGGTAACGCCATGCACTGCGCTGACAGGCGCCTTCAACTTCTTGGCGACATATACTTCCATCGGTTCAGAGATATAGCCGATCTCGCTTTGCAGCTCATTTAAAGCAACCATGACCGCGCCATCCTTGCCCGCATTATCAGCGAGAATTCGGTCAATGACAGCTCGTTTTTCTGCATTCATCAAAGGGTCATCGGTAGGGATGTTCTTTTCTAACCTCGACATTTTCGCTCCATGTTTTGCCAAATACACCAAAGTTTGTGAAATTTACCACGAAAGTGTATCCCAGATAAAAGATGGCGTCAAATATCAAATGTCATATTTGCACGCGAGAAGTATCCTTGTAATGGGAGTCTATCCGGACAGTGTATTTCCCCGTGAAATGAGCAAATTTATCAGGAAGGAAGAATCAATGTGCGTTCCCCAACATTTTTTAGCGCCATACGAATTTCGCCCAGAGTGGGGGTGTCCAAATGGAATTCGCATGCACCTAGAAATTCTTCAAGCCGATGGACATCGCCACTTTGGATGAGGGGATAACCTCGGATTTGGGGATAGCGGACTGCCGCTTCGGTTGGTTTTAGGTGACGGGAAATTTCCAGCGCTTCGAAACCGGGCGGAACCAACCCCAGGTTGGCGATCAGACTAAAGGCTTTGCGGTCAACATGGGCTGGGATGGCGAAGCCGCCCAGGGCGTGGACTCGTACGGCAGCTTCATCCAACCCAATTTCCGCAGAGACAATCAACAGCCGTTCTTCACGACGAATAAAATCGCCACTGGCATCCACAATAAATTGCTCACCAAAAAATTCAGGGTTGTTCGAGCGATCTGGTAGGGTTGAGTCCACCACTTTCTGCCAGGTTTCAGCCTGCTCAAGCGTCTCGAACAGGCACAAAAGGTGAACTTCTTCGCGCGTTTGCAATTCCATACCAGGCAGGACTGTCAAATCCGTACCTCGAGCCGCCTCCATCACCGCATGGATATTCCCCGTCGCATTATGGTCGGTGATGGCAATCAGATGAATGCCCCGTTCCAGTGCCTCCTGCACAATCAATGGAGGAATCATTTCCACCTCGGCACAGGGGGAAAGAACAGTATGTACGTGCAGGTCGGCGCGAAACTGGTTCATTACTGAGTGTGGATGCCCATCTCCCAAAGCCTGCCGTCAATTTCGTATGTGAGCTTGGACGTGGAAAGCAGGATAACACCCTGTTCGTTGGCTTTGGCAATTGTGGCAGGGTCAGGCTGCGCATTTTCTGTAATGATAACGGCGGCTACTTCCAGCAATGCGGCGACAGCAACTATATTAAGATGGGATTGCAGGGTGATCCAGAGGTAGTTGCCCTTTGCGCCAGCCATGACACACGACAGCAGATCTGAGGTGTAACCGCCGTCAGGTTTGATGGAAGCAAAATCGCGCGGCTCGGTCAGCACAGTCAGGTCGAGTTGTTCGATGATTTCTTGAAGGTTCATGTTTTGTTAATCCTTGTGTTGGGTTGAATTCTCCACCGGCACCTGGATGCGCATGGTCAGCTTGGTGCCTTTGCCCACGGTGGATTCGATTTCCATCTTGTCGACGCAGCGTTTGATGTTGATCAGACCCATGCCCGCGCCAAATCCCATCTCACGCACCTGTTCGCTGGCAGTCGAATAACCTGCCTGAAGGACTTGTGCAATATTTGGAATACCGGGACCGTCATCCACAGTGGACATGGTGATGCGATGAGGCTCCATTTCAAGCTTCAGGATACCGCCATTGTTGGTGTGAATAATCAGATTCATCTCAGCTTCGTAAACCGCAATTCCACAACGCCGTGCAATTTGCGGGTCTGCGCCAAGCCTCAAAAGAGCGCGCTTAATGTTGCTGGATGCATTTCCACCATGTGTAAAATCATGCGCTTTAATCTGGTAACGCAAAACAAGCGTGGTGCGGTCTGAGATGATATCTTCAAAAAGATGGCTTGCTCTATAACGGCGGACTTCCTCCTCCTTGTAATCCCTTTGCAATGCCATCAAAAAACCGCGAGTAATGTCTCCCTTGGTAATCATGCCAACAAGTTTGTTGTTCTCATCCAGGACAGGCAACCGTCCCAGCCTGCTATCGGTAAATGCCTGGAGCGCCTTGATAATGGAATCATAGCCCGCCACGGTAATGAGTTCCCGTGTCATATACTGGCTGACCGGGGCGGAAAGCTCGTTTTTTTGCATGGCACGCACGATGTCCTCAAGGCTCAGAATGCCCACAAGCTGATTATCCTGCAACACCGGCACGCCTGAAATACGATTGATCCGCAGAATATCCAACACTTCAGACATCAGCATTTCGGGGCTGGCTGTATTCAAATCAGCCGTCATCACATCGTGAACTTTCAATTCATACGCAAGTTCCTCGATGCGACTGATTTTGTTGGCGTCACGGTCTGTAATCGAGCGCCCGCGCCGACCATAAATTTCCTGCTCGGTAGGTGTTCTAGCTGAGGTCATTCGATTCAAAACTGGGTAAGCCGGCTCGATGGAGGCGGGCACTTAACTCAAACATCCCATAAGGGCTGCTGATCAGTGGAATATCTTCCTGTTTGGCAAGCGTCAAAGTTTCAGGCTGCGGGTTTTTCCCGCGAATAAAAATGATGGCGCGGAATTCAGCCATTTGCGCGGTCCGCACCACTTGCAGATTGGTAAGTCCGGTTAGTAAAACACAATCCGGCTGGCTGAAAGCCAACACATCGCTCATTAAATCGGCACCATAACCGCCCCTAATTTCGACATCCACATCTATATTGGGGGTTAACAGCGTACCATCCGCAATCTTGATAATCTTCATTAAATTCATGAACTGAGGCATCCTTTCAAATGACACTTATAATTTTGTCTATTATCTTCGATAATTCGATTATTCTTTAATTTGCCCTTTTAAACTGATTGTTTTTTTAGTCCTATAAATTTTCAAGTCATAATAGTGGCATATGTCACAATCGAGTATAACAGCAAAAGCCTTATGAGTGAAACATGGGTGGCATTCCCTACCTCGGCAGTGAAAAGCAAATCCGCGCGCCGGAGCTGACTCCTGCGTCTGCCCAGATGCGTCCGCCGTGGGCTTCGACAATGGCGCGTGCAAGGTAGAGTCCCAGCCCGGCGCCTTTGGTCTGCTTGACGGCATTCGTCGAGCGATAGAAGCGGTCAAAGATGTGCGGCAGGTCCTTGGGGTCGATGCCGGAGCCTTCGTCGCTGACACAGACAATCACCTGCTCCGGGCGCACAGTGCCGCTGATTTTGATCTCGCCCTTGGGCGCATATTTCAAAGCATTGGAAACCAGATTGGAGATCACCTGCTCGATGCGCGTTTCATCGCCGATGATGACAGGGAAGTTTTCGGGGAAGTCGGTCACGAGACGATGGTTCGGCGACTGGGCAGTGAACCGCTCCACCACCCGCCGCCCCAGGCTGGGGATGGCGACATCAGCCTGGTTCAAGCTGAGACCTCCCGCCTGCAACCGCGAAGCGTCCAGCAGGTCATCGATCATCTTCGAGAGGCGGTCGGCTTCCTCTTCGATGACCGCCAGCGAGTCATTGATGGTATGCTTGTCCCATTTTGCGTCATCCCGCCGTAAAGTGGAAGCATAGCCTTTGATGAGCGCGACGGGAGTCCGTAGTTCGTGGCTGACAATCGAGATGAAGGTCGCCTTGATCTCATCCGCGGTGCGGAAGTGGGTGATGTCGCGCACACTGATAAAGATATTCCGCAATTTGTTTTCATTTGAAAGCAGGGGCGCATAAGTGATTCCCACCGGCAAGTGCGGAGGCTGCGGGCGTTCGATGTCGCCTTCCACGTAGAGCGTGGCATTCGGCGTGAGGGGCCAGCCGTCCGCCACGGATTCTTCCAATGTTTTCCCCTGCGGCTCCTTCTTCCATTTGATGACCTCGTCATGCCGCCTGCCGACAATTTCCTCACGCGTCAGACCATAGAGTTTTTCAAAAGCGCCGTTGCAACGCTCGATGTTGAGATTCGAATTAAGGATCAAAATACCGTCCGCCGCAGATTCAAGCAGGGCATCGAGGCGCTGCTTTTCGTAGGAAACCTGCCCGTAAAGTTGGGCGTTGAACACGGCAATGGCAGCCTGGTCGGCAAAGGATTGCAGGAGCACGCGGTCATTGGGTGTGAACGTATCCGGATAGTTGCGGAAGATGAAGATGACGCCGATCACCTGTCCCTGCGCGGCGAGCGGCAGACCCGTCCCGTTGAGCAGTCCCATGCTGACGGTATAGGTTAATTCCTTCAACATGCGGTTCAATTCACGCACGTCCAACTCGACCATTTTTTCCTCGGCAAGCAGGGGCGTGAGGTAACTCAAAAACGCGGGAGCAATCCCGTGTGCGGCGGAGACACTCCAGCCTTCGGGACGTTTGAGCGCAATCAGGCCCGCCTGTCCCGCCAGCATCTCGATGGAGACGCGTAAAATACGCGCCAGGAGTTTTTCGAGATCAAGCTCCTGCGTAAGCAGGCGTGAAATCTCGAGCAGATAATCCCGCTGGCGAACGCGGAAATCCGGGAGCATCGAGGGAATGATGGACATGGTTTTATTTTATCACCGGGGCACGGTAAAAACAGGCAAGAGTCGCGCAAGCAAAGCATCAGATTGAAGCATAACCATTTGCAGACGGGTGGTGTTATTTACACTGCCGCCAGTCGGGATTAAGCAAAGGTTTACCCAAAATTGGCACGGTTTTCAAAAAGGCAAAGCCTAACAACAACGAAAAGATTTGCCATTGTGTTTTATAAAATAGTAGCTAAAATTGTGTTAAATTGACGTTTTTCGATTTTACGGATGCAATGACCCCGGGCTTGAGTATTGGTCGCTTTTCCTGCTGTTCTTTGCAGGATCGGACCCGGGCGAGCAAGCAGCGAAACCGGCCGTAGTTTGGCAGTGTTTGCTGTTTTTTTTAAGCTGATTTGCAAGTCAAATCATCATATTATTTTAATTTCCTGGAGCGGACAATGAATGGTTACCTTCACAATTTTATAAGCAGCATCAAGCCCATCCTGGGGCGGGTGTTTGTGTTCCTTTTGCTGCTTGGGGTGGCGCTGACTCAAATGCCGGCGCAGGATGCCCAGGCTCAGGCGGGAAACCCACAGCTCATCCTGACCAAGTCCACCGAAGGTAACATCACAAACGCTGAAGTGGGAGACATCATCCGCTACCGCATCCGCTTCGAATGCAGCAGTCTCACCACCGCCTGCGGCGAGATGGAAATCTCGGATGTCCTGCCGGCTGGAATGACCTACCTCCCTCCGCCCAACTCGGACGTTCCCGCCGGCTTTACCATCAACGAAACCGCAGGGACAGTGACCATCACAAAAGACGATAACAACCTGCTCGATGGCTCGCAATACGACGCGACCATCGCCGTGCGGGTGGATTACGACCTGCGCCCGCTACCTGCCACCCTTACCAATACGGTCACCGGCTGGATCGACCCGCCCGGACCCGTTGGCGTGCAAAACGCCACCCCATCATCCGCTCCCCCGATTACCATTAACGGAGTCACCGTGGATTGGGACTTGAACAAGGTCCGCGTCAGCCCGCTGATCGAACCAACCGTCGACACAGACGTCACCTACCAACTTGAGCTTTGTCCCGTCTCGACCAGCGGCAACGTGGAGTTGACCGATATCCAGATCAGGGACACCCTGCCTGCGGGGGCGGTTTTCATCTCGGCGACAGGCGGCGGGGTTGAAGCCGGGGGCGTGGTCACCTGGAACATTGCCGGACCGATTACCCCGCCCGATTGCGTGGCGCGATACGTCACCATCCGCTATCCCAGCCCGCCCTTCAATATTGGAGACTCGATCACCAACAGCGGAGACGCCACCGCCGAATACATCACAGATACCGGCGGCGTCTGTGTCGCCAACTGCTACGATTCCGGAACCATCGATGACACCCACGACATCATCGACATTCAAGAGGAACCAGATTACAGCAAGGATGACGCCGGCGACCCGGTGGGCATCACCGGCACGGCGCGCTTCATCCTCAACCTGGACACCAACGACACCAACTGGCCCTCCGACGACGTGATAATGATCGACACCCTGCCCGCCGAATTACAGGTGACACAGGTTACCAGCGGCACGTGGGACGCTGCCTTCAATTACGTCCGCGCCTCCGTGGAATATTCCACCGACTATGGAATCAACTATACCGCCTTCCCCGGGCAACCGATCAGCTACAACACCGGCGCCACATACGCCGCGCCCGTCGCCAACATCACCAACGTGCGCTGGAGCTTCGAACATGACATCGACGGCAATGGGACGTACGATGCGGGGCTGCCTTACACATGGGAATTTACCACATCGCCGGAAATTCGCGTGACGCCGCGCGCCACTGCCACAACCTCCAGCAACGGGGTTCCCATGCCCGCCGCCACAGCCGGCTCGACATATACCAACTGTCTCCAGGTCAGCCGCACAGACAGCGGCGGTAACTCGGTCACCGGTGCTTGCAACAACGAACCCATGACTGTGCGGGGCGATTTCGTCAGCCTGAGACCGACGAAAGACGAGACCCCCGGTGCCCAATGGGATCAATGGGAGGACCCCAACATCAACACCTTCACTGCAGATGAGAGCATCCTGCCCGGCGACACCCTGCGTTACACCATCACCGTGGACATGACCGAGCGCTCGTCTGAAGACCTGGTTGACCCGACCATCCTCGATACACTCCCCAATGATTTGATCTTCGTCCGCAACGGAACGGCGCGGCTGGATGGAGTTGTCCTTGCCCCCCAACCAACCTTCACCCGCAGCGGACCCAACCCCGGAGCGGGTCAGACCCTGCAATGGGACTTCCCCGGATTGACGGTTCCCGTGCAACCGCTTGGCAGTCATTTGCTGACCGTTGAATTCTTCGCCCGCATCCCGCCAGGGCAATCACCGCTCGGCAATCCGCGCACAAACACCCTGTACGTCGTAACCGATTCCACCGACGCGTTCTGCGAAGTTGGTTCACAAATGGAAGATTCAACTCGCGGCGACGTGGACAACGACATCGACCCAACCGACCCCGCCTGCGAAAACACCGACGATTACGTTGTCGAACGTTCCGCTGCGTTGCGCGGCGAAAAATGGATCCGCGCCGTCACTCCGCAAAACAACCAGGTGGTGCTGGCGACCACCTTCCTGCCCGATGCCTCCTGTCCCGTTGGAGGAACCGTCGGCATCATAAACATCCCCACCAATCCATTTACGCGCTATCCCTGCATCGCCCAGGCATATCCTGAGAACGCATTCATCAACAACCAGTACACTCCCCCGCCGCCGGCAATCGACCCAACACTGGACGACTTCGAGTACAACCTGCGCATCTTCAACGACGGCAACGTGAACATGATTGACTACGTGTTGTACGACATCCTGCCCTATTACGGAGATACCGGGTCCGGCGGCACGCTGGCAAGTTCAGCCCGCAACTCCGAGTTCCGACCCGCCCTGCGTGGACCGATTCAATTCCTCAGCGGGACAGGCTTGGGTGCCGGAGACTTCACCATCGAATATAACGCCACCACCAACCCCTGCCGCCCGGAAGTGTTCAACCAGCCGACAGGAGCGACCATTCCGGCGGGCTGCGACAACGACTGGACGGTGCCTTGGAATAACGCCCGTTCCTACCGCATCCGCTTGAATGCCGGCTCTGCAATTCTGCCCGCCGCCGCCAACGAACTGCGCTTTGGCGTGCCAATGTTCATCCCGGCGGACGCTCCGCCGGTTGGTACATTCAGCCAGGACGATCCGCTCTCGCATGAAATCGCCTGGAACTCCTTCGCGCATGTTGGCTCGTACGACACTGGAACGGAAATCCGCGACCTGCTCGCCTCTGAACCGCGCAAGGTGGGCATCACCATCCCCGAAGTAATGAGCATCGGCAACCGCGTCTGGCGCGACTCGGACAACAGCGGCACCATCAACGCCCCCGACGACACCAACCCCGGCATCGCCGGTGTCACAGTCAACCTCTATCGGGACGCGAACAACGACGGCGTTCCTGACGGCGCGGCGCTTGCATCCGCCACAACGGACACCGAAGGCTTCTACCTGTTCAGCAACATCCCCTACAATTCGAGCGATGCGACCCAGAACCGTTACATCGTCGGCATCCCCGCCAGCAACTTCAACGTGGGACAGCCGTTGAATGCCCTCCGCAGCAGCACCGGCACGCCCTCTGTTGCCACCTACACGAATCCGCCAGAAACCAACCCGGACATGGCAGACCATGGTCGTGACCCTGCGACGCCGGGTCAGGAGGTTTTGAGCGCCACCGTCACCCTGCAGCCCACCACCGAGCAGACGGGCGAAACCGACCTTTCGAACAACAACCGCGACGGCATCCCCGGCGCGAGGCGCGGCGTCAACGCCGAGCGCGATAACAACAGCGACCTGCTGATCGACTTCGGCTTCTTCGGCGGCACGGACGTCCCGTTCAGCATCGGTAACCATCTTTGGTACGATGATGGCACGGGCGCGGGTGGCGTTCTCAACGACGGCATCCGCCAGGTGGGCGAACTCCCCGTCGCCGGCGCAACGCTCTACATTTATCGCGACGGCAACGCCAACGGAACCCCCGACGCCGGCGAACGCATCCTCAACCGCTCCGACGTGACCGACGCCAATGGCTTTTACCTTTTCGACAACCTCGACCCCGGCACGTATTTCGTCCAGGTCGTCCCCGCCAACTTTGACACCGTCGGCGACCCGCTCGACGGCTGGTACAGCAGCGTGCCTACCGGCACGGAGACGCTCGGCGTCAACGGCGGGACGGCAACCGCCGACCTCGACAACGACGACAACGGCGTCAATACCGACATCCCCGAACAACGCGGCGTCTTCAGCGGACCGGTTGTCCTCATCCGTTCCAGCCTCCCCGCTGACCAGGAACCTTCGGGCGAAGCCCCTCTGAGCGGACAAGCCAACCCCGGTTTGCCCCTCAATGACGATTTCGACCCAACTGGTTGGGACGGTCCCAACTCGCGCGGACGTTTCGGCGAGACCGATGCCACCAGCAACCTGACCATCGACTTCGGCTTCATCCCGCCCATGAGTTTGGGCAACCGCGTCTGGATCGACAACGGCGCAGGCGAAGCCACCTTCCGCGCGGGATATAACAACGGTGTGATGGACGGCACGGAGAGCGTGGTGGGCGGCGTCAACGGCGTGCGCGTCGAACTCTACCGCGACACCAGCGGCGACGGCATCCTCCAGGCTGGTGAATTCATCCGCGCCACCACCACCGCTAATAACGGCTACTACCTGTTCGAGTACTTGCAGCCGGGCAATAATTATTACATCCACATCCCCGATGACAACTTTGGCGACACGGGGGTCGGAGACCTTGTCCCCGGCAACCCGCTGTTGAACTATATCAGCAGTTTCGACAGGGTCGCTCCCGCTGATGACGCCACCGACATCAACGACAATGGCATCGACAACGGCAACGTCCCATTAACCACCGGCGTCACCAGCCAGGTGATTGTCATGGCGTACGGCTCGGAACCCACCACTCCGCCCGAAACCGACATCAGCCCGAATGTGGCGGCTTACGGCACGGGCAATGTCGGTCGCCAGGGACAGACCGACGCCAGCAGCAACCTGACCGTGGACTTCGGCTTTGTCCAGCCGCCGCGCAGCACCGGCAACTATCTCTGGTTCGATGTGGACAATGACCGCGTCTTCGATGTCGGCGAATTGCCCGTTCCAAATGCGCTGGTCCGCCTGTACCGCGATGCCAACAACAACGGCGTCCCGGACGATCTCGGCGTGGTCGGAAATTTCACAGATGACTGGCTCGCCTGGGACACCACCGACGCGGGCGGTTTCTACCTGTTCGACAACCTGCCGCCCAATCGTTATCTGGTCGGCGTGGACTACACCAACTTCCAGGCTGGGCAGGTGTTGGAGGAATACGCCAGCAGCACCGGCACAACCACCAATCCCGACAGCCGCGACAACGGCATAGACCGCATCCTGCCCGGCGATGCAATCGCCTCGCCGCATGGAATTTTGTCCGCGAACATCAACCTCACCCTCGGCGCCGGCATCCCGAATAACGAAACCTTATTCAGCGCAGACACCGGCTCGGCGCTGGGCTTCAACCCCACAGTGGATGACGGTCCCGCCTCGATTGGTCGCTACGGCGAAACCAACCTGACCAGCCACCTGCGAATCGACTTCGGTTTCTACAAACCCATGAGCCTCGGCAACCGCGTCTGGCGCGACGACGGCACAGGCGTCGGTGGCGTTCTCAACGATGGCATCATGAACGGCGGCGAACTTCCGTTTGCCAACGTGCGCGTCGAACTCTACCGCGATACCAACAACAACGGCGTGCTGAACATCGGAGCCGGCGACACGCTGGTCAACTTCGACAATACCGATTTGAACGGGTACTACCTGTTCGACGGTTTGATCCCCGGCAACTACTTCGTCCACCTGCCCCTCGTCAACTTCACCGGCGCAGGCGCGTTGACGGGCTGGAGCAACAGCACCCCCACCTTCGCAGACAATGCCGACGTCAACGACAACGGCATCAACAACACCCATCCCGAAGTAAACGGCATCACCAGCAACATGATCACCCTCACCGTCGATGCGGCGCCGACAGGCGAAACCCAGCTCAGCGGGCAAGCCAACCCCGCCAACGGCACAGAAGACGATTTCAGCCCCACCGGCTGGGACGGACCCGCCTCACGCGGACGCTGGAACGAAAGCGACGACAACAGCAACCTGACGGTTGACTTCGGCTTCATCCCGCCGCTCAGTCTCGGCAACCGCGTCTGGATCGATGATGGCACCACCGCAACGGGCCTCCTCGCCGCCCAGTTCAACAACGGCTTGCAGGACGGCACGGAACTCGGTCGCGCCAACGTGGCGCTCAACCTGTACTTCGACGCCAACAACGACGGCGTCATCGACGGGACGGTTGTGGACGGCGTGGCGGAGACCACTCCCTACCGCACCACCACCACCGACGCCAACGGCTACTACATCTTTGACGGTTTGCCGCAGGGACGGTTCTACGTGCAGGTGGCTCCCGCCAACTTTGCGGCGACCAACCCGCTCGAAAATTACGTCACCAGCACCGGCAGCTTTGACAACGAAACCGGCGACCTCAACGACAACGGCGTGGACAGCCCCACCTACCTCGCGGATGGAATCCGCAGCATCGACTTTATCCTCGGCTACGGCGGCGAACCCAGCGGTGAGACTGTTTCCGGTAATCCGCTCCACGGTCCCAACGGATGGGGGCGCTACGGCGAGGCGGACGCCAGCAGCAACCTGACCCTTGACTTTGGATTCATGTCACCCCGCAGTTTGGGCAACCGCGTCTGGCTCGATGACGGCGCGGGCGGCGGCACAGCCAACGACGGCTTGATCAACGGCACAGAAGCCGGCATCGACGGCGTCCTCGTCAGCCTCTATCTCGACAGCGACGGAAACGGCGTCCCCGACGGTCCAGCCATCCTCACCGACACCACCTCCAACGGCGGCTATTACCTGTTCAGCAACTTCCCCGCCGGTCGATACGTCGTCGGCGTGAACAATACGAACTTCACAACCGTTTTGGCGAACCTGGCAAGCAGCACGGACGTTGTCGCTCCTGTGGATGCCAATCCCGACAACAGCGATCACGGCATCGACCAGACCGTCCCGGCGGCGACCTTGTACGGCATCCTCAGCCCCAGCATCGACCTGCGGAATCCGCCCTCGGAACCGGTCGGCGAAACCGACCTGAGCGGAATCCCCGCCGACGGTCCGAACAGCCGCGGCACGCACAACGAGACCGACGCTCAAAGCGACCTGACCGTGGACTTTGGATTCTTCTACCCGTTCAGCCTCGGCAACCGCGTCTTCCGCGATAACGGCTTTGGCGGCGGTACGATCAACGACGGCATCATGAACGGCGGCGAACTACCGATTGCCAACGTGCGCGTCGAACTCTACCGCGATACGAACGGCACAGCCGGTCTGCAAGTTGGAACCGATACCCTGGTTCGCTTCGACACCACCGACGCGGGCGGTTTCTACCTGTTCGATGGGCTGTCTGCCGGCGAATACTACGTCCACATCCCAGCCGTCAACTTCGCGGCGGGCAACCCGCTGAGAGGTTTGTACAACAGCACGCCCACCGGCACGGAAGCCGCCGGCGTGGCAGGCAATCCCTACACTCCCAACATGGACCGCGACGACAACGGCGTAAATGACTCCCGCCCCGACCTGAACGGCATCTCAAGCGGACCAGTCGTCCTCGCTGTTACCACCGAGCCGGTTGGAGAAATCGAACTCAGCGCCGACACGGGAACCGCCGTCGGCAACAGCCCGACCGTGGATGATGGTCCCAACTCGCGCGGACGTTACGGCGAGAACGACAACAACAGCAACCTGACCATCGACTTCGGCTTCATCCCGCCGCTCAGCCTCGGCAACCGCGTCTGGATCGACAACGGCTCCACCGCCACCGGTCTCGTCCTCAGCCAGTTCGACGACGGCTTGATGAACGGAAACGAAGCGGGACGCAACGGCGTTGTCCTCAACCTTTACTTCGACGCGAACAACGACGGCGCGTACACCGGCGGCGAGACGGCTCCCTACCTCACCACCACCACCGACGCCACCGGCTATTACCTCTTCGACAACCTGCCGCCCGGACGTTTCTACGTGCAGGTGGCTCCCGCCAACTTTGCGGCGGGCAACGCGCTGGACGGCTTCGTCACCAGCAGCGGCAGCTTCGATACTGAAAATGCCGATGTCAACGACAACGGCGTGGACAGCGCCACCTACCTCGCGGACGGCATCCGCAGCATTGACTTCATCCTCAGCCACGGTGCCGAACCGCTGACCGCCCCCGGCGTGCCAACCGTCGAAACCGACATCAACAACTCCGGTACGTACGGTCCGAACAACGTCGGCAACTTCGGACAAACCGACGCCGACAGCAACCTGACCCTCGACTTCGGCTTCATCTCGCCGCCGCATAGCATCGGCAACCGCCTGTGGTTCGACAGCGGTGTGGGCGCGGGCGGAGTCATCAACGACGGCATCCTGAACGGAACCGAACCCCCGGTGGTCGGCGCGCGCGTCAGCCTGTACAGCGACACGAACGGCGACGGTCAACCCGACGACATCAACGTCGCCGGCAACCAGGCAGACAACTGGCTGGCATGGGACACCACCGATGCCGGCGGCTACTACCTCTTCGACAACCTGCCGCCCGGACGATACCTCGTCGGCGTGGACAACACCAACTTCCAGGCGGGGCAGGTTTTGGAAGGATACGCCAGCAGCACCGGCAACGTGGACAACGCCGCCAATGACACCGACAGCCTCGATAACGGCGTGGACCGCATCCAGCCCGGCGACGCAGCAGTCTCGCCGTATGGCATCCTCTCTACCAGCATCAACCTTGCAGCCGCATCCCCGCTGGGCGAAGCCGACCTCAGCGCCGACACCGGCACAGCGGACGGAAACAACCCAACCGTGGACGACGGTCCAAACTCGCGCGGACGCAATGGCGAGACCGACGTCAACAGCGACCTGACCATCGATTTCGGCTTCCATCGACCGATGAGCCTCGGCAACCGCGTCTGGCGTGACGATGGCACGGGCGTCGGCGGCATCCGCAACAACGGCATCATGGACGGCGGCGAAACGCCGATCCCCAACGTGCGCGTCGAGCTTTACCTCGATGACGGCGATAACGCCTTCGATGCCGGTGACACGCTGGTCAACTTCGATGTGACGGATGTGAACGGCTACTACCTGTTCGACCACCTGATGGCTGGCAATTACTTCGTCCACATCCCGGCGGCGAACTTCGCCACCACCGGTGCGCTGTTCGGCTTGAACAACAGCGAACCCACCGCCACCGAAAACGCCGGCATGGCGCTCAACCCGTACACGCCGGACACTGACCGCGACGACAACGGCGTGAACGACGCGCGTCCCGACCTGAACGGCATCACCAGCGGAGAGGTTACCCTCACCCTCGACACGGAACCCACCGGCGAGGCCGAACTAAGCGGCGAAGCCAACCCCGGCGCTCCCGCCAACGCGGGAGTTGATCCCACCGGCTGGGACGGCTCCAACTCGCGCGGACGTTTCAGCGAAACCGACAATAACAGCAACCTGACCATCGACTTCGGCTTCCTGCCGGTCTACTCGCTTGGCAACCGCGTCTGGTTCGACACCGGCGGCACAACCGGCATCCCCACCAACGGCATCCTCGACGGCGACGAAGCCGGCGTGGGCGCCATCACCGTCAACCTCTATCTCGATGCGAACAACGACGGCGTACCCGACGGCGGAATCATTGCCACCGACGTCACCGACGCCAACGGTTTCTATCGCTTCGACAACCTGATCGCCGGCACCTACATCGTGGAAATCACCCCGCCAGCGGGTTATGGCAGCACAGTGGATACCAACCAGGACCCGGATAACAATGTAGACAACGACGACAACGGCGTCATCACACTGCCCACGGGCGCAATCCGCAGCCACCCGGTCACCCTTGGCGATGCACCCGAACCCACGCTGGAAACCACACCCGTTCCGAATCCTGATCTGGCAGACGGCGAAGCACCCGATGCCCAATCCAACCGCACAGTGGACTTTGGTTTGGTCAACGCGGTTGCCATCGGTAACGTGGTCTGGTTCGACACCGGCGCGGCGGCGGGTCACTACAACAACGGCATCTTCGACGCTGACGAAACCGGCGTGGACGGCGTCACAGTGAACCTGTATTACGACGCCGACAACAACGGCACATTTGCGGGCGGCGAGCTAACTCCCTTCCGCACCACCGTCACCGCCGGCGGAGGCTTCTACCAGTTCGACCAGCTCGTCCCCGGACGCTACTACGTCGCCATTCCGAACACTGAATTCCTCGGCGCGGAACAACTGGTTGGCTACACCTCCTCCACCGACGACATCCCCGCCACCACCGACCAGACCCTCGACGACGACACCGACGAAAACGGACAGGATGCAACCTCCGCGATTCTCGCGACGAACGGCATCCGCACCATCGACTACGTCCTCGCCGTCGGCGCGATGCCCCTCACGGACGATGAAACTTCCTACACCGGCAGCCTGCTCGATGACAGCGTTAACTTCACCGCCGACTTCGGCTTTACCCAGGCGGTAGCCATCGGCAACCGCGTCTGGCTCGATACCGGCGCGGGCGTGGGGCAATTCAACAACAGCAGGCAGGATGCGCTCGAACCGGGCGTGCCCAACGTCACGGTCCAACTCTTCAGCCCCGGCGCGGATGGAGCCATCGGCGGCGGCGATGATGTCCAAATCGGCGCGGATGTCTTCACCGATGCCAACGGCGACTACGTCTTCGACGGCTTGATGCCCGGCGACTACTACGTCCACATCCCCGCGACGGAATTCCAGGCGGGCGGCGACCTCTTCGGCTACGCCTCCACCACCGGGCAGGGCGCAAACGAAACCAGCGACCAGAACGCTGACGAGAACGGCAGTGACAATGCGCCGTCGGTCAACGGCGTCTCCACTCAGGTTTACAACCTGACCCTCAACGGCGAACCCGACGGCGTCGTCGACGATGAAACCGGCTACCCCGGCGTACTGGACGATAACGACGTCAATTACACCGCCGACTTTGGCTTCACCCAACTGGTCGCCATCGGCAATGTGGTCTGGTTCGACACCGGCGCGGGCGCGAACTATAACAACGGCGTCTTCGATCTCGGCGAAACCGGCGTGGACGGCGTCACGGTCAACCTGTACACAGGCGCCGGCGTCTTTGTGGGAACCACCGTCACAGCTGGCGGCGGCTTCTACGAATTCGACAACCTCAACCCCGGGACATATTTTGTCGGAATTCCAAACACGGAATTTAACGGAACAGAGCAACTGGTCGGCTACACATCCTCCACTGACGACGCCCCCGCCACCACCGACCAGACGCTGGACGACGACACCGACGAAAACGGTCTGGACACCAACACCCTGCTCACCGCGGGTATTCACACCATTGCCTACATCCTCGCCCCCGGCACGATGCCCATCACCGACGACGAAGCCTCCTACGGCGGTAACCTCGACAGCTACAACGTCAACTTCACCGCCGACTTCGGCTTTGTCAATGCCTACAGCCTCGGGAACATCGTCTGGTTCGACGCCGACGGAAACGGCTTGCGCAATGGAGCCGAGACGGGTCTTGTCAACGTGACCGTCAACTTGTACCGCGACTCGAACAACGATGGCAACCCCGACGGCGGAATCATCGCCGCCACCACCACGGGAACCGGCGGCTATTACCGCTTCGACAACCTCGTGGCGGATACCTACATCGTCGAAGTGGAGCCACCCGCGGGCTATGCCAGCACAATCGATGCGGGCGACGCCGATGTCGACGTCGACGACGATGATGATAACGGCGTGGTCTTCTTTGGCAGCAACGTCCGCAGTCAACCGGTCACGCTCGAACCTGGAAGCACCGAACCCATCGGCGACAACAACCCGCTGCCCAATCCCGACGCCGCCAACGGCGAAGCGCCGGATACCCGCTCCAACCGCACCGTGGACTTCGGCTTCATCGTCTCCACCGCCACCAGCGAAAAGGAACTCACCGCAACAGACCAGACATTCACCCCTGAAACTCCCGCCGCGTCCCGCCCGGTTGCCATCGGCGAAATCCTCACGTACGAAGCGCGGTTTAGCGTCCCATCGGGCGCGACCATGATCAACCTTGTGGCGAGAGACCAGCTGGATCCCGGACTGGCATTTGTCGGCTGCGACAGCATCACCGTCAGCGACCCCGGTCTCACCACCAACCTCGCGGGAGGCTTTGCCGCCGCCTGCAACCCGGACACGAACCCGACGGTTGCGCCGCAAACAGGTGGTTTCAACGATGCCAGCCAGATGGTCTTCTCGCTGGGAAACGTGACCAACGCCACGGCGGATACGCAAACCCTGACCATCACCTACCGCGTCATCGTGCTAGACGTCCCCGGCAATGTTGACGGCGTCAGTGGACTCAACAACAGCGTCACCTGGACATGGGGCGGCGGTAATGTCCTGCCCACGCAAGCCAACCCGGTGCGGATCGTGGAACCCGATCTCTCCATCGATAAACGCGCCACCCCGCAAAGGGCGCCATACGGGTCGACGATCCACTTTACGATCGACATCGCCCACACCGCAGCCAGCAGCACCGACGCTTTCGATGTAATCGTCACCGACCAAATACCGACGGGTTTGACGATCGACACCGCCACCATTTCCGTCACGGGAACCGCATCCACGCCCGGCAACTTCGCCTACAACTTCGACGTGGCTACGAACATCCTGACCGTTACCTGGAATGTGTTCCGACTCGGCGAAACCGGCAGAATCGAATTCGACGCGGTCTTTGTCGGACCAGCGCCTGTGACCAACAGCGCCAGCGTCCAGTGGAGCAGCCTGCCAATCGACCCGCAGCCGAGTGGATTGCCGGAACAACTGTCGCCCTACAACGACTTCTCCACCGAACGCTGGTACGATCCAACAGACACAACCGGACTCAACCCCTACGGCGAGGATGACTCGGTTGTTATTGCCCTGCCGGTTGTTGAAGAGGGAGATTCAAGACCTGACCCGTTGATCCTTCCGACAACCGGCTTTGCGCCAGACGTCGTCACCGAACTGCCGCCTATGCCGTCTGACTTTGCCTACGCCCAAACTGAAATCACGATCGAGATTCCAAAACTCAAGCAGACTTTGAAGATTGCGGGCGTGCCGTACGACAAGGAGAAGCGCGAGTGGAACCTGACCTGGCTGAACACCGAAGCGGGCTGGCTGGAGAATACCGCCTTCCCGACCCATTCAGGCAACTCAGCCATCACCGCACACACCACCCTGTCCAATGGAAAGCCGGGTCCGTTTGCCAAACTGGATACCCTCAGCTACGGCGATCAAATCATCGTCCACCTCGACGGGCAGAAGTACATCTTCGAAGTACGCGACAATAAGCGCGTGAAGCCCGATGCGGTCAATGCCACGCTCAAGCACGAAGAGTATCCGTGGCTGACGCTCATCACCTGCAAATCGTACGATGAAAAGACGGGCAAATACACGTACCGAACTGTGGTTCGCGCGGTGCTTGTCAAGGTTGTTGACGAATAGCAAAACTGGAACCAAAAATGCGGAGTTGCTTTTGAGGTAACTCCGCATTTTTATAAGACCAGCGTATAATTCGCCGTTGGGAGATCACATCCATGAAAAAACTGAAAATTTTCCTCTGCCATGCCTCGGAAGACAAAGCCGAAGTAAAGGGTTTATACGACCTGCTGGCGAAGCAGGGCACCGATCCCTGGCTCGATACCGAAAAGCTCCTGCCCGGTCAGGACTGGAACTTCGAAATCAACAAGGCGTTGGACGATGCGGATGTCATCCTGCTCTGCCTCTCGAAGAAATCCGTCAGCAAGGAGGGCTACGTCCAAAAGGAAATGCGCCTTGCCATCGACCAGGCGCTGGAAATGCCCGAGGGACGCATTTTCCTGATCCCCGCTCGCCTCGAGGAATGTCAACTGCCCTACAAGATAAAATCCTACCAGTGGGTCGATCTCTTCACCGCGGAGGGCATGGACAAATTATTGAAAAGCCTCAACGCGCGCGCAAACCAGGTGAAGGCGCAGCCACTATCGGCAGGCGGTTCCCCGCCCGTAGCCAAAAAGTCCGCGCCGAAGAAACAAGCCAAGCCGAAAACGGGTACAACGATCAACATTCAAGGGAATGTCACTGGCTCGAACATCGTCATTGGGAACGATAACGAGGTAAATAGCTAAAGGTTCACGGTAAAGAATATTGGTTTAAGAAAACCGCAGGCTCATCACCTGCGGTTTTCGTTCTAATCGTCGTGCTCGCGCCCGTCAGCATGACATTCCATGCAGTTCTCGAAATTACGGATACCCTCCTCCAAATGCTCCGAGCGGATATTCGACTCGCTGTGTTCATGACATCCATAACAGGTGTAGGTTTTGTAACCAGCGGGGTGGCAGGTAGCGCAGGACACCAAGCCGCTTTCGCCATGATCCAGAGGAAAGGTATGGTCGCCATTGAATGCCGCGGGAGTCCAAGCGTTTATGGTGTGACAGGCGGCGCAGTCGGTACCGAATTGACCAGCATGTTCAGTCGGCTCGGCGTGGCAGGATTCGCAAGTGGAAGACGTGCCTTTGAATACACCATTTTGGTGGCAATCTTCGCAGCGCACCTGGGCGTGCGCTCCAGTCAACGGGAATTTGGAGCGGGAATGGTCGAAGGTGGCACCCTCCCAACTGTTTGGGATATGGCAGCCTGCACAGTCTCTGCCGAACTCGCCGTTGTGTTCGTCATCCTGTTTGTGGCAGGAATAACAATCCTGCGGCGCGGACTGCAAATCTGCGAGGGTGCGCGCATTGAGGTGGCACTTTGTACAAGGCACGCCGGCGTGTCCGCCGTCAAGTTTGAAGACAAAAACGGAGTGGGTAAAATCGCTTCCAAACCTGTCCACACCGTCGTGGCAGGCAAGACAATCCATCCCAAAGGACAGGACATGAGTCTGGGTGAAGACAATATCCATCTGACGGTGACAACTGTCGCAGGTGGATGGATCAAACGCCGTGACATTCTCACCGTGGCAATCGGCACAGGTGAAGGCTTCGCCCGCCGCCGTCAGTTGGTGCCCTTTCAGTGAGAATCCCAGCGCCTCATGCGGGAACGAATTTCCCCCCATCTCCGTCAGCAAAGCGGTCTCACCACGATGCTCAGGGTGGCAATCACGGCAGGCAAGCACTGCGGAACTTTTTTGGGCAATCGAACCATGTAATTTTGCCACATCCCTCATTTGTTCGGCAATATCGGTATGGCAAGCCGTACAACGATCCGCCATGGTTTCCCGTCCCAGCGGAAAGACATGACAAACCGAACATGCGGTGATCTGCGCGTGCGAGGTTACTCCGCCGTAGGTGTCGCCCGGCTGGGCATTCAACGCGCCCGCAGTAAACATCTGCCCACCGTTGAAAAGGGCAAAGCCCAGAATCGCGCAGGAAGTGATGAGGACGGATATGATCCCTGTGACCGTGAGACATCCAAGTCGATTGTTTTGCATGGCGTCACCTATTTGAGGAATGTGGCGTAATACAACGCGCCGCCCATGTGGACAAAGGCTGTCACGAACAAGACCATGCCAATCGGGATGTGAACCGTGTGCCAAAGGGACATCAACTGCCGCGCCTGCCTGAGCGCGGATTCCGACAGCGCGCCTTCGATCTCAAGCCCATCGAGCGTGCGCGGGATGCGCGTGTAAATGTAACGCCCGACAAATCCGCTGACGACAATGATTAGTGTAAACAGGGTGGTCACGCCCGCGATGCCGTTGAACTTCCACGAGGTATGCAGAAGAACCATGTAAGGTCCAACCAGCCCCGTGAAGATATGAAACTGCAGCCAGGACGACATCCTGCCCCAACTGGCGCTGCGAGTCCGTTTGCGCAGGCTATAAAGGATCTCGGTCATCAGCATCAGGATAAAGCCGAGGATTCCCAGCAGATGACCAAACAACTCGCCCGCCGCTGGAATTTTCCCTGCGGTAAAAATCACCGCGCCATACGCGCCCGTAATTAATATCCCCACAAAAAAAGCCCACCAGAGCTCCCTGCCGCCACGAAGCATAATGCACTCTCCCAATTTGTATTTTTACTGTCAAAACTCTTTGCTCAAGCCACCATCCTCGCCGCCGGGGCGACAACTTGAGTAGAAAAACTACAAAAGCGCCTGTGTTCTCCACGTCACCCAAAAATCTGCGATCAAATCGGCAAGCGGCGCATCGGGTGTCATCAGCTTCTCGCGGATGGGTGAAATATCCGCCCTACCTGCGATCATCTTTTCCAGCGGAAAGGACAGGGTCTGGTCGCCCATTACCACCGCGCCAAGCAGGCTCTCCTCGCCAATTACCAGCCGCAGATGATTGACGTCGAAACCGCTTTGCGCCATGATCGCATCGGGCAGGTCGCGCCAGGTCTCGCTGTCGCCGCGCGCAATGCCAATCACATCTTCATCGTGACCATGTCCCACCACGCCGATGATGGTGGTGGTCAAACCAGCCAGGCGGGTGACGTTGAACGGCGGGGATTTCAGGTATGCGGCTTTGCGTCCCGCCATATTCATCCCAGCCACCTGACCCTGCTCCCGGGCTGGATTCCATAAACTATCGAGCACAGCGCGCCCCGAAAGCGGATCGAAGACCTGCGCCACGTCGCCGGCGGCAAAGATGTCGGGGTCATTGGTATGCAAATGTTCATCCACCAAAATTCCACGATCAAGATTCAGCCCGATGTCCTGAACCAGCTCAAGGCGCGGACGAATCCCAACAGCGTACGCCAGCAGGTCGCATTTCAGGGTCTGCCCGTTCTTAAGTCGAACTGCCGCAACGCGATTCTTTTTACCGATGATTTCGCTTACTTCGGAATAGAAATGCAGTTCCACCCCTTCAGCCTGCAAACGTCCCTGCACCGTTTTGGATTCACGCTCGTCGAGCACGTTGCTCCAATAGCGGTCGCCGCGCAAAAGATAGTGGACCTTCATACCGCGCGCCAGCAAACCCTCAGCCAGTTCGAGCGCGGTAATTCCGCCTCCAACAACCGCCGCAGTCCTTCCGCTCTTTGCAAGGTTGAGGATGTTTTTCGCGTCGGCAAAATGGTCGAGTTTGACCACCCCCTCGAATTTGGAACCGGGGACATCCAATGGCAGGGCGCTCGCGCCCGTTGCAACCAACAGCTTGTCATAATTCAAACGCGGTTTCCCGTCGATTTCAAGCGCATGCTCCACGCGCAGGATGCACGTCACCCGCCCCTTGAGGAAACTGAAGTTCAATTTTTTATAGTCATTCTGTTGCCATGGATACAAAGCCTTGTCGCGCAGTTCACCCGTCAGGTAATAAGCCAGACCGGGGCGGGAATAATATCCATTTGCATCTGCGCTGACCATGACGATCTCCCCCGCCGAATCCATGGCGCGGATCGCCTCCACCGCGGAATATCCCGCCACGCCCGAACCGATGATAACGTATCTCATTTGCCACTCCGCTCGAACAAATCCGTCTGCACAAAGCGCAGCACCCCGCGCGGGCAGCGCGCCACGCACTCGCCGCAGGTCAGGCATTCGCTGTTCTTCACAGATTCATTTCTCCAAACGTGAGAGCGGACATCGATTTCGATTGGGCAGTTAAACGAACAAATCCCGCATTGCACACAGCGGACAGGGTCGGGCACGACATGTCCCGAAAACAGCGTAGCACGACGAATGGCATCACGCTTGAACAGGTTTAGAAATGACAAAATGCCTCCACTAATTAGTCGTTGAAGTCCGCAAAAAGTTACGGGTTTATTTTATTGTAGCAGTTTACATCAGCCAAAGTAGTAACGAAAGTCATACCTTCCTATCCCCCAAATAAAACAGGACTATCTCACGACAGTCCTGTCTGGTCGCAAAACTTTAGCCGTCGGGCGCAGTCTTACGAGAGCGGGATAACGTTGGCGGCCTGCAACCCCTTGGGTCCGTTTTCGATGGAGAACTCCACCTTCTGTTCGGCTTCGAGTTTACGATAGCCGTCGCTCTGAATGGCGGAAAAGTGAACGAACACATCCTCACCACCATCGCGCCCAATGAAGCCATAGCCCTTGGTCGCATTGAACCACTTGACGGTTCCAACAAAACGTTCTGACATCTTTCATGCTCCTGCTGAAAAAAATTATGCCCATTCATCTTTACGCTTTCAAAGGCGAACGGGTCATGTTGGCGCAAGATTATCATAGCGGATTATCCATGTCAAGATTTTTGCGATTTCTTTTTCATGGATGCATATCTTGACGTGAAATGGAACCACCAGGGCGACCACCTGACCCGTGTCTTTGCCCCGCGAACGATGTTTCTCAAACCATCTGGACCTGTGAACTGGTCCAGCAATAAGAGTGACCTACCCAACTCGAAAGCCGCGTGCGCGTCCGAACCAACCGTACCAGGGATATTGTGCCTGCGAGCAAATTCCCGTGCCTGACGGTTGAACCGCGGCAACATGCAGCGCGAGTTGTAGACCTCGATGGCATCCACCAGCGGGATGATTTCCAGCAAGTCAGATTCCTTCCAGCCGCCCGCGCGCCATTCATCGAACGGATGCGAGACACTGATGAAGGCTCCCTGCGCCCTGAGCAGAGCAATCGTCTCGGATGGCGACAGCCCTGCGGGGACTTCCTCCCGCACAAAGGCAGCAAGGATTTCACCTTTGGTCGTCATAATCTCCTCGCCGATGATGATGAGTTCAGGATCAATCGCCTGCGCCTCCCGCGCCCCCGCGATGGAATTGTGGTCCGTCACCACCACCCGGTCAATCCGCTTGCGGCGGGCGGCGACAACCAGGTCAACGGGACGGGTGAGCGAGTCTTTCGAGGCGATGGTATGACAGTGGAATTCGAGGCTAATCATTGGTTGCAGAATCGATCAGGAGCAATGCACAAATGCCGTGAATAATGCGAAATTGTACCGTTAAACAAAAAGACCCGAAGATCGGGTCTCTCCATACAAGCCATACTCTCAAATATCCTCAACTTGAAGGTCAATTTTCATTGAACCCAACGCTTTACCTTTGCGCATATCTGTCGACTTTTCTAAAATCCGCATGACCTTTCCTCTCGTTCCATTGTTAGACAAATTCGTCACAGAAAAGCTATGTTTTATCGAGCGATTTGGAGAAAAATCCATGTTGATTGACATATGGAAATTCTCGTCATCTCTATCCAAATCACTCTCAAGGTTGTCAACTATGGTTTCGACAAACCCAAGTATGTCCTGCGCCGACGAGTCATCCTCATTGGTCAATATCTCTATTCCATTAAAAACAACTTTTTTTGACATGTGCAGATTCCCATTTGAAATACTCGGCAGAAAAACTTACGGTGCGCAAAGGATACACCCGGTCACATAATTGCCGCGTTATCATTCCATATTAATTTTTTAACACAGCGGGCATGGAAATCAACTCTGTCGGCGTTTGCGATACTTAGTATTTTTTTCGATAGACATTCATAAGATGAAATACATATAATGCGGGTTGTTTATATCAAAAAACTATGGATTTTAATTGAGGTTTAAGATAAAATTCCAACGTAGCAATGCGATTGTAATTATTGGGCCGCAGGAGGCAATATCAAACTTGATTCTGCATAAACCATATTGCTCTATGATTGGGCTTAATTGAAATACGAGATGAACCAGCCAACCCAGGAAAAAACAAAAGTTCCCTTCTCTGTTCCACTTTCCCAAACAAATGGCACAAAGGGAAGTGGGGATTCAGGTTCCCGCCAGGAATTTCTACTGGAACCTGTAGACCTTGAGTCTTACAATTTAAGTTACACCTGTCTGTTAATTCCCAGGCTCCCATCTCATCAATTGGAAGGCAGCCTGGCAAATTTACTGCCCCAATGGCTCCAGCAAGTCTGCCTTTCCTATGGCTGGACGTTGGAATTCAGCAATGTGCAAACCGATTACCTCCAATGGGCCATCATGGTCACTCCTTCCACACCCCCAGGACACTTTATGCGCCAAATTCGTTACGAAATATCGAGGATGATCTTCGACAATTTTAAACATATCCAAACCGATAGTTTATCCGATGATTTCTGGGCACCCGGCTATCTGGTGGTCCTTGGCACCAGACCCCACCCCGAAGAAATGATCCGTCAATACATTCGCTTGGCCCGGCGCCAGCAGGGATTAAACACACCATAACCGTCAGGGGGCGCACAGAATATCACACGCTTCACCATGAGATTTTGTCTATGACTAACATAACCGTAAAAAGAGCGGGAGAGCTATTGCGAAGTGTGTTTGAGATTCTATGGGACAAACCCGATGGCTTGCCAGCCAGGGAAATATTATTACACATCCCACATGTCACCAAACTAACTGATGAGGAGTTGAAATATTCCCCCGGCACCAACATACCGCGATATGAAAAGATCATACGCATTGCGACAATTCCCATCGTTCAAGTGGGATGGCTGGAAAAGGACGGGAAGGGACACTGGCGGATAACCCAGGATGGATACAATTCCTGCAGCGGGTTTGCAAGTGTACACGATTTTTACCAGGAGGCGCTCCGTCTATACAACGAGCGAAGGCAGGAAATCTCCGAAAATGTGATAACAATAGAAGTCGCGCAAGAGGCGGCTTGGGCACAAATCAAAAGGCACCTGTTCAACCTGAGCCAACATGAGATTCAAATCATGCTGGCAGAGTTGTTGCGCGCCATGGAGTATCACCCATCGTGGATGGCGCCGCCGGAAAAGCAGCGAGGGAAGATTAACCTCATCGTCCACACCAACCCAATGGGGATAAAAGGGGAACGCATTCTTGTCCAGATCATACACAAGGGGCAGGCTGTAACGCTGGAGGGCATTAAAAGTTTTGCATCCATTCTGGGGGTAGATGACTTTGGCATGGTGGTTTCAACCGGCGGCTTCACCAACGAAGCAACCCAGGAACTGGGTCTCCACGATTTCCAAAGAATTACGGCGCTTGACGCCACAGCTTTTTTCAACCTTTGGGAAACATATTATTATAAATTAAGCGAGGATGCCCATCGCTTCCTCCCCTTGAAAGCGGTTAATTTTCTTGCCGCGAACGAATAAACAAAATGACGAAGCAGCAGATAGCGGACAACATTACCCACAAACGATTCCACAGCAAGGCCTTCAAAGCAGGACTTGACATTCTGGTGGAAGAAATCAGGCTCGCCTTGCAATGGAACAGACCGAGCATCCTGCTTGCTGTCCATAGCTCAAAACCGGGGCAAATCGAGGCACAACAGTCGCTTGAGAAGGAAATATGCAAGATGGACGGGCGGGTTGCATATATCGATATCGAAGGTGACAACCCGGATGTAATCCGGGTGATAGGTGGCACCCCCCAGGCCGAAGGGGTCGTCTTTTTTGTCTCAGGAATCGAAAAGGCAGAACGGGCATCCAACGGCAATGTATATAGCGCGCTCAACATAAGGCGGGAACTTCTGGTGGAGAAGCGCATGCGCGTCGTATTTTGGCTGACTACGTCAGAGGCGGAAGATATACCGCGGCTTGCGCCCGATTTTTGGGCGTTCCGCCACCGGGTTGTGGAGTTTGCTCCCAAACGCGGCTCGAAAAAACAGTCCCTCCCCGCTGGATTATTCTTATGGAAAGAACAGATTCCATGGATGGAGGAGGATGCTCAAAAAAATAAACTCGCGTATTACGAAGAATTCGTGACACAACTACCACAGGAAGAAAATGCGGCATCCATGCGTATGGAAGCCCTGTTGAAATTGGTTCACTACAGCTGGCTCCTGAACGATCTTGACAAATTCTCCAATTATTTAACCGACAGTCAGGCCCTGCTGGAGAAATATCCAATCTCCCAGTATCAGGCATGGGTATTCAATGCCGAAGGCATTGGGGCGTATGAAAGAGGAAACAAGCCGGGCGCAGTCGTCAAATTCAAACGGGCTTTAGCCAACGCTCCCGAAAATGGGGCAATTATGCTGAACACCGGTTTTGCGCTTCACGGGTTGGGTAAAAACTCAAGCGCAGCTCTAACGGGCAGACAAGCCTCCGGGAAAGACCAGGGGAACTCCCAACTTTGGCGCGGGCTGGGTTATCTTTTCCTGTCCATGGGCAGGATCGAAGATGCGATCGAGAACATGACAAAGGCGCAAATTATCGATCCTTATGACCCAAATGCATACTACTCCCTGGCAGTTTGTTACCATGCGAACAGTCAACACACAGAGTGCATCAGGGAACTCATAAAAGCGGAGGCAATATCATCGCCCCAAAACATCGTCCAGCGCGTTTGTGCCTACATACTTAACGGCAGGAAGGATGAGGCGCTCGTATATTTACGGCATTCCAAAGAAGAGGGAAAAATCAAAACTCATTGCATCCAGCGCGACCCAAATTTGCATTTCCTGCTAAGCCCACAGGAACTTTCTGTGCTCAGATAGAACAATGCCCAGTCAACCTCTAAGCATCCTCCTTGCCGTAATTCTTATCCTGCTCACAGGAGCGATAACGCTTTTAAGGAAAAAAACGCCCGGCGCCATTGACGGCATTTTTGCGCTAATTGTCATCGTTGTCGTCTGGATAGCCGCAAGCCTGATTCACGACATTCATAAGACGCTCGTACCTTCGGATGCGCTAAAGAGTATAAACTATCTTTTTCTGGCACTTGCCGCTTCGGCGCAACTGCTTTTCGCGCTTTCGCATAAAAACCAGACCCCATGGCCGCCGCCTGCCACGTTTTTACTATTAATTATAGAACCCATTCTTACCCAGATATTTTTCTGGACAGGGTTCACAAGGGAAATTTTGTTCAGCCCAGAAAGTAGAATCTGGGAACAAATAAATTTAATTTACACTTCCCACTTGCTTGTTGTCAGCCTTCTGCTATTTGCAGATGCTTTTCTACACAAGTCGCGCCCGTCCCCGCATGTTGCGACAAGCCTTGTCAGCGCCGTTTTTCCCCTTCTCGGCAACTTGTTTATTTTTGTATCGCATCGCGATCTGGGTTCCGAGATCTATATCGCCGTATTTTCCTACTCACTGGCAATAGCCGGTTTCCTATACGGAAGATTCAACAGTCACCCGATTGAAACAACGGCTCTTACCAGGGATATCGTCGTTGAAAGCATGGATGATGGGTGGATGATCGTGGACATGGAGGATAAAATAATCGACGTGAACATGTCCACAGAAAAAATGATCGGCATGTCTCGCGAACACATCTACGGTCTGCCGGTGGAGCAAATCCTGAGTGAGTGGCACAAAGTATCACGTTCCTCGGAGGGGATTAAAGAGATGGAAATGCGGCGCTCCTTTAAAGCACAAAATGACTGGCAATATTTAAACATCCGCATTTCTCCATTATCCGACCAAAGAAATGCGCCGATCGGATATTTGGTCATGTGGCGCGACATTACAGGACGCAAGCTTGCAGACATTATTCACCAAAAGGCGCGCGACGAGTTATTTGTGCTCCTCAATGCAATATCCAGTCTGGCAAGCCGCTCCATAGACATGGAGGAATTTCTATCCGAGTTGAATTACCAGATTGTGTATTCGTTCCACAGCCAGGCCGTTGCCGCCTTCATAACAACAGTGAACGAGGACAACAAACACAGCCTTTTGCTAAAATCACAATTTGGCTTTGCCCTCGACCATGTGAACACGCTCAACAGCAAAACAATCAGGGAAAATATTCTCAACTGGTTGTCAAGGAACGAAGAAAACCGCCCCCTGGTTCTAGGCCAGCGGCATCGTCCCAACGCTCCATTCAACCCGACCCAACTGGGTTTCAGTCATGTCGTTTTAATTCCCTTGATTATCTATACCCAACACGAAAACAACATAATAGGCTGCCTATGCCTGGGAAGAAACGGCGACACCGCATACAGCCAGGACGAGGTAATTCGCCTGACAACCATCGCAAACCAGGTGGCGACGCTTATCGACAGCAATCGACGGAAACAATTCGCCATCGCCCTCAGTGAACGACAACGTCTCCTAAGAGATCTTCACGACTCAGTCAGCCAAAAACTATACGGACTGGTTGCATTGACAGAAGCAGCCCAAGCTGGCATAGAAGCAGGCACCAAGATCGCACCTGTGGAGGTGCTCAGCCGTATCGGGGAAAATGCACGGCAGGCCGTCAAGGAGATGCGTCTTTTCCTTTATGAAATGCAGCCCGTCGACCTTAAAGATGGACTGGTCTCCACATTACAACACCGCCTTGCCTCTGTGGAGGGACGCGCCGACATCAAAGCCAGAATGATCTCCGACGAAAATATTCAACTTGAGAAAGACAGCGAAATTGCGCTGTACTACATTGCCCAGGAGGCGCTCAACAATATTCTCAGACACGCCCATGCAAGGAACGTATCCATAAATTTGAAACAAACCCGTCAAAATGTCATTTTGGAGATTCGGGACGACGGGCAGGGGTTTGACATTAAGAAACTGGATAATTCAGGGCTGGGGTTGCGCAACATGAAGGAACGCGCATTGCGCGCAAATGGCAAATTTAAAATCACATCAAGGATAAATACAGGAACAAAGATTATTATCTCGGTTCCCAGAAAGGTTTCATGATGAAAGCGATACGCATTCTTGTTGCAGAAGATGAAAGTGTGGTGCGGGATGGCGTGGTTGCCATTCTCTCATTCCAGTCTGACATGAAGGTTGTTGGCGAGGCGGAGGATGGCGAGAGGGCCGTCGAAATTGCCCGTCAAACCAAACCCGACGTCGTTTTATTGGATATGCGGATGCCAAAAATGAACGGGCTTGAAGCAATACCAAAGCTCAAAGAAGTATCACCCAATTCACGGATTTTGGTCCTGACCAGTTTTGCAGAAAGCGACCTGGTCTATCAAACCATCAGAGCCGGCGCATTGGGTTTCCTTTTAAAGGATGCAAGAAGAGACCAGCTCCTTCAATCCATCCGCGATGTCGCAAATGGACAGGCATCCATTCAACCCACCATCGCAATGAAGGTAATCCATGAAATTGAACATCCTGCTGAACTTATGTATACCGCGGACCCGCTGACGCCGCGCGAGCACGAAACTTTGAGATTAATCGCCCGCGGCTTAAGCAATCAGGAGATTGCGGCCACAATGGTTGTGCATGAACGAACTGTCGCCAAATATGTAAGCAGCATTTTGGAAAAGCTTCACTTAGCCAACCGCACACAAGCCGCGTTATATGCAATCAACAAAGGGCTTACCGAACCCCAAAAATAGAATTGTTCCCAAAATCTTCACCACCCAACCCCCGCGCCTTATCCACAAGGGCGGGGATTTTTTATTTAATCGCTTTCCGTCAGGGCATTCCTGCGACCATGTGTGCACAAATCGAGATGGTCATTTATATCCATTTGCGATTTTCAAGCACACATTTTCCCCCCTTTTGAAACACCAGCTTTGTACATTTTGGAAAAACCATACCCTTCCTATAATAGCATCAGTATGACTTGGACCTGTAACCTTTTTTGGAGACTTAAATTGTTCCTTGGACATTACCTCACCCGATTGATAAATTCAAACCACCTGTCCATCCGCCCTGGCTGGAAAAAGTTGATCTCGAGCGGAGTATACCTTACACAAGGCTTCGACCAAAACATATTGATCATGACGCCCGACACGTTTCAAGGGATCTATTCGCGGCTTACGGCATTGAATATCGCAGACCCGCTTGTTCGCCTGCTGTTGCGCATGTTCCTCGGCAAGGCAAACTACGTCGAAACCTCAGAAAACGAAACGATCAGCCTGCCGCAGGATTTGCTGACGTATGCAAACCTTGAATCGAACGTCGTTGTCGTCGGTCAGGGCGAGTACGTCGAAGTATGGTCATCCGACTTGTGGCAACAACAGCAATCCGAGATACAGGATGTGCAGGCAAACGCGCAACGCTTCTCTTCGCTCACGATTTCGCTCACCTAGAAAATATACCAAATCCACAAAGGCAGTCATGAATAAACTTCGCATCCTCGTCGTTGAAGACCAGCACATTGTTCGTGAAGGAATGGTCGCCATACTTTCATTACAACCTGACATGGAAGTTGTAGGAGAGGCAGAAAATGGCGTCCAGGCGGTTCAACTTGCCCGCAAGACAAAACCGGATGTAATTCTCCTGGACATGGTCATGCCGCTACAAGATGGGCTGACCACCATCCCGAAGTTGAAGGAAATTTCACCCAATTTCCGCATCCTTGTCCTCTCCAGCTTCGCGCACAGCAATCAAGTGTACCAAGCCATCAAAAGCGGCGCGCTCGGCTATTTACTAAAAGATACTCCCCGCGCCCAGTTATTGCAGTCCATCCGTGAGGTCGCCCGCGGACACGCATCCCTGCAACCTGCAATTGCGATGAAGGTCATCACCGATTTCGAAAGGCCGGAAATCGGCGACAATCCGCCGAACGAACACCTTACGAAAAGGGAAATGGAAACCCTGAAATTGATCGCACGCGGATTAAGCAATCAGGAAATCGCGCTTGAGATGGTGGTCAACGAACGCACCATCGCCAAATATGTCAGCAGCATCCTGAATAAGCTTCATCTCTCGAACCGGACACAGGCGGCATTATATGCGCTGCGTGAGGGTCTGGCGATGTCGCCCAATTGATCGGACCTGTCTCCAGAAATAATGGCATTTTTTATATGGTCAATCCTGACCATCCACAATAATAGACAACGGTCAATAGTTTCCGCCAAAATAGCAAGGTTTATGGCTAACCGTTTAAACCGATAATCCGTAGAATATTTTCAAATTACACGCAGAGGCATAATGAACAGTTTCGATTATCAAAAGGCAACGGATTTCGACAGGGCATGGCTCAACTTTGAGCTGGACCTGCCGCTCAAACCCGCCGCAAATGGAAGGGCAAACCCGTTCTATATTAACCGCCCGGGGAATCCGATCAACGAACTGGTCGATGCCCTGCTTGCTCCATTCTACCGCCCGCCAAAATTCTTCTTTTCAGGACATCGCGGCTGTGGAAAGTCCACGGAATTACAGCATCTTCTAAGCAACAGCAACATCCAAAAAAAATACTGGCCGGTCAACTTTAGCATACGTGAGGAAACCGACATCATCGACCTCGATTTCCGGGATGTACTGCTTGCCATTGGAAGCCGTTTGTTCCGCGAGTACCGCAAGAGGGGCGGCGAACTCCCTGAACAACTGCTCAAGGAATTAAACGGCTGGAAGGGCAAGGTGGAAAAACAAATATCCACCATCCTGGACGGTCGAGTCTCTGACATTGAATTGGGCGCCTCGATCGATGCCTTCTTTGCAAACGCCGGGTTGAAGATGAAACTCGAACCTGCCACACGCGTCGAACTGCGCCAGATCGTCGAGACCGACATCACCGGACTGATCGCCATCATCAACCACATAGCCGCAACCATCTACAACCAGGAACGCCGTATCCCGCTGGTTCTGATAGACGACATGGACAAGCCCGATCTGGAACGCGCACGCGCAATCTTCCATGACCGCCGCGAGATCATGATGCAGCCCAACTGCGCCATTGTATACACCGTTTCGAGCGCGCTCTTTTACAGCAAGGAATTCGATTCCATCCGCGACCAGGCGCTCTTTCTGCCCAACATCAACCTGCATACCGCCAGCGACACCGATCACCATTTGCAGGAAGGCTATCGCACCCTCGAAAAATTTGTGAATGTCCGCGTAAACCCTTCATTGATCAACCCGACCGCGCTCGATGACGCCATCACCTATAGCGGCGGAGTTTTTCGGGAATTGGCGCGCATCGTCCGCACAGCCATTGGACGAGCCAGACGGCGAAAAGCCACACAACTCGAGTCCGAAGATGTCGAATGGGCGGCATCCGAAATCCGCAACGAATACCGTCGCATTTTGGACAAAGAGGACCTCAAACTCATACGAAAGGTCCACGAGAGCAGGAAGCTCGAATACAGCGACCGCCTCACACCCCTGTTGCAATTACTCGCCATACTTGAATACCGCGACCAGGAAAACTGGTGCGACATTCATCCGGTTTTGAGGAAGATGTTATGACAATCCCCGACGCAGTTCAGCAGCCGCGGGTCGAATCATTCGACGAGCAGGTTGAGAGCATCATGGAAGAGCTCAACCTTGCCATAAAGTGGAACCGCTATTCCGTTCTTCTGGTTGTCAGCAACGCGGAATGTGTTCGCACCGACGCTGAAGCTGTGCTCGAGGAATATTTGAACGAACAAGGGCAAAAGGTTGCCCACATTGCAACGGGCGAATTACCAGATACCCGGATTGCTTCGCTGCTGCTGAAGCACCAGGCAACCAGGGACCAAGTATTTTTCATTCACGGCGCAGACCCCAAACAAAGGAACATGCTTGCCAAACTTGGCACCCACAAGGATATCCTGACTCAAAGGAACATCCGTTTGGTGGTCTGGATCACCGCCAATGGGCTTGTTGACCTGGCACGTAACGCGCCTGAAATCTGGGAATGCCGGCAGCGTGTCATCGAACTTCCCGACATGCCAAGTTCAGAGCACATTTTGCAGGATGCAATCGAATCCGTGTGGCAGGGTGTGGGCGAATATGCCGATCCCTTCGAAGATACGGAAGAAAAGATCAACCTGCGCGAGTCCGTCCTGACCGGCCTGCCACAAAAGGCTGAATCCACATCCACACGCGCGAAAATGCTGCTCACACTGGGCATCCTCAACTGGCGCAAAGGCAATCATGAGAAATCAGTCGAACTGCTGGAGGATGCAATCAAAGCTGCCGTCCAGATGGAGGACAGTTGGTTCGAGTCCGAATGCTTTAATGCCATTGCCCTCGTAAAATTTGCACAGGGAAAAAACAACGAAGCCATTGAAGCCTATAAACAAGCGATCAAGATTGCCCCTGACCAGCTTTTTGTCTGGAACAATCTTGGCAATTTATGTTTGAAAATCATGCGTAACGACGAAGCCACATTCGCATTCCAAAAGACCCTGCAGCATAACCCCAGGGATCCCATCGCGTGGAACGGTCTTGGCACAGTCTATTATCGAATTGGCTACACCGACGATTCCATTGCCGCATTTCGAAAGGCGATCGAATACGCCCCCCTGCTTGCCCAGCCCTGGGCCGGACTTGGCGACGTTTACGCCAGCACCGGGCGCGACCTGGACGCCATCACTGCCTATCAAAAAGCCACGGAACTGAACAAGGACCTGACCGCTCCCTGGCTGCGTCTTGCAGACATATATTCCCGTCAGGGACGCCATCGCGACGCAATCAAGACATATCAGCGTGTGCTTGCCATGAATCCTCAGAACTACAAAGTCTGGAACGAGCTTGGATTGGTCCTGTTAAAGACCAATTCCTTTGAAGAAGCCATGCACGCCTTCCTGAAGTCCATCGAGATTGACGGCTCCTTTGGCTGGGCATACAGCAACCTGGCGATTGCCTATGCCCGCCAGGGGATGTATTTGGACGCAATCGAAGCGTGCAGGAAGAGCCTGCAAATCTTCACCGATGACAGCGACAAAATCGAGGCATGGGACCGCCTTGCGAATTTCTATCGCGCAATCAATGACTACGATAATGCGATGCAGGCTTACCAAACCATAGACAAACTAAAGGGATCGCCCCCTCCCGTTGTAAAGGAACTCATATCATGCCCACCATCCCCAGCACCTGACACCGTAGTTGAAACCCACCCGGCGACCTCCCCTGCCCCGCAGGACCAGACATCCGCCGAGATGGAGGAGTCGCCCGAGGTCATCGAAACGACCAGCAAGGGGATGAACGGTCCCGCATGGATCTTTCAACCCGAGGCGCAGGAACAGATTGAAACCATGTCAACAACCTTTCCGGAGGCCTTTTTCTGGAAGGATGAAATGTCCGCCGCCACAGACGGGCGGACGGCCAAAAACAAAAAACCACAAGAGGAGCCTATGAATACACAAGATTTGGCAAGTGCATGTCCAACGCATCAGGCTGTATCTTCACTGGGCTTTTCAGAGGAATCGTTTCCCAAGGATCCCTTTGAAAACAAGGAGGAGATCGCCGAAAGCAGGGATCCCGAAGTCTGGAACAAAAAAGGAAACATACACTTCCAGAACAGGGAATACGAATTGGCAATCAGCGCGTACAACAAAGCCATCGAATTGGATCGTTCCTTCGGCTGGCCCTACGTCAACCTTGCCCACACATATCTCAATCTGGGCAAATATGCGGAAGCCGTCCTTCTGTATCAAAAGAGTACCAGCCTGTTGAAAAAGAACGAGGAAAAGGCGGTGGCATGGAATAATCTTGGGAACATATACCGCCACCTGAGTGAATACGACAATGCGCTTACCGCCTACCAGAAAGCGGACGAACTGGACCCCCAGAATGCCGGGCGTCGCGACAACACGGAAATCACCAGCCTGAAAACCAATTCACGCAGCGCTCAGGTATGGCTGGAGCTTGGCAATCTATTCTTCAAGTCCGGGTCGTACAAGGAATCAGCGGAGGCGTACGCCAATTCCATCGAAATCGACCCCGCTTCGGGTTGGGCGCACAGCAATCTTGCCATGGCTCTTGTTTTTCAAGGGGAATACCAGGAAGCGGTATCCGTCTACCTGAAAAGCATCGAGCTGTTCAGCGGCGCAAAAGACAAGGCTGTAACCTGGAATCGCCTGGGCAACGTCTATCGCAAAATGAATGACGAAGACAATGCGCGAAAGGCATATCGGACCGCGGTCGCGCTTTCAAACGAGAAAATGGACCTGCTCACGCGCACACGTTTCAGTTTATTGGGCAACTGTTACGCAAACTAATCAAAGACAATCATGTTTAACCGGAGGTAAAAATGTCAGAACTAGAGTTTTGGAAAGACCTTGGAGGCATCTTCGATGCCGTAATGAATTACCAGAAAAAGAATGTTGAGTTCAACAACCGCTTTATCAACCCGTGGATTCGGCTTGGGAACATTTTCGAGCGGCAGGATCAAGCCAACGACGCCGTGCAAGCCTATCAACGCGCAACAGAACTCGACCCCGCCACCGCGCAAAACTGGGTTGAACTGGGTGACGCCCAATTCAAAAAGGGAGACTACGACCAGGCAATCGAGGCTTACAGCCAGGCAGTCACGCTCGACTCCGAAGCGGGTTGGCCGCTCGGCAACCTTGCCCTCAGCCTGGTGACCCAGGGCAGAGTCGAAGAAGCCATCCCACTGTACATGAAAAGCATCGAACTGCTGACCGAAACGAAAGACAAGGCAATCTGCTGGAATCGCCTTGGGAATGCCTATCGCAAACTCAACGATTACGAAAACGCCTTCCTTGCCTTCCAGAAAGCCGATCAGCTCGATGGAGATAACACCGGCTTCACCGACAAATTGGACGAGACACCGCCCAGCACGTCCGTTGTCGCCCCCGAAGAGATTCTGGAACAGATGGTCGCAGATCAGGCTATAGCGGAAAGCGAAACTGAACCTGCCGCAGTCGAAGCCGCAAGCGAACCTGCCGGGGAACCCGCCCAACCCGAAGCTGAATCGCCCATCGCGGATGCCCCCATGTCGGAAGATGTCGACAACCCCCTGGGTCTCAAGCCAAACATGGAAATGGTGGTGGAAGAGGAATCCGCCCAGGAAGAAGCTGTCCTTTCCGTTGGCAAGGTCAATGTTGAACAGGACCAGAACGAGGATGCCACTGGCGAAGAAATACCACAGAATTTCCAGAAGGAAAAACTCAACCTCATCGAGATCGTCGAAAATGTGATCGCAAAGGTTGAACGGGCTTACGCTGAACAAAAATCGTTCAGTGCCAGCCAGGAGCAAGAGTCGGGTCCTGTCGAAACTGAAGCATCGAACTCAGGTGAAGAAACTGTTCAGGAAGCCGAAACTGCGGCGCTGGAAACCGTCGAAACAGACCGGGAAGAAATTGATTTCCTGATTAATATCTTGAATGCGGTGGACGAGGAATCAATCGCCCAGGAAAACGAAATCTCGAACGAAACAAACGCCGAACAGGAAGTCGAGACCTTGAATGTGGCGAGCGAGGAATCAACCGCCCAGGAAAGCGAAATCTCAAGCGAAACAAACGCCGAACAGGAAGTCGAGACTGCGCATGCGGAAGTTGAAATAAAGACCGAGGAAGTTGAACCGGTTATGGAAACCAGTGCAGCGACAGCTCCTGTGGCAGAATCTGCTGATGCTCGCGAAACAACTTCGTGCGAAGCTGCCGCCGCGCCCGCTTCCAGCGAAGAGCCGGTCATGGAAACAGAACCCGCAGCCGTTGAAACCGAAGCGCCGGTTGAGACCGAATGCCAGAGTCTTGTTGTGGAAACAACCGAAGAGGAAGAGCGGGTGGCGGAATGCGCGCCACAGCGGATTCCCGATTGGTTGGTGGTGAGAACGCCGTTAAAGGCGCCTGTTGTGGAACCTACAGCACAGATCGAATCCATGGCGACACTTTCCGAAATTTCGTCAGAATCAGCAGTGAGCGAATCCGCCATCAACCTGGATGTGGTTGAAACATACACCGACCTGCCGGCAGCCCAATTGGCGGAAGAAACCAACCTGAGCAGTCAGGCTGAGAGCCACGAGGAGGTGAAGACAACCACGGAGGAGCCTGCCGCTGTCAACGACGCGGAACCAACGGCTGAGATTTCTCTGCCGGAGGAATTGCCCATGCCTGACGTCGAAACTTTGCCTGCGCCCGCAGCAGAGGAACAGATCACCGAGTCAGCCTACGAAGAATACTTGAAGGATGCCGCCGAGCCTGTCAACCACCTGGACGACGACGCGGATGACGTTCAAAGTGAAGCACCGGTCACGAAAGTGAGCATGAATGGCGAAGTCCGCATTGCCATGGACACGAAGAACGCGCATGTATGGAACGAGTTGGGCAATATCTATTTGAACACCGGCGCATACGACGACGCGATTGCGTCATACAGCAAAGCAATCGAACTGGATCGCAACTTTGCATGGCCATACAGCAACCTTGCCCTGGTTTATGTCCAAAAAGGGCGCTTTGCCGAAGCCATCCTGCTGTACCAGCGCGGTATCGAGCTCTTTACCGCGGATAGGGACAAGGCGATCACCTGGAACCGTCTGGGTAATGTCTACCGCCGCATCAATGATTACTCCAACGCAATCGCTTCCTATCAGACCGCAGATGAACTCGACCCCGGCAATGCCACACTGTCCCTCCGCACAAGTTTCGGGTTGTTAGGCAATATGTTTCCTGAGACAAAGCCTGCCTATGTTTCATAAAAGGGGTTTGCCATGAACCATGAATTTTGGAATGAAATTGGCAACCTGTACTTTATGAATGGCGCGTATGAGCCTGCCATCCATGCCTACCTGCGCTCGATCAAGCTGGAGAACACGTTTGGCAGGCCATACAGCAATCTGGCGCTGGCGTATGTTCAGATTGGAAAATATACCGAAGCCATCAAACTCTACCGCCGCGGCATCGAACTACTATCGGACAAAAGGGAAAAAGCCGCCACATGGAATCGCATCGGCATACTATATCGCCAGCTCAAGGATTACAGCAACGCGCTCGAAGCCTATCAACGCGCCGACTTGATCATGCCGCAGCAGGACGATTACGAACAACCGCCGGAAAACCGCGCGGAAGCGAAAGTGCCGCTAACGGTTTCGATGCCCGAGATCGATCTTGACGCGATCCTTGCAAAAGGCAACCCGGCAAACTTACGGACACCCGTTAATCTGATTTTGGAAATCAATGCCGAGTTCCAAGCCGCCGAGGCACACACAGAAGACCTGGAATTCGAAGGGGCAATGATGCCGCCTGAGTTTGAAAATTATTCCCAGCTCGAAAGCGCCATCATTGCCCCGCCCACTGTCACGCAAAGCGAATGGAAGCTCGCCTATGTGGAGGAAGCCCACTTAACAATTCCCTCGGCCACGCCTGCCGAACCGGAAACAAAAGCCGAGGAAGAGTTGGACATCATCATTCCAATCGATCTGCAAAGCGAACCCAAGGTCATCGATGATGATACACAAAGCGATGTCCTTCCAATTCCTCCCGTGGAGTCGCCTGAAACATGCGACATTTCACCAGCAGACATTGCAGCAGAGGCAAACGATCCTTTTGCTGAAAACGCTGCCTTCGACGAAAATGTCAGCTATTCCGAAGTCCCTCAAACAGCCGCAATTGAAACGGCGTCAGAGGCGACACAGTATTCACAGACGAAATACCCATTGACCGACCTGTCTCCCGAAGATAGGCAGGCGTTGAATCTGGAGATCATAAAATACCAGCAGGCAACCAGCAATAATCCGCGCAGTTACATCCTTTGGGAAAGCCTGGGTGAAGCTTACAAATCAGCGGGGCAATATAAGGATGCAATCCACGCCTTCCAAAAAGCGATTTCCCTGAATCCCGCCAACTCCATGTGCCACTACCGGCTGGGACTGGTCTATGCAGCAGAAAAAAGAGGGGAGGAAGCGATCCGGTCCTTCAAGAAAGTTCTGGAACTGGATCCCAGCCTGCCACAAGCCCATGCGTCACTTGCCAGCCAATACCGCAAGATGGGACTTGAGGAAGTCGCCCAGAAACATATCGAAAAAGCGCGCGCGATGCAGGTTGACGGGGAAAGCGATTACAACCATGCCTGTCTTGAGGCGATCTGCGGGAACAACGAACGCGCACTCGAACTGTTGGAAGTGGCGCTGCAATCCAAGCAGACGTATGTCACGTGGGCTCAAAACGATCCGGATTTCCACTCCCTGCACAACGACTATCGCTTTCAAGAGCTTCTTTCCACATATGCCATCAATGTGTGATGGCGATCTCCGAAGACACAGGCACATCCTGAAATCTTCGACACAGGCAGTAAAAAGCGGAGATAAAAATATCTCCGCTTTTTACTGCCTCACAGCGCCTGGAATGCCCATACCCGCGCAAAAAATGACCATCAAAATCATGGCAAAAGAATCAATAATATGCCCCCAACCAGGGGCAAAAATGAGTATGACAATTCGGAACTTGTTTGGATGGCGAAAAAAAAGAGTGCCAGCTATGATCAAGGCAGTACAACGGACAAAGGAGTAAAGATCATGCCAAAGCTATGGGAAATGCTGGATCAAGCATACTATTACATCAGTAAAAACTGTCACACAGAAGCCCAATATATTTTGGACCAGGTGTTATCCGCCGACCCACAGAACGTGGAGGCGTGGGACGCCTACATCCATATTTGTAATACACAGGATGACCTGGAGGACCTGCGCAATTACATCTTCAACGTTTGGGACAGGAAGGTGCGCGACCGCGATTACCTGCTCGCCACCCAGAGGTTTGTGCTTCAACGGCTTGAAGAGAAAATGAATTCCCTGTAATTACCGTTCACAGTGTATACGACAATGCCAATCCCAACACACCTACTTGAGCGGGCATACCAGTTGATCCAAGCCAACCAGTTTCAGAACGCCGAACTGGTACTCGATGCCGTGGTACGCGTCGATCCACAAAACATGGAGGCATGGAAAATCTATTTGATGATCTGTCAGAATCAAAACGATCTCAACTGGCTCAAAGACCGCATATTGAAAGCCAGGGGACTCAGCAGGCAAGATAAGGTCAGGCTCATCGAATATCACCAGCATCTAACCGGGCAATTGGGCAGGGCAGAAGAAGGTATGGGACGAACAAATATATCCGCATTCCTTTTACAGGAAGAAAAAAGGGCGCAGGCTTCAACGGGAGAAATGGACAACACCCGGCTTGAATTATTGGATGTCTTTGACTATCCCAAAAGGGACTACCCCCCAAGGACCCGCCAAAGATCGCGCCGAAGACCACTATACAATCCAATCACCGTTGATTTTGTGCGTAACATTTTCAAGGCAATATCACAAACTCCCGTTGGAAAAAAGCTCGCATCCAGTCTCAAAGAATCAGCCATCCTGATATACGACCACATAAAGAACCCGAAAGACGCTTTTGCAAAATTTTCGAGGTCGTTGTCTCATTTTAGGATAAACAGCGGGCTATCCCTAATGATTCTTTTCGTTTTGGGCATCCGCATTGTTACGTGGAACAATTTCCTGGGTTACATATTAATTGGAATATTCTTCCTCGGGAGTCTGCGATGGCTGTCAAATCATGAAAATTACGGCTCAGCCCAAACCCGAATCTATTTACAGGAAAATGAAAGCAACCTTCCCATGGAAGAAGAAGTGGAACAGGACTGAATCAATCGGGGTATTTCAAATGAGTTGACAGTAAAGAACGTCCCGAAAGTTTTGTGGGGAGAATTTGGCCGTTTTTAACCAACCTTCAGGACGGTTTCAACTAAAATGAAACGGACCCAAATCAGTTTTATTCGCGGTGATCCGTGGCATCATCAAGACGCCGCGGGACTGCGCTTAAAGGTGGTTTATTTTTTACCAGCGAATTCTCGCGAACGTTCGCTCATTCAATCCCAGTTTGCGTTGATTTACGGAGCTTAAATGTGCGTTCGAGATAAGAAGTTTGTGCTGCTCCGAGAAAATTCCAATATAAAAGACCAATTCCCCAATTCCCCGATTCTGCTTTAAAATCGGGGCAAGATGATCGGAAAACTGTTCAACGGAATTGGCAAATTTTTGGGGACCCCGGCAGGGGTGATTATTACTGCCAACGTGATATGGCAGGCGGTGATGTGGTGGATGGATGTCCCCACCACCGGCGTCGTGTATTACCTTGTCAGTTTTTTCATCCTCGGTGTGGACGTCGTCGTTGCGTTTGTCCTGCGCGACCAGTTAATCCATTTTTTCTCGCAGTTCGTCCTGCCCATTCAAAATCCAAAGCAAAGGGCGGAGATTGCGGAGCGGGTCAAAAACTTTGAAAACGGCAAGCGCGGACCGGCGCTGTTCGTCAAGAACGGACGAGTGATCAAGCACGAGGGCGAGGCGGATAAACGCGGAGCCGGCTTGATCGTGCTGGATACGGCCAGCGCCCTCGTCCTGCGCACCGACACTGAGATCACAGACACGGTGGGACCCGGAATCAAATTTACAAAAGGCGACGAATACATCGCGGGCAGCGTGGACCTGCGGGCGCAGTGGCAGTTCATTGGTCCACTGGCAACCAGCCAGCCATTCCTCCACCCAATCTCATCGCCGAAGGAATACAACGAGACCCAGGCTCGCCGTCAGCAAACCGGCGGCTTGACCCGTGACGGCTTCGAAATATCCCCCACCATCAGCATTCGCTTCTGCATCAAACGCCCCGCCCAACGGGTCCCAACCGAAAGCGGCGTGACCTCGTACTACGGCTTCGACGCGGACGCCGTCCGCAACGCCATCACCCGCGAGGTGATACAACTGGGGGCTTCGGAAAACAGCAAGGTCCGCCTGGAGTGGAACAAGCTGCCAGCGCATCTGGTTGTAAACATCTGGCGCGAATACATCCGTAAGTTCAAACTGGGCGACCTGTTCACCGCCGTCGACAAAAACGGCGCAAGCGGGCTGCAAATCATCGAAGCAGCCATCAACAAGCGCGTCAAACAAGCCAATGTGGAGGCGCTGGATGAGACCGGCATCGGCAACGGCGAGTGGGTCGAAAGCCATGAGTTCAAACAATTGCAGTCGCGCGGACTCGAGATCATGGAAGTGCGGATTCACAACGTCCTCTTTGAGCCTGCCCTCGAAGAACAAATCATCCAACAGTGGAGTGCCGAATGGTTGAAGATCGCCCAAAAGGAAGCTGGGCACCTCAAGGAGATGGAAAACCTGATCGAAACCGCCGCGCGCAGCGAAGCCAGCAGAAGTTTTGCAAGAATCGCCTCGCGCCAATTCGGCGGAAAAACCACCCTGCCGCAGGAAAACCCGTTCAAGACCCTGCAATTGTTGATCCAGCCGCTCAAGGAATTCATCCTCAATGAAAGCGCCGCGGGCAGCGACACGGAAGAGGAACTAAAAAAGTTGGACGAGATCTGGAAATGGCTTCTCGACAATAATCCAAACCCGCCAGCCAGCCCGGCAAGCGGAGGCAAACCATGAAACGGCAACAGATTCGCCGCGACGAATTCACATCCCTGCTCTATCGCCTGACCGATCAGGGCGTGGAATTCAGAAACAGATGGCGCGGATTCATCTTCTTGGTAATCTGGCTCGTCCTGAGCTTATTCAGCGCGGTTGTCATGATTCTCGGCAGCGGCGCAAAGGGACAACTCAACATCGGCGTCATCATCGGTATGAGCCTGATCAAATACATTCCTCTGCTGACAGTTGTCTACAGCCTTGCGAGAGTCATGGCGGCGCGTTACCTGGACGATGTGTACGAACTGGACGACGAAGACCTTGCCGCCAGTTTTCTCGAAGATGTGACCTTCGGCTACGGTCACGAGAAAATCACGATCAACGAAGGAAAAATTTCCGCGGAGGACGAGAAATCACCCCTGATCCTGATCGGCGGACCGGGAAAGATCCAGATCAACCTCGACAGCATTGCCCTGCTCGAAACAGTCACCGGGGAACCGGAGATCATTTACCCGCGCAGCGACCCGTGGAAACTTGGCAGGTTCGAACGCATCCGTGAGATCGGCAGGTATGATGAAGTCGGCAAGCGCGAATATGCCATCATCAACCTGCGCGACCAGTTCGTCAGCGGACTTTCGGTCAAATCGCGCACAAAGGACGGCATTCCGCTGGAAGTGCACGACATCAAGGTCATCTTCAGCATCCTGCGCAAGGGAGGCGCAGAAGACGACATGGCGCAGGACGGCAGCTACCTGTTCGATGAACACGCCGTGCAAGCCCTCGTCTACAACCAGACTATCATCACACCGGAACCCTCCACCCGTTCGGGAATCACCTTCCCTTGGGACACAACCGTCATCCCGTTGATCGTCTCCGAGTTCGAAGATTTGATCAAATCCCATAATCTAAGCGAAATCCTCGCCAGCATCAGCCAGAAGGAAATGGACAACGCTTCCCAAAACGACCAGACCTTGATGCAGATGCGGCTCGAAATGACGGGACAGCAAATGACCGAGGAGATGCGCAAGAAATCCACCGCGCCAAATTTCCAGTCGCGCTCGAAGATCACCGCCCTGTTCTTTGAAAAGGAATTCAAGGACAAAGCTGCCAGCCTCGGCGTAACCATTGACTGGATCGACATCGGAACCTGGCAGTTACCCTCCAACCTGATTCTCGAAAAGCATAAAAAAGCCTGGGACCTTTCGCGTGAAAATTCGCAGAAGCGCAACGCGCTGGAACGCTGGAAGAGGCGGCAGGAAGTGGCGGAGATTGCCAACCTTGTGGACCATGTTATCATCCGAAACTACGAAAAAACGCCGCGCAAAGCACCTTCGGAAAAAGAGCTCGAGAAACTGCTTATGACCGACCTTGAAACGGTTGCAGATTACAGGCGGCAGTTGCTTCAATCCGGCGGTCAGAGAAGCTCCAAAGTCATCGCGCTGGAAATACTCAAAGCCTTCCGCAAGGAAATGAACGCCGGCAAATCGCTGATCGAAAGCGACAGCAAGCCATTGGAGGAAAAGCAGGCCGATCTCGCAAGCATCGAAAAGGCGATCAAGAACATTTCGTATTTCACCGACCATTGGGTAAACAAATCATGATAAAGCATCCCGATTTCGTCATTACCCCCGAGATAAAGATCGCGCTCGACCTGGATACCCCCGTCGTGGCCCTTGAATCCACCGTCATCACGCACGGACTTCCCCGCCCGCAAAACCTGCAACTGGCGCGGGATATGGAAAAAGCTGTGCGTGAGGCTGGAGCGACTCCCGCGACGATTGCCTTGCTCGAAGGTAAAATCCACATCGGTTTATCGGACGAGGAGCTGGTTCGTCTTGCAGACAGCGAATCCACACTGAAAGTGAGTCACCGCGACTTCGCCACCGCCATCGTCAAAAAGGCGGACGGCGGCACAACGGTTGCAGGGACAATGTATGCCGCGAACATGGCGGGTATCAAAGTCTTTGCCACGGGCGGCATCGGCGGCGTACACAAGGAATCAGCCTTCGATGTTTCAACCGACCTGCGCTCGCTGGCTGAGATTCCCACCATCGTGGTCTGCGCGGGGGGCAAAGCCATTTTGGACCTGCCCGCCACGCTGGAATATCTCGAAACGATGGGCGTCCCAGTCGTCGGCTATCAGACCGACGAATTCCCCGCCTTCTACTCCCGTGAAAGCCGACTCGGCGTCAGCGCCCGGCTCGACTCGCCGAAGGAGATTGCTGAATTCGCGCGGGCACATTGGAATTTGGGCATGAAGAGCGGCATCCTTGTCGCCAACCCCATCCCCGAAGCCGACGCCATCCCCGCCGCCAAGATGGAGCCGATCATCGCCAAAGCCTCCGCCGAAGCCATCGAACAGGGAATACATGGGCAAAAGCTCACCCCGTTCCTGCTGGGACGTATCAGCGAATTGACAAAGGGGAAATCGTTGAAGGCAAACCTTGCCATGCTCCTGAACAACGCCCGCCTCGCGGCGCAGATCGCCGGTGAATTGGGTGGAAGAAAAAAAGGCTGGGCGATCTAGTGTCGATTAACGAAAACACCGCCTTCCTCGAAGACGGTGTTTTTTGTCGGGGTGGGCGGATTCGAACCGCCGACCTCACGGACCCGAACCGTGCGCTCTACCGGGCTGAGCCACACCCCGAACGGAGTGCATTATACCATTTTGGTTTATTTTGTCATGGGGAATTTTTCAATTCCTCATTGTATTCCAAGAGACACCTGGTTGGAGTTCACCAGTAGCATCGGCACGTTCACATGAAACTGCGGCAGGTATGGGTTGACGATTTCGGCTTCGTAAATCGAAAGCCATGTCGTACGCATCACGTCCAGGCTGGTGGAGACGTCGGTCTGCATGGAAATGCGAAGCTTGCCTTTCAGGATAAAAGAGCCGATCATCACATCCAGCGTCTGCATCGTGCGGTTCTGCTCGCTGGCTTCGTAATCCAAAGGTTCCGCGGCGGGAGGCGCAAGGTGAAACGCGGTCGCCTGTACGGTCGGAACGAACAACTCAGAGAACGAAAAGGTCTTGGGAGCGCCACCCGCAAAGGAAATCACCTGCGGCTTCAAAAGGTGGATATAGTTCGGGACGCCCTGGGTGCGAAGCCAGATACTTACGCGCGCGTTTTCCCTTGCGATCATCTCTCCGCGTGCCAGCATGTCATTGGTGTAGACCATCACGGTCACGAGTTTTTCTTCTGCGGTAGGTTGTCTCATGGTTCACTCCTTTGTCACAACGACAATCAAATTATACCCTTCACGTTCGCAAATTGCGCCTTTTTAACTTGCTGGAAGCGCAATTTGCGAACGTGGGTATTATATACAACACCCTTCCAGCCGTCTGCATGAACGTTTATACTCTGCCAATCACCTTTTCTACATGACACCTGACATGCCTCACGCCAAACACTGGAACATCCCACCCCTCATCTCGCCCGAAGCTGATTCTGCGCTCTCGAAGTTTCCCCCCATCCTCAGGCAAATTCTGTTCAACCGCGGTTACGCCACCGAGGACGAGGCACGCGCCTACCTCAACGCCAAACCCAATTTCGACACCGACCCGTTTCAGATGACCGGAATGCGCGAGGCGATTGATCGGATCCAGTCTGCGATTCAAAACAGGGAACCCATCGCCATCTACGGCGATTATGATGTGGACGGCGTGACCTCCACCGCCTTGCTGGTGGAAACGCTGACCTACTTCGACGCGGATGTGCGCGGCTACATCCCCAACCGTTTCGACGAAGGCTACGGGCTCAACAACGAGGCAATGGACAAACTCAAAGCGGACGGCGTGAAGCTGGTCATCACCGTCGATTGTGGCATCCGCTCGCCGAACGAAGCAGCCTACGCCAAAAGCCTCGGGCTTGACCTTATCATCAGCGACCATCACCACCCAGCCGAGGGCGAGTTGCCGCCCGCCTTCGCAGTCATCAACCCCAAACAGCCCGGTGACATTTATCCCGACAAGGATTTGGCTGGCGTGGGCATCGCCTACAAGATTGCCGAAGCGCTGACAAGCGTCCACCCTGAACGCGGATTTGTTCTTGATTCCCTCCTCGATCTGGTTGCGCTTGGCACCGTTGCCGATCTCGCTCCGCTGACCGGTGAAAATCGCATCCTCGTCCGACGGGGATTAAGGCAGATGAAGCAGACCCGTCGTCAGGGATTGTTTTCGCTGGCAGCCGTATCAGAAATCAGGCTGGAAAAAGCCAACGCGGGGACAATCGGCTTCTCGCTGGGACCACGTCTCAACGCGGCAGGCAGGTTGAAGGAGGCGCTCGCCGCCTATGAACTGCTCATCACCAAAGACTCGCAGCGCGCGGGCGAACTTGCGCAACTACTCAACATCCAAAACCGCGAACGGCAGGCGATCACCCGCACGATTCAAGAGCAGGCAGAGGCGATGACTCTTGCCGACGACCCCAAAGCCTGGCTGCTTTTTGCCGCCCACGAAGATTTTAATTCGGGGGTTATTGGGCTTGCCGCCTCGCGCCTGACGGATATCTACTACCGCCCGGCAATTGTCGCCGCCAAAGGCGGGGAGGAAACCCGTGGCTCGTGCCGCTCCATTCCGGAGTTCCACATCACCGACGCGCTGGATCAATGCGCCGACCTGCTGGTACGTCATGGCGGACACGCCGCCGCGGCTGGATTCACCGTCCGCAACGAGAACCTGCCGCAGTTGGTGGCGCGGCTGAAATCCATCGCGGAGGAGAAGCTGTCACAGGCGGATCTCAAGCCCACAGTCACAGCCGACGTGGAAGTCTCGCTGGTAGATGTCCGCCCGGAGTTGTTCGAAAAATGCCTGAGATTTCTCGAACCGACGGGCTACGGAAACCCGAATGCGGTCTTCGTGGCGCGCAACGTCAAGGTAAAAAATGCGCGCGCCATCGGCGCGGACTCCAAGCATTTGAAGTTGGCGCTCGAAGACGAAGCGAAGTACACCCACGACGCCATCGGTTTCAGATTCGGCGAGTGGCAGAGAAAAATGCCCCCGCGCGTGGACATTCTTTTCACCTACGAAGTGAACGAATACAACGGTCGCATCGGCTATCAATTGAATTTGAAGGATATCAGGGAAGCAGAGATGACTGATAAAAATTCCCGAAGGTTTTGAACCTTCGGGAATTTTACATTCACCCTTTCTGCACCGGCAACTTCGCGTGCCGCCATGCGGTCATGCCGCCCTGCATGTCGAAGACGGTAAAGCCTTCCTTTGCCAATATCTTCGCCGCGGACCTGCTGCGACTCCCCGAAGCGCAAACGCAGACGATCTCGCGCCCCTTGGACAGTTCGTTTAGGTGCTTGTAAATCTCGTTCAGGGGGATCAATTTAGCTCCCTTGATATGCATCTGCTGAAATTCAGCCGGCTGGCGCACGTCGAGGATGAGCGGATGTTTTCCGAATTTCAACTTTTCGTTCAACTCGGTCGGTGTGATTTTGGGAACGGCAGGACCAAACAGGCGGGAAAGGAAACTCATGAAATTTTCTCCAATATGTTTAGTGGTAGTCAAAATCCGGCGGGTTACAAACTTTATTGTCCCCAGCGCGGCTGGGAATCGCAATAATCGTTATTGGTCAAACGGCGCAGGTCGGTGCCGTTGGCGCGCATGATATAGATTTCGCATCCGTGCGCATCGCCGAGGTGATCGTAATAAGCGCTGAAAGTCACCCATTGACCGTCAGGCGAAAAAGAGGGCTCGCGGGAATTACCGCCTGCAGGAGAAATCGCCCGCGCATTTAAACCGTCATTGCTCATGATGTAAATCTCGCGGTTGCCGGGATCGCCGCCGTAGGTGACGATCCACTGTCCGTCCGGCGACCAGTCAGCCCGTCCACCAACAGCCAGATTCCCAACCCTGTGTAAATCCTTCCCGTTGGTTCGCATGCGGAAAAGCTGAACTGCGCCGTCCATATCCGAAACGAACAGGACATTTTCCCCATCCGGTGCCCAGGTCGGTTCCCAGCCAATCACCCGCGAGATTTTGTCGGCGTTTTCGCCGTTGCGATCCATCCGCCAGACGACGCTTTTATTGGTATTCGTGGACGAGGTCTCGAAAATGACAGACTTTCCGTCCGGTGAAATTTCCGGCGAACCGAGGTTGCCCAGTTTATTCGTCAGTTGTTTCACGTCGCCCGAGGCAAGGTTCATTTCATAAATCTCGTAGAAGTTGCCCTGGCGAAAGGCGGAATAAACCACGCTCCGCCCGTCGGGAGAAAGGGATGGGAAATAATGCTGGCGTGAGTCATCCGTCGTCAGGCGGCGGAAGCCCGTGCCGTCCGTGTTGATGATGCAGATCTGGCTGGTGGATTGTGACCTGGATGTCTGGCAGGTGTAGACGATGCGTCCGGGGGGCCAATCTGTCGGCTGGGACGTCGACGACGAGGATGTCGCCGATGCTGTGGGCTGGACAGGCGTTCCGAGAACAATGGGTGTGAACAGTTGAGCAGGCTGGGTGAGGTTGGGATTCCCCCCAACCGGAGTTGAAGCCGATAGCGTGGCAAACAGATCCGTGGTCGGCGTCGGCTCGGAGACGCCAAGACTACAGGCAAGGATCGTGAGCAAAAGTCCAATCCAAACGAAAAGTCGTTTATCCATTTTATCCCTCGGTTGATTCAAGACAAGACTCCTCCCCGGCAATCACTTTCTGGATGGCGGGAATTTCCCCAATTATATCCGAAGCGGAGTCACTCCCCGGCGCTCATGGTCCCCAACACCCGCTGTCGCGCGCCTTCGATATGTTCCAGCATCACCGCCTTAGCCTGGGCTGGGTTGCGCTGGCGGAAAGTCTCCACGATGCGACGGTGTTCGCCAAGTGACTCGCCCACATGACCATCTCTTAGCCAGGCGGCATAGTTGAAGCGCGTGGCAACCTGATGCAAGTGCAGCAAATAATTACTGAGATAACGGTTGCCCGTCGCCTCCGCCAAAATGCGATGGAAGTCATAATCAAGGTCGGCAAGGCTAACAAAGTCATTTTTTGCGGAAACGGATTCAGCCTGCGAGACGATTTCATCGAGACGGGAAAACTGTTCCCCGGTCAGGCGGCGACAAGCCAAAGATGCCGCCGACCCGATGACCATGCTCATCGCATCCATCATCTCGACAAAGTCGAACACGGCAAGTGGGGTGACAACCGCTCCCTGCTGGGGGATGATCTGCAATAGGGACTGCTCCGCCAGCCGCTGGAACGCCTCTCGCAGCGGAGTCCGCCCCCAGCCAAAGCGTTTCATCAAAACTGCCTCGCTCACAGCGAGACCGGGTTCCAGTTCAAGGGTTAGGATCAGGCGGCGGAGTTCGCTTTCCACCTGGTCGCTGGCGCGGGGTTTGGGTGTGTGTGCTTTTTTTATCATGGGAACTTCCTTACAACTCAGTTTGGCTACGCGATACTCTCTGAGCCTTTCTTTCATTTTACACCAGCACGCAGAAAATATACAAGTTGTATATTTTTATTGACAGACTCACCCACTGGGAGTATATTTTTATTGTGGAAAGCGGAACGATCTTCGACATCAAAAAGTACTCCATCAACGATGGACCCGGCATTCGGACGACCGTCTTTTTCAGCGGATGCCCGCTCTCGTGCTGGTGGTGTCACAACCCGGAGAGTCAATCCCTCAAGCCTGAATTCCTCTACCGCCAAAACCGCTGTCTGCTCTGCGGCGCGTGTGCAGAAACCTGCCCTGAAGGGGCAATTCATTTGAATGGCTCGGCAATCACCGACAGGGAAAAATGCGTCCGTTGCCAAACCTGCGTTTCGGTCTGTTACTCCGGTGCACGACAATTTTCGGGTCGCGAAGTCACCGTCGACGAGGTGATGGCGCAGGTGAGACGGGAAATTCCTTTCTACGATGAGTCAGGTGGCGGGGTGACATTCTCCGGCGGCGAGCCGCTGATGCAGCCAGCGTTTCTAGCAGAGTTGTTGAATGCCTGCCGTGAGCAGGAAATCCACACCACGGTGGATACCAGCGGATTCGCAAACTGGAATGTCTTCGAGCAGATTCGGGGGAAGGTTGATCTGTTCCTCTATGATTTGAAACACATGGACAGCGTCCGCCATCGTGAAGTGACGGGCGTCCCCAACGAAGTGACCCTGGAAAATTTACGAAAACTTGCCGAGCGCGGACATAAAATCCTCGGGCGGATTCCGCTGATTCCGGGCATCAACGACGACGAGGGAAATCTTTCAGCCAGCGGACGATTTCTCGCCAGCCTGCCCAACCTGCAAGGCGTGGAGTTGATGGGCTATCACGACATCGCGCAGGCAAAATATCAAGCCCTCGGCCGGGAGTACAAACTGTCCGACACCCACCCACCCACGGAAGAAGCCATGAGACATGCGGCGGAGGTTTTGAGAAGCTATGAGTTGAAAGTTACGGGTTACAAGTTGTGAGGAGCAAGTTACAAGTTACGAGTTCCATTCTGCATTCATCATTCTGAATTCTGAATTTTCCCGGAGGTTCCCATGCCAATTACAGACCGTGTCAAAATGTTGCGAGAAAAAAGCCTGAACGCAAAAGAGACTCTTTCCAGCGAGCGGGCGGAATTGCTGACCGCGTTTTACCAGCAGGAGACGGGAATGCTCTCCACGCCGGTCAAGCGCGCCAAGTCGTTTGCCTATTTGCTGGAGCACAAGCACATCGAAATCTATCCCGGCGAGTTGATTGTCGGCGAGAAGGGACCCGCACCGAAGACCGCGCCGACCTTCCCGGAGTTGTGCTGCCACTCGTTGAGCGACCTCGACATTCTGGACACCCGTGAAAAGACCTCGTTCCACGTCGAGCCGTCCACGCGCGAAGCCTACGAAAAAACCGTCATCCCATTCTGGCAGAACAAATCGATGCGGGAGATGATTTTGAATGAAATGACCGACGAATGGAAAGCCGCCTATGAAGCGGGCATCTACACCGAATTTATGGAACAGCGTGCGCCGGGACATACAGTCCTCGATGACAAAATTTATCGCAAGGGCATGTTGGATTTCCAAGCCGACATTGATCAGCGCATCGCCGCGCTGGACTTTTTGCACGACCCCGAAGCCTACGACAAGCGCGAAGAGTTAAAGGCGATGCGAATCGCGGCAGGGGCGCTCATCCGCTTTGGGGAGAGATACAGCCAGTTGGCGCAGAATCAGGCTGAGGCGGAGTCGGATCCCGCGCGGAAGGCGGAACTCGAAAAGATCGCCCAAGTCTGTCGCCACGTCCCAGCCCACGCCCCATCCGATTTCCATGAAGCGCTGCAATATTATTGGTTCGTCCATCTCGGCGTGACCACCGAACTCAACACCTGGGATGCGTTTTGTCCAGGAAAACTTGACCAGCACCTGCTGCCGTTTTACGATGCAAACAAGCGCGACGAAGCTGAAGAACTTTTGCACTGCTTCTGGATTAAGTTCAACAACCAGCCCGCGCCGCCCAAAGTGGGCGTGACCGCCGCCGAAAGCGGAACCTACACCGACTTCGCGCAGATCAATGTCGGCGGATTGAAACCCGACGGCTCGGATGGCGTGAATGAAGTTACGTACTTGCTGTTGGATGTAATCGAGGACATGCGCCTGCTTCAGCCGTCATCGTCGGTACAGGTCAGCAAGAAGAACCCCGATAAGTTTGTGCGCCGCGCCGCGAAGATCATCCGCACGGGATTTGGACAGCCTTCGATTTTCAACGCCGATTTGATCGTGCAGGAATTGGTGCGGATGGGCAAGGACGTGACCGATGCCCGTTGCGGCGGATCAAGCGGATGCGTGGAAGTTGGCGCGTTTGGCAAGGAAGCCTATATTTTGACGGGTTATTTCAACATGCCCAAAGTTCTGGAGTTGACGCTAAATAACGGCATCGATCCGCGCACGGGCAGGCAGTTGGGGTTGCAAACAGGCGACCCGCGCAACTTTGCTTCGTTCGAAGAATTGTTCGAGGCGTTTGAAAAACAGGTCTTGCATTTTGTGGATATCAAAGTGCGCGGAAACAACGTCATCGAAAATTTGTACGCGAAATATATGCCTGCCCCCTTCCTTTCACTGTTGACCGATGACTGCATTGCGCGCGGCAAGGATTATCATTCCGGTGGCGCGCGCTACAACACAAGCTACATCCAAGGCGTGGGCGTCGGCACAATGACCGATGTTTTATCGGCGATCAAGACACATGTTTTCGAGCAGAAGACTTTGGACATGCCTGCCCTGCTTTCGATGCTGGCCGCCGATTTTGACGGTTTCGAGCGCGAACGACAGATGCTGTTGAATCGCACGCCGCGCTACGGCAACGACGATGACGCCGCCGACGATTTAATGGTACGCGTCTTCGAGGCATACTTCAACGCTGTGGACGGGCGCAAGAACATGCGCGGCGGCGAATATCACATCAACCTGCTGCCGACGACCTGCCATATCTATTTTGGTTCGGTGACAGGCGCCACGCCCGACGGACGCAAAGCCTGGACCCCGCTTTCGGAGGGAGTCTCCCCCGTGCAGGGCGCAGACCGCAACGGGCCAACCGCCGCGGCGCGTTCCGTCGCCAAGATGGATCACGCACGCACCGGCGGAACTCTGCTCAATCAGAAGTTCACGCCGCAGGTTTTAGCCAACGACGAAGGTCTGGATAAATTAGTGAGTTTGGTACGTGGGTATTTCAAACTCGACGGGCATCACATCCAATTCAACGTGGTGGATGCGAAAACGCTCAAAGCTGCACAGGCAAACCCCGAAGAATATCGCTCGCTGATCGTCCGCGTGGCGGGATACAGCGATTACTTCTGCGATTTGAGCAAGACCTTGCAGGATGAGATTATTGCACGAACGGAACACGAAGGGTTTTAGATAATTCCCCATCCTCCATCGGGATGCCAGTTTCCCGATGGAGGATTTTTTCAAGAAATTTGATTACCGCTTTACCTGGGGGAAGTCCCAACCGCTCTTGGCGAAGTACATTGCCAGGAATCCATTGCGCTCGGCTTCCGTCATGAAGACTGGACGTGAATAATCCGTCAGCCGCGCCGTGATTAATTCCACGCCCAGGTAACGCCCGTCATAGAAGACGTGCCGGTCAAAGAATTCCTTTTCTGTGAGCTTCGGACCCCTTGGGTCCATTTGATCGAAGAACAGGTTACCCAGCCCGTAATGGATAAATGCGTCATTATAGAATTCCATTACCTGCGGCACATGCGCCTGACTGCCGCTGACAATCGTCGCGCCTGCATCTGCCATTCTGCGAAAGTCAATCATTTGCTGCGGACGAGCCTCAGGTTCAGCAAACTCATGATATTGGAATGAGGAAATTATCAGATATCCCTGGGAGTGATAATATGCGATCTGCTCGGTCATATAGGGAAAATCACACGGCACTGCGCCCGGCACCGTATCAGTCGCACTGGCATAGATCGTCTTGTAATTACAGGCGATAAACATGATCTTGTTGCCGTTCACTTCCATCAGCAGGGGTTTTCGTCCATCCTCCACGTTGTATCCGCCGCCATAATATAAAAGGTTGTTTTTCCTGTAAATATCGAGTGTTTCATACATGGCGACAGCTTTGTAATCGGCGAAGTGATCGCCCGAGAGCTCCACAACATCTGTGCCCATATCGGTCATGAGGTCGATATAATCCGGCTCGCTGCAAAACACTTCTTCAGGCTGGTTTGGGTCGGGAGCCGGACATTCCGAAAAAAACGGCACTTCGTTATTGATATGGGTAATATCAGCTTCACGCATAAAATCACGAATTACCTCGCCCGGATACAAAACGCCTTTTTGTTCCATCCTTTGCGCGGTGGCGCGTGACATGGCGGTTACACCGGTCATGATCAAGGTTGTCATTCTTTGGGGATCACGGTTCTGGAAGGAAAAATCCATGCCGCTTGGGACCTGACAGGAATCCATGCACATCAGGCGGTAGCTCACAGTCAGCGGATAGATGGCCGGGTCAAATTTCTTTTGGATCGGCGACTGACCATCGATCATCAGCACCTTCCATTTGGGTTCGATGTTTTCAAAAGGAATGATCGCCCATGAGGGCATTTGATTCCATGCCGTATCCAGCAGCTGGTCCGACGGGACAACCTGTACAGCGCCCTCCACAGGAGGCCCCCACAGCCTGGTAAAGGCTTCCAGCGTGGTCTGATCCATCAACAGTGGAATCCCGACAAACGGACCAAAGTCTGTGCCGCTCCACACAGAAAGCAATTCCTGCGAAGCCACATTGTCGATCAAGGTCGGGAAAGGCGCAACCAGCGCATAGGTCCAGTTGGAAACGTGCGTCGCACCGACAGGAGCCTGCACCACGTCGATATATAGATTTGCCGAAGACTGATCGGTCGTCAGGACTTGAAATCCCCAACTTTGAAATTTTTCGTGCAAAATTTTTGGAACAGCCGGGCTTGCCCAGACCTGCGCAGCATCCAGCACGACCGGCGTCGGCGCAGCGGTGGGCGGCATGGGAGTGATGGTTGGCGCAAGCGTGGGAATTTGAATGGTTGCAGTGGCTGAAGCAATAAAGGGAATTGCCGTCGACACGGCAATCGTAGGCGGCGGCGGTGGAGCGCCCCATAGTGAAGGCTGGCAGCCCACGAGGGAAAGGATGCTGATGACAAGAAGCCAAAAGCGCGTGAACTTATGCCTGCGCCTGGTCAACTTGTGGACATAAAGGAAGGACATTTTATGCGCGAGGATATTGGTCTGGAACTGCTCGAAAACAAAAATGCGGGGCGATCTCATGCCTCGCATTATATGAAGCAGTTGATGTTTGATTCACAATAACTTCAATACAAAAAATCCCGCAATGGGATTGCAATGAACGATGTTATTCAATATCGAGCCTGTTGAGCGAAAACTTTTTCAAAGCGTCGTTGTCAATCGTCATGCCAAGCCCTGGTCCACGCGGAACGTCGATGGTGGAATCGGGATTCAATACAAAGCGCTCGTTGGTAATATCCCGCACATAGTAACGGTCCGATGCGGAGATGTCGCCGGGCAAAATAAAATTCGGCAGCGAAGCAAGCGCCACATTCGACGCGCGCCCGACGCCGGTCTCCAACATGCCTCCGCACCAGATAGGCATCGAGACTTCGCAGCAAAGGTCATGTACCATCACCGCCTGGCTCAACCCGCCGAGCCTGCCCGCCTTGATATTGATCACACGACATGCACTCATTTCAATGGCGTAACGCGCATGACGCGGCGAGACAATACTTTCATCGAGACAGATCGGCGTCTTGAATTGCTTCTGCAGTTTATGATGATCCCAAATATCATCTTCGAACAGGGGCTGTTCGATCAACAACAAATCCAATTCATCGAGCGGCTTGAGGATGTGAACATCGTCCAGCGAGTAGGCGGAGTTTGCATCCACTTGCAGGCGGATGGCTGGAAATTCCCCGCGGACAGCGGATGCATCTTCGACGTCCCGACCAGGCTTGATCTTGATTTTGATTCTGGCGTAGCCCTGGCTGACGTAGTCCGCGACTGTTTTGACCAGGCTTTGAGCGGATGACTGAATTCCAACCGAGACCCCCACTTCGACCTTTTCGCGCACACCGCCCAACAACTCACGCAGGGACTTGTTTTCGCGTTTGCCGAGCAAGTCCCAGAGTGCCATTTCCACGCCGGCTTTGGCAAGATTGTGACCGCGAATACCGGCAACGATGTTTTGAAAATCGACGGCGTCCTTCACATCCCTGCCAAGCATCAAGGGGACGATGAAATCCTTGAGGATGTGGATGGCGGTGCCGGTGGTCTCGTAGTTATAGCCGGGGTCGCGGGTGGCGACACATTCGCCGTAACCGGTCAACCCTTCGGACTTGATCTCGATCAAAACGCATTCACGATCCGTCTCGCGCCCAAAGGATGTTTCAAACGGCGACACCAGCGGCATGCACAGATGATGAAGAATGACGGAATCAATTTTCACTGCGAAGAATCAACCTTCACTTCGGACTGCGGATCAGCCGCTTTCAAGTTGCGCAGGGCATCATCAAGGCTGGTGGATTCGAGACGCATCCCCGGCGCCGGTGTCCCGCAAAACGGGCAGATGTTCCAGGAAAGTTCCATAAACCTTGAGCAGTTGTGACAGGTCTTCTTCAATTTGGTGTGGCAGTTCGGGCAGACCTGCCAGTCCTCCTTCACGCGTCTTTCGCAACCGGGACAAAGCGGAAGGTCTTCCAATGCCTGGAGCAGGGCCTCCTCTTCGAGCGTGCGTTGATATTCCTCTTCCAACGTGCGCGGCGGACGAAGAATGAGATAGACCAAGACACCGGGCAAATTCAAGACTGCCACCAGCAGGGCGGCAAGCGTTTGCACCAGCGGGTCGCGCGCGCGGGAACGAATATCCCGGTACGTCCACACCACCAGGCTGATCCACAAGGCGGCAAGGAATGCGCCGCCAAATGCAGTCAGGACAATGGTCAAGTTGACAAGAAAGACGGGGTCAAAGGTCATGGGAAACTCCGGAGAGATACAACGATGACGTATTGTAATCCATTATCAGGCTTCACGATTCTGCCGTCCAGAAGATTTCAAGGGGTATTGAAAACGAAACGCCAGTCCGTGCCGTTTTGAGTGTAGGTGGAGGTGACGCCAATCACCTCATAAAACGTTTGACCGGGACGCAGATAGACGGGGTTGCCGGTCAAGGTGGTCAGTAGAAGCGGTTGGTTTTCGTCGGTACGGGTCCAGACTGCGGGAATCGGGAAGCCATCACGAAAGACATAGGCGCTGCCGGAATCCACCAGGTCGATGTGGTAGACCTCATCGTGGGCGTCGAACTGGTTTTCAAAGGTATAAGGCACAAACAATACCACTATATTGTCCGTGGTGACGGGCAGGCCCGTCTGGGCATCTGAAAGGGGGGCATAGGCTTCGCTGTTTTTATTGACGATGTCATTGGCTTCCTGAAAGCGGAAATACTTGTGCGTGGCGGCATCGTATTCCCAATAGTTATAACTATATTTGGAAAAGAAGAAATAAAGGCGGGTGGCAGACGGGTCGCCCTGGGCGACGTTCTCGGTGAAAAATCCGCCGCGCAAATTCTGCTTTGCGTTATCCAGTCCCATCCGCGCCGCGCAGTTCGCCCACCTGGTTGTGTCGAAGAAAAAGTTGTTGTAGTCGTCGCGTTTTTGCGGACCGAACACATAAGGCGGGCAGGGACCGTTGCCCGGCACCACCAGAAACTCGTTCAGCGTGGAGTTTTGCAGGTACGAATATTCGCGCGGGTCGGCGAACTTGAACATCAGGAAGGCATTGTACATGCGCGCAATATGCTCGTCGAAATATCGTCCCGAACGGACGGGACCCACCAGGGGCGAATCGTTGCCGTACATCACGGCGATAAAGCGCGTATCGCCCCACTCGATGTAATATTCATACACGACATCAGCCAGGGACAACCCGGATTGCGGGCGGATGTAATCCGGCGAGTTTGCAACCTTGATCACCATCGGTCTACGCTCCAACAGTGACGGGTCACCGGCAGGCAATCCTGTGAGCGGGTTGTTGGTGTTGAGCAGGCTGAAATCCGGCACTTCCCCGCCGGGGCTGGGGATAACGACCGGCGTTGGCAGGCTTTCACTGACAAAATATTTTGTCGGATAGGGAGTGTAGGTCGGCTCGACCTGCGGCGTCGCCGGCTTGAGCGCGGGGTTCACAGGAGTGCTGGGCTGGGGTTGAAAAGGCGTCAGCGTGGGATCAGCTGGGAGAATAACAGAACCCTGCATGGGGGCCGGCGGGGGAGAGGTCGAGCAGGAGACGAGCAAAAGGGTGGTTAAAATCCAAAGAGCATAGATTCGTCCCGGAAGGCGGCATTGTTCAAAGTTCATGGATGTGATTTTACCAAAAGCAAAAAGCCAAAGTGATGCGGCAATAAAACTGATACAATTATCGGCATCCCATGTTGATATTAATTTCCTGCCTCCTCTACATTGTGACCGCGCTGGCGTTATTGGTCTTGCAAATTGTCCAGCCGAAGGCGCAATACGCCTGGCTCACGGCGGTGGGCGGCGCAACGCTGACACTGGTCAGTGTGTTCATTTGGCTGACGCAAATGCCGCTGGAATTAACCCTGCCCGCCTGGCAGCCGCAAAACGTATTCGTCAACCCGATTTTGTTCCGGGCGGAGGACGTTGCCCTGCCGCTGTCGTTGAGCATCGCCGCGCTTACCTTGAGCGTTTTGCTTACCGCAATTACAAGGTCGTCGATCACGAATTCCCTCACGTGGGCTGGGACGCTTGCCCTGGGCGGGATCGGTCTGCTGGCTGTGACGGCGGACAATCCGCTGACTTTGCTGCTGGTGTGGGGCGCGCTCGATCTGACCGAACTCGTCACGCAGTTGAGGTCGGTGAATGGTCCGGCGAACAACGAAAGAGTTGTCATATCTTTTTCCACGCGGGCGCTTGGCAGCGGGTTGTTGTTGTGGGCAAACATCATCAGCATTGCCCAGGGAAACACGTTTGACTTTGAGTCCATTGCAGCAGGCTCGGGTTTGTACCTCGTTTTCGCGGCGGGACTGAGGCTGGGGGTGCTGCCCCTGCACCTGCCGTTCTCGGCTGAATCAACCCTGAGGCGGGGAATCGGCACCTCCCTGCGCCTTGTCTCGGCGGTATCGAGTCTCGTGCTGCTGGCGCACATCCCCGCTGGAAGCCTGGCTTCGACGCTGACCCCGTACCTGCTTGGGCTTGCTTTGCTTGCGGCGCTTTATGGCGGCTGGATGTGGCTGCGCGCTCCCGATGAATTAACGGGACGCCCCTACTGGGTCATCAGCGTGGCTGCGCTCTCGGTCACTTCCGCGCTCAGTGGCAATCCGCTTGGAGCGGTGGCATGGGGATGCGCGCTGGTTTTGGTTGGCGGCTCGCTCTTTCTGGCGTCGGCGCAACAGACCTGGTTCGACCGGGCGCTGTTCGCCGGCGTGTGGAGTCTCTCCTCCCTGCCCTTTTCGCTGACGGCCAGCGCGTGGATCGGCAGCCTGGGATTCTTCACCCCGTTCGTTGTGGCAGCTCAATCTCTGCTGATGGCTGGATTTGCTCGCCAGGCTCTTCGTTCCACAGGACAATCATCGCTTGACGCTCAGCCGGGTTGGGCGGGCAAAATCTACCCTGTCGGGATTTTCCTGCTGGTCATCTTTCAAGTTTTGCTCGGTCTAACCGGCTGGAGTGGCGCGCTTCAAATCGGGGCATGGTTGCAAGCTTTGGTCACCACACTCCTGGCGTTTGGGCTGATCTGGGCAACCCCCCGCCTGCGCATCCTCAACCCAGTCCGCGCGCATTGGGTAAGCTCCACCGTCAAGGGATTATCCGGCGCCTACGGCATTTTGTGGATACTCTACCGCGGCTTGAGACGAATCAGTCGGACGGTCACGGAAGCGCTCGAAGGGGAAGGCGGCATCATGTGGACCCTGCTATTCCTGGCGCTTTTCATTTCACTCCTGGCGCAGGAGACACCCTGATATGACAGTCGATCTTATTTCGTGGATTGCTGTGGGACTGATGGCTGTAACCTCCGCCGTCATACTGATCAACCGCGATTGGCGTCTCAGCCTCGGTGCATTGACCATCCAATACCTGGCTGCCTTCTGGCTGGTGACCCGTCACCTGCCCTTTGTAATGGGTTCGGCAAAATTGATCACCGGCTGGATGGTGGTCGCCGCGCTCGGCATGACGCGCCTGGGGTTATCCACCGACGAGGAAGTTGAAAGGCAACCCACATTCATTTCGCGCGGACAATGGTTTCATGTGGTTCTCATGCTGGTTGTGGTTCTGGCAGTCGCCGGCGGCACCCCGCTCGTCGAAGCGGCAATTCCCGGTCTTGGGCTGCCTGTGGTTGCCGGCAGCCTGCTGCTGCTTGGGGCGGGAATTGTCCATTTGGGCACAACCTCCGACACGTTGAATGTCATCCTTGGCCTGCTCACCGTGCTGACAGGTTTTGAAATCCTGTATGCGGCAATCGAAAGCTCGATCCTTGTGACGGGGCTGCTGTCGGTCACAAACCTGGGGCTGGGACTGACCGGCTCATACCTGCTGGTTGCGGGAAACTCTCCGCTCGAAACGGAGGACGAACTATGAACGCCCCGACCATCTGGATATTCGTCCCGTTCGCGGCGGGACTCTTCACCTTGTTTTTTCTGCGCAATCGTTTTTCCGCGCTGGTGGGGGGAGTTGTGTGCGTGGTGCTGGCGCTCATCGCGCTGAGAATTCCAATCGACACCGCGCTTGTGCTGGGTTCGGTTTCCATAAAAATTTCCTCGTCCGTACAGTTCTTTGGGCGCAGTTTCGCGCTCGGTACAGCGGACGGTCCGCTGATTGCGGTGATCTACGGTCTGGCGGCATTGTGGTTCTTCGGCACGGAAGCTTCGGGGTCAGCAAATCGATTCGTCTCGCTGGGATTGATGATCGTATCGCTGTTGACTGCCTCGATTGCGGTGGAACCCTTCCTTTTTGCCGCCCTCCTGCTGGGTATCGCGGCGATGCTGGTCGTGCCGCTGCTTGTCCCCCTATACCAAAGCCCCGGTCGCGGCGTGGTTCGATTTCTCATCTATCAGACGTTTGCCATGCCGTTCATCCTGTTTTCGGGATGGATGCTGGCGGGCGTGGAAGCCAGTCCCAGCGACCTTGGCGCGACCCTTCAGGCTGGCACGGCGCTCGGACTAGGCTTCGCCTTCCTGCTGGGAGTTTTCCCGCTCTACAACTGGGCGCCCATGTTGATGGAGGAAAACTCGCCCTATGTGACAGGATTTCTCCTTTGGGCGCTGCCCACCTTCACCGTCATATTTGCGCTCGGCTTCCTGGACCGATACGCCTGGCTCCGCGCATCCCCACAACTCTCGAACGCCTTTCAACTCGCGGGAGTCGTCATGGTGGCAAGCGGTGGACTTTTCGCATCTCAGGAAAAACACATCGGGCGGATCATGGGCTATGCCGCAATTACGGAAGTGGGTTTGTTCGTGCTGGCAATGGGATTGAAAACAACGGAAGTAGTGAACACCATCTTCCTGCTGGTCATCCCACGCGGACTGGAACTGGCGGTCTGGGCTTTGGCACTCTCCATCATCAAACGCAAGGCGTATTCCCTGCGCTTTAACGAAGTTCGCGGACTGGCGCGCAGGTATCCCATTGCGGTTGCCGCGCTTGTTCTATCCCACCTTTCCATGACGGGCTTTCCGTTGCTTGCCGGTTTCCCGCCGCGCCTTGCCTTGTGGCAGGGACTGGCGGGACAATCCCTGACTGTCTCGTTTTGGGCATTTCTGGGGTTGCTCGGCTTGCTGGTTGCCGCCATGCGTACCCTGGCTGTATTCGTCATGGCGGAGGAGGACAAGCCCTGGGAGTCGAACGAGACCTGGACGCAGACCGTCATGCTTGGCGTTGGAATGATCGGGCTGTTCGTTTTGGGAATGTTTCCGCAGGTGATGCAGCCGTTTATTGCGGGTCTGCCCGCACTCTTCGAGCATCTCGGTCAGTGATGCTATAATTTATTCATCCCTCTATTATAAGTCCCGGAGAAAATCATGGAATTTGAACAAATCGTCAAGCGGCTCGAATTTCTGGACAAGCAGCAGCGCGAAAACAAGGAAGCCCTTGCCAAGTTGAACGAGCGCTTGAGTTCATTTGAATCATCGGTCAACGTTGTCTCGAAGCAGATCAAGACCCTGGGCAAGCAGGTCACCGACCTGACGCCCGCAACCAAACGCGTGGACCAATACGAAGCCATACTTGCCAAACAGCGCAGCGACATCGTCAAGCTGATCGAGGAAAGTGACAAAGCCCACACCCGCGCCGAAAAGGAAATCATCAAACAGTTCCAGCCAGAGCTGACAGAAATCAACAAAATCCTCACCCAGCTCAAGACGACGACCACAACATCCATCACCGAGGTCAAAAAACAGCTCAAGGAACGGTCGGATGAAATCCATCGCATGATAACAAACATCAGCGATTTCAAGGCGCACGTCGACCAAGCCGCGCGCTCCAACGAGGACGTGCTTCATTCGCTGAAAGCCATGGACGAAACCCGCAAGAACGACTTGAAGCAAATTACCGATATTCAGGGGGAGATCGTTGCCGTCCGCAAGCGGGTGGATGAGAATCGCGACAAATACACCATGACCGCCGACGGCTTGCGCAACATCGAAAATCGCTTCACCGATCTGCTGGCGTCCGAGCAGGAACGGAAACAGGCGCAAAAGGTCTTTCTCGATCAACAGTCTGTTGCACAACTTGACCGCGACCGCGCCTGGAAGGAATGGCGGGAACAAGCCGAGGCGTTCCAAAAAGAATCCGCGAACCTCGATATCCAGATCCAAAAACTGGATGAAGCTTTACGCGGCGCGAAGAAGGCACAGGACACCTACCTCGAACTCAACACAAAGCTCGAACGCCGCATCAGCGAGGTGACCGAAATGCAGCGCCTTGCCGAAGACCGCCTGCGCCAGGAGTGGATCAGCTTCAAGGTGGACGACCAGAAACGCTGGACGGGGTACAGCCTGTCCAACGAGGAATCCTTCCGCGACATACGCAAGGACCTGCAAAAAACAGAGGAACGCATTGCCCCGTTGAACGACGCCACACAGGTCTTGCAGGATCAGATGCACCAGGTTACCGATGCCACCGAAAAGGAATTGCAGGAAATCATGAACGTGGTTCACGAGTGGCTGTCGTCCTACCAACGCATCATGGGGCATGGGAAGAAAGCGAAATAGTTGCAGGTTACAAGTTGTGAGTTATAGAAGCAGGTAGAATGCGAGTTATCGGCACGGCAGGTCACGTTGACCACGGAAAATCCACGCTCATTGCAGCGCTGACAGGCACACACCCCGACCGTCTCAAGGAGGAGCAGGCCCGTGAGATGACCATCGAACTCGGCTTCGGCTGGATGACCCTGCCGGACGGCGAGGAGGTCGGCATCGTGGACGTGCCAGGTCATCGGGACTTCATCGAAAACATGCTTTCGGGCATCGGGGGAATCGACGCGGCTCTGTTGGTCATTGCCGCCGACGAAGGGATCATGCCGCAAACGAAGGAGCACCTGGCGATTCTGGATTTGTTGCAAATCCCCGGCGGGCTGATCGTGCTGACCAAAACCGACCTTGCCCCCGACCCCGAATGGCTCGACCTGCTGGAAGCCGACATCCACGCCGCAGTCAGCGAAACCGTCTTGAAGGATGCCCCCATCGTCAGAGTATCCGCCAAAACAAAAACGGGACTCAAGGAACTAATCACCAACCTCCAAGTGCTTCTCGAAAATAAGCCCGCCCGCCTCGACCTCAACCGTCCGCGCCTGCCGATCGACCGTGTCTTCAGCATGAGCGGCTTCGGGACGGTGGTCACAGGCACGCTCAGCGACGGGCATTTCACCGTCGGCGACGAGGTGGAAATTTTGCCGGGCGGCATGAAGGGCAGAATCCGTGGATTGCAAACGCACAAGAGGAAAGAGGATCGAGCCGTGCTTGGCTCGCGGACCGCGGTGAACATTTCGGGCGTGGACACCGAATCGATTCGACGCGGTGAGATGGTCGTCCACCCGAACCAGTACCAGCCAACCCGACGGCTGGATGCCCGTTTCAGACTGCTTAAAGATGCTTCGGCTTCTGTCAAACACGGCGACGAAGTGAAATTCTTCGTGGGCGCAAGCGAGACCATTGCCACCCTGCGCCTGCTTGGAACCGAGGAACTTTTGCCCGGCAAGGAAGGCTGGATCCAACTCGAACTGCGCGACTCCATCGTCACCGTGCGCGGCGATAAATACATCCTGCGGCGACCCTCTCCCAGCGAAACGCTCGGCGGCGGGGTCATCGTCGACCACCAGCCGAAGGGAAGGCACAAACGCTTCAACGAAGACACGCTCAAATCGCTCGTGGCACTGGCAAAAGGCTCGCCTGCCGATATTCTCTCCGAGGCCGCGCTTGCCTTGAACGCCGCGCCGCTCAAGGAGATGGTTGCCAAGTCGCGGCTGGAATCCGCGACGGCTGAAAGCGCGCTGGCGGAATTGATCAACAACGGACAGTTGATCCTGCTGGAGGGCGGCGACCCGACCACTGTCAGCAACATCCTCGCAATTGCCCTGCCCCACTGGAATGCCCTGCGCGAAAGAATCCTTCAAACCGTCGAGGCGCATCACAGGCAATTTCCCTTGCGGCGCGGAATCCCGCGCGAGGAATTGAAGAGCAGGCTAAAACTCCAGCCGCGCGTATTCAACGTCATCGTCAACAAATTGATTGCTGACCGCGCGATCACCGATCACTCGGTCTGGCTGTCGAAGCCCGAACATGAGATTCGCTTCGATGGGGCAGACCAACTCAAGGCAAAGGATTTGCTGCGGACGTTCGACAAAAATCCGTACGCCACGCCCAGTCTCAAGGAATGTCAAAACGAAGCCGGCGAGGAGGTCGTCAACGCGCTGATCGAACTGGAGGAACTGGTGCCGGTCTCGCAGGAAGTCCTCTTCCGCAAAAAGGATTACGACGCGCTGGTGGACAAGGTCCGCGCCGCGATTCAGGCAAACGGACAGATCACATTAGCCGAAGCGCGTGACGCGTTCGGCACAACTCGAAAATACGTGCAGGCGCTGCTGGAACACCTGGATGCCATTGGCGTCACCATTCGCGCAGGTGACGCGCGCAGGTTGAGAAAGTGAGCATCCGGTGATGTCGCTCGTCGGGAAAGTTTTCACCCCACCCGTATTCGAAGACGAAAAAACAACGCATACGGCATATTTCCTGAACATCATCGTCTGGGTGTTGTTTTTTTTCCCGCCGGTATATTTTCTCTACGTACTGATTAAAGTTCCAACCGACGCCAGCCGCGCGCTCACGCAGGCGGGGTTTGCGGAATTCATCAATGTGGTTGTCCTTTACCTGCTTCATCACAGGCAAATCCGCGCGGCGGCTTTAATTCAAATCGGCGCATTGTGGATTTTCTTTACGGTATCCGCAGCTACGGGGGCGGGCGTGCGCGGGGAATCTTATTTGCTGGGATATCCGCTGGTCATCATGATCGCGGGCATTTTGAAAAACCGGCGTGTGGCAATCGGCATTACCCTGGTCTCATTGGCTGTCGGCTGGGTGATGGCGTATACAGAGCAAAGCCGGGGACTTTTCGTCCCCACAAACGTCAGCACCCCGATCACAGCCTGGATCATCAGCCTGATTCTTTTTCCATTGGGGACCATATTGCAAACCCTGTCGACGCGGAAATTACAGGAAGCCTTGAAACGCGCGCATGAAAGCGAGGAGAAATACCGGCTGATCTCCCAGGTCAGTTCCGATTACACATTCGCCAGCAGCGTGGACAGGGAAGGACAGGGGAAGCTGGAATGGGTGGCCGGCGCATTCGAAAAGATGACCGGTTATACCTACGAAGAATACGAGGCGACAGGCGGCTGGCTGGCGCACATCCACCCTGACGACGTTGAAAAAGACCAGCGGGATACGGACAAACTTCTCAAGAACGAGAGCGTCATCAGTTCGGATATCAGGACCTTTACGAAGAGCGGGGAACTCCGCTGGGAGCGGGTCTTTGCCCACCCGGTTTGGGACAAGAAGGAGAATCGGCTTGTGCGAATCGTGGGGGCGGTGCAGGACGTAACCGAGCAGAAGCGGTCCGAGGAAAAGTTGAAGGAGACCTACCTGCAGCAAACCGCCATCCTGAACAGCATCCCCGATATGGCATGGTTGAAGGATAAAGACAGCCGTTACGTGGCGGTCAACGATCAATTCATGAAAACGGCGGGAAGGTGCATCGAGGAAATCCTGGGCAGGACTGACCACGAGATTTGGGACAGCGAGTTCGCCGACCTTTATCGCAGGGACGATCTCGAAGTCATGCAAAGCCGGCAGCGCAAACGCATGGAAGAACTCCAAATGGACAGCGACGGCAGAAAGTATTGGGTGGAAACCATCAAGACGCCCATCATGAACGCGGAGGGGGAGGTGGTCGGCACGGTGGGAATCGCCCGCGAAATCACCGAGCGAAAAAACGCCGAACTCGAACGCGAGAAACTGATCGGCGAACTGGAGACAAAGAACGCCGAACTCGAAAGATACACGTACACAGTATCGCACGATCTAAAGTCGCCGCTGGTCACGATCAGGGGATTCCTTGGCTATCTTGAAAAGGATACCCAGGCGGGGAACATGCAAAGAGTGAGGGACGACATCAAACGTATCGAGGATGCGGCAATGAAGATGCAGGCGCTGTTAAGTGACCTGCTGGAGCTTTCGCGCATCGGACGGTTGATGAACCCGCCCACCGAGGCACTTTTCACGGACATCGCGAGGGACGCCGTGGAACTGGTGCGCGGGCAGATCGAAGCAAAGAACATATTCATCGAACTTCAGAATACGCCCGCCACTATCAACGGCGACCGCGAGCGCCTGACCGAGGTCATCCAAAACCTGGTGGACAACGCCATCAAGTTCATGGGCGACCAGCCCAAGCCCTGCGTCACCATTGGCGCGGTCACAAACGGACAGAATGAAACCGTTTTCTTCGTCCGCGATAACGGCATCGGAATCGAAAAACAATATCACGACCGCATCTTCTCGCTTTTCAGCAAGTTGAACCCCGAAACCGAGGGGACCGGCATCGGTCTGGCGTTGGTCAGGCGCATTATCGAAGTCCACAAGGGACGCATCTGGCTCGAATCGGAGCCGGGTAAAGGCGCGACATTTTATTTCACGTTAAATCAGACCTGACAGGTTTTTAAAAACCTGTCAGGTCTCCAAAGGAGACCCCATGTGCGGACGATTTACTCTTACCGTTGACACCGCCGATTTACAGGATGTGTTTGGAGATTTCACGTTCCCAACCCAGTTTGCGCCGCGATACAACATTGCCCCGTCACAGCCCGTCCTTGCAATTCCCAACGACGGCAAAAACAAAGCCGACTTTTTCCTCTGGGGTTTGATTCCCTCGTGGTCGAAGGACCCCGCCATCGCGCACAAACTCATCAACGCGCGCGGCGAGACCATCGCGGAAAAGCCGTCCTTTCGCGGCGGATTCAAGTACAAGCGCTGCCTCATCCCCGCCGATGGATTCTACGAGTGGAAGGTCCAGGCTGGGCAGAAAGCCAAAACGCCGTACTTCATCCACATGAAGGATCGCAAGCCCTTTGCCTTCGCGGGACTGTGGGACGAATGGCATTCGCCCGATGGGGCGACGCTCCGAACCTGCACCATCATCACCACCTCGCCCAACGAATTGATGGCAGACCTGCACAACCGTATGCCGGTGATTTGGACAGGCGGAATTTTAGCGACTGGCTGGACCCAATGCCACAGACGCCCGACAAGCTGATCCACCTCATCCAGCCTTTTCCCGCCGACAGGATGTCCGCCTACCCCGTCTCGACGCTGGTCAACACGCCGGCCAACGACCGCGCGGAACTGATCGCGCCGAAATAAACATCACCAATTAACCTGCGGGATATGGATCCCGCGTAATTTAATACACTCAATGACCTCCCTTTCCCGCCGTTTCCCCGCGCTTGCCTCGCGTGATTTCGCCATCTTCTGGGTGGGACATCTGTTTTCGCTCGTGGGAACATCCATGCAAAATACAGCCCTGCCGCTTCTGGCGTACCGCCTCAGCGGGCGTCCCTTCGACCTGGGACTAATCGGCTTTGCAGCATTATTACCCACCTTTTTTCTCGCCATCCCCGGCGGCGTGTTGATCGAGCGCGTGGACAGACGCAAAGCCATCATCCTCCTCCAAACCGTGATGATGCTGGACACCTTTGCGCTGGCATATCTCAGCCTAAGCGGGCGGATTCAAATCTGGCATATCGTCGTTACTTCGCTCATCCTCGGTGTGGCAACCGCCTTCGAGATCACGGCGCGACAGTCCATGCTGATCGAATTGGTGGGGCGCAACTCCCTGCCAAACGCCATTGCATTGCAAGCCACCGCATTTAACCTCTCGCGCGTGCTGGGACCCGCGCTGATTGTCCCCGTGTTTTTGCTGTTCCCCAAAAACAGTGAAGGCTGGGTCTTTCTTTTGAATAGCATCAGCTTCGTCGCCATTGTCGCCGGCTTGTTTTTCGTGCGAACGCGCTACAAAATACCTGTCGAACCACGCACAAACTCCATGCTGGTCGAGCTGGGCGAAGCTGGTCGCTATCTCGCCGTCACGCCAGCCGTCAGCTTGTTGGTCGTCATCGCCGCCACTCTGGGAATTTTCGGCTTCCCCATCATTCAACAACTGCCCGTTATCTCGAAGGACCTGCTTGGGCAGGTCGGCGACACCAAAGCCATCGTGGACATGCGGAACAGCTTTCTATACACCTCGCAAGGGGTGGGGGCGCTTATTGCGGCTTTCTCGATTGCCATGAACAACAGCGAACGTTGGCGCGGACTGCGACTCCTGCTGGGGGAAGCGGCGTTCATCCTCGGCATGATGTTCATCCCCCTCTCCCGTTCACTGTGGATTGCCGTCGTCATCATTGCCTGCATGGGCTGGGGCTCGGTGACACAACTTGCCACCATGAATACCCTGATCCAGACCCAGGTACCGGACCGTTTGCGGGGACGTGTGTTCAGCATCTACCTCTGGGCACTCCAGGGCATCGCGCCGTTTGGGAGCCTCCTCATCGGATGGATGACGCAGGAATTCGGGCTGTCCGCCACCGCCCGCGCCTGCGGGCTGATATCGCTGGCGATAATTGGGGGGATTCAAATCTTTCGCCCCATCATCAGGCAACCAGCTGGTTAACACAGGATTAGCGTTTGACTGGCAGCTTGACTTCGTTTTTTTGCCCGTGATATGATGACCGCCATGCAAAATAACTTCAACGAAGAATCGGCTGGCAACGGGAAACAGGCGGAAATCCCCTCCTCCACAACAAGGGAACCTGGCGTCATCACCCGCTGGGTGAACAGTCTCGTGCAGATGGGGCTGGGCGAGTCGCTTTTACAAATTGGAACCAACCTGTTCTCGATTGCCGCCATCCTGCTGGTAATTTTTCTTGCGCAAGCCTACTACCGTCGGACGCCGGGACCGCTCACAGGAAACAGGAACCAGGCTTCAGGTTCCGCGCCAACCGTCGAGGCTCCGGTCAACCCAATGCCCGGGCTATCCATCCCGGTGATCGACGGCATCTCGCGCGCGGCGCAAATCCACACCAACGTGCCGTCGCGTCCGCGCAAGGAAATATCCACCTATACCGTTCAGGACGGCGATACGGTCTTCGGCATTGCGGAAAAGTTCGGGCTGGAACCCCAGACGATTTTGTGGGGCAATTACAACACCCTGCTGGATGACCCTCACTCGCTCAAGCCCGGTCAGGAGTTGACCATCCTGCCTGTGGACGGCGTGTACTGGGAATGGCTGGGCGGCATCTCCTTTGGCGAGTGGGCGAAGTTCTACGGCGTGGAGGCGGCGGACATCATCGAGTATCCCGCCAATAAAATCGACCCGAACACGGTCGGCGACTATAACAACGCGAACATCAAAGCTGGCACGTGGTTGATCATCCCCGGCGGACAGCGAGAATTCGTCAACTGGAGCGCGCCGCTGGGCGTGACCCGCGAGAATCCCGCCTCTGCCCGCGTACTGGGAGCTGGCGCCTGCGACCCGGTCAGCGGCGGCGCGGTGGGCTACGGGACCTACGTCTACCCGACCAACAAGCACTATCTTTCAGGCTTCGATTATTCCGAAAAGACAAACCATCGCGGCATCGACCTGGCTGGCAGCGAAGGCGAGGGCGTGTACGCAGCAGATGCGGGTGTGGTGGTCTATTCGGGTTGGAACGATTACGGCTACGGCAACATGATCATCATCGACCACGGCAACGGCTTCCAGTCGTTGTATGCCCATTTGAGCGCACTCTATCGCGGCTGCGGACAAAGCGTGGGACAGGGCGAGGGGATCGGCGCCGTCGGCACCACGGGGCGTTCTTCCGGCGCGCACCTGCACTTCGAGCTGATGACTTCGACCTGGAAAGTGAATCCCTGGGATTATTTGCCGCCGCCTTAAATGGCTTGCCAAAGTGGAAAGCCTATACTATAATCGCGGACGTTGTTCAGGGCGCATAGCTCAGTTGGTTAGAGCGCTACTATCACACAGTAGAGGCCCGGGGTTCGAGTCCCTGTGCGCCCACAAGACCACTTGATCATTCAGGTGGTCTTTTATTTCATATCAAGTGACAGTCACCTCATAGGTGACTGTCACTTGATATATACCCCCAAATGATTCGCAACGGGACGCTCGCGCAGAGGGATGTAACTGTCTATCGGGGAATTCAGGATAACAGGTTCGCCATCCTCCCCTTCAATCACCATCGTGGATGATCCGCCGCCGTCGAGGCTCATGGCATAAAACGCGCCAAGCTCCTTGAGCAGATCAGCCAGCTCCGCAAAGGTCGCACCCTCGCTGTAGAATGGCTGCCTGCCGTCCACCACCACCAGGTAGGTGAACCGTCCGTTGCGGTTGATGCCAATTGCGGTGCGCGGTTCGATTTGAGCGTCGTCCAAATCGGGGATGATCTCGCCACCTTGAATTAGCATACGGTCACCGGAAAGCGCATGGTGGATTTTGTTCGGCGGCTTATTGAAGGTCAACTCGCCCCGACGGCTGATATACAACGTCGGTTCGGGACGCACATCCTGCAAACCGTCGGCGTACTTCTCCCCAAAGGAGGCGGTGAACCCGTTGGGCGTAACAGGGTCGCCAGCGTGCGGGTAATAATCAACGGGACTGCGCGACCACCACGGGAAGAATCCGTCGCCGTTGATGGCGATCTGCACGTCGAATTCCTCCAAAAACTGCGAGGTTGTCCGCGCCTTGAGCACGCCACCGTCAACCTCATCCCGCGGCGTGACCATGAACTGAAATTTCCCCACCTTTTTATCGACCACCAGTACGTGCGCGATCATCGAATGCGGAAGGTATTTCACAATCCGCATATAGGTGATGCCGTCCATGATCTTCTCTTTGACCGGCACAGGCGCGGGGCGACCCTTGCTGTATATCCAGTAGCCACCCGTCAGAAGCGCCATCCCGAGCAAGGTGGCGAAAAGAAGCCACAGCATCTTTTTCGATTTCATTCCTCCATTTTAGCGGAAGAGGATGAAGGGAAAATAAAAAGAGATGGGCGTTTAGCCGTCTTTTGGGGTACGGAATGTATGCGTATCACTGTACAAGGTACAAGGCGACAGTCGCTTTGGCGGACAGGCTAAATTCGGGCAGCAACGGGGTCAAAGCCAACTACGACGACGACTCTTCGCAGTATGAGATGGTCGGCGGCACGCGCCTGAGCGAACGCAAGTCTCCCACGCGGAAAGCGAAAGCCTAGAATACGAGCCGCCGCCCGGCGCTGTTGTTGAGGGTCGGGCGGCGGTTTCTTGTGTATAATGGACATAGTCTGTTATACAGCGCGATGCTGTATAACACCCCGCACAGGGACATTTTACAGCATGAGTCTGTATAAAACATAGTTGGGCGTTTGTCAGAAATACAATAAAAACAAGGCGATATGAACATGTCTAGTGATGATACAGAAGGGATAACTCCTGAACAACTTATCGCTAAATACCAGAATCTGCAAAGTCAAACAAAGATAAAAGCGCTTGAAGATATTGACAAGATTGACTGGTCAAAATTAAATCATGCACATGGAGAAGCCAGCGATTTCCCCATTCTTTTATTGGCGACTTTCTCTGAAAATAGAAGAGACAGAGAATTTGCCTTTAAACTTTTATTTGAAACAATTTGGCATCAAGGAACAGTTTACGAAGCATCAGCATATGCTGTTCCATTTTTGTTCAAAGCATTAGAATCGCCAGAAGCCATAGACGAATCTGCTTTTGCCCTCTTGCTTTCATGTTTGGCTGATGGAAAATCTGGCTTGCAAGTCCATGCGCTATCTGATAAAAAAAGCGAGAAAACTTGGAGAGAAATCCTTGCAAAGGATAATTTAGAATTAGAGATAGAAATCGCCAAAGAGATTGAATATGTCAACAATACAAGAAAGGCAGTAGGCAAAGGCTTACACTTTCTTTACCCATTTTTGCAAGAAGGTATGCTTCAGGTGATGTAGCAAAAACGTTGGCGTTATATCCAGAGCAAAGAGCAGAAACAATTCCATTACTGGAAAAGGCGCAGGCCTCAATTAAAGATAAGTTTTCAAGAGAAGCAATTCAGTCAGCATTGGCTAAACTTCGAGAGAGCAACGAGTCTTGAAAACCCCACGCCCAACAAAGCGTGCAGCGGACGTGTGGGAGTCTGAGCGGTTTAGAAGCATTTTTCTGGCTTTGGTTTTTTCTACATCTCAAACATTGTCCACGCCCGCCCACCCGCCGCTAACGCAAACCGTTGAGACTGTCGAATAAGTAACTTTTCAAAAATTGTTTTTGAAAAGTGGGAGAGAAACGCTGAAAAGCATCTGGTTTTTGGTGTTCCGCACAACATTTTGGCAATATTTTGGCTGTTTTTTAGCCTGTTGTGGGAGTTTTTTTTGAACATTTTTCGAACCAGAGGTTTTTCGACAGTCTCGTT
>JACRBJ010000011.1 GCA_016234555.1 Chloroflexota bacterium | reverse complement strand
TGTGCCACTGGAAGGGAACCGACGGTAAATCCCCCTTGTAGTCCCCATTCACGGACTTGTTGCATCAGTTTCTCTTCATATTGTTTGGCAGTAAGACCCTCAAGATTAGCAAGGCTGTTTTCTGACAAGAGATCTCCCGGCAAACGAAATGCCATCTCCAATCTCAAGGGGTGTCCCTCCGTGATTTCCCATACCCTTTCGATTCCCATATGGATCGAATCAGACGGTTCCATGCCCAAAGCTTTGAGAAGGTCACTACTCAAAGGTTGTGGGAATTCACTTTCAATTCTCCGATAGAACTCTTCAGCTTCTTTGAGTGTGAAGCCAGAAATTGGAATTTCTTTCACCAATGGGTTGTATCGATACCCATCCAGCTCTTCTTTATCTCTTCCCTCTTCCCTGCCAGCAATGACACAGATCAAACCAGGAACTTGCAAACCATCGTTTTCACCCTTGAACAACCAACTGCTTGCCACTGAATCCAGGTTTTCAAACGTGTCAAATGCCAAGACCAGCGGGCGCTTCTCGCAAAAAGTCTTTAAGCAATCGTAAAAGTTGTCACTCGTATCCGTCCTGCCTTCAATCCAATCGGCGAACGGGCTTGGTTCATCTTTAATTTCAGGAAGAGCCTCAATGATTTCCTTGATTTTCCGCTGAATCCCGTCAATGTGGCGATAATCAGTGGAAAAAAGGTCAATGGGTTCGTCAGCGCAAATTGCTTTATTTGTTATACGAGCATCGGTAAGCATTCTCCTTACCAATGTTGTTTTGCCAAGGCCACCACTGCCCAACATGAAAAGAATGCGCTTATTTCCGTATGGGCGCGAGAGCATGTTCCTAAATTCATCCAACACAACTTCATGTCCAACAAAAGATTTGGATGCGCCTGATTTTTCTCCAGGAGTCGTTACAGAAGACATGCCCTCTATGCGGAATTCTTCCACCATTAAATAGTTAAATATTTTGGGGTCTTTATTTAGGATTTGAAGAGCTAATTCAGGAATAGATTTTTTAGGCAATTCGATTTTAATGATTACACTACCTGCCTTTACATCTATTACTTGAATCCAATTTTCGACTATGCCAAGCGCGTTTGATAATATTTCCTGAACGTCCCTTAAACGAGAAATAGTGTATTCGTGAAAATCTCCTGCCAGTTTTATAAAAACCCAGCTCATAGGAGGGGGTGGCAAATCATTTACTTGCCCATCCTTGGCCACAGACATTAAATCGGGACTAAGCGGTTCTCTATCTGATTGAAGACCGACCTGTTGTCCAGTCATTCTCTGCTTAATTAAGTTGATCAGAGTTGAAAAGCCTTCAGATTCGTGCTTCTCGAGCGATTGAGTATTTATATCGCCAAGATAATTGAGCAGGTCAATCAAGTGAAACCTTATAAGTTTATATTCATCGAAATCCTCAAAAATGCCCCGCAAACTGGAATATTTGCTTATCTCGTCAATTTGTCTGTTGAGATTTTCAATTGTGTCATCCCAATACTTAATGTACATCAAACGATCATTCATAGTATAAATTAACGCATCATCAAAAACTATTGGAAACACGCGTTTTTCAAAACTCTGGTTTTTATTTATTTCCACCAGTTCATACATGCAGTGCTTAGATCGCAGATACTTATCGCTGACAACTAAAACAACACATTGCCCCCGTCCAATCCGCTGCTCGAAAGCTTTAATAGAGTCTTTATAATTAATTTCTTTTTTATCACGCTTGATGCGAACTCCTGCTTTTTCAAATGCTCTTTCCAATTCATCCACGACTCGCTCGCTCTCGCCTCCCCACGCATATGAAACGAAAACTGCATTTTCATAATTATCTTTATCTTGATGATCAAGGATTTTTTCTTGTCCCATATCGGCTCCTGCCCTCAATTTTACCCCCACCTCGACCTTATATAGCTCACCGTCTCTGGCAGGCTGAGTTTGATGGTGGAGTTCAACATGCGCACATAGAATTCGTTATCGTTGCCGGTTTTCACATAAACTGGAATCGAGCTTTTTTCGATCAGCACGGCGCAAACGGTGTGACCATCCAATTCCTCGAAGTAAAGGTGGGTGTTGATTAGGTTTTCCAGCCCGAGTTGGGTTCGTACAATATCCTTGAATGCTAGTTGGAAGCCGTCTACGCTTTTCTTCGTCAAGGTTTCGATGTCTTTCTCTATGCCCAGAATCTGCCCTTCATCGTTGATACCGATGAGGAGGATGCCGCCCGAGTGGTTCATAAATCCGGCGAGAGTTTTGGCAATCACAAAACCCAGTTCATCCTTGTTGATAGTTTGCCGCTTATAGTCATATCTCATGCTGGATTTGAATTCCAGATATTCGCTTTCGCCTTCTGCGATCAAACGCTGAATATTGATCGTTTGGGTCGTTGTGATATCTTCCAGATAACCGACTGGCATCTCGAAAGATAACCGCGCCTGCTCAAAATCCTCCCTGCTTAATTGGTAGGGATCGTCCTGGTTTTGAACATCCCTTTGACAATGGGACGTGATCATCAATGAACAAAAGTTCATTAACCGCCTTGGGTTACCTTTGGTAATTTCGATAATATCCTGTTCGATCTGCCCCCTTAACTCCGGCATGCAGAGGGAATCAAAACCGGCGGCGGTTCGGTCGCGAATTTCGTAGTCTGGACGGCGAAGTGCCCCAAGGCGTTCTCGCAGAATATCGACCAGGTCATCCGGCTTCCATTCGAGTTTTTGGATCACAAACCCCCTATCCATACGGAATTTCTTGTCCGCGAGAACGTTCGTCTCTATATCGGATGGCAGGAAGAACTTGAACGCGAGATGATGCGTCCCATCCATTAATTTCAGGTTGGTTAAGATCGGACGGATCAACGCATGGGCATATTGCGGATCGTCCGCTGATTCCATCAATTCATCCACCCCATCTACCAAAACGTAAATAGACTTAATGCCGGTTACTGGCATCAACATTGCCCAACGCTCTAGATGGAATAGCGGCGATGCGCCAATCCGTTGTTGGATCAAGATGGGCCCCCAAGATAACGAACGTTCATGAGCAACGGACTGTCCAACAAGCCCTCTCATCTGGTTTTCGATGGGAGGCATGGCAACACCAATGTCTCGAAGAAATTCCTTTTGAGGCGATGTAAGGTATGCCGAGTAAAGAATGATGTAAAAACTCAGGTCTTCGAAATTGGCTTTTGAAAGATTAGTAACTTTCCGAGCAAATTCCGTGTTCTTTGCTATCAGACTTACAAATGCAGGCACTGCCTGTCTCATAATCTCAAGGGCGTGATGTTCAGCAAAAATTTGAGGAGACGCCTTATCTTCGGCGGATTGACGGGCTATTTCGCGGACATTATCCAGACGAATATGGGGGACGCTCAGAACAAAATTCGGCTCACCAAATTGGGCTGAGCTTAAACGCGCCAATCCATTCTGGCAGTAATAGTCCATCATGACACGACAGGCAGTCTTTCCCGTTCCCCGCGCAGCAAATAACAATGAAGTAACGGGGGAATCTGCCTGTCCAAACACTCTTTCAAACCCCCGCGGTTCAACAAAACAGGATGCGAGAAAATCAGGGCGGGCAAATTCTTCGTTTCCCGCTTCAGGACGATCAAATGGGAAACGTTGAAAACCAAAATAATTTACCCACTGGCTTTCTGTAATAGTTGTCATAGAAATTACCAATTGGTCATTTCAGTATTGAAATTACAACTGCAATAATTTCCACTAGTTTACAATGACTTACAGAAAAAAGCAAACAAAGAAAGAAGCAATAGAAGCAATCCCCTAAACTCAATACTACTTGGTTATGTAGGAGCCAATACAGATTCGGACTCCGTCTACAGTTACATTAATCTTTAGCGTGTCAAAAACTTGACGAAAATATTACTTTGTTATACCATCCACATACTTGCAAACAATGTGCAGGGGATTATCAAACTGATAATCATTCAAAAACACCGCCATATATAGGCAAGAGCTGTGAAATAAACTGAGTTACTCCGCATATACGGGCAAAAATCATCGTCCATTGTGCTTCTAACTCATAAGCCCTTGGTCGGGAGTCCAAATCTCCCCCTCGGCACTCGAAACAGCCCGCATAACCAGCGGGTTGTTTTTTATCTACACAAAAAAGCGAAGGGGATTACCGCATAATTACCATAGTGAGTTTGTCTCTTGTGAATAATAATTCAAGCGCTTGCCTTGTCTATGGTGACAATTTTGTCCAAAGGTAAGGGTATAATGATTCAGACTTGATATGGAAACGACGCCTCCAACACTAGAAACCAAGCCGGAAGTTAAATCCAAACCCAAGCCCGCCGCACCAAGACGGCAGGTTGTAAATGCTTTTTCCCCCACGCTGGGCGTCGCCATTTTGCTGGCGACCCTCTTCACGGCGTGGACTCCCAACAGCTTTTTTGCCGACAGTCTTCAAGAGAAACTAAGCCTGATGCTGACCCCGCAGTCGCCGACGGAGGAGATCATCACCACGCCCCAGCCGCAGTTGCGCATCGGCATCGTGGCGGGACATACCGGCAATGACTCGGGCGCGGTCTGCACGAACGAGGACGGCGAAGTGGACCTGACCGAGGCGGACGTCAACCTCAAGATCGCCGAACTGGTGAAAAAGAACCTCGAGTCGCAGGGCTTTCAGGTGGACCTGCTCAACGAGTTCGACACGCGCCTGAATGGGTACCGCGCCGTGGCGCTGGTTTCCATCCACAACGATTCGTGCGAGTACATCAACGACGAGGCGACCGGCTTCAAGGTGGCATCCTCGCTCGATACGCGCGACATCAACCGCGCGCAACGTCTCACCGCCTGCCTGGTGGACAGGTACCAGCGCGCCACCCAACTGCCCTACCACGCGGGCAGCATCACGCGGGATATGCGCGATTATCACGCCTTCTCCGAAATCGCCCCGGACACAGTCACCGCCATCATCGAGACCGGCTTCCTCAACCTCGACCGCGACATCCTGACCGGTCAGCCTGAACTCGTGGCAAACGGGGTGACTCAGGGGATTCTGTGCTTCATCAACAATGAAAGTGTGATGCCGACCCCGTTCCCAACGACAACCCCATGAACAACGTCCCGCGCCGAAGAACGCTGACCTTTGTGCTGATCCTCGCCCTGTTTCTTGCGGCGCTTGGGCTTGTCGCCTGGACGGCGGTTTCGTCGCCCATCTTCGGGTTGACCCAAAGCCCGGTCGCGCCGACCCTCGGTCAGCCCTTTGCGCAGCTCATCCTCAAGAAGCCGACCTTCACCGCGATTCCCCTGCCGACCGACAGTCCAACTCCAATCCCAGTCATACCTCCAACCGCCTTACCGACAATAACAGTCACAGCGCCAGCCTCGGAATCTCTGGTGTATGCCGAGATCATTGCGGATACGCCCGCGCCCGCCGGTTACTCGAACACCACCCAGTATGACCCGCCGCCCGCCTACGGCGGGAACAAATTCATCCTGGTGGACATCTCGGAACAGTACATGTACGTCTATGAAGGAGACGTGCTGGTGAACAGTTTTGTCTCCTCCACCGGCATGAACAACGCCACCCGCACGGGAACTTTCAGCGTGCTGGATAAGATCCCCAGCGCCTATGGCGCCACCTGGGATATCTGGATGCCCAACTGGCTCGGCATTTACTGGGCGGGCAGCACGGAGAACGGAATCCACGCCCTGCCCATTTTGCCGAACGGCGCCACGCTTTGGGCTGGCTACCTGGGTGTGCCAATCTCCTACGGTTGCGTGGTGCTCGATACCTACGACGCCCAATGGCTGTATGACTGGGCGGATATTGGAACGCCGGTGCAGATCCAATGGTGACAATCACGGCTATAATTGCCCTAACCTGTTTACCCGTTTACCTGGATACTTGACACATGAATGAGCGTTTTATCGAATCCCGTAAAATCATAGCCGGCGCGCGCGAAGCCCTTAAGCGGGGAGACATGACCCAAGCCCGCCAGCTTGCCGAACGCGCCGCTGAACTCGCGCCGCAAAGCGAAGACCCTTGGTTGATCCTCGCGGCGGTGGCTGGTCCACGGGAAAGCGTTAACTACATCCGCAGGGCGCTGGAGGCGAATCCAGACAGCCCGCGCGCAAAGAAGGGGATGGAATGGGCGCTGCGGCGGCTGGGTGAAAAGCCCAAAGCTGGAACCAGCCCGGAGATCACGCAACCAACTCCGAGCGTGTCAAAGAGAGACGTCCCGTCTCGCAGCCCGAAAGTCAGGAAGTCCAAAAAGCGAAGTCCAATCCCCCTCCTCCTGATCGTGATGGGATGTGCTGTGTCTTTCTTTTTTGCCTGGTTCGCGGTGACCACGCCCGTCCTCGCGTCGGTCATAAATTTCTCCGTCACGCCGCAGGTTGAATCAAAGCCGTTCGCGCAGGTGAACATTCCCAAGCCGGGGGCACAGGCGAATATCCCCACCGTGACGGTTGTCCCGCCAACCGTCGAATCAGCGCCGACGACTGTGCCAGCCACGGAGGTTGCGGTCATCCCGCCGACGGCTGAACCAACCCTCGAAGTTGTCACCCAGCCGACGGATGTCCCTCTTCAACCGACTGCCGTTCAGCCGCAGGTGACCGCCGAGCCCGGCGCAGTTTCCGCAGAGATCGTTGCGGATACGCCCACGCCCGAATTCACCGAGCCGACTGTTGCGCCATACACTCCTCCGCAGGTGGCGGGGAATGGCGAACGCTGGATCGACGTTGATCTTTCGCAACAGCGCGTGTACGCCTACGAAGGCGACGTGCTGATGAATTCCTTCATCGTTTCCACCGGCACCTGGCAGACGCCGACGGTGACCGGCGAATTCAGGATTTGGGTCAAGGTGCGCTCGCAAGCCATGACGGGACCCGGTTACTACCTGCCCGATGTCCCCTACGTGATGTATTTCTACAAGGATTACGGTTTGCACGGCACGTACTGGCATAATAACTTTGGCACGCCCATGAGCCACGGCTGCGTCAACCTCACCATCCCCGATGCGGAATGGCTGTATAACTTTGCATCCGTCGGCACGCTGGTCAACGTGCATAACTAAAGAGTGTAGTAGCGACTTCAGTCGTTTGGGTCGTTTGGATAAAAATGCGATCAGACAAACTCTCGCGGCGTGACTTTTTGAAATTAAGCGGCCTGGGATTGGCGGGACTGATCGCGCCGCCGTTTGATTTCGATTACCCCGTTGCCAACTTGCAGGGACGTGTCACCACGCGCATGATTTGGATGTACGACCGTCCGTCCATCGAAGGGGAAAAGGTGAAACTCTGTCAGGGCGACATGCTCCTGAACATCACGAACTCCACCGTCAGCGACGATGTCACTTCCCATAATCGCATCTGGTACGAAGTTGGCACCGAAGGTTTTGTCTACTCCGGGAACATCCAGCCCGTGCGGACAATCCTGAACACGCCGCTCATGGACATCCCCCGCAGGGGATTGCTTGCCGAAGTCAGCGTGCCGTATACCGACGGACATACCGGTCCGAAAGCGGATACCGAAGCCTCCTATCGCATGTACTACGAGACCACGCACTGGCTCCTGTCTACCGCCACCGACAGGGACGGTCAGGTCTGGTACGAGGTGCGCGACGACAAGTTCAACGAGTCGTATTACGCCCGCGCCGAGCATTTCCGCATCCTGACCGAGGATGACCTTGCCCCGCTCTCGCCGGATGTCCCCGACGATGAGAAAAAGATACAAGTGCGGCTGGAGGAGCAGATACTAATCGCCTCCGAGTACGGCGTTCCCATATTTGCGGTTCCAGTTTCCACGGGCGGCATCTATCGCGTTGGCACGTACACCACGCCCAAAGGCGCGTTCATCACCTACTACAAGCGTCCCTCTCGTCACATGGCGGCAGGCGACCTCGCCGCCAGCGGCTTCGACCTGCCCGGCGTCCCCTGGGTGCAGTACATCACCGAAAGTGGGATTTCACTTCACGGGACCTTCTGGCATAATGACTTTGGTCGTCCGCGCTCACATGGCTGCATCAATCTCTCCATACAAAGCGCCAAATGGCTTTACCGCTGGAGCTCCCCGCAGGTTTCCTTCAACAAGGAACTCTCGATTGGGGGAGTGGGGACGAAAGTGGAAATCATCCTGTAAGAATGTGACTGTAGAGGAACGTCTGTTTTGGATATGACGAATAAATTCTCCCGCCGCGATTTTTTGAAACTTTCCGCCTCTGGCGCGCTCGGAGTTGTTCTCTCCGAACTGGGGTTGGTCCACGCCCTGGCTGCTCCGCCCGCCTCGCAGGGGCGCACCATCTGGAGCGGGATCCCTGTCTACGAAGAACCATCCTTCCTGGCAAGGGAACTTCACCTGCTCGGAGCCGATCAGATTGTCGAACTCAAAGCCCAGGTGGACGGCGACGAAGGCAACCCGTTCAACAAAGCCTGGTACAAGGTGGAGGATGGGTACACCTATTCGGGCTGGCTTCAGCCTGTGGAAACCCGCCTGCACAAACCCGTTTACGAAATCCCCGCCAAAGGTCAACTGGGCGAGATCACGGTGCCGGTATGCAACACCCGTCTCGATCCGTACATTCTCGGTAAGAAAGGCTATCGTCTTTATTACGGAAGCACGCATTGGGTGAAAAAGACCGTCGTCACCCGCGAGGAAAAAAGCATCTGGTACGAGATCTACGACAGCGAGATCGAGCAATCGTTTTATGTCCCGTACTACAACATGCGCCTTGTACAGGACGATGAGTTGTCTTTGCTCTCTCCAGACGTGCCTGAATCCGAAAAACTGATTCACGTGGACCTTTCGCTGCAATTGGTGACAGCCTTCGAGGGCGACAGCCTGGTTTTCTCCTCGCGCTGTTCCAGCGGCGGCAAGGGGACACGCACGCCGGCAGGTGAATTCCAAACCTATCACAAGGGACCATCCGTCCACATGAACAACCAGGACGAGGATGTGAAAACCCATTACGATCTGCCCGGCGTGCCGTGGTGTTCCTTTTTTACGAGTTATGGCAATGCCTTCCACGGGACGTACTGGCACAACGATTACGGACGTCCGCGCAGCCACGGCTGTGTCAATTTGCCGTCGGAGGATGCGAAATGGCTTTACCGCTGGAGCAGACCCAACGTCCCGATTGGAGAGGATTACGTGCACCTGCCCGGCGAAGGAACAAAGGTGCAGGTCGTGTAATTTCTGGCGTCCGTATAAAAAGGAGAAAAAATGAACCCCGCTTTTCAACTTAATCAGTATCTGCTCAAACGACAGGTTTTTGCGTTGACCGGAAAATTCCGCTTCTTTGACCCGAATGGAAGGCTTCTTTTGTTCAGCGAGCAGAAGATGTTCAAACTCCGCGAGGACATCCGCGTGTATTCGGATGAGAGCAAGGCGCAGGAGGTCCTGATGATCAAGGCGCGCCAGATCGTCGATTTCTCCGCCGCCTACGATGTTGTGGACAGCGTTATGGGCCAAAAGGTGGGGGCGCTCCGCCGCAGGGGATGGGCGTCCATGCTGCGCGACGAATGGGAGGTCTTGGACGTCAATGACAACGTGGTTGGCAAACTTTTCGAGGACAGCATGGGCATGGCGTTGCTGCGCCGTTTCCTGAGCAACCTCATCCCACAGAATTACGACATTGCCTTCGGCGATGAACGCGTGGCAGACCTGAAGCAGAACTTCAATCCCTTCACGTATGAGCTGAATATCGACTTCAGCATGGACGTCAACCGCCGCCTCGACCGCCGCCTGGGACTGGCTGCGGGCATCCTGCTCGCCGCCGTGGAAGGCAGGCAGAGTTAATGCCCGGTCAACCCCTTTTTGCCGGGCTGGTCATAGACGAGCTTGGAAATCCTGCTGAAACCGCCTTCATCGGTTCGGAGCCATGTTATGTGGTAAACGATGCCGGCTTCAAGCGTCACATCCCCGCCGAGCAGGTGGACCGTGCCGTGCTTGCCCAGATCGCGGAAGTGATGAAGGGCAGTGAAGACATCATCTCGGAGCAGACCGCCAAAATGCTCGGTCAGGAAGACCCCTTCTCGATGGCGATGATCGAACAGCAGTTGAAGAATATCGACAGACAGTTCGAGACGCTGATGCAGACCGGCTTTCCTGATGAGATGCGCGCCTAGCTCGGCATGATGGGTTTCAAGGTCATCGTCAACTATCACGGCGAGGTGGTGCGGGTGGAGCAGCCCGGCAGCGCGGGCGGCGACGAAGAGTAGCTCTCGTTTGTAACGCGACAATTCCCGAACTGACAAACTTCGGAAGTCTTCGAGGCTTCCGAAGTTTTTGAATCAAGGGGCTTGGGGGCTCCTGGATTCCAGATTATTTGGGCAGGGGCTTAATCAAATCCTGATATAATTTTGCCCATGAATCCAAAGCGCTTTTTTGTTTTATTCACGCTGATCAGCCTGTTGTTGTTTGGGTTGTGGCTTCCCGCAAACGCCGCGTCGAACATGCAGCAGGTGATTCCCACAGCCACGCCGGGCGCCGATGGGCGCATCCTGTACGTGGTTCAGCCGGGGGACAGTTGTTTTCGAGTCGCGGCGATTCACAGCATCACAGTGGATCAACTCCGCCAACTGAACTCCAAACTGGATGAAAATTGCACCCTCATCGAAGGACAGGAACTGCTCATCGGCATTGTCTCGACGGAGGGAACGCCGACAGCGGGGCCTTCGCCCACACCCGCTCCGCCAACCGCCTCGCCAACGCCGTTTACTGGCACAACCGAAATCTGTGTCCTGCTTTTCAATGATATCAACGGGGATGCTTTGCGCCAGGAAACCGAACCCGCAGTCGCCGGTGGCGCGGTCAGCGTGACGGAGAACAACGGCGAATACTCCGCCGCTCAGAATACGGAAATACCGGCGGACCCGGAGACATACCAGGGCATTTGTTTTATAAACGTTCCTGAAGGCAGTTATAACATCACGATGGGTATCCCGGATAATTACAATCCAACCGTGAGCCTGAATTATTCGCTGGAAGTCAAGGCAGGTGACCGCGCCGAGGTGAGTTTTGGCATCCAGTCGAAGGAGGTGGTGGCGGATACCACTGGCGGAGGGCAGAACCCGCCGGAGCCAAAAACATCCCCGATCTTTGGCATCATTGGCGGGCTGCTCCTGTTGGGCGGCGCAGGGTTGGGATATTTTGCCTGGAGGTCCGGCAAGCCTGAAAGCAAGTTGTCGGGCGGAAGCGGCATGTTGAAGAAAAAGTAGAAGAAACATGATTAACCCCAAATCTAATCTGGACGCAGATGAACGCTGATTTCGCTGATTAGGAAGAAAAAATCCGCGTTTTCAGCGTCCCGAATGCCTTTTAAAACCGGCACACCCGCGAAAGATTAATTTCAGGGTGTGTCATGTTTTTATGTGAAATGTTTTTCGATGAACGGGGGAAAATCCGAATTCGCCGATTGCCTTGCGGTGCGCCAGCGAGCCGTATCCCTTGTGGCGGGCAAAGCCGTATGGCGGATATTGGGCGTCCAATCCAACCATCAATTCATCGCGGGCAGTTTTAGCAAGGATGGACGCGGCGGCAATGCTCAGGGAACGTTGATCGCCCCTAACCAGCGCCGCCTGCGGCAAATCCAGTTCGGGAAGTTCGAGGCGAAAATCTGTCAGCAGAAAATCGGGGAAGATGGGCATGGCTTCGATTGCGCGGCTGGCGGCGAGACGGGTGGCTGGCACGATGCCCAACTCGTCGATTTCGGCGGCGGAGGCGAAGCCAATTCCCCATGTGAGCGAAACCTGTTTGATGCGCGGCGCAAGCTGGTCACGCCTTCGGGGAGTCAACTGCTTGGAGTCGCGCACCCCGCTCAAGGTTTGGAGGAGGGAGGGAAAATCAGAGGGCAGAATCACTGCTCCCACGCAGACCGGTCCCGCCAGGGCGCCGCGTCCCGCTTCATCCAATCCTGCAACATGACTCCAGGCAAGCCAGAGTTTTTTTTCGTTTGAAAGGTCAGGGCTTGAGGTCATATCTGCCGCGCAGGGCATTGCGGTGAATGCGGAAAATATCCCCGATCATGCGCAGGGCGTCCCGCACCGCGCTGACCTTGCTGTCTGCGTCGAAGTACCAGTGAATCGGAATCTCCGTGATGCTCATGCGTTTTCGGCGCGCAAGGTACAGGATTTCGATGTCGAAGGACCATCCGCCCAGGGTTTGCTGACGGAAAATCTTTTCAGCCGCCTCGGCGCGGAAGCACTTGAAGCCGCATTGGGTGTCGTTCAAGCCGGGCAGGATGAGCAGACGGATGATGAGGTTAATGGCGCGTCCGCCCCAGTGACGGTAGGACGGTTCGTTGTAACGCACCGCTCCCGGTGCTTCGCGCGATGCGATCGCAACGTCGAAATTACTCACGGCGGGCGGCAGGAATTTTTCAAGCTCTTCGATCGGCATGGAAAGGTCGGCGTCGCAAATAAAACGATATTCACCGCGCGCTTCCAACATACCACGCCGCACGGCGTTACCCTTGCCCGCCCGTTCCTCGTGCAGGACAAGAAGGTTGGGCTGATTTTGCGCAAAGTTGCGCGCCAGTTCGAGGGTGCGGTCCGAACTGCCGTTTTCGATGACGATCACTTCGACTGAATAGGGTTGCTTTTCGAGGAAGGCAAAAATCCGCTTCAACGAGCGCGGCAGGCGAAGCTCTTCATTATGAGCGGGGACGACGATGGATAGGAATGGAGATGACAATGCGGTTTACAGACTCACGGAAAGAATGATGACAAGTCCAAACAGGACGCAAAGCCAGGCAATCCCCAAGCCTGCCAGTATGATGATTTGCGTGTCGCTCAACCCGAACAACCTCTTTTTTTTCTTTGCGGGGAGCTGCCTTGCAGGCGCCGGCGGAAGGGGTGTGGCTGACGGCGCATTCTCCTCGACAGGCTGTTCCTGGCTTTCATCGAAGGCAAAGCCGAGGTCGTTCGGATTGAATCCCTGTTCGGCGCGCGGCGCAGCCTGCCCTGCAACTACGCCGGGGGTGAGGGGCTTTAATTCCTGCGGGGGGATGGCTTCGAGGATGCGATCTGCCAGATCGTGGATGAAATCCGTCCGCCAGACCGGGCGCGCCTGTAAAAGCGTGCCGGCAAATTGTTTGAGTGCGTCGCTTCGCACCACGCGCACCATCGGGCGGTTCGATTCGATCTGGGCACCGGGGTCCGCCGCGATCAGCACGGCTTCCACCGGGCAGGGCATGTCCACTTTTTGGATTTTCAGGAACTTCTGGAAGACGGTTCCCAACTGCGCAACACGGGTGATGTAATTGATACTGGCTGGCATCGCCTTGCCGTCGTTATTGACCGTGTTCCATTGATCGCCTCTTGCCTCGAAGTTCCCCTTGGCGCTTGTCACATAAATGACCCAAACCCCTCCCGCGCCGAGCAGGATAAGGGGGATGACGATCTCGCTACCCGGCAGGTTGAAATTTCGGATCAATACAAAGCCCCGCTCGAGCAAACGCTCCAGTTGGGCGATCACCAATTTTTGGGCTTCCAAATCGGGATACCAGCTTAACCCGTACTTCAGCGTTCCCCGAATGCGGGCGACAATGCTGATATTACCTTTGGCGTCTTGTTGAGATGTCTGGTCGATTATTTTCATTGAAATTCACTTTTGGAAAACCGGCGTCCCTTGCCTGTCATGGTTGAGTGTGAAAGGAATCAGCGACCGGCTTGTACTGTATCCGTTGATTGTCACCGGTAATTTTAACACACACGGGTTAAATCGTAGAGACACGCGCACGGAATTGAAACTTTGTGCGCGTGTCTCCAACCATTTCAAAAACCTGCTCGCTGTATATTTGTAGAATTCCAGTGTTGCGGGCGAGCATTGCATCGCCTAACGCGATAGAACGAAGTCCGTATAAGCGTCATGCAGGGTCACGAAGGCAAGAGGCCATTCCTGTTTGACTTTCGTACTGGTAGACATAAAACACCATCATTCTGCCATTTCTGGCTGATATGACGGTGTTTTGGCTACTTGTCGGGGCGCCGGGATTCGAACCCGGGACCTCTTGCTCCCAAAGCAAGCGCGCTAGCCGGACTGCGCTACGCCCCGATGAGATGAACGCGGCGAGTATAATGCGAAGGATGAATACCCGTCAAGCTATTCTTTACATCTCCTGCCTTCTGTTTCTTTCCGTGCTTTCTGCCTGCCAGCCATTGGACAATACCGTCAATGCGCAGGCGGTGCCGTCGCCGACTGTGACAGCCACCGCCACCGTCACGCCCACCCCTGTCCCAGCCACTCCCACCCCGTTGACCTGTCTCACGGAGCCGGGACTTCTCAAGCAGGATGTTGTCCAAACGACGAAACCTCCGCAGGAGTTCATCATCTACCTGCCGCCCTGTTATGAGACTTTTACCGACAGGCGTTATCCTGTCCTGTACCTGCTTCACGGGCAGACCTATACCGAGGATCAATGGGTGCGGTTGGGCGCGCCCGCCGCCGCCGATCAGTTGATTCACTCCGACAAGAGCCCGCCGTTCATCATGGTCTTTCCCGACGACCGCTACTGGAATACGGAGGCGGGACCCGGCTTTGGTGACCGCTTTATCAACAACCTGATACCCTACGTAGATGGGAACTACCGCACCCTGGCGGATCGGGAACATCGCGCCCTAGGCGGACTCTCACGCGGTGGCGGCTGGACCGTCAAGCTGGGATTTGACCACCCGGAGTTGTTCGGCGCTTTGGGCTTGCACTCGCCAGCCACGTTCAAGGAGGATGCCCCCTACGTGGACATGATTATCCGCTCCATCCCGCAGGAAAACCGTCCGAAGTTGTGGCTCGACGTTGGCGATTCCGATATGGAATTGGGACGCGTCTCGCAACTGGAGGGGATCCTCGTCAACAACGATTACCTGCATGAATTCCACCGCTTTACCGGCGACCACAGTGAAGTCTATTGGAATGCCCACCTGTGGACGTACATGCGCTGGTATGCTCAAGTCTGGCAGGAAGACGTTGTGGAGCAATAAGATATAATTCCGCAAATCATAGTACCCATGGTCATAAATTGAGCTTTCCGCCCTCTAAAAAAGCGCAATTTATGACCGAGTGCGGTATATTTTCAGGAGAATATATGAACATTTTCATTTCAGGTGGGGCGGGCTACATAGGCTCCGCCACCGCCGAAGCGCTGATCGCCGCCGGGCATTCCGTCACGGTTTTTGACTCTCTCGTCACGGGACACCGTGCCGCAGTGCCGCAGGGTGCGACTTTCATCCATGCCAGCCTCGAGGACAGTCATGCCCTGGCGGAAGCGCTGACCTCCAACAGTTTCGACGCAATCATGCACTTCGCTGCATTTATCGAAGCGGGGGAGAGCATGAAGGACCCCGGAAAATTCTTTCGCAACAATTTCAGCAATTCCCTGCAACTGATGGAAACCGCCGTGCGAGCGGGAGTAAAAAAACTGGTCTTTTCCTCCACAGCGGCGGTCTATCAATCCAGCGAAACACCCCTGACCGAGGATTCTCCCATCGGTCCCACCAATGTCTACGGTCACACAAAGCTGATGACCGAACAGGCGCTCGAATGGTATCGCAGCATCCATGGTTTGCGTTTTGCCGCCCTACGCTATTTCAACGCCTGCGGAGCGCTGCCCGGTCGCGGCGAGGCGCACCAGCCCGAATCGCACCTCATCCCACGCGTTTTGCAAATTGCCCTGGGACAAGCTCAGTCCGCGACCATCTTTGGCACAGATTATCCCACTCCCGATGGGACCTGCATCCGCGACTACATCCATATCGCAGACCTGGTCTCGGCGCATGTCCTCGCGCTCGATGGGCTGGCTTCGCGTGACAAAATGATCTACAACGTCGGCAGTGGAAACGGCTTCTCGGTGCGCGAGGTGATTGAGACGGCGAGAAAGGTCACGGGGCACGCCATCCCGTCGGTCGAAACGCCGCGCCGTCCCGGTGATTCAGCCCGTTTGGTCGCATCCCCTCAAAGGATCATCAACGAACTGGGCTGGAAGCCGACCCGCACCAATTTGCAGGACATCCTTTCCAGCGCGTGGGAATGGCACAAATCGCACCCGAACGGCTACGCAAAATAATCTTCACGGGGCATCCGCCAGCACAGGGGATGCCCCGACCCTTTTTCTACCGCAAACAAACTGTTGCCTCTCGCGGCTCGACAGGCTGACCAAACGCCTCCAACACGGGAATGCCGGCCCATTCTTTGGGGATGGGAAGTCCCAACGCATAGGCGGCAGTGGCGGCGGTGTCGGTGATGTGGATGGGCGTGGTCAACTCCCCCGCCCGGATTCCCGGCCCAGAAATGATCCACGGGATGGTCATGTCTTCGGGACGGCTGGTCCCGTGCGTCAGGTTGTGCCCGCCGTGGTCGGCTGTGATGATGAGCAGGGTCTCGTCATCCAATGCGGAGAGCAGTTCGCCGATGGCTTCGTCGGCGCGGAAGACCACGCTGAGCTGTTCGGGCGAGAGCCAGCCGTAAACGTGCCCCATGTCGTCGGTTGTCGCAAAGTGGATGAAGAGCAAACCAAAGTCCGGGGGGAAATCCGCCAGCAGAGTCTGCATCACCACCTTGTCGCGGTCGTTGACGTAGACAAAGCGTTCGAGGTTCGCGGCGTCGGTCACCTGTTGCAGTTTTTCCTTGCCCACGAACATGTAGTTTTTCATTCCTGCCGCGTGAGTGAGGTCGAAGAGATCGATACCTTGCGCGATGCCGTTCTGCGGGATGTAATCGTTCCAGTCCACGCCGTGCTTCGAGGGGCACAACCCTGTCAGCATCGAAGAATGTGCGGGCAGGGTCGCGCTCGGGTGGACGGTCTGCACGGTCAACGAGTAGGCGCTGGTCTTCATCAGGTTGAGAAGGTTGGCCATGGGAGCCAGTTCGATGGCTTCCGGGCGAAGCCCATCCATGCTGAGGATGACGACTCGTCGGATGACGGCTTTGGGCGTCGCGGACGGTGTCGGGGAGGATGTCGCGGGCGGCTGGGTCGCTGTCCATGTGGCTGTCAGTTCCGCTGTGGGCTGGGACGTGGGAACAGCCGTCGGTTGGGCGAGATTGCAGGCAAGCAGAAAAAGCAGGACAAAGATAAGGGGGAGTCGTTTCATCGCAATAAAAAACATCCCGAAGGCTGGGGACCTTCGGGATGTTCCATGAATTACACCGAAAGGCTCTCGCCGGGTTTCAACAACATCACCTTTGTTTTTGTTTCCTTCTCCACCCGTTCCTTCCAGGCGTTCGCATCCTGAGCCAGCAGGGGCCAGGTGTTGTAGTGGATGGGGACAACGATCTTCGGCTCCAGCATCTTGACGGCGCGCAACGCATCGTCAGGCCCCATGGTGTAGTTGTCGCCGATGGGGACGACCGCCAAATCCAGGCCTTCCTCGCCGATGAGCTTCATGTCGCCGAACAAGCCGGTGTCCTGCGCGAAGTAGAATTTCTTCCCGTCGTTTGTCGTCAGCAAAAAGCCGCAGGGGTTGCCGCCGTAGGAGCCGTCGGGGAGACCCGAGCCGTGCAGGGCGAGGGTCAGCTTGAGGTAGCCGAAGGGATGTTTGTGTCCGCCGCCGAGGTGTTGACCGTGAGTCTTCTCCACGCCTTTTTCCGCAAACCAGCCCGCGATCTCGTGGTTGCTGATGATGGTCGCGCCCGTGCGTTTGGCAATGGCGATGGCATCTCCTACGTGGTCGCCATGCCCGTGGCTGACGAGCAGGAAGTCTGCCGCGACATCCTTCGAGGAAATGGTGGCGGCGGGATTCCCCTCGAAGAACGGGTCAATCACCAGTTTGTATCTGCCTGTTTCGAGTCCGAGTGTGGCATGTCCATGCCAGGTGAGTTTGTTTGTCATCCAAGCCTCCTTTCAAAACAAGTATAGGCGAAATCGGACCGGAGTCAACGCGTGGCTTTGCCTCGTAAAATGCCGCCGGGGACGGTGGCTTGAGCAGGTAGCGCGGCATAATTTTTATGTGACAGGATTTTAAGGTTGAGGTAAAATTAGCCCATAATACGATAAATCAGATGAATTTCATTATATAACTGTTTATGCTTTCGAACCAAAAATTTGGAAGTTTCGCGGCGTGGCAAGACGCCGCTGAAACCGGGTTAATTTATGGAGGTCCCAAATGATTTCATATTCAAGTAATGAAAACCTATGCTCCGGGGAAAGACGAACCGAAAAGCAATTCGCAAGTTCAACAGGTTTTATCACACAGAAGATACTGGCTGATGCCACTGTCATTTTCGAGTGGACGAAGGATTATATTTCCCAGCCGCATCCCGACCTGGGGCGCAGCGGTTCGATTTGTCCGTTTGTGCCGCCCTCGCTCGCGAAGGACACGTTTTATCTTGCCTTGCAGTATGAGATCGACGGCTCATGCGCGGATACATTGAAACAGGTTATCCTGCAATACTCCGATGTGTTTCTGGATTATCCTCCAACAGACGAGAAGAATTACATCTATAAAGCCATCGTGGTCGCGTTCCCCAACATCCCCGACGAACAGTCCACGGTTTTGGACGTTGTGCATAGGGAGGTGAAGGACGCTTTCGTTAGGAAGGGGATGATGATCGGGCAGTTCCACAGGAATTGCCCGGAACCAGCCGCCCGGAACCCGTTCTTCAAAATATCAACATCTCCCATCCCGCTTGTGGCGATGAGATACATGTCCATTCACGACATCCTGTTCCTGAACGAGTGTGGGGAGTGGTTCTCCGAATATCAGAAGCGGTTCGGCTGGAAATATGAAGCGGGCAAGGTCTCTGAAGCGCTTTACAGGGAGCTTTACTACAAGACCAAAGAACTTTATTCGGTTTGAGGAAAACGGCATGATCTACAGCGTCGAGCCAGGGATATTCGACCGCTTCCCCGATTTTTACCGGGGCGTTGTGGTTGTGTTCGGCGCCGACAATTCTCTCAAAAATCCCTCTGCCCTGGAAGATGAGTTCAGGAGGAAAATCAGGGATGTCGAATCCGATCCGGGCGCGGGACTGAATCATCCGCGCATCAAAGCCTGGCAGGATATCTATGAAAAAATTGCAGGCGAAAAGTCGCAAAAGCTTATTCCATCGGTCGGCGCTTTGGTGAAGAGGATCAAACAGGGGAAGGGGGGCAACATCCCCTTCATCTCGCCATTGGTCGCAATGTCAAACCTGGTATCGCTGACCCATCTCGTACCCAGTGGAGGAATAGACGGGGACAAGGTGAGCGGGGATCTGGTTCTCGGATTCGCAAAGGGCGATGAGCATTTTATCCAACTGGGACATTCGGAGCCTGCCCCCATTAATCCAGGCGAAGTCATTTATCATGACTCTGCCACAAGGAATGTAATGTGCAGGATGTGGAACAGCAAAGCGGGACGGGAGACCATCATATCTGAATCGACCACCTTTGCCGTCATCGACGTTGACGGATGGCTGAGTGTCATTCCACGTGAAGAAGTTCAATCTGCAACCGAGTACTTGGCAGGTTTGGTCAGTCAATATTGCGGCGGCGATGTGAAAACCCGCTACTTGAGCCGCGAATATTCCGAGTTCGTTGTTGGGAAAGGCACATAACAATTAGTTGTTGAAATAACGCAGGGGAGACATCCAGCGTGTTAATCCAAATATTTCAACCCCGACCCCGTATTGAATATAACCACCCGTTCATCGGGCTGGAGCCAATTTTGCTGGACAAGCGCCTTCAATGCGGCGAGCGTTGCGGCGCCCTCGGGGGCGGCAAAGATGCCTTCGGCTCGCGCCAGTTCCTTCTGCGTTTCCGTGATGGATGCATCGCTGACCGCAACGGCTGTACCGTCGCTTTCGTACAGACATTTTAGAATCAGGGAATCGGCGAAGCTCTTTGGCACGCGCAAGCCGGATGCAATGGTTTTGGCGTCGGTCCAGAAATCGCAGAATGAAGCTTTCTTCTCGAATGCCTTCACCACCGGGGCGCACCCTTCCGCCTGGACAGAGACCATGCGTGGGCGTTTGGCGTTGTCCAGCCAGCCGAGTTGTTCAAGTTCCTCGAAAGCCTTCCACATGCCCACCAGTCCCGTGCCGCCGCCGGTCGGATAGATGATGACATCCGGCAGTTCCCAGTTGAAGTTTTCCGCCAGTTCGTATCCCATGATCTTTTTCCCCTCCACGCGATACGGTTCCTTGAAGGTGGACACATCGAACCAACCCTCCCTGCGGGCGGTCTCGCCCGCCATGCCTGCCGCGTCGCTGATGATTCCATCCACAAGGATGACCTCCGCGCCGGCGATGCGGCTTTCCATGATATTGGCATTGGGCGTATCCTTCGGCATGTAGATCATGGCGCGCATGTCTGCGCGGGCGGCATAGGCCGCCATGGCTCCACCGGCATTGCCTGCGGTGGGGATGATGACTTTGCGAATCCCCAACTCCTTCGCCTTGGATACGGCGGCGGAAAGCCCGCGCGCCTTGAATGAACCTGTCGGGTTGCTGCTTTCATCCTTCACGAAAAGCCTGGTCAAACCAAGGGATTTCCCCACCCTCGGCAATGGCAACAGGGGAGTATCCCCTTCGCCCAGGGCGATCATGTTTTGGGTTTCGAGCACGGGCAAAACCTCGCGCCAGCGCCACATGCCCTTGAGCCGGCTGTGGATCTCGTCGCGATCCACGTACCGACGCGCGGTGCTCAGATCGTAATTTGCCATGAGCGGCGACTGGCAGTCCGGGCAGAACGTGTGAACTTCGGCTGCGGAATACATGCTTCCGCAGCCGGAACATTGCAGGTCAGCCAGGTACGATATGGCTTGATGGGTTTTCAAGTTATTGAGCATGGGACATTGAACGTCCAAGCTTGTTTGAAAATCACCCTTGTTTATTGGGGGATGGCACAAAGGCCTCCACCCGTGCCCACAACTCGCGGATGTTGATCGGCTTGGACATGTAGACATCGCAGCCGGCGCTGAGGGCTTTTTCGGCATCTCCCTTGAGGGCGTTGGCAGTGACGGCAATAATGGGGGTGTATGCCAGCGTGTGCTTGTGACTGTTGCGGATTCGGCGTGCCACTTCGTACCCGTCGATATCGGGCAGGTTGATGTCGAGCAGGATCAGGTCCACGTTTTCCCTTTCGGCGGCAGCCACCCCGGTTACGCCGTTCAAGGCTTGCAACAACTTGTACCCCCGCGCTTCGAGGGCGCGTTTGACGAGCATCATGTTATCCGGGTTGTCTTCTATGTATAAGATGGTGCTTCCCATGCTTGATTCTCCTCTTAGGCTCCATTCTTGTCTTCGATGACGTTGATGACCTTGTCCACAAATTTGCGCGTCGGCAGTGAGCCTTTTTGATACAAAGCCTCGATATGTCCGTTGAGACGATTGCGTTCCTCGACGGTGATATCCTTTGCGCTGACCACCACCACCGGAATATCCTTTGTACGCGGATCGAGTTTGATCTCTTCCACAAAACCAAAACCGTCTATGCCAGGCATGGTCAGGTCGCTGACGATCAGGTCCGGCAGGTGCTGCCGCGCCATGGCGAGACCCTCCCAGCCATCCTTTGCGTGATAGACGCGATAGGATTTCTTCCCTTCGAGCAGTCTGCGGATGAGCAGGGCGTCGTCAGAGTTATCGTCCACCAGCAGGACGGTGGTCGCTTTTTCGTCCAGATTTTCGAGTGCGGCTTGCAAACCTTCCTGCGGGGCGGGGGACTGGTCCTTGCTCAGGTGCACATCCACAGCCCACTGGTCGCCAAGTACGTGCTTTTCCACCGGGAAGGTGTGCCCGGTGCAGTTGACCACAACCACTTCGTCCTTGCCAATGCTGCCGTTCTTCAGCATCTTTTCGAGACCGGCATAGGCAACCGCTGTGGCGGGTTCCACCGCCATTCCTTCGCTCTTGGCAAGCGAACGCATTGCGTCGAAGGCTTCCACGTCCGTCACAGATTCCATCGTGCCGCCGTATTTTTGGATGACGGTCCAAAGATAGGTGTAAACCTTTCCAGGGTCGCCCGTTGAAAGGATGATGATGCGGGTGTCGGGTATCACAGGGTCGGCAATCTCTTTGCCTGCCTTGAAAGCCTGCACCATCGGCGAGCAGCCTTCCGCCTGGATGATGGCGATCTTGGGGATGCGGTGGATCAGCCCCATGTCGAACATCTCCTTGAAGCCTTGATATACCCCAAGCGGCCCCATGCCTCCGCTGACAGATTGAATATACCAATCGGGCGCGCGCCAGCCGAGCTGCTCCACAATTTCATACGCGATGGTCTTCATGGATTCGCGGGATGGGATGGAGCTTGCGCCGCGATCCAAAAGCAGGTGCTTGCGCTGTGCGAACTGGCTTGCGATCTGTTTGGTCTGGTCGTAGTTGCCGCTGACACGGATGACTTCCGCGCCGAAGAGGGCAGCCTCGCGCAGTTTTTCCTGCGGGACCAGACTGGTCATGAAGACCCAGAGTTTGATCCCCGCCCGGGCGCAGGCTGCTGCATACGCCACCGCCGCGTTTCCTGTGGAGGCGATCACGGCTTCGCGCACGTCGCCTTCGTTCATTGCGGCAACCGCGACGGCTGCCTGCCTGTCCTTGAAGGAACTGGTCGGTCCGTAGCGTTCATCCTTGAAATATACCTGGTCGAATCCCAGTTTGTTCGCAAAACGGTGCGACAGCCAGAGGGGCGTTCCCCCGGCGGGGTAAAGGTCCAGCTCGGCAGGATTGCCAATCGGAAGCACGTCCTGATAGCGCCAAAGGTTGGAGGGTCGCCCCGGCAATCCGCGCAAGATGTCGCGCTTGAAGGTTTCGTAGTCGTAGTGTGCTTCCAGCCATTGCGATTCGCATTTCTTGCAGACGGCTGGCGTGAAAGGCTCGTATTGTTGCTGGTTGCCGCAAATGGTGCATTGCAGGAACTTCGGTTTTGCCATGATGTTATTTCCTTTGTTTATTCTTAATCCTGTTTGATCCTGGCTTCGATGGGCAGGAAGACATAGAATGTCGAGCCTTCACCGTTGACGCCGGTGCTTTCAACCCACAGCCGTCCGCCGTGCATTTGGATCAGTTTGCGGCTGATGGGCAGACCCAGACCTGTGCCTCCCGCCTTGCGGGTGGTGGTGGTGTCCACTTGTGTGAACTCCTGGAAGACCGATTCGAGGTGGTCGATTGGGATGCCGATGCCGGTGTCCTTTACAGAGATCAGCACGTTGTTTTCCTCGCGCACCACGTGGATGGAAATCTTTCCTTTTTCGGTGAATTTGATGGCATTGTTGATCAGGTTGATCATCACCTGGCGTATGCGGATTTTATCAGCATTGACCTCCACCTCATGGTCGGAATCCGGCTCGATGAAGAGCGCCAAATTCTTTTCACTGGCGAGCGGCGAAGTGATGCTGGTCACCTCTTCAATGATCTCCTGCAGGTTGAACTTCTCGATGTTGAGGTTCATTTTACCTGATTCGATCTTCGCCATGTCGAGCACGTCGTTGATCAGGTGCAGGAGGTGCTGACCGTTTTTGTAGATCAATCCCAGGTCATTCTTCATGTAATCCGTGAGCGGACCGTCGAGTTCTTCGAGCATCACGTCTGCAAAACCCAGGATGGAGTTGAGCGGCGTGCGAAGCTCGTGCGACATGTTGGCGAGGAAGGAGGACTTGAGGCGGTCGAGTTCACGGAGCTGCGCCACGGTCGCGCTTTGTTCCTGGTACAGGCGGGCGTTTTGCAGCGCCACCGCCACCTGCAGGGCGAGGGTGGTGTAGATGTTGGCATCCTCCTGCGAGAAGTTCCCAACGATGTTGGATTGAACGTCAAAGACGCCGATGACCTTGTCACCGGAGATCATTGGCACAGCCATCTCGGCGCGGGTATCGGGCAGGTAGGGGTTGGCTAGAAAATCCGATTCCATTTGGACATCGTTTACGATCAACGCTGTGCGTTCTCGCATGGCGCGCGCCACAAGGGATTTTTCCGCCGTCATCTGGATGGCGTGCCCGTTCATGACCATTTGCCTGCCCACTTCCCCCGCGCCCGCGGCAAGCAGCAGCGTGCTCCATGATTCATCCGCCAGGTAGATGTGCGCGTGATACAGGTCGAACCGTTCCTTCGTCAGGTCCACCACCGATTGCAGCAGTACATCCGGGTCCAGTGTGGTGGAGGCGGTGGTGCTGACCACAGCCACCGTTTCCAGTTCGCGGGCGCGCCTTTCATTCAATTCAAAGAGGCGCAGGTTTTCAACCTGGATGCTGACCTGTTCGGCGATGTTATTCGCCAGTTGAACCGCTTCCGGTGGAACCGACTGTAACCCCGCCACTGCCAGTTGTCCGATGGTTTCACCGCGCACCTGCAATGGCTGGGTGAAGGATATGTCCTGCGATACCTGCGCTTGTTCGAGGGTCGTCACCTGTAATGAATCATAAACATAACCCAGTGTATCGGTTTTTTGCCGGGTAAATGCCTCCCAGTTTTGGCGTGTCAGACGGCGGGTGGCTTCCTCGGCGTTGACACGGGCCCGCGAAGCATCCGCCAGAAGGCGCAAGTTTTCAACCTGCTGTGCCACCTGACGTGCAACCGCCGAGACCATTTCACGGTCCTGATCGGTCAGGGGACGGGATGGATCCTCCTTCAGGAAAATGTTGCCGACCTGTTCCTCAAGCACGTTGATGGTTTCCCGGATGTCATGTTCGCCGGGAGCGGGATCGAGGAAGGGTTCAACAGCCGCCTGGTCGTAAACGTAGCCGATGCGCTCGCTGTTGCGGATGCCATCCATGAAGGATTCCCAACTTTGATGGGTGAACTGGCGGTTGGCGGCAAGGGCCTCGGCGCGCGCGCGTTCGGCGGAGGCAAGCAGGCGCAGGTTCTGTACCTGGAGGGAAACCTGCTGGGCGACCGCGTTTGCCATCTTGGCTTCGTCTTCCGTCCACCCGCGTTCGTCCGGCGGCTCCGCTTTTACTGTCCCGATGGTTTTGTCGCCAGCAGTCAGTGGAGATTCCAGGGCTTTTTCCAGCATTTCCGGCGAGAGTTTGACCGCCCTGAGAGGCAGGACTTCGTCACCGACGCAGGCAAACCCGACTTCATCCTTCTCGTAGATGATGCCGGGGGTGGGAATCTGGGCAGACTTGGAGGCGGCGCGCTGTTCGGTTTCCTGCAACTGCGATTCAAGTTCGCGAATGCGCCGCAACAATGTCTCCATCTCGCCGTCTGACTTCGAAACGCCAGGAGCGGGCTGGGATTCAACCTTTTCCGTCCCGCTTGCTTTCTCCGCGGGCGGTTTGCGAAGCGTGGAGATTTGTTCCAGTTCGGAAAAAAGTTTTTGAACCCGTTTTTGTGATTTTTCATCGGGTGGCATGGGACATGTCTCCTGAGCCTGCGGCGCTTATTTCTTGTCTTTCATGCTGAGCTGGGCGATGGTCATGGGCGCGCCCAGGGCGTGACCCAATTCACGCGCGGCGATTTGCAGCACGGCTTCGACGCTGGTGGCGCTTTGGATCTTCTGGCTGATGATATTGAGTTTACCTTCACGTTCAGCCTGTTTTTGCGCCCGTTCGTACTGGATGCGATTTTCCAGCGCTGTGGAAATCTGTGGTGCCATTGCTGAAACCAAGCGGATTTCGTCTTGGGTGAAGTTATGCATTTCATCCGATTCCAGCAACAAGGCACCTATATGGCGGGTGCCACTATATAAAGGCATAACAGCTATGGCATGAACTTGTTGCTGTTCCATGATACCCTTAACATCCCTGAGGCGGTCATCATTAAATGTGTCGTTGATAAATACCGGGTCAGGACTCAAGAATAACGACATGGCATGGAGCATCTCAGGTGTATAGCGCATTCCAATCTCCACAACTTTATGCCCAATGCCGCCCCACCAATTTGCCACAATTGTCATGCTATCCACATCACCGGCAGAGTTGTACTCAAAGACGCCAATACTCACGCGACTAATCTTGGGGATGCCAAGCGTTTCATTGAACACTACGAGCAATTCTTGCAAATCTGCCGAGCGTGCGAAACGCAGACCGGCTTCGGATAGTTTTTCGGTTTGCGCCAGCGCGGACTGGGTTTGTGCGGCGAGGCGGGCGCCTTCCAGAGCCAGGGCAATCTGTTCGGAGACCTGTTGCAGGAAGTCAAAATCATCTTCTGAAATGGGGCGTTGCGGGTCATCTGCAATAGCCAGATTTCCGACCACTTCACCGCCCAGTACTTTCATTGGGATGTTGGCGAAGCGATCAGTTGCAAACTCAAGACCTTCCACAGGCTTGACTCCGGTCTGGTCGAACACGAAACCCGACGGCAGGTCGGCCGTCTCGCGGTAGGTCTTCCAGCCTTCGTGACTGAGGTTTTGGTACAAGCGGTTGATTTCCTCAAGGCGTTCCGCCAGTTCTTCCTGGGCTTTGCGCCGTTCGGTAATATCCTGATTCGCGCCATAGTAACGGGTGATCTTTCCGTTTTCATCCCGTTCGACGGTTAATTGAACCGTGATGTAACCGACACCGCCGTCTGCATATAAGATACGATGGTCGATACTGGTGTTGTACACTCTTTCTGTCGAACTGAGCGCCTTTCCTATCTCCTTACCCACAACTTCCATGTCATCGGGATGCACGAATAGCTCTGCATATCGAGCGGATGAAAGTTGATACCCTCCCACTTTTTCGGCGGTGGTGTGGAAGATCGAATAGAACTGGTCGTTGAAAGTGAAGATGTCCTTCTCAACGTCATATTCCCAATGGGCAAGGCGGGCAGCTCTAAGCGCTTCCGCCAGGCGGGCTTCGGCTTGTTTGCGTTCGGTGATATCGCGGGCAAAGGCAAGGACACCCCAGGCATTCCCATCAGAATCCCGCAGGGGGATTTTGATGGTATGGAAGCTATGGACCACGCCGTCAATTGTTGCGGGATCATCAGGATAGACTTGCGTTTCATTGTTATCCATCACCAGACGGTCATCAGTCCAGAAGCCGCGAATGCCTTTTTCCGGGTTGCCTTTAACCAACTCTTCGGGGAAGCCCAAGTCAAGATCGTTCTTGCCGATAAAGTCTTCAGGAGCGATATGCAAGGCATCGGCATAACCCTTGTTGGCTAATTGATAGCGATGGTCCTGGTCTTTGATGAAAATCCAGTCGGGAGTGGAGTCGATCACTGTGCGCATTAACTGTTCGGAGCGCTGTAATGCCGCTTCCGCCTGTTTGCGCTCGGTGATGTCCTGATTCGCGCCGTACCAGCGGGTGATCTTTCCGTTTTCGTCGCGTTCCACATTGATGTTTACAGAGATGTACCCTACTTCACCATCTGCAAAAATAATGCGGTGTTCCAGGTTTGTGGTGAAAAGACGATCTTTGGCATCCAGAACCTTTTGGATCTCAGTACCCACAAGCGGCGCATCATCGGGGTGGACAAAATGCTTGGCATAGTCGGCAGACGATATCTTGTAGCCGCCCACTTTTTCGGCAGTCGTGTGGAAAATCGAATAGAATTCGTCGGTGAAATGAAAGAGGTCGTTTTCAAAGTCATATTCCCAATTGCCGAGGCGGGCAATCTTGAGCGCTTCCGCCAGGCGGGCTTCATTCTGGCGGATTGTCTCGACCAGTTCGGCGCTATGTATGGCGATGGCAATCTGTCCGCACAAGCCTTCCAGCAACAGGCGGTCGTCTTCAGTGAGGGAGCCAGCCTTGTCGCTTTGCACGTCGAGCACGCCCAAAATGTTATCCTGCCATTTGATTGGTACAGCGATTTCGCCTTTGGTGTCCGGCAGGAGGGGATTGGGCTGCCAGGTGAGGTCTTCCGCCAGTGTGGGGCGCATCAAGGTTTCGCCCGTGGCGGCGGCGGTGCCGATAAGACCGCTTCCCATTGGCATCTTGTGTCCGCCCTCGAGCATCTTCTTCCCTGTTTCTCCATAGCCATTGATAAGCACCACTGAATCCTGCACGGGGTCGTAACGCAGCAGTTGTGTATGGTAATACCCGAGGCGTTCCTTTGTCAGGGTTACGACGCGCTCAAAGAGTTCGTCCAATTTGGGAGCAGCGGACACTTCCTGTGAGATTTCAGTACTGACCTGCACCTGATAACCGCGCCGTTCGAGTGCTTGTTGGACTTGGGCTTCTAATCGTTTGCGTTCGGTGGCGTCGGTGAAGGCGGTTTGCATGGCAATAGGTTTGCCCTTGTCGTCGTTAATATACGAAGTGAAAAAGTCGGTGGGGAAAATGGAACCGTCCTTGCGTTTGATATATTCCTCACCAATGAAGAATCCTTGTCTGTGTGTTGCCTCGTCAATTTGCTTCAGCCCTTCTGGATTCGCGTTGAGATCCATAACAGTAAGCTGTATGGCTTCCTCGTAGGTGTAACCAGTCATTTTAATGAAGGACTCATTGACATAGATGGGTTTAAAATCCAACCCGACAATCAAAACTGCGTTGAGAGAAGAAGCCAGGGCACGATCACGCAGTAGGAGTCCCTCTTCCAGCCGTTTGCGTTCGGTGATGTCGCGGATGGACGAGGCGCGGATGATACGGTCGCCGGCTTTATAGATGCGGGTAGAAGTCTCCACTGGGAAGATGGTACCATCAGAGCGCACGCACTGAATTTCATACGGCAACACGGTTTCCAACTGCATTTGCTGCAATACCATTTTGTGCGATTCGGGAACAATGAACTCCAACAGGTTTCTGCCGATAAGCTCTTTACTGTCTGAAAGGCTAAACATGGCAAGGGCAGCCGGGTTTACATCGATAATCTTGCCCTGTTCGTGGAATACAAGGCCCTCAACGGTCGCCTCTGTGAAACGACGGAAACGCTCCTCGCTTTCATGGATGGTTTCCTCAGCCTTTCTGCGATCGGTGATATCGAAGAAGGTGGATTGTACGGCGACGGGGCGGCCTTCGGCACCGATGATCAAAGAAGAGAAGAAGTTTGCAGGAAAAACGGAGCCATCCTTTCGTTTGAGAAGTTCCTCGCCGACGAAGAAACCTTGAGTTTGGATGGCTGCGCGAATCTTCTTTGATTCTTCCGCGTTGCCGGTGATATCTGACAATCCAATCTGCATGACTTCCTCGCGGGTGTGGCCGGTCATTTTGAGGAGGGCATCATTGACATAGATGGGTTTGTTATCTGAAATATTAACGATAATTACTGCATTAAGGGATGAGGCCAGAGCACGGTCGCGGAGCAGGAGGTCTGCTTCCACCTGCTTGCGGGCGGTGATGTCCTCATACATACCCAACACAGCGACAACCTGACCATTTTCATGGACTGGGATCTTGCTGGTGCTTAACCAGATGGTCGAACCGCCTGGCGTGGTCTGAGGTTCTTCGTAATTGATCTTTGGCTCGCCTTTTTCCATAACCGCGCGGTCGTCAGCGCGATAAAGTTCGGCTTGCGTCTTCCAGGGCATGTCATAATCGGTCTTGCCGATGACATCTTCCGGGGAAGAAAAGCCGGCGTCGTCTGCGAACGCCCGGTTGCATCCCAAATAAACCAGGTTTCGATCCTTCCAGAACACAGCCTGGGGGATGTTGTCCATGATCAACGGGAGCAATCCCAGGTTTGCCTGCATAACGTCACTCATCAGTTTATTGTTTGTCGTTTTCATTTGCTGCCTCCAACTGCTTTCTCAGGATTGATCCGCAGGTGAGATTGGTTCGTTCCCGTTATTCGCGGCGGCGACTCCTGCCGCTTCGGTGGAGCGATCTGTCTGGCTGGTTTGTGTTTGGTCGCCAGTTGTCAGCTTGACCACGGTCTCGCGTCCGAGAATATTGCCCAGTTCGCGGGCGGCGGTGCGAAGGATGACGGCAGGATCGTTGGAACCGCGCACGGCGCTTGTGATCTGACGCAGGGCCTGCTCTCGTTGGGCCTGTCTTTTGGTGGCCGCAAGGGACTGTTCCGTTTGCATGGAAAGGCGCAGACCTTCAATATGCTGGCTGAGACGTTCGGCAACAGCATTGACGAGGTCGGCAGATTCTGCATCTTGAACACCCTTGACAACGACTTTGCCGACGGCTTCATCGCGAACTTTGAGCGGCAGGCTGAGGGCTGACTCTTCAATCTGTTGGATTTCATCCTGGCTGTACGGCCGGACTTCCTTCAAGTCATAGATATATCCCAAACTGTCGGCAGACTTAGTCTCCAGGTATTCCTGCCAGCCTTCATGGGTCAGGCGGCGCGAAGCTTGTTCGGCTTCGTGGCGGAAGCGTTCGGCGCTATCCAACAGGCGCAGGTTTTCGATTTGCTGCGCCATCTGGCGTGCTACCGTATCGATCAATTCGTCGACGCGGGCGATGGGCGGCTTTCCCTCCATTTCAACTACCAGTTTTCCAAGCGCTTCACCTGTAACGGTGATGGGTGCAGTCAGGGCGCCTCCTCGTTCGGGTTGTTCCTGCGTAAGCGGCGCAACCTGATTCCCTTCGAACACAAAACCGGTCTGTTCGGGTTTGTGGATGGCATCCAGATATTCTGACCAGCTTGCGCGAGTCAAACGGCGCGCCTGTGCCTCCACCTCGGCGCGAGCCAGTCTGGCTTCTTCGAGGAGGCTTGCGTTTTGAATTGCAATTGCCAATTGTCCGGCAAGGGCTTCGAAGGCGGACAGGTTATCTTTGCTCAAGACGCCCGCCTGGCTGCTTTGCAGGTCGAGCACGCCCACCACCTTGTCGCCAACCACGAGCGGCACAGCCATCTCAGAGCGGGTATCCGGCAGAAGCGGATTCGGGCGGAAGATGCTGCTGCTATTGGTGTCTGGAATAATCTGGTCGGGTTGTTTTGTGCGCGCAAACAAAAGGAGCCGGGCGGCAGCGCTGGTTGCGACGGCGGCGCTGGTGGCTGTATCCGAAATCACCACCGATTTTTTCTCCACGGCGGCGCGCCCGTTGATCGAGTTGATATCCAGCGGCAGGCGGTGCCCGCGGCTGAGTAACTCCCTGCCCACGCTTCCCGTACCAGATTGCAGGATGAGGTTTGTCCGGCTGGCATCGGTCAGGTAAACCTGCACGTAGTACAGGTCGAATTGTTTGCGGATGAGTTCAGCTGCGTCGGTCAACATGATGTCGAGCGCGCGCACTTGCGATACAGTGCGTCCGACTTCTGCGGCGAGTTCGAGGTTGCGCGTACGTTCTGCGACGCGGGCTTCCAGCGTGCCGATGAATTCGCGTAATTTCGCAGTCATCTCATTGAATGTCGTGGCTAACACACCTATTTCATCCTGGCTTTTTACCTCTGCTATACGGCTCAAATCACCTGCCGCGATGGCGGAGGCGGTTGATGTAAGCGCACCAATCGGTTGGAGGTTGCGTCGGATGGCAAACCAGGCCAGAGCGAACATTACCCCTGAGCCAATTAAGATCAAAATAATCGAGACGGTTTCAAACTGGCGCACAGGCGCAAGCAGTTCGGCTTCAGTCTGTTGGGCGACAATGCCCCAATTGTTATTCAATCTGTTCACATAGGCCACCCAGACAACACCGTTCTCATCAGTGAAGGTGAATTTTCCAGTCTTTCCTTCGCGCAAGGCGACTACTGGCGGGTATGCGCTTAGGTCACGCAATTCTCCCTCGGTATAAGACGGATCAGGGTGGGAAACTACGCGGTTGTTCGCGTCAACAACATAGGTGATGCCGCGCCCTTCCTCGGCGCTTAGAACTTCCTTGCTGATATCTGTCAATTCACTGGTGATGGATGCCACGCCCACGATTTTTCCTGAGTTGTCATAAATGGGCGCAGCTATATTGAGGGCAGGTTGCCCAGTCGTGCGGCTGATGAGCGCTTCGTATGTGACTAGCGTGCCGGCTTTGGCTCCCAGGAACCAGGTGCGGTCACCATATTCCTTCGGTTCTTCATCATCGTTGCGCGCCACGTTTTTACCAGTCAAGTCGGTGGTGTGAACCAAAAATAGATTTGGATAAGCCCTGGCGACTGCCAGTAGGACGGGTTTCTGACGGACAGCATACATGCTTTTAATATCAGGCAACATTGCCATTTCCTGAACGGCACGCCCATATAAGTCCAGCCAGGTGGAAATATTCGTTGTAAGCGATTTATTATTCTGCTCCAGGTTACGCAGGGCTTGGGCTTCAATTTCGTTCCCCGCGCGGACGCTGATATAAGTAGTGACGCCAATAAGCAATGGGATGGTAATAACCAGTATCAGAGCGGTCAGACGGTTGCTGATGGAATGAGTGATAACGCCCCACGACTGACGCACAGCCTGAACGAGAAATATTGCCACTAAAACTGCGCTTGCGCCATAAAAAAAGGTGGACAATTCCTCGCCTGCGACTACCCGTATGGATGAATTGCGCCGTTCCATAGCCACGATCAAAGCCAGGGATAGGGCAGTAAGGATGACGGTCCAACTGCGTGTGGCTTTGGGCATTGTCTGCCAGATGAGCATAATTGACGAAGTCAGGGCGTAAACAAAAACCGCCCAACCCAGTCCTGTTTGGAGCAAAATTGCCACAATCGGCAGCAGCAAATTTGAGATAAAAACAAGGCTGCTTCCTGTGAGGGCTTTTCCGCGTCGCAAAAGCACAAGACTGGTCAACCCAAGTATAAATACAAAGACGGGTGTAACAAGCAGGATATAGTGCTGCCAGGAGACGATGTTGCCTTTCAAAAAACCGCCCACAGAGGAAAACAGTCCAAAGACGATCAGGAAGACCGCCACCAGGGTCATATTCTGTATGATTCGTTTCTCCGAGAGGTCTGCCCCGGTTGGGCTTTTGTCTTTCATGGTCATTTCCTTGCTCGGTGAGTCATTTGAGATGGTCATCTTTAGCTCCTTAATTTTCACCGGTAATATTGTCGTGGCGGTCAGCCTGAATATGGGCTGAAACCCGTGCCGCGCCCAGCGCCTGCCCGATTTCGCGGATGGCGATCTGCAGGGTATCATCTACTGTGGTTGCGAGCTGTATCTTTTGACCGATGGCGTTGACCAGCGATTCCAAATCAGCCTGCGCTTTGGATTGTTCAAATGAGCGTACGTTTTGAATGGAGGTGGCTACCTGCGCCGCCAGCGTGGTTTGGATGTCAATATCCGAGGTGGTGAAGCGCCCAACCTCGTCTGACTGAATATCGAAGACGCCAATCAGGTTCGAGCCAACGATCATGGGCACAGCCAGTTCGGAGCGCGTATTCGGCAGGAGAGGGTTGGGCAGGAAGTCGGGTTCCTGAGTCACATCATTGACGGTAACGCCTTTTCGTTCACGGGCGGCGCGGGCCACCAGCGATTGTTCACGGTCGAGCGGAATGGAACGTTTTTCTGCAGCCATGATTCGTCCGGGCTCGCCTGCGCCTGAAGCCAGCACCAGGTTTTTGCCTGAATCATCCAGAAGATAAATGTGTGAGTGGTACAGGTTGAAGCGTTCCTTGGTCAGTTCCACCACGGCTTGCAGGAGTTTGTCGGTTTCGAGAATGGTGGAGGTTGCCGTTCCCACTTCAGCTACCGCCGCCAGGTCCTTGGTACGGGCAGACACGCGTTCCTCCAAAGTAGTCAGGTTTGCATTCAACTCGGTACTCATGTGTTTGAAGGCATCAGCAAGGTCTTCAATCTCGTCGTTTGTATTGATGTGAAGTCCCATTTCAGGCAGGTCTGTGCCCCAATGCATCTGCCCCTGAGAGAATGATTTTGCCCAAGTGGTGATCTGCTCAAGAGGGCGCGTAATGGAACGTGACAGGAAGAGCAAAATGGCACTTGCAACCACAAGAACTACAACCAGGAATAAGATCAAAGTATTTCGCAGTTGAACCACCGGTTGAAAGAGTTCCGACTGGGGATAAGCCAGCCCCAAAGACCAGCCTGTGTCCATCCCGATCGGTTCATAAGCGACATATACATCCTTCCCCTGCGGGTCTGTCAGATTGACAAATCCTGATTTTCCCTGGGTCATTTCACCCACCATTTTGTTCCAGGCATTTGCCTGCTGGGATGAGTTGGAGATCAACGCGCTTTCTTCCATGGTTTTATATTGACCGCCCTGCTCTCCGATGCCAAGGATGACTCCATTCTGATCCACCAGAAAGGCATATCCCTGTTTACCAACCGCAATTTTCTGCACGATATCCTGTGTCTGTGAAAATGCGATATCGGTTGTGGCAACTCCCTTCAGCTTGCCGGAACCATCGTGAAAGGGCACACTCCACGTTACCATCCAAATTTTTGCGCCGCCTGCATCAAAGTAGGCTGGCGACAGGATGGTTTTATTCGCTTCCTTCGCGAGCCGGTACCAGTCCTGTGCCGGGTAGTTATTTTCGGGGGTCCCCAACTGGGTGAATACCAGGCTTCCCTCAGGCGTTCGGTTGTAATAAGGTGCCCAGAACTGCATGTCTGGTTTGAATGCATACGGCTCGTAGGCAATCGTCGAACCAATGACCTGCTCATTGTCAGCAAGCATTCTCTCAATCGCCTTCTTGCTGGCTTCTTCATCGAGGTCGAGCGCTTCAGCCACAGTGCTGATGTCAATGGCCATGCTTCGTGTCCATGTCAGGTAGGAACGAATTCCCTCGACCTGGAGCGATGCCTCAGTTGCCAGGCTTTGCTTGAGCGCGTTGGTCAAGCTGGTTCGTGATACCCAAACGCTCAGGATTGTGAACGATACAAGGGAAAGCACCAGCAGGGTAATGATGGAAAGTGGCAGCTTTACCCGTAAATTGAAGCGGTTTTTTATGAACGGCAAAAGTGGCTTTTTCATGATTTACTCTCCAATAGCCGAGGTGGTTTTCTGTCCGTTACTGGCATCCAAATGGACAGCGGTCTGGGCACCCAACGCGTGACCCAGTTCGCGTGCTGCAACCTTCAACGCTGCTTCAATACTGGTTGCGCTCTGAATCTTTTGAGTAATCAGGTTGATGGCTTCCTGCTGTTCGGCGCGCTTGCGGTTGATTTCCTCCAGGCGGCGGCGTTCAGTAATATCCTGGTTCGCGCCGTACCAGCGGGTGATCTTTCCGTTTTCGTCGCGTTCCACATTGATGTTCACAGCGATGTAGCCTATTTCGCCGTCTGCAAAAATGATGCGGTGCTCCAGGTGGGTGGTGAAAAGGCGGTCCTTGGCATTAATAACTTTTTGAATCTCTGTTCCCACGAGCGCCGCATCATCGGGATGGACAAAGTTCCTGGAATAGTCGGCGGAGGATATCTTGTATCCGCCCACTTTTTCAGCTGTGGTTCGGAAAATCGCATAGAAGTCGTCGGTGAAGTGAAAGAGGTCATGCTCAAAGTCGTATTCCCAGTTGCCAAGCCGGGCGGCCCTGAGGGCGTCAGATAGAAGAACCTGGCTGCGTTGGACTTCCGTATATGACCGTGCATTTTGTACAGCAACCGCCACCTGATTGGCAATGGATTGCAGCGCGTCGATATCTTCGCGTTTCAAGCCATCCACAATGTTGTGTTGCACATCCAACACGCCCAGCACCTGGTCGCCGATGGAGATGGGAATCGCCACTTCGGATTTTGTTTCAGGCAGCAGGACATTGGGCAGCCAGTCGGGGTTGTTGGCTGTGTCTGACACCAAAATTGGTTCGTTGGTTTCCGCCGCGCGCCCAACCAGACCGCGACCCTTTGTAATCTTGTGGAATTGGGCCAGCATCTTCTTGCCAGCTTCCCCTGTGCCGCCCGCCATCACCAGATTTTCGCGGGCATCATCAAAGAAATAAATCTGGGTGTGGTAATAACCAAAGGCATTTCTTACTTGATTCACCACTTCATTCACCAATTCCTGCTGGTCAAGGATCGTGGAAAGGCGGCGGCTGACTTCCGTGGAGGTTGCCAGCGCCTTGGTGCGGTCTGCCACGCGCTGCTCAAGGGAACCGATCAGGTCGCGCAACTGGGTGGTCATACGGTTGAATGCGGTTGCCAGTGTACCGATCTCATCATGCCGGGACATCTCCACTTGCTGAGAAAGATCACCAGTACTAATGGCTTGGGCAGTTTTCACCAGCTCCTCGATGGGGAGAACAAACTGGCGTGCGGTGAGCCAACCCAATCCGCCGGCAATTAAGATCGCGACCAGGAGTAATCCGGCGAGGGTTAATTCGGTCTGATATACCTCAGCCAATGCTTCTGTAGCGGGCACTTCAGTGACAACGGTAAATTCCTGTTGGCCCAATTTGATGCGATTCGTAACAAGGTCGACCCTGGTCCCGCTTACGCCGGTATGTATGCCATCCTTGGACGGTATTGTAAAGAATGTATTCCGTAAGACAACGGAGGGATTATTGTGTGCAACAACCCGTTTTTGGGCATCCACGATATATGCACTGCTCCCCTCTCCAAGCGAGAGACCTGCCAGCAAATCCCAAATCGGTTTAAGGCGGGTTTCAGCAACCAACAAACTCACCACTTTTCCAGAACGAACATCGGTGACAGGCACGGAAATAACCACATAGGGTTCGCCGGTGCTCTCTGAAAATTGCACTGGTCCATAATAAACCTGGTTATTGGATGCAGGGATTTTAAATTCATCCGTAGCGGAGAGATCGCGAAGTTGGCTGATGACTTCAGTGCTCGAGATGGAAATTTTCTCCTTTCCATTGGAGCCAACCAGGGACAGTTTGTTATAAGCACGGGAGTATGAAACAAACTCAGATAGTAGTTGAGTTTGCTGGCTTCGATCCAGGTCGCTAAGACCCTGGATGGAAATCAACTGGGTTAACGCATTCTCGCGTTGCTGCATGTAAGAGGTAATTTCGGTTGAAATGCGCTGGGTGCGTTCTCCCTGCAGCTCAAGCACCTGTGCCTGTTCGGCCACATAGTTTTGCCAGGCCAGCACCAGCCCGACGAAAACCAGCAGGCCCGCTGTCAGGGCGACAAAAGCGATTGCCAACCTCGTTCGAATACTGCTATGCATAATCCGTACCTCCTTCAACAGATTTAACTATATCTAAACCTGTGGCCATTATTTGATAATCTTGTCTGCCTGTCGCAGAATAGTGTCAGGAATTTCGAGCCCAATAGCTTCAGATGTCCGCAGATTGATTTCCAAATAGAACTCAGACCTCTCCACAGGCAATTCGGCAGGCTTGGTGCCACGCAATATCTGGTCGGCCAACCTGGCCGCTTGCTGGCCTACGCTATCAGACCGCCAGCCATAAGAAAACAGGACGCCTGACTCAACAAGTTTAAGGTTTGTTGCTGAAATGGGGAGCTGTTTTTTTAGCGCAACCTGAATCCATTTGTCAATCTGAGACTCCATGAAGCCGTCGGCTAGTATAAAGATCGCCTCCACATCGGCTGGCATTGTCTCACCAGCTGTTATCACCTCGTCGGGAGTAGTGGCAACCTGTGTAACCAGTTCAATGTTCAGTTCAGCGGCCGTCGCTTCGGTCAAAGCCAGGCTCGCCTTCGAACTACCATCAGGGTTATAAGGAACATAGATCTTCTTGATGTTTGGAGTCAACTCCATTTGCCACTGCAACCGTTTCGCTTCACTCCCCCCCGCCGTAACACCGGTGATGTTACCTCCAGGTTGTTTCAGGCTCTGCACAATGCCAGCGGCCACCGGATCAGTAACCGGAAGAAAGACAACCGGAATGTTTGTTTCAGCAGTGGCCTGTTGAGCCACCTGGGAAGCCGGTGTGGTCATGGCTAAAATGAGATCAACTTTTGCTTCTACCAACTTCTGAGCGGCGGCATCCAGTTTATCGGCGCTGCCGACAGGGCCATCATAGAGGTAGGTGACGTTTTCACCCTCAATATATCCGCGCTCTGTCATATCGGCCTTGAAAGCATCCAGGACAGGGTCCAAAGAAGGCGTAAGGTTAACCACACCGATAGTGTATTCTTTCTTTTTATTCGTTCCAGCACAGGCACCCAACATCAGGGAAGATACAAGTGCCAGCGCAACAATAAAGTATATGTTTCGATAGAAATTTTTCATATTTACTGTCTCCTTAGTGAGTCTGATAAATTTTTTGTGATTGAGCGCCTTAATCAATTCAGTTACGCAATGGCAGTGTAAAAGTGAAACAGGTTCCCTTATCCACTTCGCTTTCCACGCTGATTTGCCCGCAGTGATGCTCCACGATGGACTTTACAATTGCCAGTCCCAGCCCATTGCCTTCGATCTCGCTGACTTTGCCGTTACGGACGCGATAAAAGCGATCGAAGATAAAGGGCAGGTCGGCGGCGGGGATTCCATAGCCGGTATCCTGCACGTCCACGCGGATGTTTTTCTTATCCGCTCCTGCCGCAACTTTAATCCTGCCGCCTTCGGGCGAGTATTTGATGGCGTTTCCGATCAGGTTGCGGAATAACTGTTTCAACTGTAATGGGTCACCGCTGATTGTTGTGGGAGCTTCAAACGGTTCGAATTCCAACGCCTGGTTCTTCGTGGCTGCCTGAAGCCTGAATTCGTCGACCATGTCTGCCAGCAGCACACCCAACTCCACCGGCTCATGCTTTTGTGTGGCTTGCAGGTCCATTTGGGCAAGCGATACCATGTTCTGCACCAGTTCGCTCATGTTTTGCGTGGCGCACTGAATACGGTCCACAAAATCCCTTTGCTGCTCGTTGAGCGGACCAGCCTGCGAAAGCAGGGTGCTGAAACCCGCAATGGTGGTGATGGGGTTCTTCAGGTCGTGTGAGGCGGTGGCGATGAACTCGTTCTTCACCTGCTCCAGGTCCTTGAAATGGGTCACATCGTGCAATATGGCGATTTGCCCGCCGTCTTCGATGGGGGTGATCAGGGTGACAAAGGTGCGCTTGTCGGGCCAGAGAACCTCGCCCGATTTCGCGATTCTTGTCGCGCGGGCATCCTCCAGCATGTTTACGAATACGTCGTAACCGTGCTCGGCTGACAGGGGTTGGTTGATCTTTGTCTTGAAATCTGTAAACAGCTTTTCGCCCGCCGGGTTCAACAGGACCAGCCTTCCGTGCGTATCGAACATCAGGATCGCTTCCGCCGCATGTCGCAATACAGCCGCGACCCGTTTTTGTTCCTGCGCCACACTCGAGTACAGGCGGGCATTTTCAGCGGCAATCGCCGCCTGGCTGGCAATTGCCTGCAAGAGCAGCAAATGGTCGAGGTTGAAGTAATTTTCCTGCTCGTGAGTCAGGGTCAGCACGCCCAGCAGTTCCCTGCGACCATGCAGCGGGGCGACCAACGCCGAACGGATGGCAGACTCCCCGCTGACCGTCCAGAACGGGCTGTCTTGTGCGTTCTCGATCACCACCCCCTCCCGTGATTCGGTAATGTGCTTTAACAGATTGTCGGCGAGTTTTACTTCCTCTCTCTTTGAAGACTCACCCGAAATGGACACTTCGAAGTTTTGTTCTCCCTCGTCCCCCGTCGCAAAGATGATCATGTTTCCCTGCATCGCCCCAAGGGTTTCCACCGTGCGTTTGAGCAGGATGTTGGCAACATCCTTGATATCCACTCGCGCGCTCAATTCCTTGCCGATCTGGGGCAGGAGATTCAGCTCGCGGTTACGGCGGCGGATGACATCCTCGGCTTCCTTCACCCGCAGCTTTGTGCGGATGCGCGCCATCAACTCGTGGCGGTCGAAGGGTTTCGTCACGTAATCGTCTGCGCCGAGATTCAAGCCGGATTGCACGTCGGAAGGGTCAAGGCGGGCGGCGGTCAGGATGATGACGGGGATGTGGCGGACGGCGGGATCGCTGCGGATTTCCTCCAGCACAGTGAAGCCGTCCTTGTGCGGCATGTTCACATCCAGCAAAACAAGGTCGGGCAATTCATCGCGCACTTTATCCAGCGTCTCCAACCCATCGCGAGCGATGATGTTTTCATAGCCCTCGTATTCCAGATAACGTGTCAACAAGGTGATGTTGTCGGGTCTGTCGTCTGCCACCAGGATTTTGAATTTTTTCTTTTCGGCGACGGCTGCCTTTACCGGTCGCGTCGTCTGTTTCATCTCCTGGATGGCGTGTGTCGCAATCTGGAAAATGCGCTCCGGGCGCACAGGCTTGACGATGACTTCGTTTACCTTCAAACGCTGCGCCGTCACCTTCAACCCCGGCACATCGTACGCCGTGACGAGGTAGGTGAACGCGGGCTTGCCGGCAGGGTGTTTTTGCATTTTCTCGATCAATTCCAGCCCAGTCATTTCGGGCATGATCATGTCGGTAAACAAAATATCCACGCCGACGGTTTTTACCTTCTCAAGGGCGTCATGCCCGCTTGTCGCCGAGATCACATTCACAATTGGACCAAGCTGGGCGAGCGCGCGCGCCAGAGTAGCCGCTGTGTTTGGGTGGTCATCCACGACAAGGATGCGGACCTGTTCTTTTTGGGGGGCTTCTGGAGTATTCATTGCTCCCATTATCCCCAACATGCCGGTTTCTGCCGTTAGGGTGAAGAGGAGAAAAGTTGGGGAAAGTTGGGAAATCAAAAAACCGCTTTCAGGGCGGTTTTTGTCATGAAAAATCAAGAAACAGGGTCAATCCGCCACAAGGCGGTATCCCGTCCCGCGCACGTTGATCAAAATCGACGGTTCGCGCGCGTCCTCTTCAACCGCCTGCCGCAATTGATGGATGTGCCATTTGGTGAGTTCCTGGGCTTCGCGTGCATCGGTCTGGTAGCCTTGTGCCTCGGCGACCAGGGTCTGATAATCCACCACGTCGGGGGAATGACGTGCCAGCACGAGCAGGTAATCGAACGAAGTGGGGGGGATGTTGACGCTCTGCTCATGGACGATCAGGCAGCGTTTGTGCAGGTCTAGAACCAGCGAGCCGCGCTTTAGGAAGCGATCTGCCCCAACACTGGGCGTCCTCAGGGGTTCCGTGTTGCCGCTGGAAAGGCTCTTGAGTTCCGCCTGTAAAGCCTCGATTTGCAGGACGATCTCCCGTTTACGGTTTTCCCTTTGCTGGCTGGCGAGAATGCTTTGGGCGCGTTCGATCAGGACCTGCGGCTTGAGCGGCTTTAACAAATAATCGGTCGCGCCGTTTCGCAACGCCTCCACAGCCGAGGTCAGGTCGGGTTGGGCGGTGAATAATACCACGGGCAGGTTCGGATGACTGGCATGGATGATCTTGAGGACTTCCAGCCCTGCCATGCCCGGCATGCGCAGATCCATGAAGACCAGGTCGAAGTTTGTGGTTTGGATAAAAGACAGCCCCTGCTCCCCGTCCTCCGCGCTGGTGACCTGAAAGCCAGCCTGTTGCAGGATGCGCACTAGCGTCTGCCGCAGGGGTGCTTCGTCGTCGATAATGAGGATGTGACCTGTGAGTTTCATTGCTTTCCACCGTTGTTGATTGGAAGCCAGACCTTGAATAACGCCCCGCCGTCGGGGTTGTTTTCAGCGGTGACGCGCCCATGATGTTTCATCACGATATCGTATGAAATGGTGAGACCCAGCCCGGTGCCTCTTTCCTTGTTGGTGACAAAGGCTTCGAAGATGTTCGGCAACAGGTCTGGCGGAATTCCCCTGCCGGTGTCTGAAATGGCGATGAGGATTTCATCGCTTGCAGGCAACAGGGTTGTTACGACGGTCAACTTTCCGCCAATGGTCATGGACTCCACGGCATTCATTAGAAGGTTGAGTACCACCTGCCTGATCTGGTCTGCCAGCAGTGGGATGGCTGGAATTTCCGGGTCCGGGCAAAATTCAAAGACAATCTGGTTATGCCGCAAATGCGTGGAGATGAGGGCGTAAACATCCTCGATGATCTTGTTGACGTCGGTTGGTATGAAATCCTCCGCCTGGATGGGGCGGTAGGTGGCGCGCAGGCGTTCGATCATGTTTGCCATGCGTTCCGATTCAGCCAGTACGATCTCAAGGTCCTGCTGTGCCTGGGGTGAAAAGTCGGTTTCCTCCTTTAGCAGGAACAGGGCGTTTTGTATGGCTTGAAGCGGGTTGTTCAATTCGTGCGACACGGTTGCCAGCAAACGTCCCATTACGGCAAGGCGTTCATTTTGCATCAACTGGTTGCGGATTGCCTTTTCCTGTTGCAGGGACGCCTGCAGGGTTTCGTACAGGTTCGCCTTTTGCAGCGCCACCGACAGTTGGTCCGCCACCGCGCTGACCAGTTGTATGTCGCGGTGCGACAGGTATTTGGGCGGAATCTGTTGGATATCCAATAATCCCAAAATGTTTCCGCCGGACTTCACCGGTACCGCCAGTTCAGATTTCGTGTCCGGCAGGAACGGGTTGCGGCTGAACGACACAACGTCATCCACGTTGTTGGTGAAGAAGGCGGCGCCGGTTTCGGCGGTGTACCCAACAATGCCTTCCCCCGCTGCAATGCGATGTCCGCGCGCTTTCAACTGGGCGCCGATCTTGCCGCTGCCGGCACGCATGACGAAATCCCCGCTTTCGGGATCCGCCACATAGATTTGCACGTAGTGGTAGCCGAAATTCTTTTGCAGCAGTTCCACAGTATCCTGCATCAGTTCGCTGGGTTCGAGCGAAGTCACAAGCCCCTGGTTGATCCGGTACAGGGCGTTGGATTCCTTCAAAGCCTGCTGGGTGCTTTCGAGCAAATTGGCATTTTCGATGGCGATGGCAGCCTGCGTTCCCAGCTGGCTCAACAACTTGATGTCGCCCGAACTGAACGCAAACGGCAGGTTGCTGGATACGCTGATCGTGCCGAGCTTCTGCTCACCGCTATGCACCGGGGTAACCATCAGGGAGCGGTATATGGGGTCCTTGTCCAGCTTGAGGAAACGCGGGTCCGTTTTCACGTCCGTAATGTTGATCGTTTCGCCGCTGATTACCACCTGTCCCGCAATTCCCTCGCCAACGCGCATCTTCTTCTTGCCCCCGTCGGGGTCGTCGAATCCAACCACCGCCCCGTAGGTGAGAGTTTGTTCCTTTTCATCGAGCAGGTGAATAACCGCCTGCTCGACGTTTGGAATCAACTCCTGGGCTGAAGTCACGATCAACTGGAGCACATTGGACAGCCCGATGCGCTCAGTTTCGCTCAGTGCAAGCGCGATCTCGGACAGGGCATTTGCCTCGCGCAAATTCCTTTGAAGTTCCGCCTCCTGACGTGTATTCCAGATTGCAAGAGCAATCTGATCGCCGGCTTCCTTTGCCTGGTTGATTTCGGTGGATGTGAAACTGCGCGGCGAGGTATAGGCAAGAAGCGCCGTGCCCAGGGTGCGTCCCTTTGCTATGATGGGGATGCAACATATGGACTGGACTGGGGATGCGATTTCCCCGAAGAGTGTGGAGTTGGTGCAATCCTGCAAACTTGAAACGTCGTTGATGGTCAGAATATGCTCGGAGTAGACAATCTTTTCAATCGCAGGGGAGCCGTCTGGACCTAATGGCAGGATGGGAAATTTTTCCGCTGGCAATGTGGACGCGACCACTGCGGCTCGTTGTTGGTCCGAATCCAGGCGCAGAAAGTAGCCATAATCAGCCACAAACAGGTTTGCCAGACGTGTAATCAGGTAAAAATACCTGTCGTCGGGGTCCTTGGGGTTTAGGATGTCGCTGACAGCCAGCTTGAGCAGGGTGAGGTAACGTTCGCGCGAATACAACTCGCCTTCAGCTTTTGCGCGGTTGTCGTCCATTTCGCGTAATTTGCCCAGGCTCCAGCCTGCCAGCAGGACAAACAAGTGTCCCACCAGGAAAAAATGCTCCGCCTCGTATGCCAGCGGGTGTTCCCAGATATTTTCCCCTTGATAGTTGCTGGCGAGAAAAAGATCAATAATGATGGCGGCGATGCTGGCAATCAGCCCGCCCCACGCCCTGTAAAACCAGCCAGCGGCGACCACCGGTACCACTGCAAATATTGGCGCGCGATGAAGGGGAAAACTGGCAAGGTAAAGGATTGTCAGGGCGGCAACAATCCACGCGGAATACCGGTCCGTTATCTTTACGAAGCGGCTTGAGGCAAAGGAGGAATCAACCCTGCTTGACATGACTGTATTGTATCGTATCCTGTTTTTTTCATGGTTTCAATTACAGTATAAAAAACAACGCCGCGTTGTTGCGGAAAGATCGCATCAACGCGGCGAATTTTGCCTATGCCGGGGATTATTTCGCGTATTCAGTTGCCCTTGTCTCGCGAATCACCGTCACGCGGATTTGACCGGGATACTGCATGGTTTCCTCGATTCTCTTTGCCACGTCACGCGCCAGGCGGACGGAGGCAAGGTCGTCGATTGCGTCGGGTTTGACCAGGATGCGGACTTCACGTCCAGCCTGAATGGCGAAAGCCTGTTGCACGCCTTCGAACGACATGGACATCTCCTCCAGCGAGCGGATGCGCTTGATGTAGGCTTCCAAATCCTCGCGGCGGGCACCGGGACGCGCCCCGGAGATGGCGTCTGCAGCTTCGGCGATGACTGCCTCAACCGTATCTTGATCCACTTCATGGTGGTGGGAGGCAATCGCGTTCACCACCACCGGATTGACGCCGTAACGTTTGCAGAATTCCGCGCCCAGCCCGGCGTGTGTGCCATCCTGGTTGTGATCCATGGCTTTGCCGATGTCGTGCAGGAATCCACCCTGCTTCGCGAGTTCGATGTTGGCGCCGATTTCAGCGGCAAGAATACCCGCCAGTTTTGACACCTCCACGGCATGAGCGAGTTGGTTTTGACCGTACGAAGTACGGAATTTCAAACGTCCCATCATGCGCAGGACTTCGGTGTGCAAACCGGTAATGCCGGCTTCGTATGCAGCCTGCTCGCCCGCCTCGTTGATGATCTTTTCGACCGCCCTGGCTTCGTCTTCCAAAACCTTTTCGATGTGCGCGGGATGGATGCGCCCGTCGAGGACGAGTTTTGCCAGCGCGCGCCGCCCAATCTCGCGGCGGACGGAGTCGAAGCAGGAGACGGTGACGGAGTCGGGGGTGTCATCCACGATTACGTCCACGCCGGCAGCCTGCTCAAAGGCTTTGATGTTGCGCCCGTTGCGTCCGACGATGCGTCCCTTCATTTCCTCGCTGGGCAGGGTAACGACGGCGCGGGTCACTTCGGCGACGTGTTCCGAAGCCACACGCTGGATGGCGTCCGCGATCAGCTTGCGGGCGCGTTTTTCGCCCTCCTCCCGCGCTTCGGCTTCGATCTGGCGGATGATACGCGCCATGTCGCCGCGGGCTTCCTTCTCCACGGCGGCGAATAGTTCCTTGCGGGCTTCGTCGGGTGTCATCTGCGCGATGAACTCGATCTTCTTTGTTTGATCTTCGTACAATTTTTCGATCTCATTGGCGCGCTTGTCGATCTGCGACTGGCGCTTGTTGAGCGTTTGCTCGCGTTGTTCGATCTTGTCGAAGCGCGCATCCAGTTCGCTGCGGCGCTTGTCGAGACGTTCCGTTTCGCGGTTCAACTCGATGCGGCGCTCCTTGATCTCCGATTCAGCCGCCTGCACGATCTTGGTGGCGTTCTCGCGCGAGCCGCTTTCGATCAAACGCGCCTGTTCGTTGGCGATCTTGAGAATGTCGTCGGCTTTTTCCTGTCGCGCTCTGGCGGCTTTTTCAGCCTGATAGCGGTGGAAAAAATACCCTGCGACAGCGCCGACAATCAGCGCAAGAAAATCTAATAAAAGAACAATCCAATTCATAGCATGTCCTCGTTATATTCATCAGGTAATGTCTCCGTGTGCGTTTCGTTCCAGATTCTGGATACGACGGGCGCAACAACGGAGTAGGAAAAGCCGCGGCGGATGAGGAACTCGCTCAACTTTTTGCGAAACTCGCTTTGCTCCAGACTCGTCAATCTGGTCGCTCGTTTCAAGCCTGTTTCGTAGGCGAGGGCTTCTTCATCCACATTGAAGAGGGAAGCCTGGATCGCCTCGTCGTCGAGTCCCTTTTGGCGTAGTTCAATTGCCAGGGCTTTTTTACTGCGCGGGCGGAATGTGTTCCGATTTTCCACCCACGCGCGGGCAAATTCATTGTCGTTGGCAAGACCTGCCTTGCGGAGTCTTTCGAGGGTGTCTTCGATCACCCCTGTGGAGTACTCGTGTTTTTTCAGGTTTTGCCGTATTTCCTTTTCGGACCGGGCGCGGTAGCCCAGAAAGAGCATGGCTTGCTGGTACGCCCGTTCGCGCGAATCTTCATCCTGCAGCTTGGCGATCTTCTCTTCGCTGAGTTCATCGCCGTTTTTCAACCACGCGGCTGTGATGCGCGCCAGTCCAAAGGCAAACTCTCCATCAAGGTAAATGTTCACCCGGCTGGGGCTGTTCTTCTGGACCGTGATCGCGGTTATCTTTTTCATCGATTAAAAACGTACAGCCGGAACTTCCGACCATTTCAGGTCAGCTCCCGGCTGTGAAAAATGTCTGGTTGATCAGGCTCCAGGTCCCGCAGGGGGATGGAGATCGGTCAAAACGGATGATGAATCAAAAAATCGCACATGAACGGCGTGAAGTCCGCTTCGTTCACATAAGTATTGGTAATTTGACTTCACAAAACAACTCCCAAGGGGGAGGATGCGCGAATTTTCAGTCAGGTCCATGACATGCCAGGAGCGGCGGAAATTTTGGTCAAATCCTTTCGGATTTGGCAATTATACATGAAATTCATGAATTATTAACACAATTTTTTCATTGCAACGACGCCCTGCCAGGCTGATAATCACTTGTCGATAAATCTGGCTGCGGATAGGTACCAGCATCCGCCTGAATCCATGACAAATGGAACTAGGTGGATCGGGTGAGTCGTGCAATAATTTAATTCGTTCCAAATTCCAACTGTCATTTTCAATGGAGGCTGTATGGCAAAGATCACACGTGAAGATGCGCTTGAATATCACCGTTTAAAGGGGAAACCCGGTAAACTGGCAATCGTGCCAACCAAACCGATGGATACACAACGCGATCTGGGGCTGGCGTACACCCCGGGCGTGGCGGAGCCTGTGCTGGCAATTGAGAAAAACCCCGAAGACGCCTATGAGTACACCTCGAAGGGCAACCTTGTGGCGGTGGTGTCCAATGGCACGGCAATTTTGGGGCTTGGTGACCGCGGCGCCATGGCGGGCAAGCCGGTGATGGAAGGCAAGGCGGTTCTGTTCAAGAAGTTCGCCGATGTGGATGTGTTCGACATCGAAGTGGATTCGCACGACCCTGATGAGATCATCAAGGTGGTAAAGGCAATTGCCCCCACCTTTGGCGGGATCAATCTCGAAGATATCAAGGCTCCCGAATGTTTCTACATCGAAGAAGAACTCAAGAAGATGTTGGATATTCCCGTGTTCCATGATGACCAGCACGGCACGGCAATCATCTCTTCTGCTGGACTGGCAAATGGTTTGGAATTGGTCGGCAAAAAACATGAAGATATCCGTATTGTGATTTCAGGCGCTGGGGCGGCGGCGATCTCCTGCGCCGAACTCGCCATCCGTTGGGGTGTGAAGCGCGGGAACATCATGCTCTGTGACAGCAAGGGCGTTGTCTACAAGGGGCGCAAGGAGGGCATGAACAAATACAAGGAGCGCTTCGTTGTCGATACCGATGCCCGAACCCTTGCCGACGCCCTGCGTGGTGCGGATGTATTCTACGGTCTCTCGGTGGCGAACGTGCTGACTCCGGATATGATCAAGACCATGGCGAACGACCCGATTGTGTTTGCCATGGCGAACCCCGACCCGGAGATCAAGCCCGAACTGGCAAAGGAATCCCGCAAGGACGTCATCATTGCCACCGGGCGCTCCGATTATCCCAACCAGGTGAACAACGTGTTGGGCTTCCCCTTCATTTTCCGCGGCGCGCTGGATGTGCGCGCCAGGCAAATCAACGACGATATGAAGTTTGCGGCTTCGCAGGCTTTGGCTGCGCTGGCGAAAGAGGATGTGCCGGATTCGGTTGTCCGCGCCTACGGCGGCGTAACCTTGAAGTTTGGGCGCGATTACATCATCCCCAAACCGCTCGATCCGCGTGTGTTGCTGTGGGAGTCCCCCGCCGTCGCCGAGATGGCAATGAAGACGGGAGTGGCGCGCAAGACGGTCGACCTCGACGAATACCGCGAGCAACTGGCTTACCGCCAGGGTAAGGGCGAGCGTATCCGCTACTTCTTCCAGAACCAGGCGCGTTCATCGGGTGGGACAAAGCGTGTGGTATTTGCCGAAGGCGAGGAGCAGAAGATCATCCGCGCGGCGAACCAGATCCAGGAAGACGGCATCGCCACCCCGGTTCTGATCGGACGTAAATCCGTGATCGAGGAACGTATCAAGGGCTTGGGAATCGAGTACCAGCCTGAGATCGTCGACCCAGCCACGTTCTCCAGGATGGATGCCTATGAAAAGGCTTATTATGAACTGCGCCAGCGCAAAGGCACAACCATGCAGGATGCCGCCAAGAAGGTGAACGACCCCAACGTCCTGGGTTCGATGATGGTCAAGGTGGGAGATGCCGATGCCTTTATCTCCGGCCTCACGTTCGATTATCCCGACGTGATCCGCCCCTCCCTGCAGATCCATCACACCTCTCCCAGCGCGTCGCTTGTGGCGGGTGTGTATATCATGATTTTCGAGGAGAAGGTCTTCCTCTTTACTGATGCCACCGTCAATATCGAGCCAACGACGGAAGACCTGGCAGAGATCGCCATCCTAGCAGCGGATTACGCGAAGAAACTCGAGATCGATCCGCACGTGGCGTTCCTTTCGTTCTCGAATTTTGGTTCCACCCCGCATCCGCTCTCGAATAAGGTCCGCGAGGCGGTAAAAATGGTCAAGTCCCGCCGACCCGACCTGAAGGTGGACGGCGAAATGCAGGCGGATACCGCGGTGGTCCCGGAGATCATCGAGGAACGCTATCCATTCAGCAAGGTGAAGGACGCCAACGTGCTGGTCTTCCCCTCGCTCGAATCGGCGAACATCGCCTACAAGTTGCTGGCTCGCCTCGGCAATGCCAAGGCGATTGGACCCATCCTGTTGGGCGTGGGCGCTCCTGTCCATGTGCTGCAAACGGGCGACGATGTGAATGCCATCGTCCAGATTGCATCCGTGGCTGTGATGGATGCCATGGGACGCGAGAAGTAAATATCCCCAATGCGGACAGACAAAAAAACACGGCGCTGATGCGCCGTGTTTTTTTATGGAATTCTATTCCGAACTTTCGCTCTTTGCCGACTTGCTTTCGGCTTTGCTTTCCTTATGGCGAATCTTCCTTTTTGGAGTCAGCCTTTTTCACGCCGGAAGTGTCGCCCGAAGGTGACTTGTGGTCAGTTGCGTAAAATCCCGAACCCTTGAAGATGATCCTGGTGGGTGTGATGACCTTCTTAAGCGCCTTCCTACGGCACTCGGGGCAGGTCTTCAGCGGTTCGTCGGTAAACGATTGATGACGCTCGAACTGAATTCCACAATTTTCACAACGGTAAGTATAGACTGGCATTCTTTTTCTCCTTGCATGACTAACTGAAACAACGCTCGGCATTATAGCCCGGTTAAGATGAAGGGGCAAGCCCCAAGGCGGGGCATGTTATAATTTTCTAACAATTGGTGACCATTACCTAAAATTTGGAGAATCCCCATGCTCAAAATCGAAATCACTTACTGCGCAGTTTGACATTACACTTCCCGGGCCGTGAGCCTGGTGGATGAATTGCTCAAGGAATATGAACATGTCATCGAATCGGTGGCGCTGATCCCCTCGGACGGCGGCAGGTTCGAGGTCGAGGTGGACGGAAAACTGGTCTACTCGAAGTTGCAGACCAACCGTCACGCTGAAGCGGGTGAGGTTCTCAAATTGATATCAAAGATGGTCAAATAAATTCGGAATTTGTTGAGGTAATGAATGGCAAAAAAGGGAAGAGTTTTTTCGGGCGCGCGGCCAACAGGTCGTCAGCACCTTGGTAATTACCTGGGAGCGATCAAAAATTACGTCGCTTTACAGGCGGACTATGAGTGCGTCTACTGTATCGTGGATGTCCACGCCCTGACCACGGTGGAGACCACGCAGGAACTCAGGCAGAACACCTTCGAGATGGCGCTGGACTGGCTTGCGGCGGGAATGTATCCCGAAGAGTCGATCATCTTCGTCCAGTCGCATGTGCCACAGGTGATGGAGCTTCACACCTACCTTTCGATGGTGACACCGCTCGGCAAACTGACCGACCTGCCAACTTTCAAGGAAAAGATCCGCCAGCAGCCCGAAAACGTGAACTATGGGCTGGTCGGCTACCCCGTGCTGATGGCTGCGGACATCGTCCTCTACAAGACCGACATCGTCCCCGTCGGCATCGACCAGGCTCCACACCTCGAATTTACCCGCGAGGTCGTCCGTTCCTTCAATTACCGCTATCAGACCAAGGTGTTGATCGAGCCGCAGGTCAAGCACACCGAAGTGCTGAAGGTGCTTGGCATCGACGGCAGGGAAAAGATGGGCAAGAGTTTGAACAACCACATCGAACTGGCGCTCACTCCCGAAGAGACGGTCAAGCGCGTGCGCGAAATGGTCACCGACCCGGCGCGCCAGCGCAAGACCGACCCCGGCAATCCCGACGTCTGCAACGTGTTCACCATGCACAAACTTTTCTCCGGGCAGGACGAAGTGGACATGATCAACGTCGAATGTCGCAAGGCGGGCATCGGCTGCGTGGACTGCAAACTGCGCTATGCCAACAACTTGAACAAGAACCTTGAACCGTTCCGCGCCAAACGCGCCGAACTCGCCGCCAGACCGCACTACATCCAGGATGTGCTGGATGATGGAGCCAAACGCGCCCGTGCCATTGCCGAGCAGACAATGGTCGAAGTCCGCGAGGCGATGCAGTTGCCGTAAGATTATTGTAGGGGTGCGGTCTCCGCGCCCAGATCAAGATTGATTACGGGGCGGGATGACCCTGCTCCTACGTTAACTCCCATGCGCCTTCTCATCCAGCGAGTATCAAAAGCAAGCGTCACCGTGGACCAGCAGACCATTTCCCAAATCGGAAAAGGTCTGCTGATTTTATTGGGCGTCGGTCACGGCGACGGGGAGGAGCAAGCCGCCTTCCTTGCCGAGAAAGCCGCCAACCTGAGAATCTTCGAGGATGAGCAGGGCAAGACCAACCTCTCGGTGCTGGACGTGAAAGGCGAAGTCATCGTCGTCTCACAGTTTACTTTGTATGCCGACACACGCAAGGGACGCCGTCCCTCCTTCACCGACGCCGCCCTGCCCGAGGTCGCGGAGCCGCTTGTGGGTCGCTTCGTCGAGTTGCTGCGCGGACATGGAGTCCCGACCCAGACCGGTCGCTTCGGCGCGGACATGAAAGTCGAAATCCACAACGACGGTCCTGTCACCATCTGGCTCGAAAAATAATTGTGCCCATCCTATGGAGGAAACCTTGCAGCCAAAACCCAACCCGTTCCAACGCGGCTTGCTTTACCTTTTTATGCAGAAATCGGTGACAGCGGTCATCACTCCCATTCTGCACAAGGTGGATGGCTTTTTCTGGAAACTCAGCGGAGGGCGGTTCTTCTTCTCCAGTAAACTGGTTGGAATCCCCGCGTTTCAAATCACCTCGATTGGCGCCAAAAGCAAACAACCGCGCACCCTCGTTTTATACGGGTTCAGCGAGGATGAGAAAATCGCATTGATCGCCTCCAACTTCGGACAGGCAAACAACCCCTCGTGGTATTACAACCTCAAAGCCAACCCCAAATGCCAGGTCGAATGGAAGGGTGCTTCACGCGAATACATTGCCCATGAAGCCGAAGGGGAGGAACGCGAAAAATTCTGGAACCTGGCTGTCTCCTACTACAAAGGCTACGAACTTTACGCCATCCGCGCCGTGCACCGACGCATCCCGGTGATGGTTTTGGAGCCGTTAAAATAATTGTCAAGATGAGAATTTCATGATAAAGTTGCGCGCGTAGGATGCAAGTAGCTTTTCGTTGTGGAAGTAAAAAGACGGCGGCTCAGAGCGCAACCTTTGAGTCGTTTTGTTTAACCGCCCGATGAAAGACGACTGCGTCACCTTATTTTTTATTTTGCTTAGGAGGCAAAAATGTCTGATCGTGTAGTCGGTACGGTTAAATGGTTCAACGGCACAAAGGGCTTCGGATTCATCGAGCGCGAAGGCGGTCCCGATGTTTTCGTCCACTTCTCCGCCATCCGCGGCGACGGCTTCAAGAACCTGCAAGAGGGGCAGAAGGTGGAGTTCTCCATCGAGAAGGGTCCCAAGGGTTTGCAAGCTGCCGATGTCGTAGTGCTCTAATTCCTTATCCGCACCAAAGAGTCCCGCTGAGAAGCGGGGCTCTTTTTATTTGTTGGATGATTGCACCTGTTGACTTGATTCTGATTTATAATTGCTCTGTTGCAAAGATAATGTGAACTAGCGATGAATGTTGTAGACCAAGGCCTTGATAATCGGCTCGCGGTTCTGAAGTTGTGTCTTTCG
>JACRBJ010000008.1 GCA_016234555.1 Chloroflexota bacterium | reverse complement strand
TTTTGGATCAACAACGGTTGTGTGCTATTCTTATGCATGAAAGCCTCCTGATCCAGTTTGGTCTCGCAACCATTACTTTACTCAGAAGGCTTTCCTTTTTCAACTACCTCTACCAAATAGCCAAACTCGAGGCCAGTTTTTGTCGTTCAAGAGAGGAAACATTCACCCAGGCATAGAGCGCCAGTTCGCAGCCGGTTTGAGCTAAAGCATTGCAATACGCTTTCGATAACTTGCACCATTATATTGATATGGTTATACTTGCGCGCATGTCCATCCCCACCAAAATTGGCAGATACGAAATCAAATCCGAACTCGGACGCGGCGGCATGGCAACCGTTTACCTCGCGCACGACAGCAGTTTCAATCGCGATGTCGCCATAAAGGTTTTGCCGCGCGAAATGCTGCACGACCCGCAATTTCGCGCGCGCTTCGAGCGTGAGATAAAAATGGCGGCGGGTTTGGAACATCCCTCCATCGTGCCCGTTTATGACGTGGGTGAGGATGACGGGCAGCCGTATTTTGTCATGCGTTTGATGACAGGTGGTTCCCTTGCAGATATGATCTCGAAGGGAAAAATCGAGCTTGAAGAAACTGCGCGAATCATCTCAAAGATCGCGCAGGGACTCGCGTATGCCCATAAGAAGGGCGTGATCCACCGCGACCTTAAGCCGGATAATATTCTTTTCGACGATAATGGAGAACCGTTCATCTCAGACTTTGGCGTTGCCAGGCTGGCTGAATCCGCCGGCAGCCTGACAGGCAGCGGCGTGATTGGCACGCCTGCCTACATGAGTCCCGAACAGGCGCAGGGGAATTCACTCGACAGCCGAAGCGATATCTATGGTTTGGGCGTCATTGCCTACCAGATGTTGAGCGGACACCAGCCCTACAGCGCCGACACACCCATGGGAGTGGTGATCAAGCACATCACTGAACCTGTACCAGAAATCCTGAACATGGTTCCCAGCCTGCCGCATGAAACGGATACGTTTATTAAACGCGCCATGGCAAAGGATAGGAACAGGCGTTATTCCACCGCCATCGAACTGGCAAAGGCTTTGAATCTCATCTCGTTTGGAAATGAAGGTAATTTCACCTCTGTCACAAACACCGGCATCCGCTCAGGTGTTTATAAGGCTGCGAAAGAATCGTCTTCCCGTGGTAGGACCGGGTTGATGGTGGTTGGGATCATCATTCTGGTCGTGGCGGTTGGCGGTTTTCTGTTGCGCAATCAACTGTTTGCGCCGCCGCCCATTGACCCCACCACCTCCACGCCTTTGCCCACGGCAACCCCCACCGAAACTCCCACCGAAACTCCCACCGCCACAATCACTCCTACAATTGCGCCTGCAACTGAAACGGCGTTCCCAATTCCTCTTGTGCCAGCCTGCGCCGACGGGGCGGCAATTCCAACACCATCCATTAAAGCGATAGATAAAATCTGTGTCGAGAAGAATCCATACACAGTGCTTTCCATTCCCGAAGGCGCCGCCTTTGAATCCCTTGACTCCGAACTGGTCTGCACAAAGGAAAGAACGAGTAATGGCAGAATGACGATCTCCTGCACGGGTCAACAGCTTTTTTCCTACAACCTCAAAGTTTGCGTGCCACTCGTGGTTTCCGCTGTGGACTCGGGTAAATGCGGACAGGGTTCGATCTATGACACGGCTAATCAATGTTGTCTGGTCCCGCCTGCAGAAGGCGCTGGCTGCACTGTTTTCAAAGTGGATCTGCGAGCCTGCCAATAATCGATCAAGTATTACATTACATCAGGCTTTGGCATCCTTCCTGGAATGTCGAAGCCTGCGTTGTGAGGTGACGGATGACAACATGGGGGATCATCTTGAAAGCCCGCCCTTTTTCTGTGAAAATTTCCCTATTAGAGTCGAATTATTGCTGTGGACACCCGCGATTCAAGCGGTGTACTTGAATGTTTTGAAGTCAACTTTTGATTGGTATAATCCCAGTGCTCACTTGATGGCGTGGCAGTTTGAAGCAATCAGCCACGACCCTGCTCGACAATTTTGCGGAGACCCTCTGAGATGAAAACAGGAACAATTATTGTAAAAGCCCTTTTTACGATGGGAAGCACGGTTATGAATGCGATGTTTTTTTCGATTACACTGACCGGTGGGTAAAAAAACTGCTTTTGGTGCCGCCAAATGTTTCAGGAGCCAACATTGAATTCAACTTCACGACCTGGGAAGGACCGTCTTTCCATTTTGTTTCTGGGCACACAAATGGCATTTGGAGGCGCCCAAGCTTTATTGTTGGATCAGGCGTTATGGTTCAAGAGCAAAGGGTATAAAACAGTCGCAGCCTTTTTTTATGATCGCGATGGATTGAATGACCGCTGGCAGAAATCATACGACATTCCCTTGATCAACCTCAACGCATTTGTGAGAGTTGCTGGCTACGTTCAAATAACCAGCGGACTGCTGGTGGGGATGTGGCGGCTCTGGAAACTTCTGCGTGCTGAAAAATTCGATGTCGTCGTCGGGTTTACCCACGATAGCAATGTGTTGGGATTGCCCCTTGCCTGGTTGGCTGGGGTGCCTGTACGGATTGGCACGCATCTGGGCGTGATTCGTGGCATGCCGCGTTGGCGTGAGAGGCTCCATTCGACCCTGGTCAATATGGGAATTATTCAGACACTGGTGGCATCCTCCACGAGGACACGGGATGACGCGGTGCATGAGGGAGTTCGCCCGGAACGAATTGAAATTATTTTCAACTCAATCACCCCGTTTACAGTGAAAGAAGAGGACAGAATCAGGGTGCGCGGGCAATTGGGACTCCACGAAGGCGATTTTTTCCTGCTTGCTGTTGGTCGTCTTGTATATGAGAAGGGACACGAGTTTCTTATCCAGGCGATACCATCCGTGATTCCCGCATTTCCCAATATTACGGTGGGGATATGCGGGACTGGTCCGTTGTATGAGCAGTTGCAGGAGCAGATTTCCGCACTTTCCCTCGATGACAGGGTGCGTCTTCTGGGGCAATGGGAAACCGTCCCGGAATTGTTGGCTGCTGCCGACGCCTTTGTGATGTCTTCAAGATGGGAAGGTCTTCCGATGGCTCTGCTGGAAGCCATGATGGCTGGCTTGCCAGTCATTGCCACGAAGGTGCAGGGTGTTGAAGAAGTTATCGAAGACGGTGTGCATGGCATCCTTGTTCCCCTCGAAAACCCCGAGGAGTTATCGAAAGCTATATTACAATTGCTTGGAGACCCTGAAAGACGTCGCAAAATGGGCATTGCTGCATCTTCCCGAATTGCGCAGGGATATACAACTGATCGAATGTGCGAAAAGTATTTGCAGCTCATTATGAGAATCTCCAACCTAAATTTAAGGCAATAGATGGCGTATGAAAATGGATAAGGCAAAATATACAAAACAGGCGAACACGATTGCCAGAGTGTTGGGTATGTTGTTTACGGCGGTGGTTCTTTATCGCGCAGGCGGCGAGTTTTATGCTATTGCATGGGGAACGGGAACATGGTGGGGCGAATTTTCCCGCACATGGGCGCTGCTCCATTATTCATTCGTTGCCTTCTGTGTTCTCCTGTTCGTGATTGTTGGGTTGTTCATCTGGAACAGCAAGGTTCTCATTCCTGCCATGAATCAGGCTCTGGTTTTTCGGGAGAGACTGGGTATTTTTCGCTGGTTGCTGATTTTCCTAGTGCTTGTCATTCCACCCTGGTTCTTTCAATACACGACTTGGGGTTTCGTGTTTCAGGAATTCTATATCCGCGTTCTTGTCTGGGCTGTCACGATATGCCTGTTGACCTTTGTTTGCTCGCGCAAAAACCAACTAGCTGGCTGGAATGAATTTCTGGCGTCACTGGTGTTGACTGCAAGTTCGTTTTCCATCGCGTTTTCGTTACAGGACGTGGTCGATTATCCATTTTCACTTGGATGGTCGGAGGGCAATCGCCTTTGGGATTATTCGATCATGTTTGGGCGGGAGTTGTATATTTACCCGGCGGACAAGGGAATTCCCGTGCTTCTTGATTTTGGGCGTCGCCTTGTGGGAGGGCTGCCCTTTATTATCCCTGGCATTAATATCACAGTGGTGCGTCTTTGGGTCGGGCTTACATCGATTGTCCCGTATTTCATACTTGGCTTGGCGCTCTTTCGCAGGTCTGCGAAGAACAGGATATCATGGCTTCTGCTTGTTTTGTGGACATTCCTTTTCCTCAAACAGGGACCGATCCATCCGCCGCTGGTGTTAAGCGCTGCAATGGTTGCTCTGGCATGGAATGCGCCGTTGCGATATGCAATTCCGCTGGTGATGGGGGCAGGGTACTTTGCCGAAGCCAGCCGCTTTACATGGTTGTTTGCTCCGGGCATCTGGATATTCATGCTGGAATTTTCATCGAAATTCCTCACTTTGCCGGCGGATCGCAAATCCGTCCCACCAGCCTGGAAGCGGGCTTTGATATTGGGAGCCTTGGGAATCTTTGGTGGTTTTGTACTGCCCAACTTGCTTGACTCAGCAAGGGCACTGATGGCATCATCCCCCGCCTCGACTGCGGCGACCCCGGTTGCAACCGTAATTGCCGAATCGCCTGTGACGGTCACACCTTCCCCTGCTCCCGCAGCGGAGGGTACGTCCCCCAACTTTTTTGATCGTGTTGTTAATGTTATTACAATCCAACCCCTGCTTTGGTATCGCCTGCTTCCAAACTCGACCTATGATAAAGGCATATTGCTCTCCCTCCTGCTGGCAATTGCGCCATTGGTAATTATTTTGACATATCTTTCAGTGACAAAGCTCTGGACGTTGGGTAGACTGCAAAAACTTGTCCTTGTTCTCCCGTTGCTTGCATTTCTCGCGGTGGGACTGGTTGCCAGTACAAAGATTGGCGGTGGCGGCGATCTGCATAACATGGATATGTTTCTGATCGGTCTGCTTTTTATGGGCGTGCTCGCCTGGTATAACGGTGGCAGTGAATGGTTTCAAGATGTTGCCGGCATTCATCCAGTAATGAGGATTGTGGTTGTTGCCTTGCTGGTGAGTTCTTCAACCACCGCCTTGTTTGAACTGGGATCCCGCCAGTTTGGAGAGGATGCATCATGGCTAAAAACCCTTTCCGATTCCCCAAGCGAATCTGCGCTGGACATGCTGCCCACCCGCGCAGAGGTTGTTTCTTCCGTTGAGATTATCCAAAGTGAAGTTGATAAAGCCAGGCTGCAGGGAGATGTCCTGTTTATTGATCAGCGTCAATTGCTTACGTTTGGCGCTATTACAGATGTTGCTCTCGTGCCGGAGTATGAAAAGAAGATGCTGATGAATCAGGCATTGAGCGAAGATGCGGACTATTTTTACAAATTTTACGCTGACTTGACTGCCCGGCGTTTTTCACTAATAATCAGTGAACCGTTGCGTACCACTGTCCAGGATGGTACCGACGAGTTTGCTGAAGAGAACAATGCATGGGTAAAATGGGTATCGGCTCCTGTATTATGTTATTACACGCCCCTGAAAACAATACAAGCTGTTAACGTGCAACTCCTTGTTCCTGCTGAGGGCGTTGAAGATTGCTCTGCCATACTGCCATGAGAGAGGCTTGACTTGAACTTTACCTGCCAGTTTTTCCGTTTTTATTCCAGCGCCAAACAGTCTGTTGCCATAGGAGAACAGTACATCCCAGGTCTGTTGATTTAATATGCGTATTGCTTATATCAGTCTTCACTGGCCCCGAACCCACAACAGCGGCGTGGGCAAAAAAATCCACTCACAGGTTGCAGCCTGGAATGCAATGGGACATGAAGCCCGTTTATTTATGCATACTTCGCACCAGGAACTGCATTCTGAATTGATCGAGGCGGATTATTTCTTCTATGCAATATCTGGAAGGATTGGAACGGAGATAAATCGTATTCGCGCCATGACCAGGATGCTGGCGGCAATACGCGATTTTCGCCCAGACTTGATCTACCTTCGTTATAGCATTTATGTTTATCCCGCGCATCGGTTGATGGATTTTGCTCCAGTGGTGGAGGAGATCAACACCAACGACCTTACACAACATGAGGGGCTTGGATATCTCTACAGCCTGTATAATCGCCTTACGCGCGGGATATTCCTCCGCCGGGTGCGTGGACTGGTAACAGTTTCGCGTGAACTGGCGATTTCCCCCGCCTTTGCTTCCTATGGGAAACCGACGCGCGTGATTGCGAATGGAGTGGACCTGAAAAGCTTTCCCCAACTGCCGCCGCCGGCGAATAAAATCCCGCGCCTTGTTTTTATCGGCACCCCCGGCTACCTCTGGAATGGTGTGGATAAAATGGTTGCGCTTGCCATGCTTGTCCCCGACGTTCACATCGATATTGTGGGGTATAGTGAGCTTCCCGAGTGTGAGCCGCTGCCCGAAAACATCACCCTGCATGGGTACCTGTCGATGGGGGAATATCAAAAAATACTGGCGTCCGCCGATGTTGCCATTAGTTCCCTGGCTCTGCACAGAAAGCAGATGGAGGAGGCTTCCCCGCTTAAAAGTCGCGAATGTCTTGCCTTTGGATTACCCCTGATTGTCGCCTACATCGATACCGACCTGGACCATTTACCCCACGACTTTCTTTTGAAAATCCCCAACAAGGAAGACAACATCCGTACACATTATCAGGAAATCCGCGACTTTGCCTATCGGATGCACGGCTTTCGTGTGGATCGCAGCCAGATAATGGAAATTGATCAGGCGCGCAAAGAGGCAGATCGTCTTCTTTACTTTTCTGAATTATTAGCCCTGGAGTAGATTGATGAAACGAAATACAGGCAGGTTTTTGCTTTTTACTTTTATTACCTACGTATGGTTTCAATCCTCTCAGGGATTTCAAAAAATCGCCTGGGGGACAGGGGAATGGTGGGGGGAATATTCCTTGAAGTGGGGACTGGCATATCTTTTGTATGTCCTGGTTTGCGTGCTCGGTGTCTTTTTTTCCGGCGTTGCAATATGGAGACCCCAAAAAATTCAGTGGTCTTTGGAAAAATTGCTTATTCTCCAACAACGACTGGGCGTCTTTCGCTGGCTTGTTTTTTTTCTTATTCTTGCCTTTCCTGTCTGGTTCCTTCAATACACGTCATGGGGAAAGGTCTTTAGTGACATCTATATCAGAATATTGATGTGGAGTCTGCTGGTCTTTCTGCTTGCCATGTTTCTTGCAAAAGATGATTCGATGCCAGGGTGGGGGGAATTTATTGTTGCCATCCTGTTGACCTCAAGTGCGTTTACCCTTGCCGCTTCATTTAAGGAGGTAACAAACTACCCGTTTTCACTTGGGTGGTCCGAAGGTAACCGGATGTGGGATTACTCAGTCCTTTTTGGCAGGCAATTGTATGATTATCCTGCTGACCGTGAAATTTTCGTTTTTTTGGAAACTAATCGACAATTTATTGGTGCTTTGCCCTTCCTCATTCCTGGTCTCACGATTGGAATGGAGAGATTTTGGATTGCGCTGATAACCATTGTTCCTTATCTGTTGCTCGGCTTTGCTGTGTTCCGTTTCGACCGGTCGAACTTAAAAATATGGCTGCTCGGTTCCCTCTGGGTGTTTATTTTCCTCAAGCAGGGACCCATTCACACGCCGCTTATTCTGTGCGCCATGGTTGTGGCTCTGCTCTGGAAAAGACCGCTGTGGCTTGCTCTTCCGCTCATTGCAGTGACAGGGTATGTCGCTCATGAAAGCCGGTTCACTTGGCTTTTTGCGCCTGGTATCTGGCTTGGTATGTTGGAATTGGCAGGAGCGTCATTACAAAACAACAGATTGGACACCAATGTATGGGTGCGGGCTGTCTTGCTTGGACTGGTTGGAATGGCGGGAGGACAGTATGGATCAGCGATTGTGAGTCTGTTTGTAGGCGGCCCGCAAGTAGACTCGGGAATTTCCGTGGTATCTGCCATTTCGAGAGTTTCCGCCCCAACCCAGCCGCTTTTATGGTACCGCCTCCTGCCCAACGAGACTTACGGACCTGGAATCATAGTGGGATTGGCGATTGCTACGCTGCCCCTAATGGCGTTTCTGACTTATTTACTCCTCACAAGGAAATGGACTCCCAACATCTGGCAAAAGCTGGCGATGATTGTGCCCTTACTGGCTTTTTTAGTTGTCGGACTGGTTGTCAGTACGAAAATTGGCGGTGGCGGTGATTTGCACAATACGGATATGTTCCTGATCGGGCTTGTTTTTACCGCGATCATTGCCTGGCAAAACGGTGGAGGTGAATGGTTGATGAACAACAGGGTCCATCTTTATCCCCTCTGGGTAAAGCTTGCCCTTGTCCTGCTGTTTGCAATACCCGGACTCCAGCCTCTTGGACAAATGCAATCCTATCATTTCGGCGAAAATGCATCCTGGCTAAAGACCCTTTCTGGCGCCAAAAGCGGAAGCGAAATACAGGTACTCCCCGCGCAGGATGAGGTTGATTCTGCCCTTCGACTTATCCAGGGTGCGGTGGACAAAGCCAAAACGCAGGGTGAAGTCCTTTTCATGGACCAGCGTCAATTGCTTACCTTTGGATATATTAAGGATGTACCGCTTGTGCCCGATTATGAAAAGAAACTCCTCATGGACAGGGCAATGAGCGAAGACGCCGCCTACTTTGACGGGTTTTATGCAGACCTTGCTGCTCATCGATTTTCCCTGATCATCTCCCAGCCAATGGCAAGATCGAAAAAGGATATTTCAGTGTTTGAGTTTGGGGAAGAGAATAATGCATGGGTAAAGTGGGTGACGAGACCCGTGATGTGTTATTACACACCTTTGGAAACGATGAAAAACGTCAACGTACAGCTTCTTGTTCCCAGAGAGGATACAGTGGATTGTTCCTCCGTGTTGCCATGAAGGAAATATAACTTGAATATTCGTTACCTGTTTCTTCGTCTCGCACGTCATTTCATGCCTGAAGGCATTGCGCGTTTCCTCCTGAAGCACAGGTGGATCATCCGTCCCGGTCTGGAGTCGAGCAACCCGCTGGCGGCTGTGGAGCAATATCTGAACGGGTTGAACCAGCATGGCAAGTCCATCAAGGGACAGCGGGTGCTGGTGTTCGGTTACGGCGGACGTTTCGCCGTCGGAGTGGAACTGCTTGAGCAGGGAGCCGCTCATGTCATCCTGTGCGATCATTTCGTCTTGCTGGATCATGAACGGAATTTGGAACTGCTTCCGAAATACGGGAATTACCTCCAGTCCGCAAACGGCGAAGTGTTGCCGCGCCCCGAGCATGTCACCCTGCTTCATGGCGACATCCGTGACGCGAAAATCCAGACGCAGATTTCCAGCGCGGACCTGGTCTTGAGCACCTCCGTTTACGAGCATTTGGGCGATGTGGAAGGCATTACAGCCGCCCTTGCAAAATTGACCGCCCCGCAGGGATCACACCTGCACTTCGTCGACCTGCGAGACCATTACTTCAAGTATCCCTTCGAGATGCTCGCCTACTCCGAAACGGTCTGGAGGAACTTCCTCAACCCAACCAGCAACCTCAATCGCCACCGCCTGCCCGATTACCGAAACATCTTAGGGAAATATTTTGGGCGGGTACAGGTGAACGTGCTGGCGCGGCAGGAGGATGAGTTGAAGAAAATGGGCGGGCGCATCCGCCCGGAATTCCTCACCGGCGACTTATCCGTTGATTCAGTCACCCTGATCGAACTCTTTGCCGAAACACCCAAACACGAGGTTTGATATTTTGCAGCGCAACAAATCGTCCATTTTGAAACTTTACGCGCTTTTGGCAGTCCTCGAAAGCGCGCTCGCTTTTTATTGGCTGGCAGCCATCCCATCCGATTCCGGGAACGCCGTCCTTGCGGGATACTCAGCCAGCCGCCTGCTTTTGCTTGCGGGCGCGGCGATTCCCTTCCTCCTCTTCGGCCTGATCCTGGTCTTGATCCATTTCTCGTCCGCGCGCCTGGATCGAACCATCCTGGTTTTGGATTCAGCTCTGGGCGACGAGTGGAAACGGCTCGCGGTTGTTTCAGCCTCATCCCTGCTGACAGTTGCGGGCGTCACCCTTTTCCTGGTTCCAACCATTCGGCTTGGGGATTACGCCTCGATTGTCGCGCGACTCGCGCCGCTGGTTTATCTCGGCGGATTTCTCGGAGTGCAGACCCTGCTCGGTCAGTTCCTCTGGCGCGGACAAAAACTTCATCTTGAAAACCTGGGTCAGTGGAAACCCATCTTTGTCGTCGCCGGCATTCTGCTCGCCATCGCGGCCGTGATCGCAGTCTGGGCAGCGTGGAGCGGCATCGGCTTGAAGCCGGAGACCTACGGCTGGCACAGACCCGGCACCCCAATTCCGTTTTTACAGCTTCTCATTGCCCTCTTTATCAGTCTGCTGTTCATGTTTTTCAGCAACCGGGTCAAAGGCTGGAAGTTCGAGGTTGCTGCCTTCCTCGCCCTGTGGCTTGCCGCCTTCCTCATCTGGCAGGCGGAACCACTGCGGCGTCAAAGCTATTTCACTCCCGCGCCGACCCCGCCCAACTTCGAATATTATCCCTACTCGGATGCGGGCTTTTACGACACCCTTGCCCAAAGCATCGTTATCGGACAGGGCAGAAGCCTGACAGTGATCCTGCGCCCTCTGTATATTTTTTCCCTGACCGTCTTTCACTTGATCGCCGGTCAGGATTACAGTCTCATCCTGACCTTGCAAACCCTGCTTCTGGCATTTATGCCGGCGCTGGCTTTTTTGCTTGTTTCCCGCATGGGAAGCCAGTCAGCGGGTGTGCTTTCGGCAATCCTGCTGATTTTCAGGGAGAGGAATTCCATTGCGCTGACCAACATCCTCGAGGTCAGTCACTCGAAGTTGATTCTCTCCGATCTGCCGACTGCGGCGCTGATGCTGCTGATGGTCTACGCCCTTGTCAACTGGTTGAGGAGAACAAACCTCAACCATCCGCTGGGGATTGCGGCTGGCGCCTGCTTTGGGCTGGTGGTGCTGGTGCGGAGTCAAGCCCAGTTGCTGCTGCCGATCCTGCTGGTGGGCATTGTCTTTAGTGGAGGTTTTCGATGGCGGAAAGCCTTGCAAAGGACGTTGATATTTACTCTGGGACTGGCGATTGTCGTCGCCCCCTGGGTGTGGCGGAATTATCTGGTGTCGGGTAAACCCGCCGTTGAGAACACGGAGTTTTACATCCGTCTATTCGCCGGAGGATATGCTGAGCCGACGGATGTCGTTGACCAGTTGCCGGGGGAGACGTTCGATGAGTACAACGCGAGAATCAAGTCGCAGATGATTCGGTATGTTCTCAACCACCCGCTGGAAGTTGCACAGGTCTACTCCACCTATTTCATCCACAACGAGATTTGCGCCGTCGTTTACCTGCCGATGTCGTTCAGACTTTATGACTTGCGCTCGTACGTCAAGCAGTTGCCATTTTGGGGTGACCCTTACATTGACCTGGCAAACGGTTACGGTGTGACGTTTTTCCTCAATCTCGGTTTGATCGCTCTTGGCGTTGGCGTGGCATTCCGTCGCTTGGGATTTTTGGGATTAATGCCGCTGTTGATTCACTTTACCTACAGCCTGAGCGTGGTTACTGCGCGGATTTCGGGTTGGCGCTTCATCATGCCCGTGGATTGGGTTTTCCAGGTATATTATTCCATCGGGCTGATTCAACTCGTTTTGATTCTCACATCGGTCATCTGGAACAGGGGAATGCCGGCGGAGGAATCTGTCGCGGAAAAACCCTCCTCGTTTTTTCAAGGGAAAACCTATGTTGCCATCGTTGGTTTCCTGCTGATTGGGCTGTCCCTGCCTGCGGTGGAACTTGCCATACCTGTGCGTTATCCCGCCCTGTCAGCAGACGAGTTGATCGAGAACCATGCTCTGGACGGAGGGCAGGTCACGGCTTCGGCGCTAAAAAACTTCCTCGAAACGGAACCAGCCGCAATGGTCGCGTATGGACGGGCGCTGTATCCAGCCTATTACGAGGAAGGAGTCTTCTGGGGCGAATCCAGTCTAAACCTGCTGGCAGCCAGCAAATTCAATCGTATCCAATTTACCTTGATCGGGCCCGACCAGGGTTTTATCTTCCTGCCGCTCGAAAAGGCTCCGCAATATTTTCCCCATGCCTCCGATGTCTTTGTGGTAGGATGCAGGCAAAAGGGTTTCGTGAGGGCGTTGATGGTCAAAGTGAACGACCAGACGCTGGTTTCCTCACCGTGGAATGGATTGACTTGCTCCACAGGTGAATGACCTACCCAAGCCATGCCTTGATATCCGCCTCCAAGCTCTCGGCGGTGTGATGAACAAACGGCTCATTGTATTTGAGCACAGCGCGCCAGGTATCGAAGAACTCCAAGCCATGATACCAGTGCAGGATGGCGGGGTCACAGCCGAGACGGCGGCAGAATCTTTCCTCGATGCCGCGCCCCTGTAATTTCGGCTCGACGAAGAAGGACAGCAAAAATTCGAAGATGGGGTCGCTGAACGCGGCGTTCTGGAAGTCAATGACGCCAGCCAGTTTTTGTCCCTGCACGATGAAGTTATCCAGCCATAAATCGCCGTTGCTAAAGCGGACGGAGGGAAGGTCGGGCTGTGTTTCCTTCAACCGGTTGTACATGACCTCCGCCAGCGGAGGCGGATTCTCCTTGAAGTAATTCCAGGCAGCTTCCAGTATTTCATCAGCGGACTCTTGCTCCACTTCCAAATCGCCCAAGTCTGTTTGAGTCACCGAATACAAGGCACAGACCGCATCGAAGTACAAAGTCTTCGCCCAAGGCTCACCAGCGAGCATCGGCCCCAGCAGGGACTCGCCCGCGATGAAGTCGCTGAAAAAACAGGGGATGCCCAACCCTTCGCCCGCCAAATCCAAGCCATAAGCGCGGGGGGACGGAATTCCAACAGCTTCCATCGCCTTGAGAATTTTATATTCGTATTCCATGCCGCGTGCGTCAAGTTGCATGACGAAAGATCGCGCGAAGCCGTCCAGCGTTACATCCAGCCGCCAGGGAGCAATACGTGTGCTTTGAGTCAACTGGCTGGCGTGAACGAGTTTCACCGAGCCACTCAAAGACTGGCTCAAGTATTTTTCACAAGCCTTGCGATTTTCATTTGGGTCAAACATGGGTTTCCTCTGGCAGATGAATCGCGAAGCGGCAGCGCGAGTCGCCTTGAAGCGGGGGGAACTCGCGTCCCTGCAAAAAATTGGAAAAGCCGATTGTATCCATTTGTTCCTCCATGATGGATGTTAAAGGTCGAAGGTCAAAAATCAGGGACTTTTGACTCCATATTACAACCCAAGCACAAAATCCTGAATATCCCAGAGGACCTTGCTTGCACAGGAACTTTGGTTGCCGAGAATGACCACGTCCACGTCCTGTTGCGGATAATACCAATAGCCGCAGCTAACTCCATCCTCTTCGCCCGTATGCCCCCAGCGGACGATCTGGTCTTTCATGTCCAACAGGACAAAACAGCCAAAGCCATAACGCCACTGAAAGCCGCGATAATTGTCGTCAGCTTCAACCACCTGCGGAGAGGTCATCTGGTGTGCGAGTTCGGATGAGACCAGGCGTCCTTCACGAAGGGTGCGAGAAAATTTCACCAAATCTTCCAGCGTGGACGTGGACCCGCCGTCAGCGGCTGAACCAGCCGTGGTGGAGTAATAATTTTTCTTCCAGCCAATCACCTTCTTATTTTCATCCTTGATCGGGATGTAGCCCTCGGCAACATTCGGCACAACGTCATCCAGATCGAGGAACTCGGTCTCGGTCATGCCAGCGCGGGCAAAGATATTCTGGCGGATGTAGTCAAAGTAACTCAAGCCCGTGACCTTTTCGATCATCAACCCCATGAGCATAAATCCCGCGCCGTTGTAGCGGAACTTCTCGCCCAGCGGACCATACGGCTCAAGGTTGGCAAAGATGGGCAGGTAATCGGCGTCGCGGCGGAGAAGATAAAGCGGATAGGTGCGGCAAAACTTCGACCACTCCGCATCGAAATCCTCGGCGTCTTCGTTGATCCAATCTGCAATGCCAGAGGTCATGGTGAGCATGTGGCGGACGGTGGCTTCGGGCGGAATCTTCGTCCCCTCCAAGCCGAGGCACTCCGTCACCCGCGTGTCAAACGCCAGCTTGCCAGCTTCGATCAATTGCAGCACGGCGGCGGCAGTGAACAACTTCCCCACCGATGCGATACGGAAGCGCGTTTCGGGTCGGTTCTTGATTTTCCAGGTGCGGTCGGCATAACCGTAAGCGCGGCGCAATAGGTCGGTCTCGCCCTGTCGCACCAGCACAGCTCCCGCAAAACTTTTATTGTGGGCAATCTTTCTGCCAAGCTGTGAGGCGTCCATGTTTATTTCCTTCCGATGATGACCAGCGTAGTTGCGCTGTGGAATCCGATCTCTGCCACGCGCTGGCGTAACTCTTCGCCGCGAGCCTGCAAATCAGGATGTCCTTCGGCACGCTGGATATACTGTTCAAAAACGGGATTCAATTCTGCGGATATTTCTGGATTGCGGGGATCGTCGCTCGTGTCTGTCAAATCGTACTGCGCCACATCTTTCAACGCCAAGCCTGATACCAACCCGACGAGTTCATCGCGGCGATACGTTTCGTGGTGCGTCACCCCACTGACGGTGTCCACCGCTCCCCACCAATGGTGCAAGTGGACATGGGTCATCTGGGTTTCGGTCTGCCCGTCGCAATACATCTCCGAGACCAGCAGGTAACCGCCTGGGCGCAATACCCGCTCCATTTGGGACAGAACAGCTTGCGGGTCGTCGAAGTGGTGGAGCGAGTTCGAGATGCAGACCAGATCGAAAGAGTCAGAATCGAAATCGAGATGATTGGCATCCATCAGTTGAAAATGGATATTTGGTTTTTCTTCAAAGGCTTTTTCGAAAGCGGCTGCGGCGCGTTCTTTGTTATCCACCCCAATGATTTCGGTGTAGTCTTTCAATCCCTCTAAAAGAAAGTGAATGAAACCGCCGCTGCCAGTGGCGACATCCAGCACGCGCCCCGCGGGGAGATGTCCGAGAATGTCTTGTGATGTGGGCATGGGATTCTTTCTTCATGTAGGGGCGGAGTCATCCCGCCTAAAATGGGTGAACAAGGTAGGGGCGGGGTTTCCCCGCCCAAAGCGTAGGGGCGAGAGGACCTCGCCCCTACAGGATTCTATTTCGCATCCGACATGGACTTCTTGAAGTTCACCAGCGCATCGATGGGGGTGGGGTCGACGCCGTACGCCATCGCCAGGTAATAGGTCATGTAATCGCCGAACAGGACTAACGTCCACATGTGAGCAAGCGGGGAGTCGCCGCGCGCATCGATGGCGTCGGTGTTCATGCCTTCGACCATGTAAATCTGACGGGTGAAGGTGGAGCGCAGTTTGTTGCGCGGATGGTCGGACGGGGAACTCAGGAAGAGAGTCATGGTGGATGTGTTGAGCACATCGCTGGGGTTGAGCGTGCCAGCCAGCGTATTGTGATTCGCTTCGGGCAGGAACTCGAAGTTCGCGCCAGCCTTGGCGACCTCGTTGACCTGTCCCTTCCAGCGGCGCGCCACGGGAGCAAGGATGCCCGCGCCCATCACCGTCACCCAACGCCCCACCAGTTGACCCGCGTACCGCTTGGCGGGGTTGGTCGCGGCGGGCACGTCGGCGCGGAGCTGCTCCTGCCATTTCTTCATCGCGGAGATGGCTTCGGCGACATCCGCTGACGGGTCGGGAATCAGCATCAGGCGGGAGAGGAGGGACAGCAGCAATCCGAAGGAGAATCCAACCGCGGCGCGGGGTTGTCCGCCGTGCTCGAAACGCCAGACGGGAATCTTTTTCTCTTCGGCGCGTTTCGCCAGTTCGCCGCCCGTGCAGATAACGACCATGCTGCATTCGTTCTTCAGCGCGGTCTCGAACGAGTCCAGCGTCTCTTCGGTGTTACCCGAATGCGAGGAACAAACCACCAGCGTTTGAGGTCCCTGCGCGAAGGCGGGCAGACCGTAATCGCGGTGGACGATCATCGGGATGCCGAGGCTGGAGGAAACAGAACCAGCTGCGAGGTCGGCGCCGATGGCTGATCCGCCCAAGCCCGCGACCACGATGGCGCGGACGGTGTCCAGTTTGGGCAGCGGCTGAGTCTTCCCCAGTTCCCACGCGCGTTGAAGCTGGTCGGGCAAGCCGTCGATTTCACCGAGCATGTTCAGGGTGTCGAGTTTTTTGAAGTATTCGAGATCGTCTAAATTCATTTGGTTGTATCCTTTGCGGAGTCGAAAGTCTCACGACTTTCGGCATCCAACGACAGGAGTCGTTGGACTCCGTTAAACAGCATCCTTGATAAATTTGGTCAGGTCTTTCTTCATCGACCTCAGCGAAGGCAGGTGGATGTACATCATGTGACCCGCGTCGTAGTAGCCCATGCGGATGTTGCCGCGCAGGCTTGGGTCGAGGCTGAGGTGGTTGAAGGTGTACTCGGTGGCGAAGTAGGGCGTGCCGAGGTCGAAATAGCCGTTGGCGACGAAGACCTTGAGATACTTGTTGAAGGTCATCGAGCGGCGCAGGGTTTCGGCAACGTCGAGATACTGGTTCTCGAACTGCGAATACGTCCAGTTGACGGCGACCTTCTCGCTGAGGATTTCGTACGGCACATCGGACTCGAACTTGAGTTCGGTGCGGATGTAATCGTAGAAGGCGGCGGTGTAGGGACCCAGCACGGTGGTCAGCAGCGGATCATATTCGGCGGTGGCGGTCACGCCGCTGCGGTCGATGCCGAGCAGACGGCTGTCGAGCCGACCCACTGTCAGGTTGCGGTCACGCAGCAATTCCTTGAAGAAGTGCTGGTCGATAATTCGCAGGTTGGAACGTTCGATGAAGCCCTGCGAAAGCCCCGTGTAGCGCACAAGTTTGTCGACAATGCTGGCGCGTTCTTCGGGCAGGAGCGAGTCGCCTTTGAACAGCGCGGAGGCGTATGCGCCCATCGCAAACTCTTCCACTTCCTTGAGGAAGTCTTTGAGCGGGGTCTCGAAATTCAACTTGTCGTGATACCAGGCTGTCGCCGCGTAGGCAGGCAGGAAGAGGATGTAGGGCAGTTCGTTGTTGAGGTGGAAGTCGATGGTGGTGAAGTCGAGCACGGCGGAGATCAGCATCAAGCCGTTGAGGTACATGCCGTGCCGCTCCTGCAAGTATCCCGAAAGACCCGCGGCGCGCGTGGTGCCGTAGGATTCGCCCGCCAGGAATTTGGGCGAGAGCCAGCGCTGATAGCGGGTGACGTACAGGCGGATGAAGTCGCCGACGGATTCGATGTCCTTCTTGAAGGCATGCCAGTCCTTCGCCTTCTCGCCTTCCACAGGACGGCTGTAGCCTGTGCCCATCGGGTCGATGAACACCAGGTCGGTGTCGTCGAGGATGGAATACTGGTTGTCGGTCAACTTGAACGGGGGTGGGGGGAGTTCGCCTTCGTCGGTGAGGACGACGCGACGCGGTCCGAGCACGCCCATGTGCAGCCACACGGACGAGGAGCCTGGTCCGCCGTTGAAGGAGAAGGTGACGGGACGTTTGGCTTTGTCCCGCACGCCGTCTTTGGTGTAGGCGATGAAGAAGATCTGGGCGCGGGGCTTCTCGACTTCGGCGTCCTTCTCCTTATCGGTGACCTCTTCCTTGAGGACCATCGTCCCCGTGGTGACGGTGTACTTGATCTCCTTCCCGCCAATCTTGACGGAGTGCTTGCTTTCGACAAGGTTATCTTTGGGGGAGGGCTTTTCTTCTTTTTTCTCTTCAGGTTTTTCGGGCATGGGGGTCTCCAAGTTGGGCTGGATGTTTTTTGTCAGTTGGTATTGTTGTTTAATTGTAATCCCTAATCGAAAAACCTCGATTTTTCCTGGGGGAGTTTTGTTTTATAATAAATCTACTTAGCGGCGAAAAAAAGGAGCGATTGAAATTATTAGCGGTTTTGAATTACGTAAATTGACATTGCCAAAAACAAAAGGGAACATAAATGGAATCAGCTTTTCATTTTTTAGAAGTTACGCCAAAATCTTGGAACACAGCTAAGTCGATCAACGATCAACTTGTACGCTATTCCTTTCGTGGGCAAAGTGATTGTAATTTGGGTCTAACAACTACTATTGAAAGATTGGCAGATCAGTTCTCCATGAAAAAGTCAGCAATTGGAAATCGAGAAGGGTACATACTAGAAAAATTTAAATCTCGAGCCCACCAATATATTCAAGCTCCGCCTGCTACTCAAAATAACATAGAATGGTTATCTATAATACAAGATTACGGCGGACCAACAAGATTACTCGATTTTACGCATTCGTTTTACATTGCTGCATTTTTCGCTCTCGAATCAGCAAAAGACGATGCTTGCGTCTGGGCAATCTCTGATTATGATTTATGGAATAGATTTGTTAATTCTCACGTTTCACTTCTCAAGTCCGACACAACCTATTTTCTTTATAACCCAGACCAATGTAATGATTTCGCAGAGATATTTCTTGCAGACCAAACAAAAAGTGAAGATTTTATTGTAAAAATCATTCCTCCGAGATTAAATGAGCGACTAGCTGCTCAAAAAGGCTTCTTTCTTTTTAATTGCAACGCACATGAAAGTTTTGAGCACGGCTTGTGCAAAACATTTAAGTTTCCATTTGACAAGCTTGAAGACAAGAACATAGTTCAACTTAGTGCAACCGCGTTCCTAAAAAATAAATCGGTTCGAAGAAACAAAGAAGAATTACTAGAACCAAATTTATATGGGCACGTTACAGCGGCGCCTATAATAAAGATCAGATTATTAAAAAAGTATCGTATGCAAGCGTTAATAGACTTAGACAATATGAATATCAATCATGCTTCTTTATTTCCTGGACTTGAAGGTTATGCTAAATCAATGAAATTAAACATGTTATTCACTAACAAAGATATAGCATTTCAATATCGGATTGGAAAAACGACTAAAACAGAGACTGAAAAGGCATGAAATCATTTTTTGCCCTTCGAGTTTTTCTGCTTCCAGGCAGAGTCCACGCCAGCCCCAGCCCCAGCACCAGTCAACACAAACTGTTGGGCGTTTCCTTGCATAACAATCAGGAAAAAAGAAAATGGACACGAGTCTAGTTGTAACGACAGTAATCACTGTATTTCTAGCCTTTGTTGGATATTTGGCAACATATTTAAACAATCTTCGATTGTCCCAACGGCTAGAGAAATTAGAAAGAATAAATAGGCAATTAAGCGAACTTTACGGACCACTCTTTGCGTTAACTCACGCATCGGATACTGCTTGGACAGCATTCAAGTCTAAGCGCATAGGTCAAGGGTATTTTGATGGTAAAAGACGAACCCCGACAGAAGAAGAATTAAAAGCATGGCGTTTGTGGATGTCAACTGTTTTTATGCCCATAAATCTGCGGATTTATGAAATCATTCTTTCAAAATCAGACTTGTTAATTGAAACAAAAATGCCTGAATGCCTGTTATCTTTCTGCGCACATGTGACTGCTTACCAAGCCGTTCTAAAGCAATGGGAAGATAACGATTATTCAGAGTTTATGTCCGTGATAAATTACCCAAATGAAATAGTAGAGTATTCAATGAAGTCTTATCAATTTATCAAGGCTGAACAAGAAAAATTAATTGACGGCAAAGTAAGACGCTCTAAATAATGCAAAACGCCCAACAAAGCGTGCATTGGACGCTGGGGATTCTGCCGCATTTTCAAGCATTTTTCTGGCCTCAAGTTTTTTCTGCTCCCAAACAGAGTCCACGTCCGCCCCATGTCTATCGTCAACCTATCAATAATAAACGGGACAAGCCGTGAAAGCCTGTCCCGTTTTGTCTTTTTATTCCGCTCGCTTACGTCCGCAAACTCATCGGAATCGACGCCAGCACTGAAAGGACGGATGCAAGTGGGGCGGTGCGTAATATCCAGTCCCTTTATATGCTATACGAAGATGTCGTCAGAGCATCTAAAAACAGTCTAGAGAGGATTGGGAAAGAGTCTAGAGAGGATTAAAAACCTCTCAAGGAAGGATTGGAATCCTCTCAAGGAAGGATTAGAAACCTCTCAAGGGAGGTTTGGGAAAAGGTCTAGAGAAGTTGGGGAAACTAACTGGAAATTGTCTGAAATGGGATATTCGGCAGAAATTTCCTTCGAAAACGGGACAAGCCGCAAAAGCCTGTCCCGTTTTGATTTTGTCCCTCACGCGCCAGCGGTTTGATTCGTCACTTGCAGGTTCACTTTTTACTCCGCCCGCCCCGACGTGAACGTCAGGGCTAATTTTACGAAGCCGCCGTAGGCGGCTGAACCTGCGAAGCAGGGTTCGTAAATGAGCATGGGGATTCATCCCCTGTGCGGGCCAAAACGGGACAAGCCGCGAAGAGCCTGTCCCGTTTTCGTTTTGTCCATCACACACGGGCGGGGTGTTCGCAAACCATTGGTAGAATAGCAGCACCATGACCAATCTCTCCCCCCTCGTCTTAGGTTTGGATTCTAGCACCTCGGCTTGCAAGGCTGTCGTCTGGGACCTTTACGGAAATGCCGTCGCGCAGGGGTACAGCGCCCTGTCGCTGATCACGCCCCAACCTACCTGGCACGAACAGTCCGCAGAATCGTGGTGGACTTCGGCAGTCGAGGCGATCCGTCAGGCGGTGAGGCAGATCGACGTCGGGCGGCTGCAAGCCTTGTCCATAGCACACCAGCGCGAGACCTTTGTCCCCGTGGACGAACTGGGTCAGCCGTTGACCAATGGCATTGTCTGGATGGACGAACGCGCCCGCGACCTTTTGCCCGCCTTGGAGGGAACCTTCGGTCAGGATGATTTTCACCGTCTCACCGGCAAGCGGCTCTCGGTCAACCTGACGATTGCCAAGATCGCCTGGATCAAACAGCACCAGCCCGAAGTCTTCGCCAAAACCCGCCGCTATTTGGATGTGCATAGCTTCCTCGTCCATAAGCTGACGGGGAAATACGTCACCGGCTGGGGATGTGCTGACCCAACGGGGATGTTCGACATGCAAAACAATCGCTGGGCTGAATCCGTTTTGGACGCGGTCGGCATTCGGCTGGATCAGCTTCCAGAGTTGGTTCCACCGGGAACAATCATGGGAAGGGTTACCCAATCCGCCGCCCAAGCCTGTGGACTCCCCATCGGGCTTCCCGTGGCTGCGGGCATTGGCGACGGGCAGGGGAGCGGTTTGGGCGTGAACATCATCGACCCCGGCGACGCGTATTTGTCCCTCGGCACCTCGGTCATTGCCGGCACGTACAGCGGACAATACGTCTTCGACCCCGCCTTTCGAACGATGACCAGCGGGATTCCGGGCGCCTACCTGCTTGAGACGGTTTTGCTGGGTGGCGGTTACACCATGGCCTGGTTCATGGAAAAAATGGCGAGCCAGCCTGGTCAGGATCTCGCCGGGTTGCGCGAGTTCTACGAGAAAGCCGCAAGCGACGTCCCGCCCGGCAGCGCGGGGCTGGTCTCGGTCCCGTATTGGAACAGCGTTCTTGGCCCGTACTGGGACCCATCTGCAAGCGGGATCATTGTCGGTTGGAGGGGAATTCACGGGCGGGCACACGTCTACCGGGCAATCCTCGAGGGTATCGCCTTCGAGCAGCGACTGACCACGATGGGCGTGGAGCAGGCGCTGGGTCAACCTGTGAAGCGTTACATCGCCATCGGCGGCGGCGCGCAAAGCGACCTGTTCTGCCAGATCATCGCGGACATCACGGACAAGCCGGTCTTCCGCGCCTCCACAGTGGATGCCACTGCGCTGGGAGCGGGCATTCTAGCTGCCACGTCTACGGGATATTTTGCCGATGCCCATCAAGCTGCGCAGGCAATGACCCACATCCTTCCCCAACCAATCGAGCCAGACCCCACCCGACATGGCATCTACAACCGCATGTTCGAGGAAGTGTACCGTCCGCTGTTCCCAGCCTTGCAATCTTATCTGGATCGTCTGGCTTCCTTTTCAGATTTTTAACCACAGCAGCACCTCTAGAACGGATTTCAGGCACACTCCATGCGCAAGGGCATTATCATCTTAAATGGCATCTACTCATTACGATTCCATGGAATACAATACAGAACTTATCTGTAATCGCGTCAAATCCATAATCGCCAGTTATGGGGATATCTGATCTCCCACGCGTTCAACTCCATAAAAAATCCCATACAACGACAGGTTTGGATCGCTTTCCCATTGACCGCATAACCCGATATATGTGCCGGGCTGAGGCAACTGGCTGGTCGGGACGATGACCAGCGCAGTCCGATTCGAAAGATGGTCCAGCGAGGAGAGGATGGATGTCCCCGCTGGAAGCGACTCCAGGTACTCGATGAGATGCGTATCCGCCAGACCGTGGATGCTTCGCCTGAACTGTCCGTGATGGAAGTTCGGCATCCAGTCGAGGAAGGCAATTTTTTCACCAAGGATGTTGATGGACGTACCGGCGTTGAATCGGATCACAATTGCGTCTTCACCAGATGGACAGTTTGCGGCGGGCAGCGATGGCGGCTGGCTTGAAAACTTTGCCAGCAGAGTCCCTCCCAGGACCAGAACGACGAGCAAAGCGCCGAAGGCTGCCGTGACGTTTGAATCTTGAATCTGCGAATTAGGCTGGGAGAAAAACTTGAACCTGTCCGTAATCAGCGAAACGCCCATGGCGGGCAGCAACCCGAAGATCACAATCGAAGCGGCGTAAAGGCGGACGCGATAGGCATCTGTCGGGGGGACGAAGGGGACAGACAGCAGGACGCCAACGGCAGCCAGGGCGACGAGTCCGCTGTGGGGATCGCCGGGTTTTCGCAGCCATTTCACGAAGCCCAAAACACACAAGATATATATCGTCCAGCGGGTGATGACGTACACCACGCCGTTTTCGCTCTCCAGAAATGAAAAGGCGCTGTACCAACTGTTCGAGAAGAACATGGAATATCTTTGCCAAATCCCCTGCGCGAGCAACTCCGGGCTTTGAATCATCAACTCCAGCGCGAGACGGTAGATGGTTCGGGATTGTTCGGGGTCCTGCACAAGCGCAAGTTCGGGATGCTGTTGGAAGACGTAGTTGAAGGAATGTCCGCCGGAAGCCAGCCCGTACAACGCCCACGAAAAATTGGAAAACGCCGTGCCGGATGGCCCCGCGAGCAGCCGAACGAACAGGGAATTCAACACGAAACCGAGGATGATCACGGCTGTCCCAAAAACGAGAAATCGAATCGAGATGCGTTCCCGGTCTCTTCGCAGAACCCATCCCGCCCACAGCAACATCAGCGGAAGCGTGAACATCGCGCCCGGTCGGATGTTCAATGCCAGCGTGGTGACGAACATCCCGAAGATTGCCAGACTTTGAGACCGTTGCCCCAGTCCGCGCCAGAGCAAGCCCATGCCAAGCACGCCAAAGGGGACGCCCAGCGTTTCGGACATGCTTGTCCCCGAATGATGCCTGAAATAGATAAAGACCACGATGAGCAGGAACACAGCCGTTTCCGCGCCGTGCGTGCGCTGGATTTCGCGGACGCCAAAATAAATCGCAATCGCCGCAACCAGCGTGACGACCGCAAGGCTGGTCATGAAGTTCTGGTCTGTGACCTTCATCAGGAAGGATAAAAAGCCCGGGAAAAACGGACGCATGGCGGAAAAGTGGGAGATATCTCCGCCGCTGATGATTCGCAAACTGTCTGTGTAATAGCCTGCCGCATCTGCCAGCGGGATCAGCCCGTTGATCGCCACTGACTGGGTCTGTCCCGAAGCCCAAAGTCCCGCCAGCGGCATGGCAAAAAGCGACAGGGTGACTGCCATACTGGCGAAGTCGCCGGCGCGGTTTGCGCTACGCGTGCGAAAGGCAAGGTACAGGACCAGCCCTGCGAGCGGAATCACCAGCCCGAAGCCGGTCCGCAGGGACATGCTGACGGGGCGTAGCAGGTTCGGGGAGCGGTTCGCCAGGATCAGGCTGAAGAGCGCGGTCGAAATCCCCAGAAAGAGAATCTGCCAGAGCAGGGAGGGTATCCTGTGTATGAAGTCGTTTTTCATGTCGATGGATGAAATTATACCTGCTGGTGTCGGCACTTCTGAAATGTGTCGTTGCGAGCCGCCGCCTTTGTTCCTGGGCGGCGTGGCAATCTCCTTGTGGGTCGAAAATACTCCTAAAACAGCAGATTGCTTCGGCACAAACCGCCTCGCAATGACATTGAAAATTGCTGATATACTAAGAAAATTGCCCGAACAATACAATTTGTTTACTTCCCCAAAAATACAAATACAATTCGCCCAAGGCATCATTTATGACCGATACAACCATTTCGCTCACCGACCTGAATAACGCTGACGAAGAAGCGCTGGTTCGAAAGTTGCAGATTTCCCCCCGTCTCGCAAGACGGATCATCGCTCTGCGCCCCTACGAGTCGCTTGGACAGTTGGACAGGGTCTGGGGTCTGGACCCAGCCGTCCTGTCGCGCCTGACCGGTGGAACTCAGCCCGACGCGGCGGAGGAACTTCCCGAAGCGGAGGAAAGTCCGCTGCCGCCGAAGGAGAAGACGCCCTGGCAGGCGAGCCTGCTGCTGGTTCTGATCCTTTTGGTTGGGGCTTATTTTCGATTTACCGGTTTGAATTGGGATAACGGTCAGCACCAGCATCCCGACGAACGTTACATCTCGATGGTGGTGGGACAGATAAAAGACGTGGGCAGCGTTGCCCAATATTTCGACACCGAAAATAGTCCGCTCAACCCCCTGAATTTTGGCTCCTACACCTACGGCATGTTCCCGCTGTTTCTCACCCACAAGATCGCGAACTGGGTGGGGATGTCTGAATACGACTCGGTGACTCTGGCTGGCAGAGCCATGTCTGGCATCTTCGATCTGCTTGCGGTCTGGATGCTTTACATCCTGGCGAAACAGCTTTACGACCGGCGCGTCGCGTTGATCGCCGCCGCCCTGGGCGCGGCAGCCGTCCTGCCGATTCAACTTTCGCATTACTTCACGGTGGATTCGTTTTCCACGGTGTTTGTCCTTGCCGGTTTTTATTTTGCGCTTCGCGCGATTCCCATTCACCACCCCGACCGAAGGATTTCCTCGTCGAACCTGATTCACTTCATCCTGTTTGGGTTCGTCATCGGGCTGGCTGGGGCGTGCAAGGTCAACACCCTGCCCATCTTTGGGATCATCGGGCTGGCTGGCGTTGTCCGCTTAATCGCCGACTGGAAAAAGTCGAATTTCAAGAACACCCTGGTCGTCGTCCTCGTGGGATGGTTCGTTGCGGCGCTGGCGACTGCTGTCTCGTTCCGCATCTTCCAGCCTTACGCCTTTGTGGGACCGGGCTTCTTTAGCCTGTCGCTCAACGAGGGGTGGCTGCGGGTCATCAAGGAAGTCGTCAACCAGGTGGCGGGGAATTCCGACTGGCCCCCCAACACCCACTGGACGAATCGCCCCGTCAGCTACGCCTGGGTCAACATGGTCGTCTGGGGGATGGGAATTCCGCTTGGGCTGGCAGCCTGGCTGGGACTTGGCTGGGCATTCAAGCGCATCTGGGATGGCAATTGGAACAAACATATCCTGCCGTTCGCCTGGGTGGTTGGATATTTCCTCTGGCAGAACGCGCAGTTCTGGCGTTACATGCGCTACTTCCTGCCGGTCTATCCCCTCCTCATTTTGTTTGCCGCCTGGGCTTTGGTGGAACTTTACGACCGCACCCGCGAGAGCCGCGAGCAGGAGGGATTCATCAATCCGGGGATGGGCTGGAAAGGGGCGGTTGGGATTTTGATTCCCGCCCTTGTGCTGGTCGGGACGTACGGCTACGCCTTCGCGTTCACCCGCATCTACAACCGTCCGATGACGCGCATCGCCGCCTCGGAGTGGATGCTGGAAAACATTCCCGCGCCGTTCAACGTGACCGTGACTTCCCCCTCCGGCAGCCGCACCTACCCGGTGGCGGTGGGCAACCGTCAGATGCTGGAGCCCGGCTACGCGGCGTCCGCCAACATCCACGTCAAAGAGGCTGGGATCGTTTCGCAGATCACCACCACCGACGTCCGCCAGGTGGGCATGAGTTTCTATTTCAGGTTGACACGCGACGCGGAGGGAAATGAATCCGTCACCGAGGGCAGGCTGGCGATCAACGACGACAACCAAAACGAACAGCAGATGATTCCCTTTGGCGACGTCGACCTGAACGCGGGTCAGACCTACTATCTCCATTACCGCATCCAAAGCAGCAGCCTGTTCTCCTTTTCGAATCTCATCCTCAAGCATGTGGACGAGAACCGTCCCGCCCTGCCGCTCGACTTGAACCTGCAAGCCCAGTCCGGACTGATAGAGGGCTCGCTTCCCCTGACGCCGCAACAACCCATGACGATGAACCGCCTGCAGATCGACGGTTTCCGTCAGGTTTTCTCTCCAACTGAGACGACGCTCAAGGTCGGCATTTACAAGGAAAGTAATAACGAGACGCCGGTTGCCGAAGCCTTGCAAACCCTGTCCTTCACCGAGGCGGGAGCGCGGCTCACCCCAACCTTCGATTTTCCTCCCGTTGAGTTGAGCGGCGGAGAGACCTACCAAGTGCGCTACGAAATCACCGAAGGCGCGCCGCTCCGCATCATGGGCGAAAAGCTGGCTCTCGAAACCTCATGGGACGATGCCCTGCCGTTGAACATCAACAAGTACGACGCCCAGGGTGGGATTTTCTTGCCCTTGAATCTCGAACTCTACGAACCGGATACGCCCGAAAAGCGCGAAGCCATGCTTCGGGTTCTGAACGAGACCAATTACCTCGTCATCCCGTCCAACCGCGCGTATGACGCCATGCCCCGTCTGCCCCTGCGCTATCCGCTGGCTCTGAAATACTATCAGACGCTGTTCGATTGCGAGTGCATGGGCGACGAGCTGGAAAACAAAGCCTATGGGCTTCAACCGCCCTTCAAGAGTCCGCTGGGATTCGAGCTGGTTGCCGTGTTCGAAAGTCCGCCCACGATCGGTTTCATCTCCTTTCCCGATCAGTGGGCGGACGAATCCTTCACCGTCTACGACCATCCCAAGGTGATGGTCTTCAAGAAGACGCAGGACTTTTCCGCTGAAAAGGTTGCCGCGATCTTGAACGAAGTGGATTTGGATCAGGTCTTCTTCCAGACGCCGGCGGAGTACACCAAGGCTCCCACCGCCATGCGCCTCCCAGCCGACCGACTCGAAGCGCAGCGCAACAGCGGAGACTGGTCAGCCGTCTTCGACCGGAACTCGCTCTTGAACACGAATCAGACCACAGGCGGAATCGTCTGGTATTTGTTCGTCTTCCTGCTCGGACTTGCCATCTTCCCGCTGGTCTTCATCGTCTTTGGCTGGCTGCCGGATCGCGGCTACCCCCTGATGAGGATGGCGGGGCTGGTCACCATCGCATGGATGGCTTGGATGTTGGGCAGCTTCAAAGTCCTGACCTTTTCGCAGTTGACCATCTGGCTTTGCATCGGGTTCGTCCTTCTGCTCAGCGCCGCGACTGCCTATCTCCGCCGCAATGAACTCCTTGCATATTTCGCCTCGCAGTGGAAACACATCTTGGGAGTCGAAGCGCTCTTCCTCGCGCTCTTCTTCGTCAGCCTGTCCATTCGGCTTGGCAATCCCGACTTGTGGCATCCCTGGCTGGGCGGCGAAAAGCCGATGGACTTCGCCTTCTTCAATGCGGTGCTGCGGGCGGTTTATTTCCCGCCGGAGCATCCCTGGTTTGGCGGGCATTACGTCAACTACTATTATTACGGCTACATCGTGGCGGCGATCCCAACCAAACTGCTGGGCATCCTTCCCGCCATTGCCTACAACCTGATCCTGCCCACCTGGTTCGCAATGACAGGCATCGGCGTGTTCTCGGTCGCCTTCAATCTGGTGAAGGGGCTGACCCGCAGTCCCGAAGGTGAAGCCGACCTTCCTCACGGGAAATGGTCTGCGAGCCTGCCATACTTTGCGGCTGTCTTTGCCCTAGTCGCCGTGATGTTCCTTGGCAACCTGTATCAGGCGGTCCTCTTGTGGCGTTTCCTGCCAGAAGCGTCCACCATCGGCAGGTGGGATGATGCCCCCTTCCTTGAACATGCGAGCGCGGTCATCGAGGGCGCCGGGCGGGTGTTGAGCGGGGAAGTCACCCTGCCGGGCAACAACGGACGCTGGTATTTCGAAGCCTCCCGTCCCATCCTGAACGGCAAGCCGGATACGCCCATTGCCGAGTTCCCGTATTTCACCTACCTTTACGGCGACCTGCATCCGCACATGATGGTGATGCCGGTCTACGGACTGGTCTTCGGCTGGATTCTGAACCTGCTGCTGTGGAAACCCTCCCGCTTCAAGTGGAGCGAGCGGTTGCCGGGCTTGATCGCCGCCGGGCTGATCTTTGGCATCTTCCGCGCGGCGCACACCTGGGACTTCCCGACCTTTGTCGGCTTGGGCGCGCTGGCGATCATCTGGAACGTCTGGTACGCCAAAACGGATTCCACCAGACACGCCATCCAAACCATCGTCATCTATGAACTGGCGTTTACGGGGATCGCCGTCCTCTTCTACCGCGTCTTCGGCGACTGGTTCAAGACCGAATATGTTTCCCTCGAACTTTGGAAGGGACTGCGGACGCCGTTCATCGACTATCTCTACACTTTTGGCCTTGTCCTGTTCGTGATGATTACCCTGCTTACCCGTGAGCTGGCTCCGGGGCTGCGGGTTGGATACCAGCGTTGGGTTTCCACCGCCCGCAAGGAATTTGCCGGCATTTTCAAGGGGGCATACCTGTGGTGGTCTTTGGCGATGCTGTTTGTCGCTATTCTTCTGGCTGCGCTTTGGTTCTCCGATTATCAAATCCTGACCTTCGGCATCCCGCTCCTGATCGGCATCGCATACGTCATCCTGCTCAAGCGCGGACTCTCGCCGCTTCAGCAGGTGATGTGGTTCCTGTTTGGCTCCGCTCTTTTCATCACCCTGTTCGTTGATGTCTTCGTGTTGAAAGGCGACGCGGGACGCTCGAACACGGTCTTCCGTTTTTACAATCAGGCATGGTTCATGTTCGGTTTTGCGCTCAGCCTTGCCTTTGTGGATTTGCTGACCACGATGCGCTCCTGGTCCCTCCCCGCCAAACTGGTATGGAGTTTTGCCTTTGGAATATTGTTCCTGTTTGCCGCCAGTTACCCGCTGACCGCCACCGAAAGAAAGATGTCTGACCGCTGGCCCGACATCAAGAGTCCGCCGCACAACCTCGACGGCTCCGCGTTCATGCTTGGAGAAGCTGACAGATCGAATCCCGCCATCTACAACGACGACAACCGTCCGATTAACCTCAGCCGCGACTACTTCGCAATCCAGTTCATGCAGGATCAAGTCAAGGGGTCGCCGTCCTTTGTCGAAGGTCACACCGAGGAATATCGCTGGGGTTCGCGGTTCGCAATCCACACGGGACTTCCCTCCGTCGTCGGCTGGAGCTGGCACGTCCGCCAGCACAATTCCCTGCTCGACGGCGCCATCGTCGACAGGCTGATCGACGAAGTGAACAACTTCTACAACACAACGGACATCCAGGCGGCAGAACAATTTTTAGCCAAACACCAGGTCCAATACATTGTGGTCGGCGACCTCGAGCGTGCCTATTACGATGTCAATGGCATCAACAAATTCCAGGAAATGGTCAGACGTGGCAGGCTGCTCGTGGTGTTCGGAGATAACACTGCCGGTACCACCACCATTTTCGAGGTCATAAAATAATTTAGGGAGCGACTTTCATGAAGCAAAACCCGCCAACCGAAGAAACAAAATCCCAGGTTGAGATACAGCCCCCTCCGAAACCCTCCTCGCCGGCGGACTTCCCGCTTTGGCTGGTGACCAGTTTTGTTTTTGCCGTGGTTTCGCTGGTTTCCTTGATTTACTACTTTTTGGTCAGGCGAATGAAGTCGGCGCGGCACGACGAAGGTTTTGGAATTTCCCAGCCGCCGGAGCCAGAGCCGGTGATCGTAAACCCGCATGAGGGCTTGGATATCGTAAAAAAGAGTTCCGTCTTTGCCGCACCCACCATGTCAGTGGAGGAAGCCGCTCCATTGCCTTCCGCCGATCAAGCGTCCGAACCGTTGAACAGATGGAGCGTCCCCGATTGGGATTGGGGACAGGTGAAACTGATCGTTGGTTCGCTGCTGGGGTTGGCGGTGGCTTATTTTGCGCAGGGCGTCATCGACTCCACCATTTCGGTGGGTATATTGCGGAACTGGGAATGGCTTGTGTTCCAGCCCGAGTCCAACCGCCTGTGGCTTGGCGCGGGAATCTATCTGGTCGCCGTGTTGATTTGGGTTTTCACCGCGCCGGCAATCCGTTCGATGGACACGCCTGTCGCTCCACCCAAATCATGGAGCGGTGGAGAGAATCGTACCCCTCTTCATCGGGTTTTCCTTTTGATTCTGGCGGGAATTTTTTACTTCGCCGCTGTGATTTCATTTTCACCGAACAATGAGACCGGCTTTACGCGTTACATGTGGGGGGCGGGAGTGATATGTTTTATTCTTTCCCAACTTCCCGCGAAAGCCTCGCACCCACAGGCTGAATCTTCGCCCCGCTTCACATGGCAAAACTGGCTTATGCTGGGATTGATCCTGTTGGCGGGATTTTGGTTGCGCTACTATCAGGTTGCCACCATCCCCGACGATTTTCACGGCGACATGGCTTCACACGGACAGGTTGCACGCGACTTCCTGCTGGGGATACAACATGACATTTTCGGCTTCGGCTGGACCGCCACCCCGACCATCGGCTTTTTACCCGCCTTCCTGACCATGGCTGTTTTCGGGGACAATATCTTCGGCTTACAGATGGCGGCGGTCATTGGCGGGACATTCAGCCTGCTCGCCATCTACCTGTTGACCTGGAGATGGTTCGACAGCCACCGCCTTGCCGCCCTCACCACAGCCCTCGTCGCCATCAACGTCGTCCACATCCACTTCTCGCGCATCTTCAACATGGAGCCGTGGCCCCTGTCCAATTTTGCCATCTTCCTGCTGGTGGATGGTTTCCGTTCGCAGCGTTCCGCGTCCTTCGGGCTGGCGGGCGTATGTATCGGCTTCAGCCTGTTGATGTACACCTCCGGGCGCGCGCTGCCCTTCATGATTATCGCCTTCGTGCTGTACGCGCTTCTCTTCAAACGCGCATGGATCACCCAGAACGGCTGGGGATTTGTCCTCCTGGTCGTTGGGGTTATTGTCGCGATGGGTCCCGCCCTTGTGAATTACATATCGGTTTGGGACGCATATATTCAACGCAGCCGCGAGGTCTTTCTCTTTTCCGATGGGGTGTTGCAGCACTCGCTGTCCAAGTACAACACGGATTCGGCGTGGATTGTCCTGCTGGAACAGATCAAGCTGTCGCTGTTGATGTTCAACCAGGCAAGCGATACCAGCTCGCAGTTTTCCTATCCCCATCCGATGTTCAATTCGCTGGTCTCTCCGCTGATCCTGCTGGGCTTGGGGTATGCCCTGCGTCGCTGGAAGAACGCCGGCATGGCTTTTGTCCTCATCTGGTTGTCGGTCATCATGGTGTTGGGCAGCATCCTGACCATCGACGCGCCTTTCTGGCCCCGCCTTGTTGGTATTTTGCCGGCGGCGGCTTTGTTGATTGCCATCGCCTTCGACCAAATCATCGAGCTTGGCAGGAAAATTCTTGGTTCGCCTGGGATCGCATTTATCAGCGCCCTGATCGCTGTCTTTCTCGCGATGGTCGGCTATTTGAATTGGACCGATTACTACGCGTTCGTAAAGCATAGCGGTTCCCCGTCCACGGTGACCGGGCGTTACATCGGTAATTTGCCCGGTGATTTCACCGCATGCGGCATCATCAGCGGACCGCAATTGACCGTCCGCGAGACCAGGTTCTTGGCGTGGCCCCACGAAAAGCTGGTGGATATTGCTCCCGACGCCCCGGATTCGGAACTGGACAAATGTACAGGATCGTCCGTTGTATGGGTTCTGTCTCCTGAAAACGCGGGACGTTTGGATGCGATCCGCGCCCGCTGGCCCGACGGAGTCGTTCAGCAGATTTATCTTGCCAAATTCGATTACACCTTGACCTTCTACCTCGTGGGAGTCCAGCCGCCTGACATTCAGGAACCCGATGACATGTCGAAGCTATCCCCATGGCTGGTCAATGGCATCAGCATCATTGGTACGCTTCTTTTGTCGGCGGCGCTGGTCTGGTTTTTTTTTCGAAGTACTTTTCAAGAGGCTTGGCGTGAGTGGCGGGCGAAGCTAAACGTTGAAACTGCCTATGTTCCCGCCGCAATCCCCGGCGGCGGAGATGCCGCCGGGAGCGGGTTAATTGAGATTCCCTCCCCTGAAATAAAACTGCTTGAACCCAGCCAACCCGCATCCACCATCCTTAACCGCTGGTATGGCGAAATCGCCGCATTCGAGTTTCCCGAAGTCAACCTGAAACTGATTGCCTCCATCCTTTTGCCGCTCCTGGCTGTGGGACTGGCTTATTTTGCCCAAACCTTTCTCGACCAGTTTGCAGGCGAAGGATTGCATCTGTCCGCCCAATGGTTGATCCTGAAATCCGAGGAAAAGCGGCTGGGCGTTGCCTCGTTGATTTTCCTCGTGGCCGCGTTGATTTGGACTTTTGCCACAGCCAACAGGCAATCAGCCCTTTCGTTGCTCAAACCCAATACAGACGCGCAAGCCAGTAACGCCCTTCAACCGGCGGTTGGAAGTCCGCTCCAGGTTGGTGGTGTTTTCTTCACGGTCAGCGCGATGTTGTTGTATGCCGTTACAGACGAAACCAGCCTGGTGCGCTGGTTTTGGCTGGCAGGGTTGATTCTTTTTCTGGCGTCGTTGTTCATCAAAAGCCCGTCGAAGAAGCCAATGTCAGGGGATGAGTCACCAGCCTTCCGCTGGTTTCATGTGGCGCTTCTGGCGTCCCTGCTGGTTCTGGCTTTTGCCCTGCGAATCTATCGTCTCTACGATATCCCGCTCGACTTGAGCACTGACATGGCTTCAGTTGGAATCAATGCCCGCGATTATCTCTTCGGTTTCGAGAAACGGATCTTTGGCACGGGCTGGTACTTCATGCCCCGCATTACCTTTATCCCGTATATGCTGGGCATGGTTGCGGTGGGGAACAATCTGGTCGGTTTGTATTCCGCCACGGTCGTCATGGGGACGTTGAACGTGCTGGGTACCTACCTCTTCGTCTGGCGGCTGTTCGACCGTCACCGGCTGGCGTTTTTCACCGCCCTGCTGGTCACCATCAACCCCGCCCACATCAACCTTTCCCGAATCACCAGCTATATAGATCCCTGGTTCCTCGGGTTCTTTGCGCTTTTCTTCTTTGTGGATGGTTTGAAGGGACGGCGCTGGGCTTCGCTGGCACTCGCGGGGGTATTTACCGGCTTCACGCTCGTTTCCTATCCGTCGGGCAGGGCGCTCATTCCGTTGATGTTGATCGGTCTGGCTTGTTTCTGGTTCTTCAACCCCAAGTGGGTGACCGACAACTACGGCGGGCTGGGTTGGATGGCTGCAGGCATGTTGATTACGCTTGGACCGAACCTGGTCTACTTTGTGACGGATTGGTCTGTCTACATGCAGCGTTCGGGACAGGTGCTGATATTCAATCCGGGGAACGTTGCCCACTTGAAAAGCGCCTATGAAACCGATTCGATGTGGATGATCCTTTGGGACCAGGTGAAGCTGTCTGTTTTCCAGTTCAACTATTTCTCCGACAAGAGCGCCCAGTTCTCCTATCCTCACCCCATGTTCAATTCCCTTGTCTCCCCGTTTTTGGCTCTGGGATTTGGCATGAGCCTGTACCGCTGGCGGAAGCCGGAGTTCCTGTTCTCGCTCCTTTCCTTCCTGTTCATCCTGGTCACCGGTTGTGTGCTGACCATCGATGCCCCGACCTGGGTGCGCGTGGTCGGCATTATTCCGCTGGCGACGTTGTTCATCGCGCTGGTCTTCGATGAGTTTGTGAATATCCTGGAGCGGGCGTCCCTGAAACCTTTCGTTCCCGTGCTGATGATTGGCATTGCGCTGTTCCTGTTCCAATTGGGCGCCACGGATTGGAAAATCTACCTGCGGGATGTGGGCAACGAAGACATGACCCGTCCCGAAGTGCACGTTGCCCGCTATCTCGACACCCTGCCCGATGAAATTGCCGCCTGCGGCGTCACCGATGATTATCGCATCGATCAGGAGGAGATCGTGTTCATGGGCTGGCCCCGTAAGATCATCGTTGTCCCCGTTGAGACCATTACCCTGACCCGTGAACTTTGCCCTGGCGACGACGTGGTCTGGATTCTGGCGCCGGCATATCGCGAACGCCTTGCTGAACTGGAAGCCATATTGCCCGGTGGAACCGTCGAAGATCACATCACGAAAAACGGATGGCTCGTCTTCACGAGTTATTTGGTGACGGATAAAACTCCCTGATCGAAGATAACCTGTGCGTTGACAGCCGCGAAAGCGGCTGTCTTTTTGCATATCCATGTAAGGTCGTGTACAATCGTTTCATATCTCCATTCCAAAAGGAATCGAATGAACGCAATCGAAGTTGAGAACTTGCAGCGTATCTATCGCGCGCAGATCGGCGTCTTCAATCGCTCCATTAAGGAAGTGACGGCGGTTGACGATATTTCCTTTGAAGTGCAGCAGGGTGAGTTGTTCGGTCTGCTCGGGCCCAACGGCGCGGGCAAAACGACCACCGTTAAGATGTTGACCACTTTGCTGATTCCCTCGAAGGGGGCTGCCCGCGTCGGCGGCTTTGACGTGGTCAGGCAGGCGAACGAAGTCCGCAAGCGGATCGGATTCATCTTCGGTGGCGAGCGCGGCTTGTACTGGCGGCTTTCCGGCGATGACAACCTGCGTTATTTTGCCAGCCTGTACGGTGTAGCCCCGGAGGTCTCGAAGAAGCGCATCCCATACTTGATGGAGATGGTTGGCTTGAAGGGGCGCGGCAACGAGCGGGTCGGTGGCTACTCGCGTGGCATGAAGCAACGCCTGCACGTGGCGCGGACTTTGCTCCACGACCCCGATATCCTCTTTTTGGATGAACCCACCATCGGGCTTGATCCCGTCGGCGCGCGCGACTTTCGCAACGTCATCCTCGACCTGCAAAATCAAAAGAAGACCATCCTGTTAACGACACATTACATGTTCGAGGCGGATGCGCTCTCCGACCGCATCGCCATCATCAACAAGGGGCGGGTCATTGCGCTGGATACCCCGGAAGGATTGAAGAAGCACGTCTCCGACCTTTCGGTGGTGGAGGTGGAAACTTTCGGCGCGGCTGAAACTGTTGTCGAAAAACTGCGCGCCCTGTCTTTTGTGGACGCGCTCTCCGTCGAAGACCGTGAGCAAAAGCAGATGTTGTTGATCCAGACCGCGCGCGGGGCGGAGGCTGTGCCGGACATCATGTCGGTGCTGGACGGTCAGCGGGTGGGACGAGTCATCGTCCGCGAACCAACTTTGGAGGATGCCTACGTCCGCCTGGTGGGAGGCGCTTCATGAACTACGCAAACGTCTTCAAATACTGGCGCACCGTGCTGGTCGTCGCGGAAATGGCAATCCGCGTGGAGATGGTGGACGCCTTCGTCGTCTTCGCGGTTATTTTCCAGCCGATGATAATTGCCGTCCTTGCCCTGTTCATGCTCCAGGGCAAAGGCGCGGATTTTGCCATGTTCGTGGTTGTCGGCAGCGGTTTGACAGGTTTGTGGAGCAGCCTGCTCTTCGTCTCAGGCAACAGCATCAACACGGAGCGCTGGACCGGCACCCTCGAATCGCTGGTGGGTGTGCCGACCCCTTTCGACGTGATCGTGTTCGGGAAGAACCTTGCCCACGTGTTTCAATCCCTGCTTTCGATGGTGGCGTCCTATTCGCTGGCGGCTTTTCTTTTTGGCTACTCGTTGAGCCTGACGCAGCCGCTTCTTTTCTTTGTGACCCTGCTGCTCAGCATATTTGCATTCATTTGTTTTGGCTTGACCATCGCGCCCATCTTTGTCATGTATCGCAGTGTGCAGCAATGGCAGAACGCGATGGAATTCCCCGTTTACATCCTGTGCGGATTCCTCTTCCCGATTGCCCTGCTGCCGGTTTGGACAACACCCATCAGCTACGTGCTTCCCCCATATTGGGCGGCGGTTGCCCTGCACGGCACATCCACCGGGACAATATCTTTCGAGCAACTTGCCTTTACCTGGGGCATGATGCTGCTATTCAGCATCGTGGATTTGATCATCGCCAGCCAGTTGTTCAAGGTCATGCTCTACAAGGCGCGGGTCGATGCGACGCTGGATGTGGACTGAGCCATGAAGACCATCAGCAACAACCTCATCCTTTTCTGGCAGGGGACCCTGCTCTCGTACCGTGCCTTATTTGCGTGGCTGCGACCGGTCACCTACATGGCATCCAAGATCTTCATGCCACTGGCGCAGATGTTCTTCTTCGTCTTTCTCGGAACTTACGGTTCGGGCGGCGGCAATTCGGATTTCTATGTCATCGGTAACGCGATTCAGATCACCTCGGTCAGCGGCATCTTCGGTGTCACCTTCAGCGTGGGCGGCGACCGCGATGCGGGGACTCTGCCTTATCTCTTTGGCACGCCTGCCAACCGCTTCATGATCTTCTTTGGGCGAGCCTTCATGCACGTCATCGACGGCGCCATCGGCGTGGTCATTGCTCTGACTTGGGGAGTCCTGCTCATGGGACTCGATCTCTCGAAGACCGACCTGCCCGCCCTCGGCTTGACCATCCTCATCACCACGATCAGCACCTGTGGGCTGGGACTGTTGATGGGCTGCCTGAGCCTGCTGACGGCGAACGTGATGTTTGTCAACAATTTCGTTTATTTTTCCCTGCTCATCTTCTCCGGTGCAAACGTGCCGATTGCCAACCTGCCCGCGTGGATGCAGGTCGTCTCCAACGTCCTGCCGCTCACCCGTGGAATCGCCGCCTCCCGCGTCCTCGCGGCTGGATCAACCCTCAGCGAGGTCTCGCCGCTGTTGGTCAGTGAAATTGGCATCGGGCTGGTTTACGGCGTGCTGGGCTACTTCCTCTTTGCCTGGTTCGAAACGCAGGCAAAGAAAAAGGGCACGTTGGAAACCGTTTGATGCAGGGCGGACGGATCATCCGCCCCTACAATCCGCGTGATAAAATAAAATTACTATGGCAAAACACCTCGTTCTGGTTGCTGGAAATATTGGTGCGGGAAAGACCACCCTCACCGAACGCATTGGCGCCCGCCTCGGCTGGTGGACGGGATATGAGTCGGTGGCGGATAATCCCTACCTGCCGGACTTCTATTCCGACATGCGCGCCTGGTCCTTTCATTTGCAGGTATTCTTCCTTGGTCATCGCGCGGACCAATATCTCGAAGCCTCGCGGGACGCGCGTTCCGCCATCCTCGACCGCAGTATTTATGAGGACGCGCATATCTTTGCCCGCGCCCTGCACCACATGGGGAATTTGGGTGAGCGCGATTACCTTGCCTATCGCCGCCTGTTCGATGTCGTCGTCAACGGGCTGCCCCGCCCCGACCTGTTGATTTATCTCAAAGCGCCGGTCAACGTCCTGATGAATCGCATCCGCCGCCGGGCGCGCAACATGGAGACGGGCATCTCCGCCGATTATCTTTCCCTGCTCGATTCATTCTACGACGAGTGGCTGGGCGCATTCGACCTCTGCCCGGTCCTGACCATCCGTACCGACGATTTGGACTACGTCAACCAGCCCGGTCATCTGGACATGGTCACGCAGCGCATCCAGGACAAGCTGGCGGGCAAGGAAGTTGTAGACCTGACTCACAAGGCAATATGACCGTCAACCTGCTTGAAAACGTTCCCCTGTTTGCCGGCCTTCCAGCCAAAGAGCTGGACCATATCATTTCCATCATGGATGTGAAGGACATGGGGGATCGTGAGATTCTGTTCCACGAGGGGGACACGGGCGAAAACTTTTATGTGGTCATGCGCGGGGAGTTGGAGGTTTTGAAGGCGGAAGGTAATGCCGAGGAACTGGTGCTGAACATCCTGCGCGTGGGGGAGTACTGCGGAGAAATGAGCCTCATCATGCCCGGTGGACAACGCACCGCCACTGTGCGCGCGCGCGGAGAGTCCACCCTGCTCTCGATGAGCCGTGAACAATTTTTGGATTTGACGAAAAAGTATCCCCGGCTTTCCCGCTCGATGGTGGGCGTCCTCAGCCAGCGGCTTGACGCAGCCAACACCCAGACCTTCCATGAACTGACCGAGAAGAACAAACAGCTTCAAACCGCCTATGACGAACTCAAGGCGGCGCAGGCTCAACTGATCGAGAAGGAACGCCTCGAGCGCGAGCTGCAGGTTGCGGCGGACATTCAGTTGAGCATCCTGCCCGACGAGTTGCCCGCGCTGGACGATTTTGACTTCGGCGCCCGAATCCTTCCCGCCCGTCAGGTGGGTGGCGACTTGTATGACATCTTCCTCCTCAAGGACGGCAGGGTGGGCGTGCTGATCGGCGACGTGGCGGACAAGGGCATTCCCTCCGCCATCTTCATGGCGCGCGCCCATGCCCTCATCATGGCGGAGGCGGACACCGGCAGGAATGCCGGGGATACTCTCCAGCGGGTCAATTACCACATCACGCGCCTGCAAAAGTCCACGCAATTTGTCACCGTGCTATACGGCATTCTGGATGTGAAGACTCGCGTCTTCAGTTATGCCCGCGCGGGTCACGAACCGCCGCTGATCCTGCACGCCGATGGGACGGTGGAGAGACTTCCGCACAGCGCAGGCATGGCGCTTGGCTTGTGGGACCCGGTCACCCTCGATGAGCGTGATATTGAGTTGCCTCACGGCTCGACCCTGTTCCTGTTCACCGACGGCATGACCGACTGCCGCGACCCACAAGGCGAGTCCTTTGGGATAGAACGCATCAAGACCACGCTGGGCGGCTTGTCCGAACACACCGCCCAGCATGTTTGCGACCACCTGTTGGGGACGTTGATCAACTATCAGGACGGCTCGAAGCAGGATGACGATGTCACCCTGGTCGCCATCCGCGCGGTGGCGGCGAAATAAAGCGGCAATTAACCATTTGGAGTACAACAATGGGCGAAAAGACAGTTCATATTCTTGTCAGTTTATTCTTTGGACTCATGCCTCTTTGGATGGGATACGTCATCAGTCCGCGTTGGGCGGTTAAAACGCAAAAGACAATCATTGCTGTCTTGATCGGGCTGAATGTGCTTTTTTACGGGTTCTTGTTTTTTGGCTCCTCCGCCGCCTCCTTCACAGACCTGCTTTCCTCATCCACTTCAATTATTCTCGTGCTTTTGTTTTGGGTCATTCTGATCTACAGGGCGAATCAACTCTGGCCCCGATAGAGCCTCGTACATAATAATGATGTGCCCGCCCTAGCGCTAGTCCGCGCAAACCGTTGAGTGTCAATAAAAGATGGAAAATCGTTTTTATAATTCAGCAACCAGAAAGAAAAAGGGTAAATGGGCCTATGTGATAGGTACAGGCGATTCCAAGTATGATCTTGGCTTATATTATCTCTCAAGAATGATACATGAGCTGCTGACCTCACATTACTATTCTAGTCTCAACGCATCTCGACTTGTTCCCGAAGAAGTCTACGAGATTAAATCAGAAAATGCAGAGCTAAGTTTCTTGGATAAGGTTCTCAGTATATTTGTTTCAGTTACACTATCAAAACTGATTGAGCACAAGAGAGATACTTGGAATTTTCATCAACTACTGAAAGAGACGAAGAGCCTTAACTGGGTTGATTATAGAGAAATCGAACAAGCAGTTACAGAGTTTGAGAAAAAGATAGGATACATTAAGAACTGTCGCAACGAACTATTTGCCCACACATCCAAGACTAATCAACCCAATGCTTTGCATTTTATGCCCAGCTATGATGAACCCATCATTGATGCCATGAATACTTTGGACATGTTTGTTGAAAATGTTATTCCATACAAATTGAACGAATTAGAATCGAATGAAGTGGATTTACGGGTTTTCATTACTAAAAGAAAAGATTAGATATGGAAACATAGTGATGACACCCAACAAAGTATGCATTTGGCGCTGGGGGCTGCCGCCCGAAGGGGCGGCGTGCGGCACCTACGGCAAGCATTTTGCGAAGCGTGGTTTCGAGTTTTTTTCCTGCTCTCAAGTAGAGTCCACGCCAACCCCGCCGTCAGTAACGATAAACAGTGGTGTCAGGGGTGTGGAAAGCCAATCTGAGAATTGTCTTGAAAAATAATCGGCTCCGAAAGTTCATCTTTCAGAGCCGATTGTTGTTTACCGGTCTCGATTTTAGAAACCTCTTTATTCCGACCCTCGGCAACTTGACGAAGCTTTTGAAGATTTTCCACCGTCCAAGCCTGCCCCTGGCGATAATCGTCGACTGGAACGCCATAAAAATCAGCCGTTGCCTGGCGTGGGGAATTTATTTCGACGAATTGACTAGCGCATACACTTCCTTTTTATTCCACCCGCTCAATTCAGCCAGTTCAGCGGAAATTTCCTTCGCAGACTTCCCTGCCTGCAGACCCTTCTTGATCGCCTCCAGCAGTTCTTCCCTCGTCCACTGAACACGGTCTTCGGTTTTCTTTCCTTCGATCACCAGTGTAAACTCGCCGCGCGGCTCTTTGGATTTGAAATGTTCGATTGCGCCGCTGACGGGTCCGCGCCAGTATTCCTCGTAGAGTTTGGTCATCTCGCGGGCGACGCAGATGCGGCGGTCGCCCAGAACCGAGAGGATGTCTTCGAGGGCGTCAACGATGCGGTGCGGAGTTTCCAGAAAGACGAGGGTATATGTCAGGTTGGAAACCTCACCTATAACCTTGCGGCGGTCACTGGCTTTGTGTGGGAGGTAGCCAAGGTAGACGAAGGAATCTGTCGGCAGCCCGGAAACCGTCAGCGCGGAGATGGGGGCGGAGGGACCAGGCACAGGGCGGACGTCGAATCCAGCCGCGAGGGCGGCTTGGACCAGCTCGTAGCCAGGATCATTTATCGCGGGAGTCCCCGCATCCGAGACCAGCGCCACGTCCCCGTCGGCAAGGGCTTCGAGGATGCGGTCGAGTTTTTGAATCTTGTTGTGTTCAAAGTAACTGGTGAGCGGGGATTGAATCTCGAAATGCTTGAGCAGCGACCCCGTGTGACGGGTATCCTCGGCGGCGATCAACGCCGCTTCGCGCAGAATCCGCACGGCGCGCGGCGACATGTCTTCGAGGTTCCCAATCGGGGTGGCGACGAGATACAAGATTCCCATGCGTGTATTTTATCACCCCCGCTTTGCCGCTTCGCGAAAAGACTGGGGAAATCCGTGCAAATTTCCAAAGCTTCAGCCCTGAAAGTTTCGCGTATGTGATTAGCCAAACTGGGGGGGATTTTTGGGTGGTAAAAAATTGATATATATTTTATATTTTCACGGTGTCGATAACGACAGGATTATTGGTACAATGATATTAACAGTAGCAAAAGGAGAAGTCCCATGGCTGAACGACGTACCTCCCCCCGGAGAAAATTTTCTTTTTACATGCGCGTACTCGACGATGACACACAGACCATTTTAGGTCACATGGTCGAGGTCAGTGCCGTTGGCTTGCAGTTGGAGACGACCATGCCGCTTCCGCTGCAAAAGGATTACTACCTGCGTCTCGAACTGACTCCCGATGTGGCAAACAGACCCGTGATGATCTTTATCGCCCGCACAAAATGGTGCAGGATGGATGAGATCGAACCGAACCTGTATCATGTTGGTTTCGAGATTGTTGAAATCATGCCTGACGACAGGGATATCTTCATGCGTATTATTGCGAAGTTTGGACAGTAAAAGACCAGGAACATGTGGGGGGAAGGCAAAATAAAATCCCATATCTGGCGCTTGACAATTTAGAACACATGTTCTAAACTTGGACTATCTTCGTCCGCTTTTGAAAAGGAGAATACCATGTCCAAGAGAAATGTCGTTCATGTTGAGATTCCCGCCACCAACGTGGAAGCTGGGGCAAAGTTCTATCAGAGCTTGTTTGGCTGGAAGATCCAGCCCATGCCAGAAATGAAGTACACCATGTGGGAGGCGGCTGACGGTTCCGGTGGTGGCATCCCCGAGGTCAGCGCCGATAACCCTGCAGGGCAGGTGCTGGTCTACATTGACAGCGACGACATCGATGCCGACTTGAAGAAGGTGGAGAAGCTCGGCGGCAAGGTGCTTCACCCCAAGACCGAAATTCCTGGAATGGGTTGGTTTGGGATTCTCAAAGACCCGACGGGCAACGTATTGGGACTGTATACCAGCCTGAATCCTGATTACAACAAGTAGCAGGTCAAGATGGCTGTCGTTGAACCTTTTCTGGCATCTCTCCCTGATTCGACAATGCAGCAAGGCGTGCGTATCGAGAAAGCCAAATACGACGCCATGCGCTCCGCCATCCTCGGTAGTTTGCAGCATCACGGTGTAATGACGTTTTCCGAACTTGGCGGGCTGGTCGAGGACCTTATGCAGGACAGTTTCGATGGCTCGGCCATGTGGTACTACATTACCGTCAAACTGGACCTGGAGGAGCGCGGCGAGATTCGTCGTGTGCCAGGTTCGAGGCCAGAGTTGATCGAGGCTGTGAATTGACTCCCATGTATGCGATGACTGGCAAACTGCAAGCACAGCCTGGCAAGCGGGCTGTGCTTGTGGATATTTTGTTACGTGCGGCAAAAATGGTTTCCACTATGCGTGGATGTCGCTCTTACATCGTGCTGGAGGATGTGAAGGATGAGACCTGTGTATGGGTCTTTGAAATGTGGGACGACAGGGAGTCTCATGATGCCTCGTTGCGTAACGAGCAGGTGAGAGGGTTGATCGCAGAGGCAATGCCGATCCTTGCGGGTGCGCCCAGCGGGAGTGAATTGAGTGTGGCAGGCGGGCACGGAGTGAATTTATGAATTGCGCTTGACGCATATACTTCACGGTGGTATCCTTGCGCGCAATGTTCAGACAGCTTGTTGTTGATACTAATAATACCAATCGTAACACCCGCACTCATGCAGCGACGGGACGTTGGTATTTGCCAGATGAACAGCAACAAACTCAGTCATCGTAAACCAGGTAAAACCAGACGCCCCGAACCTCGGGGCGTTTTTCTTAATACCCAAAAGGAGAAGTCATCATGTCCATCTCGAACACCACCCCCGTTTTTGCAGTTGACGAAAAGAACCTCGTCCCGGTCAGCGACCACCTCAAGGCAATGGCGGATATTCCGCCCTCACGCATGTTCCTGATTAACAAGTCGTTGAAGGTCTATGTGGAGAAGAATCCAGGCGCGAAGATCTTCGATGCCTCACAAGGCGATGGCGGCGCATCCCTGCCTGGCGTGCCGAAGGCGATTTTGGAGCGCGCCTCGCAACTCCAGATCGAACATGGCACTGCCTACGATATGCCCTACGGGACCGATGCCTATCGCAAGTCGGTCATCGAGCAATATTGGAAACTTGACTCAGCTTCGGGCTGGGGACCCGCCAACGTGCTTGGTACTGCGGGCGGACGCGATGCGCTGGTCAAGGCGTATCAGGCGATGATGGCGCTCGGTCACGGACGGCAGGGTGATCTCATCATGGTCTCACGCGTCCCGTGGATCTCTTACAACTGGGGACCGTACGGCGTCGGGGCGAACGTGCTTTGGGCTCCCGGCGACCCTGCTCAGGGTTGGATGTACACCGAAGAAGCCATCCGTGAGAGCGTGAAGTTCGCCGAATCCAAGGGACGGAAAATCGCAGGTCTGGTCATTACCAATCCCGACAATCCCACAGGCTTGACCATCGCCGTCGAGAAGCAGGTGTCGCTTGCCAAAGCCGCGCTCGAAGCGGGTGTGGCGTTCGTCCTCTTCGACTGGATGTACCACTATGTGACTGACGAATCCCCGATGGACTTGAACTCCTTCCTCAAGTTCTTCACCCCCGAAGAGCGCAAGCGGATCATGTTCCTCGATGGGCTGACCAAATCGCTGGGTGCTTCCAACATCCGCAACTGCCATTTGATCGCGGACGAAAGCGTCATCAAGTTCATCGTGGCGCGCGCTTCGCACACGGTCATGCCGCCTTTCTACGCGCTGGCAATTGCGATGGCTGCTTACGAAATGGGCTATCTCGAAGCCGCGAAGACCATCATCGAGCCGACCAATGCCAGCCGCGTGGTCTTGAAGAAACTGCTCGCCGAGAGCGGAATGCAGCACATCATCGGCAAGGGTTATTATGCCTTCATGAACGTCGGTGAATTCCTCAAAGCCAAGGGCTGGGCAGACAGCGAACCCCTTGGACAATACCTCGCCGAGAATCATGGCGTCGCCATTGTGCCTGGTGCGTTCTTCTCCCCCTTCGGCGGTGACTGGATCCGCTTCTCGTACGCCACTCCCGCCGAACGCACCGAAGGTGCGTTCAAGCGCTTGCAGGAAGGTTTGGAGAGTTTGAAGAAGTAAGTTGGGGAATGAGAAATAGTGAATAGGGAAGAGGAAAGAAATTTTACTTTCCTCTTCTACTCTCAATGGAGCAAAAACTGCATGGAAAAGAATCGCCAACACCATCATAGCCAATTTGTTCGATTATTCAAAAACGTCTTTGCGGTTTTTGCTTTTATCGTGCCAATATTCTTTATATTTATATTCTTTACTGAATGGTTTCAGAATCCTGTTGTCCCAATAAATAGTCTCTTGGAACTTGTTTCATTACTGATCTTTTCCCCTATTTGTATTTTGGTTGCCGCTTATTTCTACACAGATTTGGAAGTTGATGAAGACGGTATGCTCGTTGAATTCTTGTGGAAAAAACTGCGAATTCCTTGGAATAAAGTTCTTCAAATGAAACCTTTGTTCGGAATGAAGGTTAAGAAGCAAGGGATATATGTTGTTATGGTAGATGGTCTAACACCTTTTCACCGACTCTATGGCTTGATCTATGGATTTTCATGGAAGCCCGCTTTTGTTTTATGGTTAAACGTAGGCAATTTTGAGGTTTTAAAGGCAGATATTGAAAAGCACGTTAGACGAAATCATAAATTAAATCTGTAGTTCTCGAAATCATTTTTTCACTTCTCCAACCTTGTACCTAATTACCAATCTCCAATTACTAACAGGAATCATCTTATGCCTCAAAAATTTGCCGACAAATATCATCTCGCCCTTGAACAATCCATCAAGGAGAAACCTGAAGGTGGACTCAGCGGTTTCGAGCAGGAATGGAACATGCTCGATGAAAACCTGCGTCCGCTGTTGAACGTGGGCGCGGGTCCCAACCAGCAGTCCTTTGTGGATTACCTGCGTGCCGAGTGCATTCCGCCGTGGCAGAAGCAATTTAGCCAGTTGGAAGTCTTCCACTGGATGATCGAATGGGCGACGCGCCCGTATTACCATCCGCGCGGCGCGATTTACGAAGCCCGCCTGATGGAAGCCGCCCTCATCAACGCCCTGCACAAGGCAGGCTCCACCTTTGGGGAACGGCTCTATTACTGGCATGGCAACCTGCTCTACCTGACCGATGTTGGGCATGGTTCCGTCCCAGGCAGTTGGGGAATCGCCAAGCGCCGTTATCTCGAAAAATGCGTCGACCTGTACGGCGAGTCGCTTGCCACCACGGGCATCCATGCCAACCTGTCTCTGCCCGACCCGCTCTTCGCCTGGGACTTTATGCACCTGCCCGCCCGCGAGCGCAGCGGCAAACATCTCGACGATTTCAAATCCGAGTTTTACATCACCGCCACGCGATTGTTGCGCGCCTTTTCTGCGCTCTTCATTGCGACCAACGCTTCGACCCCGATGAAAGCCCAGGTCAGGGACGGACATGCAATGGTGGTGCTGACCGAGTTCGACTCCGTCCGCAACATGACCTTCCCCAATCCGCCCGCGATCGACCTCCCCGACCTGTATCGCTCGTACAACGATTACCTGCAAATTTCCTATGACCTTGTCCGCACTGGAATCCGCTTTGGCAACAACAACTGGACTCCAGTCCGCGCGCGCTCGTTTGCTGACCCCGTCGAGAGGATCATCTCGACGACCAGCGATCAGCTCACAGCGTTGTACAAGCGCGGCTTGTTTGCGGCGGGGCAGTCCACACCTCCCGAAGAGATGGCGCTCCAAATCGAAAGACAAAACCTGATGGCGCGAATCAACCTCCCGATGGGTCGGGTGGAAGTCCGCACCGACGAAGGCGGTCACAGCCTCGATCTCGACATCGCCAACCTGACCTTCAAGCATCTCCTGCTCCTGCGGATTTATTCCGACCCGCAGTTTGCGCGCGCCTTCCGCTATGACCGTGAAGACATCACCCGCGCCCGCGCCAATGAAAACCTCGCCGCCCAACACGGAATGCGCGCCGAGATCGCCAACCCGTTCACGGGGAAGCCGATTGCCATGCGCGAATTTCTCAAGTCGACGTTGAACGAACTCAAGCCGCTGGCTGAAGCCTTGAACCTGTGGGCTGACCTTACGCCGCTGGTTGAGATGGCGGATGGAGCGCGCAACACCGCTGAGAAGATGCGCGCCCGCCTGCAAACCGAAGTGGACGAAAACAGCGAAGTCCCGCTGGAGGTTTTGAAGGAACTTCACTTCGAGCGCGAGGCGCAGGTCAAGGCGGATGTGGAACGCATCGCCGTGGAATATGGTTCGCTCGGCGAAGAGTCAGTGAAGATCGCGGAATTCCTCCAACGCGGACGCGACTCGGCACGGGAGATTCCCAACGCGCCAATTCAATTCCGTTCGCGCACGCAGGCGGTGATCGAAGTTTCGTATCCCGACAAGACCAGCGAAATCCTCGACCTCGCCCAACAGTTGATTCGCATCCCGTCGGTCACAGCTTGCCCCGACGAGCGGCTGGACGAAGTTCATCGCGCGGGCTCTTTGGTGGATGATTATCTGCGGAATGCTGGCTTGGATGTCAAGTATTACGATGGGAAGTATCCTGCGGTGTATGCGACATTCCCTGAGTCGAAGGTCGAAGGTCAAAAGTCGCCGATTTTGCTGACAGGTCACTTCGATGTAGTTGAGCCTGAACCTGATGATTCCCAGTTCACTCCAAGAATAGACGGTGATTATCTCTGGGGACGCGGTGCGGCGGATATGAAGACCGTCGTCGCAACCTACATGGTTTGGATGAAGGACATGGTTCGTAAGGGCACGGCGTCGCCGTGCCCCAACGTGGCACTGATGCTAGTCGGTAACGAAGAGAACGGCGAAGCCGAAGCCTGGGGCACGCCGTATGTGTTGAAGGATTTAGGCGACCCGTCGGGTCACCCTTACGAACCCGCATTGTTCATCGCAGGCGAGCGGACAGGTGAAAAAGGTAGTGAACTCTTCGGCGAAATCTGCGTCGAAAATCGTGGTGTTATGCGCTTTGACGTAGTTGCGCACGGGGCAAAAGGTCACAGCGGACTGGCTGGCACGGGTGACCTGAGCGAGAGATTGATCACCGCCCGCTCTGCCCTAAGTGAAATCTTTGCCAAACACCTCACGCTGAAATCGTCCGACGGCTGGCAGTCACAAGCGAAGTTCCCATTCATCAATGTTGGTACGGTTGGTGTGTACAACGTCACCGCGGCGGAAGGAGTCCTCGGCGTGGAAATTCGCCCCATTCCGCAGGACGACACTTTCAAGATGAAGGATGAAGTCCTTGCCTACTGCGAGGTAAACGGACTCGAACTCCGCATGAACGTGATGGAAAATGGCGTGGCATGCGACAAGCAAAATCCCGCGCTATTGGCGTTGATCCAATCGGTGAAGAACGTCTCAGGTGAAGAGCCGAGGATTGGACGAAAACTCCCAGGCACCAGCGCAAGGTTCGCTCCAGGCGGACAAGCTGTCGTATGGGGACAGACGGGCATTGGTCCACATGCAAAAGATGAGCGGCATTACATCCCCAGCATCGAGCCGTATTACAAGTCGCTGAACGAACTGGCGAAGTTGTGGAAGTAAATCAAAGCAGGTCACGCGCAACACATGACCTGCTTTTTAGAATTTGAAGTGGATGAAAATCCGCCCGAAGTTTTTATCATCCTTTTCGACGCGGTGATACAACTTTTTGATGTGTCCCTGATTTAGAAACCGCAAGACCTTCTTCTTGAGCTGCCCGCTTCCCTTGCCAGGGATGATCTCCACCAGCTCGATTTTTCGGTCAAGCGCCTCTTCCACAATGCGGTTGAGTTCCTTATCTATCTCGTATCCTCGGTTATAAATTTCATGCAGGTCAAGTTTGAGCTTTGCCATTATTTTCCCTTCTGCAAAAACTCAAACGGCGGACGCTGGTTCAACTTGACCAGATTTGCCCCTGACTCGCTGATGTACATTGCGGTCAACGAGCCTGTGTCGCAGCCCAGCCGTTGAAAGTGGTCGAGCGGCATCCCGAGGAAATGCGCCACTGTCAGCTTGATCGGGTCGGAATGAAAAACCACTGCCACAATATCCTGTGGCTTGTTGTGCTTTTTGGTAATCCGCTCCAACGCGCCTGTGATGCGGGTTTGCATTTCAGGGAACGACTCGCCTTCTGGAAAGCGAAACCGTGAAGGGGAATTCTGTACGATTTTCCAGACTTTCATCAAGCGTAAAACTTTCACTGATTTCCCCTGCCACTTGCCGACATTTACTTCCATCAAGTCAGGTTCGGGGATGATCTCCAACCCGCGAGCGGATGCAATCGGCGCGGCTGTTTCCATTGCTCTATCCAGCGGACTGGAATAAATGGCTTTGAGTGGCACATCCTTGAGAGCTTCGCCCAACGCCCGAGCCTGATCCTGTCCGCGCTGGTTGAGGTGCACCCCGGGCAGCCTGCCAGCCAGTTTGCCTGTCTTGACATAATCGTTTTCGCCGTGACGAATGAGGAGGAGAAGTGGCATGTTATTTGTTCGCCTGCTTTATGGTCTCGAACAACGGATCGAAACTGGGGGCGATTAGTTCGGAACCGAAAATGGATAAATGATCATCATCTCTATAAAGTGAGGTTCCATCGATTGCCACACGGCATTGTTCCTTCACGCAAAGAATCTTCCAGGGTTCGATGATTTGAATCCCATATTTTTCCTTGAACGAATTGAAAATGGCAAAGGTTTTTTTATTTCTTATCGAAAATTCCTCCAATGATGGAGCAATGACCTTATTAATATCACGCCCAGTCTGGCTGGCAATGAAATTAGCTGACGGCACATCATACCCGATCTCCGGCAATGGCGCGACTAAAATCAAATTTCGATCCAATTCCAAAATGGCTTTTATGGTTCGTTCCAAACCGAGGGTAAATAGGTATTCCTCGCTTGCATTTGCAGGAGCCTCATTGAGTGCGTCGGTGAGATAGGGATTTTTTCCTCCTTCCTGCTTGTATAAGGTTCCTTCTACCCAGATCGTCCATCGACTCGCAAGAATGGTCGTATGGATTTCAGGATGCTCCTTGAGGTAAGACAGCGCCATGTGGTTGTATTCGACGCAGGATACATCGCCGTATGCAGGATGGCGCACCATGTCCAGTAAGGTTGGACAACCATTGGCATAAGTTAATATTCCTGAAACGCCATTCTTCGCTGCGGAATAGTGAACGGCTTTGCCATAGGTGGGAACATGGGAGTCTCCCAGGATTATGAAGGATGGCGTCTGTGTTTTGTCTCCCACCTTGCAGGGTATGATGGCTTTTACGTTATCGGCGGAGTTGATATTGCATTCTTCGAAGAGCCAGGTATCCTTTTTGTCATCCTTTGCTAGGGCTTTGAGTCCCAAGCGTTCGGGGAAACCCTGATAATAAAAAATGGTTCCACCCGCCATGAGCATCAACATCATTCCGCTGACGCCAAACGCGAAAATCTGTCTGGTGGAGAGGAACTGCTTCGATCTGAACGGCGTTTCCACAAAGCGCCATGAAAGTGCGGAAATAAGGATGGTCAGGACAATGAGCAGCCCCAATTCGACGGGCATCATTGGGGTAATCATGTAATACTTGACAAAGATGATCAGGGGCCAGTGCCAGAGGTAGAGGGAATAGGAGATTTGCCCGATGAAGACGAGAGGCGAGATGCTGAGGAACCGCGCGACCAGCGATTTGCCATCCGTCCCACTGAACAGTATCAACGCTGCACCCAGCACAGGTGCCAAAGCCGCCAGCCCCGGGAACGTCGTGGACTCTGTGTACAGGAAGATCGGGACTGTGGTCAAGGCGAGACCGGCAAGCCCGATGAGGTTGGAATATTTTCTGCCCAGCAGAGCTGGGCAGAAGTTCAGAGCGAGCATGCCGCCGATGAGCAGTTCCCAGGCACGCAGGTGGGAGAGGTAGAAAGCGGTGGACGGGTTGTTGAGCGTGGTGTGGACGGCGAATCCAAACGACAGGATGGCTGTTCCCGTCAGGATGAAGGGAGCCAGCTTCCTGGCGTAGCGGTAGATCACGAACATGAACAGCGGGTAGAAGATGTAGAACTGCTCCTCCACCGCAAGTGACCAGGTATGCAGGAGGGGCTTCAGTTGTGAAGGACCATCGAAATACCCGGCTTCCTTCCAGAAATTGATGTTGGAGACGAACAGCGCGGTTGCGATGACGCTTTTGCCAAAGTCCTTGAATTTCTCGGCGTTGTAGAGCACGGCACATGCGGCGACGGTGAAGACCAGCACGCCCAGCAGGGCGGACAGGATGCGGCGGATTCTTCTTTCATAGAACCGTATCAGGGAAAACTGGTTGGACTGGATTTCCCTATAAATGATTGAAGTAATCAGGTAGCCGGAAATGACGAAGAATATGTCCACGCCGATGTAGCCGCCGGAGAACCAACCAATTCCCGCGTGATTGAACAGGACTGCCAGGACCGAAATTGCACGCAGTCCGTCGATGTCTTTTCTGTAGCTCAAATTCATACTATGTGTACCTTTGCAAAGTTGTTGAGTTCTAACTTCATGTCTAAGTTTTGCTGCCAATATACTGTGGGGATATTTTTTGCTGTCATCAGGATTTGTGCGTCAGGTGGTTTCCTTGCATTTTGCCTATCTTGATAGGGCGTTTTCGTTGTGATGCACGACAATAAAATGTTGTTTTTATTTGTTTGCGTCTTTTATGGCTGCAAATAATGGGTCAAAAATCGGGGAGATTAGCTCGGATCCGAAAATGGATAAGTGATCGTCGTCACCGTAAAGGGGAATGCCATTAACTGCCACACGACATTTTCCGTCTACACATAGCATCTTCCATGGTTCAATGAGTTGAATTCCATACTCCTGTTTAAAGGCCTCGAGAATCGCAAACGTCCTTTGATTACGGGAAAGATACTCATCCAGGGTGGGGGCGATGAGCGCATTGATGTCGCGTCCGGTACGGTTGGCAACATAGTTTGCGGAAGGCACATCGTAACCAATTTCCGGTAGTGGGGCGATTATCACCACTTGGCGGTCCATTTTTGTAAGTGCTTTGATTGTCCGTTCCAATCCAAGCGTAAACAAATACTCGTTGCTTGCATCTGGCGGGCTCTCATTAATAGTGTCTACGACGTGATACCCTTCATATCCCTGTTCCAGATCGCCATACCCGGATTCCTCAAGCCATAATGTCCATCGGGCTGCGAGAATTACCGTTTTTATTTCCGGGTGTTCTTGTATAAATGAGATTGCCATATGATTATATTTAACACAGGGTACGTCACCTCTTCGGGGAACGGGAGCCATATCAAGCAGAGTTGGGCACATCTGGGCATATGTTAATAATCCTGAGATGTTGTTCTTGACCGCAGAAGTGTGAATGGCTTTCCCGTAACTTGGAGAATGCGAGTCCCCCATAATCATGAATGAGGGAATTTTAGATTTTTCACCTATGTCGCAAGGAGTAAGAGCTGTTGGGTTGTCTGTATAGTTGATATTGCATTTTGTTAATTTCCAAACTTCCCCTTTTTTGTTCTCGTTTGCTGGTTCTCTACCACTCACCACCGAGAGAAAATCATTAAGCCCGTATACGGTTACACCCGCCATGAGCATCAGAACCATCGTGCTAGCACCGAATGTAAAAATCTGCTTGGTGGAGAGGAATTGTTTCGACCTGAAGGGTGTTTCGACGAAGTGCCATGAAAGCGCCGAAATGAGGATGATCATAAGGATGAGCAGACCTAACTCAATGGGAGTCAAGGGGGTGATCTTGTAATATTTCACGAAGATGACCAGGGGCCAGTGCCAGAGGTAGAGGGAATAGGAAATTTGTCCGATGAAGACGAGAGGCGAGATGCTGAGGAACCGTGCAACCAGTGACTTTCCATCCATCCCGCTGAAGAGGATCAATACTGCACCCAAGACAGGAGCCAAAGCTGCCAGTCCTGGAAAAGCCGTGGACTTGGTGTACAGGAAAATGGGGACGGTGGTCAGGGCAAGACCCATAAATCCAATGAGATTGGAATACTTTTTGCCTAGTTCCGTGGGGAAGAAATTCAGGGCGAGCATGCCGCCTATGAGCAGTTCCCAGGCGCGAAGGTGAAACAGGTAGAAAGCGGTGGACGGGTTGTTGAGGGTGGTGTAGACGGCAAAACCGAAGGAAAGGATGGCTACTCCGGTTAGGATGAAGGGAGCCATTTTTTTTGCGTAGCGGTAGATGGCGAACATAAATAGCGGATAGAGTATGTAGAACTGTTCCTCCACCGCAAGCGACCAGGTATGCAGGAGGGGTTTCAGTTGAGAGGGGGCGCTGAAATAACCAGCTTCCTTCCAGAAATTGATGTTTGAAACAAACAAGGCAGTTGCGATGACGCTTTTTCCGAACTCCTTGAATTTCTCGGTATCATGGTCGTAGAGCATGGCACATGCGGTGACCGTGAAGACCAATAATCCCAGCAAAGCGGGCAGGATGCGGCGGATTCTTCTTTCATAGAATCGTATCAGGGAGAACTGGTTGGACTGGATTTCCCTGAAGATGATGGATGTAATCAGGTAGCCGGAGATCACGAAGAATATGTCCACGCCGATGTAGCCGCCGGAGAACCAGCTAATTCCTGCATGATTGAACAGGACTGCCAGGACCGAGATTGCGCGCAGTCCGTCGATGTCTTTTCTGTAGCTCAAATTCATACTGTGTGTGCCCTTGCTAATGTTTTGATCTTTTGCATCATTTCTGTGTTTGTTCCCGCCATGATGGGCGCAGGAAGCCGTTCATACCTTTCCGGTCAGGGATTTTGAGCCGATAACCTCATAATGTCAAGGTAAGGCGTTGTCTCGTTGTAATACTTGCAAAACGACTCCCACACAGGTTCATGAGGCATGGACTCGGGATGCCTTCTCTTTATCTCTTTGAAAGCCTCTAATAAACTTAGCCCCTCGACCTCTTTGAGCGCTGCCATGCAAAAAGCCGTCGAGCGGTTCATGCCCGCCCCGCAGGCAACCAGGATTTTGTTTCCCTTTTCCTTCTCAGCCAGGATAAACTCCACGCCTTGTCTTATAAAGGCGGGTGAGGTTGACCCCAGGTCTGGGACGGGTAGGAAGAGCGAATTGATTCCCTTTTGTTCAACCAGGTCGGCGAGTTGTAGCATCGCCTTGATGGATTTAAAGTCAAGATAATTTTTATCAAGGGTATCCCGATATTTGCCGATATAAAGCCAGGGGCGAATTTCATCCATGCTATTTGATCTTCCTTTTCATCTCGACAATCTGCTCCTCGCTCAAGGCAGGGACATCCTCCCGCCGTTCGATGCCCAATGCCTTGCGCTGTGCCTCGCGCCACATTTCCAGCCGCGCTTTGACTTGTGACTCGTAGCCTTCCTGTGACGGCGCGTAAAAGTATGTGCCGAGTAGCCGCTTGGGAAGATACTGTTGCGGCGTGAAGTGACCTTCCATGTCATGCGGATAAACGTAATCCTTGCCTTGTCCAGTTGCGGCGGCGTCACGGTTGCCGTCTGCGAGGTGACGCGGCACAGAGACCCGTCCCTCTTCCTCGATTTTCTTCATCGCGCTGAAATAGGCCGCCGTGCTGTTGGACTTGGGCGCGGTGGCAAGGTAGAGTGTGGCTTCGGCGATGGGAAAAATCCCTTCGGGCAGGCCAATGAATTCAAAGGCTTGCATGGCGGAGGATGCGACCACCAGCCCCATTGGGTCTGCCAGCCCGATGTCTTCGCCAGCCAGAATAATCAGGCGGCGGATGATGAACTTCGGGTCTTCGCCGGCGTAGATCATCTTTGCCAGCCAGTATAACGCCGCATCAGGGTCAGACCCGCGGACAGATTTGATGAAGGCGGAAATCGTGTCGTAGTGTGCGTCGCCGTCCTTGTCGTACAAAACCGCGCGGCGTTGAATCGATTCCTGCGCCACGTCCAGCGTGATGTGGATGACACCGTCCGCGTCAGGGGAAGTTGACTCCACGGCGAGTTCGATGGCGTTGAGCGCGTTGCGCGCGTCGCCGGAGGCGACTTCGATGAGGTGGGTCCGGGCATCAGGGTCGAGGAGAATCTTTTGATTACCGTAACCGCGTTCCTTGTCGGTGAGCGCGCGGTCAAGCAGAATCCCCGTCTCGGCTTGATTCAAATTCCGCAGTTGGAAGACGCGCGAGCGAGAGATCAGGGCTTTGATCACCTCAAAATATGGATTCTCCGTCGTCGCGCCGATCAGCGTAAAGGTCCCGTTTTCGACGTGGGGGAGGAGTGCATCCTGCTGTGCCTTATTCCAGCGGTGGACCTCATCCACAAAAAGAATCGTGCGGACGTTGTGTAGCCGCCTGCGTTCGAGGGCTTCGTCGATGACCACACGCAAATCAGCCTTGCCCGCAAGGATGGCGGAGATGGTGACGAAATGACTCTTGGTGCTGTTGGCGATGACCTGCGCCAGCGTGGTCTTGCCCGTGCCGGGAGGTCCCCACAAAATGATGGACGAAAAAAGTTTATCGGCTTTGATGGCGCGTTGCAGCAACTTCCCCTCGCCGACGATGTGCTCCTGACCGATGTATTCCTCCAGCGTGCGCGGACGCATCCGCGCGGCAAGCGGCGCTTCGCTTTTCAGGCGTTCGTGCATGGCGTGGTCGAACAGATCGTTGGACATGCGGCGATTATACCCATCACGGTCACAAACGCACAGCGCGATGTTGCGCCTTTGGTTTTGCCCTGTGTCTTTTGCGTTTGAAAAGGGACATCCCATCGCTTTTGTTATAATCCTGCCCATGTTTCAGCGCATTGTCCGCGGACTTGAACTCACCCTTATTCTCTTCATCCTTGCCCTGATTTTGGGATACAGCACGCCGTCCGGCGCGGATGAGGTGGAAAGGGTGCGCGCCTACACCCGCCAGATCGAATTCAACTATGTCTCGTGGATGGGGAATGCGGCGTTTCTCAAACTGCGCGCCGCTTCCATTGGCGCGCCCAACATGTTCGAGCCTGCCACACAGAAACAAATTGTCAGCGAGTATTTCCAACTCACGCAGAAAATCCTCGAAGGGGAAAACGAGCTTGAACTGATCTACGCCGACGCCAACGTCGCGGACAAGGAACTCGCATCCGCAGACCTGCGCGCCAAACTCGCGGTGATGTACGACAGGCAAAGGGAACTTGCCCCGCTCGCGGAGGCGGTCTTGCAGGAACAGGTGAGCCAGATCCTCGCGGAGCTTGGACTCTCGACGGCGGGTCAACCCGTGCCAGATGTTTTGTATCATTCCACGCCGCTGCCGATGGCGTTGATCACCTCGCCGCGTGACCGTATCGAAGAATCCGCTAACATCTCCATCGAGACCGAACTGACGCTCGACGAAGTTTCCGCGCTCGAAACCCGCGTGGACGAAGGGTTGGGTGTTTCATCGCTGGTGGTGGAGATTGGCGGCGTGGGTGTGTACCCGACCATGGTTGAGCGGACCACGAACATGAACTGGCTCCTCAGCACGGTGGCGCACGAATGGCTTCACAACTACCTGACGCTCCGTCCGCTGGGGATGTTGTACAGCGAGACGCCCGAACTCCGCACCATGAACGAGACCACCGCCTCCATCGCGGGGAATGAGATTGGGACAATTGTCCTCGAACGTTTCTACCCGGAACTGGCGCAGGCTGCCAACCCTTCGACTACGCCGAGGCTGGTGACTGCTCCGTTTGGGCATCCCGAACCCGGCGACTTTTTGCGCCCGCCGTTCGACTTCCGCGCCGCGATGCACGAGACCCGTGTGACGGCGGATGCCCTGCTTGCCGAGGGTAAGGTCGATGAAGCCGAAGCCTACATGGAGTCGCGCCGCCTCGTTTTCCTGCGGAACGGTTATTTGATTCGCAAGCTCAACCAGGCGTACTTCGCCTTTCACGGAGCCTATGCCGATTTGCCCGGCGGCGCGGCGGGTGAAGACCCAGTCGGACCGGCGGTACGCGCCCTGCGCGCCCAAAGCGAGTCGCTGGCAGATTTTGTGCAGACCATTTCCTGGATGACCGATTTCCAGCAGTTGAAAGCCGCCGTCAGCCCGTAGGTCAAATGACTTTTCACCGCGAAGGGGCGAAGAAATGCTTGAAGATTTGGAAGGATTGCGCAAAAAATCTTAAGGATTTCCTTCGCGTTTCCCGAAATTCTTCGTGGGCTTCGCCTCTTCGCGGTAGATTCACACATCATTTCAAGGATTCCCATGAAAAAGGTTTTTTTCGTTTTGTTTTTCTTCGCTTCCTCTTTCCTGCTCGGCTCCTGTGTTGAACAGGCGATCCCGACCCCGCTGTCTCTCGTCGAGCCGGTCATCGTGAATACGCCGACGCCCGTCGCCAGTTGTTCGTCGGTCAAAGCCGAGCCGACCCTGGTTCCCGACACGAATTCCTATTTCCCGCCCGTCAGCGAAGAGGACTTTTCCTTTGGACCCGACGACGCCCCTGTGACCATCGTCGAGTATTGCGATTTCCAGTCTGATGGCTGTCTCCGCATGGCAAACGTCATCGCCCAGTTGACGCGCGACCATGACGACCTGCGCTTTGTGTTCCGCCCCCTGCCGCTGATCGGCGTCCTCGACAAATCGGAGCGGTCCATTCTTGCGGCGCTGGCTGCGGACGAGCAGGACAAGTTTTGGGAGATGTACGACCTGCTGTTTGTCCGCCATGCCGAATGGAAAAGCCTGAAACCGGAGACCTTCGATGCCTGGGTTTTGAAGGAAGCCGCCGCGCTGGATATGGACCGGGAAAAACTCGAAGCGGCGATGAAAGCCGAAGAAACAGCCACCAGCCTCCAGTCCATGTATGACTCGGCGAAGAAGCTGAACATCCCAGCCGTCCCGCTGGTCCTCATCAACGGCGGACTCCAGCCGTCCTATCTCCTCGACTACCAAAGCATGAGCGACGCGGTGGGACTGATCGCGCTGGGGCAGAAACAGTTCACCCAATGCCCGCCTTTCAACGTCAATCCGCAGAAACAATATATCGCCACCCTGCGCACCGAAAAGGGCGACATCGTGATGCAGTTGTTCCCCGACAAGGCGCCGCTGGCTGTCAACTCGTTTGTGTTTTTGGCGCGGCAGGGCTGGTTCGACGGCGTGACCTTCCATCGTGTGATCCCCGGCTTCGTGGCACAGGCGGGCGACCCAAGCGGAACGGGCAGGGGCAACGCCGGTTATTTCTTCAACAATGAGATTAACGACTTGAAGTTCGACAAGCCCGGCATGGTCGCCATGGCAAACAGCGGAGCCGACACGAACGGCAGCCAGTTCTTCATCACCTTTGCGCCCGCGCCCCACCTCGACGGCAGATACACCATCTTTGGGCAGGTGCTCAGCGGACTGGAGATCGCCGAACAGTTGACTCCGCGCGACCCCTCCCAGACCGTGCCCCTTCTGCCCGGCGATAAAATTCTGAGCGTGGACATCGAGGAAAAGTAATGCAAAGGGTAAAATAATGGCATGAATGATTCATCCACTGCGCAGGAAGGCGACCTTGCCCAACTGGTCGGCTTGACCCACAAACATTTTATTTTCACGCTGACGGCTGGCGCCGAGTTCCAGAGTCATCGCGGCGTTCTCAAACACGACGACCTGATCGGCAAACCATACGGTTCGCAGGTGTTCAGTCACACGGGTGCGCCTTTCTTTTTGTTGCAGCCGTCCATCGCGGACGTGCTCAACGAACTGCCGCGCGCCACGCAGATTTTATATCCCAAAGATATTGGCTATATTCTGGTGATGATGGGCATCACGCCCGGCAAACAGGTGATGGAGGCGGGGACGGGTTCTGGGTCGATCACGATTGCCATGGCAACCGCCGTCGGCGCGGAGGGGCAGGTGGTCTCCTACGAGCAGAAGCCCGATACGCAGAGTCTCGCCCGCAAGAACGTCGAACGCGTTGGGCTGACCTCGCGGGTCGAGTTCAAACTACGGGACATCCGCGAAGGCTTCGACGAAACCGAAATGGACGCCTTCTTCCTCGACGTGCAGTTCCCGCACGAGTACATCGCGCAAGTCCGCGCCGCGCTCAAGCCCGGCGGATTCTTCGGCACGATCATCCCGACCTTCAACCAGGTCGAAAGGACGCTGGTGGCTTTGAAGAAGAATAGCTTTGCGTTCGTCGAAGTCTGCGAGTTGATGCTGCGACATTTCAAGTCCGACCCCGCCCGCATCCGTCCCGCCGACCGCATGGTGGCGCACACCGGCTATTTGATCTTCGCCCGCCGCATCGAACCCAACTCCGATCCGCGTGGCGTGGAGTTGGAAAACGAAGTCAGTATCGAAGAGTAAAAGGAGATGGTCATGTTTGGTCGCAGAGGAGGACGTCAACTACGAAGGGGATTTGGCAGGCGGGGAGCGCCGCCGGTATTACAGCACGCCAATCAGATGATGATGGATGGGGATTTCGCTAGTGCGGCGGATTCGTTCAAGGAGCTTGCCCAGGGCGCGGAGAATCTCTTTCCGCAGCGTGCGCCGATTTTATTTTTGGAAGCGGGACGCGCCGCCATTTTGGGCGGGGATGTCCAAGCTGGCGTTGCCCACCTGCGGCGCGGACTGACCCTGCTTGCCTCACAGGAACGTTTCCACCGCATGCGGGTCCTTGGTCAGCGGGCAATTGAAGAGTTGAGAACGCGTGGGTTGAATGCCGAAGCGGAGGAGATTGGAAGCCTGCTGGGTGCGAACCTGCCGAGTGAACTTCCTGTCGAGCCGAAACCCGTCAAGCGACCTGTTTTACCCACGCATTGTCCATCCTGCGGCGGAGTGGTCGATGCCGATGAAATCGAATGGATCGATGACCTGACCGCCGAATGCGACTATTGTGGAAGTCCCCTGCGCGGCGAAGAATGAACCTCACTCAGGAATACATCGCCGGGAAACTACGGGATGCCCGCAAGAACGCCGACGAGTCGGACGGTTATGCGGAGATTCCTGTCAAGCCGGACACGCGCCTGAAATGCGCGGCGGTGTTGATTCCGCTGGCGCTTTCGGGTGGCGAATGGCATCTGCTGTTTACCCGCCGCACGGACCGGGTCCAATCGCACAAGGGACAGGTCTCCTTCCCCGGCGGCGCATGTGACGACGGCGAGACCACTCCCGAACAGACCGCCCTGCGCGAAACCGAGGAGGAGATTGGGGTGCGGCGGGAGGATGTAAAGGTTTTGGGGCGGTTGAGTCAACTGATTACCATCACCAGCTATCGGGTCACGCCCGTGGTGGGCGTCATCCCCTTTCCGTACGCCTTCAAGGTCGCGGGCGTCGAAGTGGCGCGGGTGTTCACCATCCCTTTGATGTGGCTGTCGGATCGAAATAATTATTGGGAATTTTTCCTGCGCGATTCGGAGCGCTCGCTCATCACTTATCACCCTTTTGATGGGGAACTGCTTTGGGGAGCCACAGCGCGGATGACCGTGACTTTCCTGAAAACGATTGGGACATTGACGGGGAAATAATCAGTCCGGCTTCACACATGCAGACTTTTTTAATAAGTCGAAAATAACCACAGATGAACACAGATAAAAGGGATTCAAAGGCTTTGTTCCTGGTGGTTTATCCAAGAATCGGTGTTCATCCACGATTATCTGTGGTTAAAAAGAGTTCTTAAACAGCCTCTTAACCATTTTTTACCTGACGCCCTTTTTCGCGAAAAACGCCTTGTATTTCATGTCCTCGATGAGGATGTGGTTTGTCCACCACTCGAAGAGAAATGTAACCAAAATCTGCGGAGTGGCTTCGACCCCAAGGCTGGATGCCGTGGAAAAATCGATGGCTTTCCTGCGATAGGCGACATGCTCCTCCCTGTGCTCCTCCAAATCGGGATATCCATGCGCCTTCATCAGCTTCTCCTCGGTTTTGAAGTGTTCCAGGGCGTAGCGGGTCATCGTTGTGAGGATGTCCGTGATCGTTTCGGAGCCGGCGTCTTTTGCTTCGGGCGCGGAGACCAGGCGGTTGAGCATCCCGATGATCTGCTTGTGCTGTTCGTCCAGCTTCTTCACACCGACGCTGTAATTGTCCGACCATTGTATTGTTTCCATTGGTTCTCCTTATCAGAATTACAATCGTGCCGATAAAGCATGTCAATTGTACCTGAGAAAGTTTTCGCCCTGTTTACGAAAGTATCAAGTCGGATTCCGATGGGGAAACCGCCCGCCTGACATTGCAAACATTGACAATGAGGCGTGGATAGTATCCGTTCGCAGAAAAGGGTGAGTCGGGAGCAACCTCTTGACAACCCATTTTTTATGCTGTACAATGCAATCGGTTGCATAAATCATGACCATTAAATCCATTCGCACCATTGCTGATATTGCCAGGCTGGCTGGAGTCTCAAAATCCACCGTCTCGCGGGCATTAAATGACAGCCCGCTGATCGGCGAGGAGACGAAATCCCGCATCCGTTCCATTGCGCGCGAACACAACTTTCAGATCAACGTCCCCGCCCGCCAGTTGAGCATGAAGCAGAGTCGCACCATTGCCTTTGTAACCCATGCCTATCACGATTGTTTCTCGGTGGCGGACCTTTTCGGGCTGGAGATCATGGGCGGCATTTCCACCGGCCTTGGCCTGCTGGGATATGACATGCTGGTCATCCACGTGGACCCGAAAGACACGGGCTGGGCGCACCAATATTTCGATACCGGGCGGGTGGATGGCTTTATCCTGATGACCTCGACCCGCAAGCAGTACCACGTCAAAGCCCTCGTGGAAATCGGCGCCCCCTTCAGCATTTGGGGCGTTCCGCAGGCAAACCAGAAGTGTTGTTCGGTCACCGGCGACAATGTCAACGGCGGAAAACTCGCCACAGACCACCTGATTCGCCTGGGAAGGCGGAAAATCGGCTTCATCGGTGGACCAGCCGACGAGTTGGAGGTCCAGCAGCGGTTGGCGGGCTACCAGACGGCGTTGCAGGAGGCAGGCATACAGATGGATCCCATCCTGCTCGAGTACGGAGACTTTTCCAACACTTCGGGAGCCGAAGCAGCGAAGCGCCTGCTGGAAAAAGCCCCCGATGTGGATGCGGTCTTCGTCAACAGCGACATGATGGCAGTTTCGGTCATGGATGTCATCCGCGAGAGGGGGCACCGCATCCCCGAAGATGTCGCCGTGGTCAGCTACGATAATTTGTCGATTGCGGAGTACAGCCATCCGCCGCTGACGACGGTTAGCCAGAATGTCCCGCTCGCTGGAAAGCTGCTCGCACAGAACCTGATCCAATATTTGCAAACCGGCATGGTGACGAACGTGACGATTCCCGTTGAGTTGATTGTCAGAAAGTCAGCCTAGTTTCACCCTCTTTTTTTACGACTTAGTGCAACCGATTGCACGAATGAAAGGAACAAACAATGAGTCTCAATCCCGCATCTGCCAATTGTTATATTATGGCGGCAAACAAATTTTCAGAACAAAGAGCGCGTGCCCTGCGACATTCGATATTGGCGAAGTTGAGTGGTCAGAGCACAAAACTGGATGTGTTCCCTGAGAGCGTGCGGCGCGACCATCCAAACCGAAAGCTGAGCAGTGTGATCGACATCCGCCTTGACCAGATCATCGGGACGGTGAGCAGAGACACCGACTTCGACCGCGATTTCCGCCCGCTTGGAAAGCATTTGCTCGATCGCTGGGTCAATGTGTTCGTCAATTTCAACCCTGATAGTTGGTCGCCCATTCTGGTGCACAAGGTTGGGGAACAATACTATGTGGAGGATGGGCACCATCGGGTTTCGGTGGCGCGCTCGCTTGGCATGTTGTACATTCAGGCAAAGGTTTGGGAATATCCGCTTCCGCAAAAGAAGTCGGTGAGTTGCGAGCAGGTGAAATGCTGCGAGGAGAAGAGGACCAAAAAGGCGTATGTGAGGCTCAGCCTGAGATGACGCAAACTCATCGATCAGGATGGAGGTTGCGGTTGCCCCGCTCCCAGCGTTGTTTTGCGCTTTGAAGCCACGCCCTTCGAGTGGACTGGGGCGCGCGTGCCCGTTCGAACTCGATCAGGCGGTTGACAGCGGCGCGGTCACCGCCGACCTTTTGGAGCAGGTCATCGTACAGAATGGACTGGTCCAATGCGTCGCCAAAGATTTCATCGGCAGAGTAGGGCTTGTTGAACAAGTCATGGAAGGTGTCCCTGAGCTTTCCGAACAGCCCCGTTTTGTGTGAATGTTGACCTGTTGTCGCTGCGGCTTCATCCCCCGGTTCGTACAGGTTGATGCCGCAGTTGGGGCAACGGGTCAATTCATAGTGAAAATATGCACCACAGTTCGCGCACTCAAATTCATCTTCGCCCGGTTCGGGGGTAATACTGGTTGGCATGACGATTCTCCAAACTAATACAGTCCATGTGCAAGTGCATAATTATTTGCAAAACCCACTAAAAGTGCAATGATGACCACCTCGCAGGGGTGACCATTGACGAGAAAGGCGTGCTTTCCGTTGCGTTCCTTCGGCTGTTGAGCCTCGGGCGGCATCGGTAATAGTCCCCCGTCCAGCTCGAATTCCCATCGTTTCTCTGTCATGGAACGTCCTCCTGTTTTTGGATGCGAAAGATTATATCTGAATGGGATGTGACGACAAAGAATTGCAATTCGATCATCATAGTTTCGGTTGAAATACTTCGGGTAAAATCAGGAAAAGGGAAGTTTCAGGTGAAAGGTCAGGCATATGGCAGATCAGGAACAAGTTAAACTACTGAAAAGAGGCGCGAAAGCCTGGAATACGTGGCGGAAGAAAAATCCGCAGGTGGGGATCGATCTGGATGAAGCCCTGCTCAACGGTGTCAACCTCAACGGTGTCAATCTCGCGGGGGCAAAGCTCAACGAAGCCCTGCTCAGCGATGCCAACCTCCACGGAGCCAATCTCGGCAACGCCAGCCTCCGCGGGTCCTGGCTCAACGGGACCGACCTCAGCGAAGCCCTGCTCGGCGGAGCCGGCTTCAACCGAGCCGAGTTGATCGGGGCCAATCTCAGGAAAGCCGATCTCAAGGGAACCGATCTCAACCATGCCATCCTTGGGAACACCATCATCGCCCAGGTTGACCTGAGCCAGGCGTGCGGACTGGAAAGTGTGGAGCACCTGGCTCCATCCATCATTGCCGCGGATGCCATCAAGCTTTCCAAAGGGGAAATCCCCGAAGCCTTCCTGCGCGGTTGCGGACTTGGCGACTGGGAGATCGAATCGGCAAAGCTCTACAAGCCGGGGCTGAGCAACCAGGACATTATCAACATCAATTACAAAATCTTCGACCTGCGCGCCAGCCAGTCCATTCAAATCTCCCCGCTGTTCATCTCGTACAGTCACGCCGATGCCCCCTTTGTGGAAAAACTCGAATATCGTCTTGTCGAAAAAGGCATCAGGTTTTGGCGGGATATTCATGATATGACCTCCGGACGAATGGAAAAGCAGGTCGATCGCGCCATGCGGCAAAACCCAACCGTCATCCTGATCCTCTCGGAAAAATCCACCCGCAGCGATTGGGTGGAACATGAAGCCCGACTGGCGAGGGAACTGGAGAAGGAACTGGGCAGGGACGTGTTGTGTCCCATTGCATTGGACGACAGTTGGAAGTCCGCCCAATGGCCCGCGCGCCTGATGGAGCAGATCATGGAATACAACATCCTGGATTATTCGAAATGGAATGACGATAAAGCCTTTGGGCAGGTCTTCAACAAGATGATTGCCGGGCTGGATATGTTCTATAGGCCAGACAAAGAAAGCTCGGCGTGATTTTGTGAAATTGCCCGCAGAATTATAATTGTCGAATGCGTTTCAAACATTTTCTCAACCGATCGTTTCTGTTGACCCTGCTTGTCGTATTCGGAATGGGGGCAGTGCATACTTCGCAAGTTGCCCAGGCTGCTCCGTCGAATCAAGCCAGCGCGTATGATTTGATCCTTGCGATGAACACCCTGCGCGTTTCGCACGGACTCTCCGCTTTGATAGAAGACCCAATCATCGACGCCGTTGCCCAGTCGACGGCGGCAACCATGGCAGCCAATAACATGTCGTGGCACATTGGCGACGTGCGCGGACGTCTCGCCGCAGCCGGTTATGGGGGCGGCAGTACCGTATGGGCGACGGAAAACTTCGCCGTGTACAGCGGGGGCACGGGCATCGACCAGATCATGGCGGTGTGGGCAGACGCGGATCACATGCGCCCGGCGGTCGAGGCGGCATATTGCAACATCGGAGCCGGCACAGCCAGGGCGTCGAATGGAAGCGTCTATTACGTCCTGCAAGCCGCTTATGTCGACGGGAAGGCGTGCGGGAGTTCGTCATCCGCTTCCTCGTCGGGTGGAACCGCCCAGCCGGGGACAATTCCCAACCCGGTCTCGCAGGCGATCATGCCCGTCAAAATCGCCACACCTGACGCCGAAGGCAGGGTCTATCACACCGTCCAGTCGGGACAATCCTACTGGTCGATTGCGATCACCTACCAGATCACCATCCAGGATTTGGAGACCTGGAACAATATTTCCCGTAACACCCCGCTGCAATCCGGTCAACGCCTGTTCATCCCGGGCGAGAATACAAAGGGTTATGCCACGCCGACTCCCTTTGGGATGATCGTGCCCGCAGCGCCGGATAAGGACGGCAGGATTGTCCATGAAGTGGCGTCGTATCAGGCATTGAGCACCATCGCGGATGCATATCACGTCTCCGTGGAGCGGATTCTGGCTTTGAACGGCTGGCAGGCGGATTGGCCCCTGCAAATCGGGCAGAAGCTTTTGATCTCGCCGGGCAATATCACCCCCAGCCCAACCCTGAGCGCCATCCAGAAGCTTACCCCCGAGGCGGACGGTAATTACTATCATACCGTCCAAAGCGGCGAGACACTCTCGTGGATCGCGGGGCTGTATGATGTTTCTCTTGCAGACTTGATGAACTGGAACGGGCTGAATAACGCCTCTGTCATCCGCCCGGACCAGAAGCTGCTCCTGCGCGTGACCCCGCCCCCAACGGCAACACGCATTCCCAGCCCAACGATAACGCCGTACACGCCAAGCCAATCTGTCACTCCACCAGCCTCGCCAGCGGGGACGGGAACGCCGACTGTTCCTGCGTCAGAGCCACCCTCCTCGCGTAAATCCAATCTGGGACTTATTGTGGGACTGGTTATGATCGTAATCGGTGGATTGCTTGGGTGGAGATTTGGTCGCAAAAAGCTTGGATGAATGAGTTGACAAGAAAAAGCAAGTGCCCCCTTTCCCGCCGAAGGTTTCCCCATTTGTGGTCTTCGAATGGGGAAGGTGTCTGCGAGGACGAAGGGGGCAAATGCCTATTAAAGCCAATCTTCGGCTTTGCAATGGGATTTGAGTTCCCCAAGAAGTTTTTTTCTTCCCCTGTGTAATCGGATTTTTACCACGTCCAGGCTCAAGCCGAGGAGGTCGGCAATCTCGTTTGCCGCCAGTTCCTCCAATTCGCTCAGTACCATAATTGTGCGATAGTTCAAGGGGAGGGTTTCGATGTAATCACAATAGCACTCGAACCTCTCCCTGCGGAAGAGTCGCTGCTCGGTCGAAAGCGTTCCCTCCCCCGTCCATATATTTTTATCTTCGGCATTGATTTCGTCAGCGTCGGGACAATCCGTTGACTCGTTGTGGACGGCTCGCTTGAAAGACGGGTCGCGCAGTTTGTCCAGGGCGGCGTTGGTGGCAATCCGGTATATCCACGTGGACAGTTGCGCTTCGCCCCTGAAAGTTTGCAGCGCGCGGCTGACCTTGATAAAGACATCCTGGGTCAAATCCTCCGCTTCATACTCACCCACCAGACGCGCGAGGTAACTCCGTATTTTGGGTCTGAATTCATCGTGAATTTTTTGGAAATCCAACATCGTTTCGGTCATGACTTCACCTTGCCAGTCAAACAACCACCGCCAGCCATCTACTACGCGTCCCTGTTCCATTACAGAATCGGGGCGCTTCAAAATCATTGTATGTTGGAAAAACAAGCCGGTCAAGCTGCGCCCAGCAATTCCAAATCTAAAACCCTTTGCCACGGATTAGCGCAGACGCTTCGCGCACGGATCTTAAAGCCAATCTGTGTAAATCCGTGAAAATCTGTGGCTGATTCCTTGGGGTTGGAGGTCTCGACGATTTGTTATTTGGTTTTCGTGCGCATGAGCAGGGATGCTATGGTCACCAGCCCGATCACGATTAACATAATGGCGAACGATAATTCGATGGTCGGGTTCAACATCATATCCATGACGCCCCATACGAGTGCAATGATGCCGACGACGGTTGTCGTACCCCTGGTGCGTATGCCAAGCAGAAGCCGCGCCACGTTCACCCCAAGCATGATCACGCCGCTGCCGACTGCGCCCATGCCGATGGTCAGGGGATCGATCATGATCACCATGCCCCACCAGATGAATAACATGCCGTTCGCAATCGTCGCAAAATTATGATTCAAGGCTTTTGTGTTTTCCATTTTTCTCTCCAGGATATTTTTGTTTTCACCCTTATAGACGGAAATCTGCAAGGCAAAGATACGCTTTTCGCCTTCTCATCACGTTGGAGAAAAGTGGGAGGTTGTCATCCGGGATTAATCAGGCGGTCTTATAATGAACGGGTCAACTTGCGGCACGCGGCGGATGTCGCTCTTATAAATCCTTTCGCCACTTTACAAGTAAGGAGTAATCGAATGGGACTGTTTGGCTTTGGCAAAAAAGCGGATAAGAATGTGCCTGTGCTTTCAGCGGACGAAGTCCGCCAGCGGTTGTTGTCGCTGAACCGTGCGACCGCCCCCTATCAGGTCATCGACGGGGCGTCGCAAAATGTGGACCTGATCGCCGAGTGGAAGATCGTGGACGCGAAGTGGTACGAAATCTTTGCAAAGGCGAACCTCACGAAAGTCTTCCGTATTTACATGAAGTTCGACGCGGACAAGCGTCAGGTGCGCGGCAAGGACGAGGAATTCACCGTTGAGTGGCGCGCGGGCGTCCCGTCACTTTCGATTTCGGTTGCAAAATTCCAGGGACAGATGAACTCGGTCGAATTCGGCACGGCATACGCCTTCACCGAGGAAATGAAACCCGGCGTGGTCTACAACTACCGTTTCAGCACCAACGAGATCAAAAAGCCAATCCAGGAGGCGGTTGCCGCCTGCGGTTGGGAATACAAAGGCGTGGCATTCGGAAAGTTATAGAAAATCTGCATCCACACTGCACTTGCATTCGGCAGGGACCCTGGTGAGGCAAATTTGAAAGCGCCTTCAAGGGTCTTTTTCTTGTGGAATATCCCCTAAATGACCCACTGACGAATTCCCCGCTTGTTTATGCAATATCGTTAAGCAGGGGTATACGTATGTCCTCCTGATAGACAAGAAAGGAGACAATTCCCATGAGCGTTAAGTACAGTGTTGTGGAACGAGGCAAGCCGGGCAGTCCGGAGACGCCGAAGAAGTTCTATCCCTCCGTCCAGTCCAGCGGACGGGTGATCACCCGCGAGGTGGCGGAGATGGCTGCCATCGAGTTTACGAAGGCTCCCGACCCCCCAGCCGCCCCTCGGGCGATTGACCAGTAAAAAGGTGACTGTCATCTGTGAGATGAAAGTCACCTAACTTGCGAGGATGAAAAAATTTCACGACATTTTTTCGAAGATGTTATGACATCTTTGCCCCCTTCCCTGCCTCTTCGAGCCAATTTGACGGTGGAAAGAGTAGTGTAGTCAAACGATTCGCGGCAGGACGACAGGGAAGGAGATGGAAAATGTTTGGAAGTTGCTCTGTTGCAAAGATAATGTGAACTAGCGATGAATGTTGTAGACCAAGGCCTTGATAATCGGCTCGCGGTTCTGAAGTTGTGTCTTTCGAGAACGGATGGTATCACCAAACTTGCGTTTGATCACAGAATTGACC
>JACRBJ010000009.1 GCA_016234555.1 Chloroflexota bacterium | reverse complement strand
TTTTGGTTGCCATCGTTGTTATCGCCGCGCTCATGATCCTGGGTCCCGTAATTGGCGGCGTGTTCAGCAAGGTCAACAGCAGTCTGTCCAGTGTTTAGTAAAACTGGATAAAAAGAAAGAAAATGTATTCGGGTGGCTTGTCGCAAGCGACAAGCCACCCGAATACGATTCTATCGCATGGAGCGGATGGTTACAGCCGGGGGTGACAAAAACTGTAAGGGGGAGTTAACCGAACTGTTAAGTAATTTGGCTTCTCCTTTGACTATAATGAATATACTTTCAGCTTTTTTTCTGAAAAACTTTCAAGGAAAGGAGGTATCTCACATGTTATTCTCACCACAGGAGAAAGGTCAGGGACTCGTGGAATATGCGCTGATTCTTGTTTTGGTTGCCATCGTTGTTATCGCCGCGCTCATGATTCTGGGGCCCATCATCGGCAACGTGTTCAGCAAGGTCAACAGCAGTTTGTCGAGAGTGTAACCATTCGATCTCACGATCCATTCAACATTTTGTGGGCGCCCTGTTTTTCGACAGGACGCCCACATCTTTTTTAGCGGGAGTGTGTTTTACCTGCAATGACATACGCACGGGATGTGTCAATTTTTCAATCACACAGAGGAAACCATGATCGTCGCATCGGACTTAATGGGCACGTTGACCACCGGCTCACCGTTTTTGGGGCTGGTAGATTGGGTCAGGCACAACCAGAACAAACTGCGCGCAAATTTCCATTTTGCGGCTGCCATGCCCTCATACATCCTTGCGAAAAACGGACTGATAGACTGGCAGGCGTGGGGACAAAAATTAATGGTGGACAGCCTCGCCTACATCAAGGACGCCAATCCTGAAAAACTGGCGCACGCCTCGGAGTGGGTTGTGGAGCATGACTTCTGGAAAAAGCGCCGCGAGGATGTGGTGGCGCGGCTGGTCAAACACCGCGAGCAGGGCGCAAAGGTTTACATCGCGAGCAGTGTTGTAGAGCCTTTCATCGAGCCGTTTGCAAGACGGATTGGAGCGCAAGCCATCGGCACGCCGGTCGAAATCGTCGGCGGGCGGGTGCGGATGGTCGGCAAGTTGATGGCGAATGAGAAGAAGATCGAGCAGGTACTCAGCCGTCTAGGCGTTGACCGCGTGGATGTTGCCTACGGCGACACGATTTTGGACGTGCCACTGCTTGAACACTCCGACCATCCTGTGGCAGTTTATCCCGAAGCGAAGTTGAAGGCAGTGGCGTTACAGCGCGGATGGGAAATTATTGGAGATACGCCGAAGATTGGGTAGGCAGGCAGGACGCAAGCGAAAAGGCACACAAGTAAAAAGGTAAACAGGCCAAAAAGCCCCGAAGGAATTTCTCTTTCGAGGCTTTTTATTTTTGTATTCCACATTCATCACGCTGCGCGTGACTTCTGCATTTCTACCCCGTATTTCTCAACCCCGAAGCAATGCCGTTGATGGTGATTGCCATCACTTCGCGCAGGGCATCGGCTTCGGCGCTTTCGAGGTCGGACAGGGAACGCAGGCGACGCAAGGTTTCCACCTGGATATAGTTCAACGGGTCGATATATGGGTTGCGCAACTGGACAGCCTGGCGTATGACAGGCTCGAGTTCGAGCAGGTTGGAATGTTGCGTGATCGACAGGAGGGCGTCCTTCGTGCGCTCGTACTCGGCGCGGATGGTGGAAAATATCCGGTCCGCCAGTTTTCGATTCGGAACCAGGTCCACGTACAGGGCTGAAATGTCCATGTCGGCTTTGAGCAGGGACATCTCGGCATTTGCAAGCAGGGTTTTGAAGAAGGGCCAGCCGTCGTACATTTCACGCAGGAGGGATAAATCCGAAATGGCGGAAAGTCCCGTGCCGAGGCTGTACCAGCCCGGCAGGTTGAAGCGGCTTTGCATCCACGAGAAGACCCAGGGAATGGCGCGGATCTGGTTGACTTCGCCCGATTTTGCGCGGGAAGATGGACGAGAGCCGATCTGCAAATGTTTGATCTGATCCAGCGGCGTGGCGGATTGCCAGAATTCGATAAAGCCCGGCGTTTCATAAACCAGCACGCGATAGGCGCGGCGGGCAACTTCCGACATTTGTTTCATCGCATCGCGCCACGCGGAGCGCTCGCGAACAGATCGCGCGGGTAACGAGGCAGAGGCAAGGATGACCGCGCTGGCAATTTGTTCGAGGTGACGATGCGCCAGGCCGGGGTTGGAATAGCGCAAGGCGATGATCTCCCCCTGCTCGGTAAGTCGAAAACGACCGTTGACGCTTTGCTTCGGCTGGGCACGGATGGCTCTGCCGGCGGGACCACCGCCGCGCGCGATGGAGCCACCACGCCCGTGGAAGATGGTCAGTTTGATATTGTATTTTTTTGCGACGCGGCTGATCTCTTCCTGTGCTTCGTACAACGCCCAGTTAGCCATCAGGTAGCCGCCATCCTTGTTGCTGTCGGAGTAACCGATCATCACTATTTGTTTGTCCCCATGCGCGCGCAAATGTTCGCGATAGACATGGGAAGTGAAAAGGGTTTCGAGGATGCGCGGCGCATCCCTCAAATCGGGGATGGATTCGAAAAGCGGCGTAATCTGCGGGGCAGACTGGCAGCCCCCCCACTTCGCCAGCAGCAGCACGGTCAAAACGTCCGATGCGGAGTGGGTCATCGAGATGATGACGGGGCCGAGCAGTTTGTCGCCGTAAAGCTCTCGGGTGCGACCAATCAAACGGAACAGCGACCAGGTCTCAGCGGTGGACGAAGTCACGCCTGGGTGCTGGGAAAGGCCGGGGGCAGATTCCATCAGCAGGCGGGTGACCAGCCCAAGCCTTTTTTCCGCCGTCAGGTTTTCGAAATCCGGTTCGATGTTTAGTGCGCGCAGGATCTCGCCAAGCGCGGCGTTCAGGCGGCTGGAGTCTTCGCGGATGTCGAGTTTGGCGGCGTACAAGCCAAAAATCCCTATCTTGCGGCGGATGTCCTGCAAATCATCCTGTGCAAGATTGGCGGGCATGGCAGATGCGATCAAATCCAACGGACGAGCAAGATCGTCTTCATGCAAACGTGCCCGGTGGACATATCTCTGCAACAGGTGCGTTTTCATATCCTCGCGTGAGGCTTCCGCCATGTCGGAGGCGAGCAGCGCAAGCACAAGGCGGTATGGTTCGTTGGCATAGCGCTGTTCGATGTAGGCGATGTGGGGCGGCAGGGGGCGACGTTTCTCAATCCACTCCATCAGTTCCTGTGGCGGCGGGATGCGGCTGGCGCTGATGCTGAGGTGACGCGCCAGCGCCTGGAAGCCTTTGCGGTGACTTTCCACGCTCAAGCCGCGATGCAGACGCAGGGCTTCGGCGGTCACTTCGGCGGTGACGTTTGGGTTGCCATCGCGGTCGCCGCCGATCCACGAGGCAAGGCTGAACCAGCCGTCAGGGGCGCGGAGACCGGGGTAATGGCGGGCAAGGGCGTTTTCAAGGTCTTCATGAATTGCAGGCAGGGCGCCCCAAAAAAAGGTGTCGACGAAATACATGCCTGTTTTCACTTCGTCTTCCACGGTCAGCTTGACGGCACGGGCGCGCACACGGTCAGTGAGCCAAAGGGATGCAATTTCGCTTCGCAGGGATTGGATGGCTTTTTCCCGTGCGCGCGACGGGAGGCTGCCCATGCTGATCTTCTCGATGAGTTGTGTGACATGCTCCAGTTTGGAAAGCACGGTGCGGCGGCGGGCTTCGGTGGGATGGGCGGTCAGCACCAGTTCGATGGAAAGGTTTTCGAGCAGGTCCGCCATCTGTTCCCGGCTGACGCCGAGTTCCTTGAGCGCGGCAATGGTGTGTCCGATGGATTCGGGAATGGGATTGGGATATGCCTCATCTTCGCGGTGGCGCAAATCCAGCACACGCTGGTTTTCCTCGGCGCGGTTGATCAGGTCGAAGTAGGCGGTAAAGGCGGCGGAAACTGCGCGCGCCTCCTTTGTCGTCAGCGAGGCAACCTCCTGCTGTAGTTTTCCCGCCGACGTCTGGTCGCCGCTGCGACGGGCTTTTGCCAGCGCGCGGATGCGCTCCTCGATCTCAAAGATGCGCGGCGATTCGAGTTCCGAGATGACCTGTCCGAGCAGGTCGCCAAGCAGGTGGATGGTCTGGGAGATGTCCATAAAATTCTGCCAAGTATATCAAATGAAACGATGATGTTCGCCTGCGAAGTGTATAATCATATCAACCAGATAATCCATCGAGAGGAGAGAACAAGCCATGACCTTCCAACTTGTGTATTATTCCCAGCAGGACTTGAAGTGGAAAGAAGACATCCTCGGCTTCGGCGACCCCGGTGACACCATCGGTTATGTTGGCTGCGCGTTGACCAGTGTGGCAATGCTGCTCAGCGGACACGGTTTCATCGAAACGCCCAAAACCCTCAACCAGAAGTTGAAGAAGGTCGATGGTTTTGTCAGCGCGGCGATACGCTGGGGGGCGGTCAACCAGATTTATCCGCAGGTCAGCCTGAAAAGTTTCATCTCCTGCGCCAGCACCGATGCGCCGCTTGGACAGATCGACGCATCCATCGCGGCAGGTCAACCGGTGATCGTGATGGTGGACAGCACGCCCGCGCCGGGTCTTTCCACGCACTGGGTCGTGTTGTACGCCAAGGAGGGCAGCGACTATCTCATGCTCGACCCGTGGCCCTATCAAACCGACGTTACAAAAAAGACCTACCTCATGCCCCGCTACAGTCAGGGCAACCCGCTCAAGCGTTCGATCATGCACGTCATCATCTACGAGGCGTTCAACACCAGCGGAGGGATCGCCGTGCCGGCATCGTCCGCCACAGCGGAAACGCCTCAGGAGCAACCCGCTGTCAGCGGATTCCCAGTGCGGGTCAAGGCGGACGTCACCGCCGGGTTGAACATCCGCTCCAGCATGGACACCTCCAGCCCGAAGAACATCATCGCGTCTGTGCCGGCGGGTTCCCTGCTCGGCGTGCTGAACGCCGATGATTACGCAAAGGTCGGCGGCGTGAATCAATGGGTGCGCGTGAGAGACAGCAAGGGACATGAAGGCTTTTGCGCCGCGTGGTATCTGGAAAAAGTCTCGCAGGCGGCAACACCATCCACGGTGACAACAACGCCGGCCTCGACCTCCCCGCAGAAAACGCCGACGGTGACGGTTCCCCAACTGGTGGTTGCCGTCGCCTCGCGGGTTGGAAAATTCGGCGCGAATGTTTACGCAACCGCATCCGAAAAATCGGCTGTCGTTTCCACGGAAAAAGTCCGCGCGAAATTGTTCGTGATCGAGGATGAAAAAGCCGCGCGAAAGAAAATCGGCAAGGCTGGCAAATGGCTGAACGTGCAAACCAAATCCGGTCAAAAGGGCTTTGTCAAAGCGGACCTGGTTGGGCTGGTGGAATGAAAAATTCAAGATGAGAGCGCGCAACTCCTTTGGCGTCGCGGTTTTGATCGGAATCCTCTCCGGGCTGTTTTGCGTCGTTGCCCTCAGCCGCATTGGGAACGGCGCGGGCGATTTCAACTGGCAGTTGCGGGCCGCCCGCGACCTGCTGGCTGGGAGCGACCCCTATGGTTATCTCCCCGGAGAATACAATATTCCCTATCCGCTGCCCACCGCCATGCTTGCCATTCCCCTGGTATGGCTGCCGAATTTCATTGCGGGGGGAATATTCTTTGGCGTCAGCAGCGGAGTTCTGGCTTGGTTGATTTTACAAAAGGGAGAACCCTGGCAGCTGCTGATATTCCTATCGTGGTCCTTCTTCTATGCCTTGTTGTATGCCCAATGGGCGCCACTTGTTTTATGTTTGTACTTCACGCCCGCCTTCCTGCCAATGCTGTTGATGAAACCACAAATTGCCCTGCCGCTGGCGTTGACTCGAAGACCCACCCGGCTAGGCATCGGTTTGACTCTTGCAATCGGGATCGCCTCGCTGGTGGTTTATCCATCCTGGCTCCCGGTCTGGCTGGGACAGATATCCACCTACCAGGGAATGATCCCGCCTTTGCTTGTCCTGCCGCTCGGTCCGCTGATGTTGCTTGCCCTCCTGCGTCCACGCGAACGAAAGGCGTGGATTTTGCTGTTGATGGCAGCCATGCCCCAGAGGATGTTGTACGACCAGATGGCTTTGCTTCTGGTTGCCGGTAACCGGCGCGAGATGCTGATTCTGGTCTTTTGCTCCTGGCTTTCGCTCCCCGCCCTGCTGATCTACGGCGGCTGGAGCAACCTGCCCGGCGGCTGGCAGTTCTGGATTTTGTTGACGTTTTACCTGCCCGCGCTGGGGGTCCTCCTTGCCCCATCCATTCGCGAGTGGACTGCGCGACGGAGAGTGGAACATGCGAACTGAATCGAAGCAACTCGGCGTTTTGATTTTGGTCTTCGGGCTTTTGCTCGGCGCCTATGCCCGCATTCTGCCGGCGCTGATGGTTGGATTCCCCGTCACTGACGGCGGATTGTTTTACGAGATGGTGAAGGCGCTGCAAGCCAACCATTACATCCTGCCGGCTTTTGTCGAGTACAACGGCATCTCGATTCCCTTTGCCTACCCCCCGCTTGGATTCTACGTCACGGCGCTGGTCTCGGACCTGTTCCGCCTGCCGCTGATCGAAGCCTTCCGCTGGCTTCCCGCCGCCGGCAGTTTGTTCTTCTTCATCGCCTTCCTCCCAATGGCATCCGCCGTTTTGAAATCTCCGCTAAAAGGGATTCTGGCAACCGTCTTCTTCGCCCTCCTGCCCCGTTCCTTCGCTTGGACCATCATGGGCGGGGGCGTCACCCGCGTGTGGGGACAGTTCTTCCTAATGCTCATCCTCTGGAGCGCGTACAAACTGTTCACCGCGCCTTCCAGAAAATATTTAATCCTGACCATCCTGTTTGGGAGCGGCGTCATCCTCAGTCACCCCGACGCTTCGCTGCACGCCGCCTCCCTGTGTCTCGTGCTGTGGTTGTTTTACGGCAGGTCGAAGGAGGGAATCAAAAACGCCCTGCTGACTGCGCTCGGAATCGTCCTGCTAACCGCGCCCTTCTTCGCAACAGTCATTTCGCGGCACGGATTGAGTCCGTACCTGAACGCCTCCCAAACTGGGCTTTCGTCCGCGTGGGCCTGGCTCGCCATCTTCACCGGCTCCTTTGCGGAGGAGAAATTCGTCACCCTCGTTTCGGCGCTGGCTCTGCTGGGATTGGTCGTTGCCCTGTCGAAACGGGAATTTCTGCTACCCGTATGGCTGTTCCTGCCCGCCCTGATCGACCCGCGCGGGGCGGCTTCGATTCTCCTCATCCCCTGGGCAATGCTGGCGGCGACCGCCTTTGTGGATATCATCCTGCGCGGGCTGGCGGGCGAAGGCTTCGACGAGGCGGACTGGGGAGTCTCTTTTGGAAAAAGCGCGGCGATAAAGGCTGTTGTCTCCGCCCTGATTTTCTACACCTTTGCCGGGGCTGTTTTGTCGGACCAGGTGTATCCCAAGGTGAGTTTGTCCGCCTCCGACCGCGCCGCGCTGGATTGGGTGAGGCAAAACGTCCCCGCCGGCAGCCACTTTGTCATCGTAACCGGCGAGACTGAAGCCTTCGCCGATTCCGTCGCAGAGTGGTTTCCCGCGCTCACGGAGAGCGTCAGCATCGCCACCATCCAGGGCTATGAGTGGATGCCCAACTTCCAGCAAAAGTTGGATGACTATTACGCACTCCAGGCTTGCATGAACAAAGGTTACGAATGTGTCGAAGAGTGGGGACAGAATTCAAAACAGGATTTCGAGTACGTGCTTGTCTCGCAAAACGGGCTGGCGGAAGGCGACAATCTGCTTGTGACTTCGCTGGTAGATTCGACAACCTATCGACTGGAATATCAGGATGGGGACGTTGCCATTTTCAAGAGAAGCCATTAAATCATCCGGAGGAATATCACGTGTTATTGAAAGGTAATTTACAAGGACTGCAACATTTGGGACTGCCCGTCACAAACCTGGAACGCTCGAAGGCTTTTTACATGCAGTTGGGCTTCACCGAAGTTATGCGGATGGACATCCAGCCCAAATCGGATACGATTCGGGTGGCAATGATGGAGCATGAAAATTTCACCATCGAACTGTACGAACCGGGTTTGGAGAAACGCGGGGAAATTGCCGCGCGGGCTGACGGTCACATCGACCATGTGGCGTTGAATGTGCTGGACATCGACCAGGCTTACGCGGAGATCAAGGCGGCGGGAATGGAAATTTTGGAAGGCGACGCCCCCGTCTATTTGCCCTTTTGGAAGAACGGCGTAAAGTATTTCACCGTCCGCGGACCGGATGGAGAAAAGGTGGAGTTCAATCAAATCCTGAAATAGAACTCACATCACGCTGTTCAACGCGTTCACAAACGCTTCCGCCATTTTCTGGATGTTGATTTCCTCCGAGACGATGCGGAACGATTCCTTCCCCATCTCATGCAAACGCGCCCTGTCTGACAGGGCGTTTTTCATAGTGGAAACCAGCGCGTCATAATCCTCGGGCTGAATCTGCCAGCCGTTCCCCGCACGGACAAGGTCGTCCTGCGTGCCGTCGCCTTTCGCCACGATGACGGGCAGACCGTAACTCATCGCCTCCTGCACGGCGAGTCCGCCGGTGCCGGGTAAAACGAAAAGGTCTGCCTGCTTGAAATAGGGCTTGAGTTCCGCGCCATGCTTCGCACCAATGAACTCCGCCGAGGGATAAACCTCCCGTGCCAGGGATTCCAGCGCGGCGCGTTCGGGTCCATCGCCGACAATCAGCAGGCGGGGATTGGATTCCATTTCGGCGCAGGCACGAAGCAAAGAGTCAACACGCTTGCGAGCCTGCAATCTTCCCACGAACAAAAGCGTTGCACGGTCTACAGTCAACGGTCTGTCGTCTGACTTTTGCTCTGGCTTCGCCGAGACTGAGTTGTGCGCGACAAAGGTTTTTTCACGCGAAAAGCCGAGGGCGGCGTACTCATCCGCACCGCGCTGGCTGTACGAGAGCATGGCGTCGAACTGGCGGATGAACCGTCCCCAAACTTTGCTTTGTTTGGGAGCGCCCAGCCCCCAGCCGATGACCTTTCGTCCGCGTGCATGCATCCACCTGACAGCGGCGGGCGTGGACAGGTAGCGTGGATTCGCTTCCACGATCAAGGCATCGGGATTCCATTCTTCGAGCCAGCGTATGAAATTCTGTTGATAACAAAGATAAAATGCCCCGCTGAATAAATGAATATTTTTTGCTTCGGCATATTTTGCAACTTGAGGCTTGCCGCCTGCAATCATTTCCACGGGTCGCGCCTGACCTGCGAACAGACTCATGCCTTCGCAGAATTGGGCAAGCAGGTCGAAGAAGGGGACACGGTATGAAGGCAGGACGCGCTGTTGAAGACCGAGTTTTCCGTCGAATTTCATTTCGCCTCGCAGCGGGAAAAGACGACCGCGTACTTGTCGCGATATTCCTCGCACCAAATCGCGGACGCGGAAATCGCCTCGACCAATCTCGGCTGCGCCGCCTGCGAAAGCAAAAGCAGGTTCACGCCTTCGCGGTCGAACATTTCCTGCCAGCCGTCGGCGTTTGTCACCCGCACGTATTCATCCCATTGCGCCTGCGAAAAACTATACATGCGCGTGTCCATCCAAGTGGGACGCGAAGGCAGGGCAAACTCAAGGTAGGAACCGAAGGCGTAATCGTTCCACATCGGAGCGGGCAGGTCTTCGTGCGTCTTCAAGAATTCCACCGCTTCGATGGGCGTGGTGGTCAGTTCGTAAAGGTCGGGAGCGCCGTCCCACCACGAGTCGCGCGCGCCCGGTAAAAACATCAGCGGCAGAAAAAGCAAAAGCGAAGCGAGAATCAGGTTGAGGCGCGGGTTGATTTTTTCCACAGGTTTGTCGAGCCATGCCCGGCTCCAATCCCCAACCAGTTTGGCGGTGAACATCGCCAGCAGGAACATGAACCAGATCACGTAGCGGATTCCCGAAAACGCCAGCCAGCCAAAGCCGAGGAACCAGACCCATTCGAGCCGCGAAAGCTTACGGGGAGAAAATCCCGCCAGCACGGCGAAGGCAAGCGCCCAGCCGAAGAAGATGTTCATCTGCCAGCCTTCGTTGACTGGCGGCTTCCACTCGACGCTGAATAAATAATCGGACGGGTTGTTGAGGATGAAGACAAGATATTGCCAGACGCCAAACCCGCGCGGGTTGAGCAGGGTGGCGACAGCCATTGCGGCGAGCGCGGCAAACATGGCTTTGCGATTCCCGTTTCCAAAGACGAGCGCCGCACCCGCCAGCAGGAACGGCAAAATAAAAGAGCCGTGCAGGTTAGCCCACAGAAGCGTGGACAGCGGCAGGAACAGGAGCCAGCGCGTTCCACCAGACTGCCATTTGTAAATCGCAAAAACACAAAGCAGGAACAACGGGTAGGCAAATAACTGCGGGCGCATCATCCAATTGTTCGCGGTGGATAGCCCAACGAGAATTAAAAGAATCGCCGCCGCGCGCGGACCTGACGTTTCGCTCATCATCCACCACAGCAAGCCGTATGCCAGCCCAAGCAACACAGCGCGCAGGAGGAAGGTGAGCGTCGCGCCGCCCGCCTGATGGACGAGATGAAAAATAATCCCAGCCAGCCATTGCTGATAAAAGATCGGCTGTCCAGCGCGGCTGTAGCCCATCGTATCCACCAGCGGAACCGCACCCTCGGCGAGAATATCCCTACCCAGCCGCAGATACCACCAATAATCCTGCGCGGGGACGGTCAGCATGAAGGAAATCCCAATCAACGGCAGCAGGGCAATGCTCAGCCAGAGAAAGTTGTAGGAACGGGACGAATTTTGCATGGTTATCATCGTAGGGGCGAGGTGACCTCGCTACATTTTATCCAACATGCACCGCAGCATATGCGGGTGACTTGTGGACATGCACCACTTTCCACATGCCATCCAACTTCACCATCACACGGCTTTCGTTGTGCGCGGTGACCTTCACGCCATCGGACAGCGCCGTGCTGATGAGCAGGGTATAACTCGCAATCGCCGTATCGCCATAGCGCTGGATATGTAAATTCGACAAATCGAAGCGCGTCCTACCCTTTTCTTCTGCGCCAAAGATCGAACCACTCGCCGCATTCGATGTCATCATGAATTCATGAAATGGAAGTCCGTCCAGCCGATGCGGCGTGACCCACCACTCGTACAAGGTCAAATCCTCTGCTGTCGTCTCGTGATACGAGGCGATGTCGTTCGTCATGATGCCTTGCAGGTGTTTCAACAAAAACTCGCGAACTTCTGAATCCATGAGATAACTCCTTGTTTAAATAAGGGCGAGGAGACCTCACCCCTACGCCTCCAATAAAACCTTGAGATACGACTCGACCATCGAATCCAGGCTGAAAACGGATTCTGCGCGAGTCCGCGCCGCCGCCCGGAACTGACTCTGTTTCTCGAAGATTTTCCCAGCCGAAGCCGCCAGCGTGGAAATGTCGGGCGTCTCCAGCTTCCAGGGATTCGCTCCGTAGGGGACGATACAGCCTGCGTCGTCGGTCACCAATTCCTTGAGCGAGCCGCTATCGAAGCCGATGACGGGCAATCCGCAAGCCAGCGCTTCGATGACCGAGTTTGGACAGGGCGGGTTGACCTCAGCGCAATACATCAGGTGAGACGAACGCGCCAGTCTGGGAATGTCTGCTCGCGGGACTGTGCCAAGAAACTTTACAGGCGCTTTGCTTTGCAGTCTTCGTTGTGTGGCTTCGTCCACCGTGCCTGCCACGACCACTTCCATCAGATATTTGTCCGCGAGTTTCTCCGCCACGCTGACGGCATGGAACAAGCCAGAGTTGAGTCCACGCGCAAGGCTGCCTTCCAGAAGCAACATGCGATTCACACCGGCGGGTCTTTCGTTTTCGCCTTCGGGGGTGTAGGTCTGCAAATCCACGCCGTTGATGATGACCGTGGCGGGAGACTTCGCCGTACCGTACCAATCCTCCCACCACTTACGGATGAACTGGCTCTGGTACACGACCCTATCGGCAAAGTTGTTGCGGATGAACGCCAGTATCCAATTGCCATACTCCGCGCGGACGGTGTACTTCACGCCCGACCATTTCACGCGCTGCACCCAGTTGACCCCGTCCAGCCGCTGAACGACGCGAATCCCCCGTCGCCGCGCCCGCCAAAGCCCAGCCAGGTTGCGCGTCCCCGCGATGACGAGGACCGCATCCGAAGGGTCGTCCAGGTCATGGGTCACATCGATCCCGCGAGAGCGGAGTCCCTGCTCGAACTTCAAGCGAAACGAAGCCATGCCGCCCGTCCCCTGCACAAACGGCGTGATACAGATTTTTGTCATGCACCCATTATACAGTCATCCACTTTCATCCTTCACACCTGCACTTGCGTGCGGTGCAAGTGTCCCTCCTCATTCATCCTTGTAAATTATGGTATCCTTAATCAACATTTTTCAGGGAGCATACTTTTCATGTATATAGCCATCGAAGGAGTGATCGGCGTCGGCAAGACCACCCTTGCCCGCCTGCTGCAAAACACATTTGAGGCGGAGGTCCTGCTGGAGGTTTTCGAGGAGAATCCTTTTCTCTCCGATTTTTACGCAGACCGCGCGCGCTACGCATTTCAGACCCAGATATTCTTTTTGCTCAGCCGCTATCACCAGCAAAATAACAACGTCTCAAAGGTTCTGGCAGACGGAAAAAATCTGATCGCCGACTACACCTTCGCCAAGGATGCGCTCTTCGCGGGCATCAACCTGAAAGGCGACGAACTGGACATGTATCACAGGGTGCACGAGGCGCTGGGCGAAAAGATCCCCAAGCCCAATTTGCTGGTGTATCTTCAAGCCAGCACCGACACGCTCATGAGCCGCATCGCCTTCCGTGACCGTCCCTACGAAAGACAGATGGAACGCGGCTACATCGACGAGCTTAACCACGCATACGAGAGTTTTTTTTCCAAACCGTTCGACCATGCCCCCATCCTGAAAATCGACACCAACCAGTTGAACATCATCCAAAACGCCGAACACCTCAAGCTGATCGAAAACCGCATCCGCGAAACCCTGGGGCTGGTCCCGTTTCAACCAAGCCTGCCTCTGGGATAACAGCATCCAACGTCAGGGGACGTTGGACTCCATGAAGGAAGATACCATGCGCGTCACACGTGAATCGCTCCTCCGCATTGCAAAAGAGACTGCCCAGGAACGGGCTTACAACGACGCCGATATTGTCGCCGCCTACCTGACAGGCTCCCTGCTCAACGTAGACCCGATGCTCGGCGGCACGGCGGACATCGACATCGTCTTCGTCCACAGGAACAAGCCGTTGAAGCCGCGCGAGTTCGTGAAGCTGACTCCCGACTTTCACCTCGACATCAGCCGCCGCGCAAAGGATGAATTCAAGTCGCCGCGCGAACTGCGGGGCGACCCCTGGCTTGGCTATGAGATGTACGACCCGATCCTGCTCTACGAGCGCGAGAAGTTCTTCGACTTCGTGCAGGCGAGCCTGCGCGCGGGATTCGACTTTGAGCAGCCGCCGCTCATGCTCCAGCGCTGCCGCAAAATGCTCTCGCACGGACGCGGCATCTGGATGGACCTGACCGAAGCGGACGGGGCAGCCGTCGGTCCGCAGGAAATAAAGAAATACATGAAGTCGCTCTTCCACGCCTTGAACGCGGTGGCGGAGTTGAGCGGTCCCCCCATCTACGAGCGCAGGCTTCTGCTGGAATTCCCCGCCCGCGCCGAAGCGGCGGGAAAACCTGAGATGGTGGCGACAGCTTTCAGCCTGCTTGGCTCCAATCAAGTGAGCCTGGAAAAACTACAACTGTGGTTCTCCGACTGGAAATCCGCGTACAAGCTCGCCAGCGAGAAGCCCGGCGTGGACACCCGCATCCACCCTGTCCGCGCCAACTATTACGAGAAAGCCATCAAAGCCATGCTGGAAGGGGATGTCCCCTTCGCCGCGCTCTGGTCCCTGCTGAACACCTGGACATCCGCTGCGGAAGTGTTGGAGGGAGATCATTTTAATTTCTGGCAGAAGGCTGTGGGCGAGTTGGGCGTCCTCGGTTCGGGCTTTGCCGAACGCGTGGATGGGCTCGATCATTTCCTCGACGACATCGAAATCATCTTCGAGGAGATCGCCCGCGAGAACGGCTTGGACGTGGAGCCACCCACAGGATTGTAAACCGATCTCATGATGACCATATCCACGCCCACATTTGCCATGTCACAAGCAAATATAGCGGTCGTGAAGGACTAAAAGGTGAAAATAAAGACGCCCCTGCCGAAACAGGGGCGTTTGCTTAGTTTTTAGGGGACACATTTTTCAACGCCGCATCCACTTCATCGAGATGCCCGTTGCGATGCAGGGCGCGGATGACCCAGCGCTGGTTGAAGTTGTAGATTTCCTCCAACAGGTTTTGCGGATACTCCTCCAGCCGCCTGTCCAGTTCCTCCGCAGTTTCGACGGCAATACGCGCCGCTTCATGCGGGGGGATCGCCGCCCAAAACGGCAGGGACAGGTCGTTGACGACGATGTCAATTTGAGGCGTGGACAGCTTGCCTTCCTTCGCGGTCATGTCCAGCACGCACAGCACACGCCTGTCCCAAAAGGCAAGGTGCGCCAAAGCCATCGAGACTGTCCAATGCTCGCCGACACGGGTCTGCATTTCCTCGTCCGTGAGGGTGGACGCCAGCTTTTTGATGCGCTCCGTGGATGCGTGGTTGAGGTCCTTGTAGGCAGGGTCAAGAGACATGGAAAACTCCTTTATTAGGGACGCTGACTCACGCAGAAAAACGCGGAGTTGTTCTTTTTTGAATCAGCGACATCAGCGTTAATCTGCGTCCCAACTCATTAACTTAAATTCACGTTCCTTTACTTTTCCTTTTTGTTCCAGCGCGGGATATCGAGATAATCCAGCCCACTTTTCATCAAGTTTATGCCGATCTTCGAAGCGACCGAAAGCGCCCAGACCGGGATGCCGTACACCAGCAGTTCACGCGGAATGTAGAGCGCCCCGTCACCCACGCCCACCGAAACCTGCCTGGGGACGATCCCATCGAGAAAAATGAAGGCGCTGTTCTGGTCGAACAACTGGAAGATTTCGGCAACCGTCCAGATCACCACACCCGCGCCCGCCAGTGCCAAAAACGCGCCGACGATCTTCGAGAGGGAAAAGCCGCTGTTTTCATTGTCTGAAGTGTAGATGGTCATAGTAGACTGTCCTGACTTAAGTTTGATTATAAGTGTTTAGTCAAAAATTATTTTAATGAAGCAATAGCGTTCTTATAAGTCACACCTCTGGGAATTTTTATTTCTGTTTTTGCAGCAACACTATCGTACAGTTTATCTACGATGCTTTTAGCCTGTCGTCGCATCTTTTCTGCATCTTCACGATTGGCGAGCGACAAGACAATTTCGCCATGTGATATTTTATTTCTAAATTCATGAATTTTTTCAAAACTTGGGAAGGTTGTTTCTAGTTTTTTTACAACCTCTCTTTTTGGAACCTTAATTTCTTTGTCTGAAAATGAAGGGGCGATAAACTTACTATAAAACCATTTTAGTTTAAGTTGTAAACCTGGATGTTTTTTGCCATGACGTTTCTTGCCGTATAGATAATCTAACATTTCCCCTTTTAATTCCAGCACATCTGTTATGTAATTGAGGTTTGCCTCTATAAAAAAAGCGGCAAATAATATGACCACAGTAGAATCACACACTATTGTTTCAGGGTTATCTTGAATAACACGATTTAGTGCTTGAAAACTTGTAGCGATAAGAATTGAAGCATCTGAGGTTCCTTCCGGCATATTATCCTCCAGCAATTGTATGAATAGCCAACACTTCTAGCATCTTTCTCGTTGCCTCGGCGACCTGTTATTAAACAACCTTCCCAAAATTACTGCTGTCCAAAAACGAAAGCACATGTTCATTAAATTCTTCAGGTTGTTCCATGCCTGGGAGATGGGCGGTATCCTTCATCATTATCTTCCTTGAATTCGGGATGTTCCTTGAAAGGAAATCAGCGGCTGCCAGAGTCCGACCGGTATCCAGATCACCCACAACAACCAGCACAGGCACTTTGATCTCTGAAAGCCGATTCACAGCCGCAGGTTCAAGAGGAATTTCATTTCCAAGGTCTTCGGGAGTTTGCAGGGCAATGCGATTCATATCCCGTACAAGTTCACGCACTTTTGAGTTGACCTGCTCAGGCGTTCTTTGCTGTCCGTCCACCCAGATCTGCAATTCCAATTCATTGACGAGGTCAAGATCGCCTGCCTGATCGGCTTTTTCGAGTTCCTCCGCCTGTCTCGGCGGCTCACCATTAAAGACAAATCCGCCAAGCGCCGGGCCGACAAGGATGAGGGCTTTTGTCATTTCGGGATGTTCGAGGGTAAAGTCAACGCTCGTTTTTGCACCCTGCGAGCAACCGACAAGGACCGCCTGTTTAACATCCAGCGCCTTCAATAATTCATACAGGTCATGGTGATGGGAATAATCTCCCGCCACCATGGGAGTCTTTCCGAATCCGCGCCTGTCGTAGCGTATGGTTTGATGCTTTTGAGCAAAGACATTAAATTGATCGTTCCACATCCTGCAATCGGCAATTCCAGCGTGGACAAGCACGAGTGGAAAACCAGTTCCGTCCATCTCGTAATATGACTTTGTGTTGTTTACCTCAGCGAATCCACTTTTCATGCTTCACCCACCTTCAAATTTAAATTCTCAAGCATCTTCCTGGTCGCTTCAGCGACTTCACTTAATGCCTTGTTGAATGCTTCTTCATTTGCCTTTGAAGGTTTTCGATATCCGCTGACCTTCCGCACGTATTGCAGCGCGGCTTCCTGAATCTCCTGCTCGGTGGCGGGACGATCCGGCAGGCGCAAGGGTTTGATGCTTCGACACATAAAAAACTCTCCTTTTCTCGTAGTAACGACTTCAGTCGTTACTTTCACAACACAAGCGACTAAAGTCGCCACTACCTATAACTAATCCAAACCATTTCCAAAATCAACGGACGGGGTATACGACTTCCAATGCTTTCGAAGCCAATCCCTGCCCCTGTCTTCATAATAAAGGGATAGACTCGACCAGCGCCATTCGTACGGGTCGTTTGCGTATCCGTGTTTTACAGGATTGTAATGGACATAGTTGAATGCCGCGTGAAGATGCACCTCATTCCTCATGGCTGTATCGGCAAATTTATACCAGATGCGGCGCTTTCCCGTCAGACCATCTTGGATATTCCATTCGCGGGACGTCAGTCCATGCAGGCGCTTTAGGACGGCAGACACATCGTCCAATGATTGAACATACAGCAAAACATGATAATGATTTGGCAGAACCACCCAGGCAATGATGTCGTCAACAATTTCCTTGAACGAGTTCAAAAGCAGGGTCTCAAATTCTGTGCGACGCTCCGGTGAATCCATGACAGGCTGGTGCTCGAAATTCACAGCGGAAATCAAATACGCCCTGGCAACTCGAAAAGGATGCGGGGGCGCGTGCAATGGATAGCCTCTCTCATTTCGAAGCCGAACGATTTCTTCGCGTTCTTTTGGAGATAGTTTGCGGTATTCGTAGGGCATGATAAAAAAAAGAAATTGATTCCGCAGTAACGACTTTCCTGACGCCGTCCGTCAACAGGTGTAGTCGTTACTTTCACGACACAAGCGACTGAAGTCGCCACTACAATGTTTATGGTTTGGGTAAATCCAACAATAAAACTTCAGCCAGCAACCTTGAATTCACATTTCTATCCATCTTCTCCAGCGCGGACTCGAGGTCACTGACCACGCGGCGGGCGGTGGATAGGTCCAGCCTGCCGGCGAGGAATTCGATTTCCATGTTGCGGTCAATGTTGACCAGCGGAGTCTCCGCCTGCGCCACGCGCAGCAGCACGTCACGCCAGTACGAGAGCCAGACGAGGATCGCCTGACGCATGGCATCCTTGTCTCTGGAAAGTTTGTCGGCGTAGGAGAACTTTTCGACTCGCGGCGCGGGGAGCAGGGTTTGCAAATCGTTCAGGCGTTCCTCGCGTTTTTCGAGGACGGTTGAATCGTCCATGAGACGGCGGGCATAGCCGGGACGTCCGCCGCTGATGTGAGCCAGCAGGCGGGCGCGTTCCTCGTCCAAGCCGCGTCCAATCAAATCCGCTTCGATGGCGCCGACGGGCAATGGACGCAGCCGCAAAATTTCGCAGCGAGAGACGATGGTCGGGAGGAGTTGTTCGGGAGTGTCCGCTGTCAGCAGGAGGATGGCGTGCGCGGGCGCTTCCTCGAGAGTCTTCAGCAGGGCATTGGCGGCGTTGTCGTTGGCTTCCTGAAAGCGCAGGAACAAAGCCACGCGATACTTTGCCTGATACGGTTTCAATGACAGCGCGCGCTGCACCTCACGCACCTGATCCACTTTGAGTGTGCCGCCTTCTTTTGGAAGTCCATCGCCATCCAAGGCCTGGATCACATTCATGTCTGGATGCTGCATGGCGTCGATCTGCTTACAGTCGCGGCACGTGCCGCATGGCATCCCCGCCGCGATGGGACGGGTGCAGTTCAAAGCCTGGGCGAGGCGCAAAGCCAAAGTCCGCCGACCCAGCCCGGGAGGTCCGCAAAAGAGATAGGCGTGACGAACTTCATCGCGTGCAGCGTGCTGATGGAGCATGTCCACAGCCCATTCATGTCCTAGCATGTTCCAGTTATCAGTCATGGGGCAAGTATCAGGTGTCAAGTGTCAAGTGTCAAGTACATAACTCGCAACTTGTATCTCGTAACTCGTAACTCGTTTCTCTATTCCTGCCCCGCCCTCAATCTCAAATACGAATCATATCGTTCGGGGTGAATCTTTCCCTCCTTCAACGCCGCCAGCACGGCACAGCCCGGTTCGTGTTTATGCGAGCAATCGCTGAACTGGCAATGCGGAACGAGGTCGCGCAGTTCGGGGAAGTAGGCGTCCATCTCCTCGGCTTCGGTATCCCACAGGGCGAGGCTCTTCCAGCCGGGGGTGTCCGCCACATATCCGCCGCCTTCGAGGGCGAACAGTTGACGGGTGACAGTGGTGTGGCGTCCCCTGTTCATTGCCATGCTGATCTCGTTCACCGCCAGACCAAGCCCGGGCTGGATCATGTTCAACAGGCTGGATTTTCCCACGCCACTGGGTCCCGCCAGCGCGCTGATCTTGCCCGTCAACTGTGACTTCAACTCATCCAACCCCGCGCCTGTTTTTGTGGATGTGTAGATCACACGATAGCCAAGCGACTCGTACATGCTGAAAAGTTCTTTTGCGTTTTCGACGAGGTCGGTCTTATTGGCGATGATCACAGCAGGGATTCTCTGCTTTTCGGTGATGACCAGAAAACGGTCAAGCATTCTCAACCTGGGATTGGGATTGGCGCACGCGAAGACGAAGACTGCCTGGTCGGCGTTTGCCAGCAGCACCTGCTGGTACATCCCCTGCGGGCGCGGGTCGAGGCGGATGATGGCGCGCTGTCGCTCCTCGACCTTTTCCACCACGCCGCTGCCATCCGTCAGGACGGTGATCTGCACCCGGTCGCCGAGCGCGGCGATGTCGCCGGTGGCGCGTCCCTGCTTGAGTTTGCCCCGCAACTGGCAAATGACAAAGCCCTCCCCGGTCTCCACTGTGAAGAAACCGGATTGGGCTTTTACGATCAGACCTTGTCGTTGAGTTTCGTTCGCCAAATTATCCCTGAACTGTAGTGACGACTTGAGTCGTCACTACGCTTAATTTATGGAACCACAGCCCCGCCACCGGGCGGAGTGGGTGTGTAGGGCGGTTCGCCAATGCGCCCAAAGGACGGCACACTTTGCGGACTGCCATAATAGTAGGTCTCGACCATGGCGCGGAAGAGCGGCACGGCATAGTCCGAGCCTTCGCCGATATTCTCGACGACGACCACAATCGCCAGGTCGGGTTGACTGGTGTTGGCCGCATTCAGGGTGTAGCCCGCAAACCAGGCGTGAGGTTTGCCGCTGCCCGATTGGGCGGTACCGGTCTTGCCTGCCACGTTGAATTGAAGTCCGCGCAGGTTCCAGCGAGCGGTGCCGCGCGGATTCTGGGTCACCATCTTCAAGGCTTCGCGCACGATCTCCAAATTTTCGGTGCGGACCGGCAGGGTGCCGGTGGCTTCGGGTCGGAAGGTCAGTTTCGGATCGCCTTCCACGGGTTGAATTTTCTCGACGATCTGCGGACGGTAGAGAGTCCCGCCATTGGCGATGGCAGCCATGAAACGCGCCACCTGGAGCGGGGTCACCTGCATGTCGCCCTGACCGATTGCCTGGTTGAGCACATCGATGTCTGCCACCGGGTCGATGATTTGTCCGCTTTCCTCTTCGATCTGGTCGATGCCGGTGGGGGAACCAAGCCCGAAGGAACGCGCCATCTTGGCGATGTCGTCCTTGCGGTCGAAGTTATACAAGTCGAGTCCGATGTGCCAGAAATACGGGTTGCAGGAGCGCATCAGACCTTCCTGCAGGGTGAGCAGCCCGGAGGGGGTGCTGTCCGATGTATCGCAGAATTGACCGGCGGCGATACGGTCCTGGCAATGCTGCCAGGTCCAGTCGCGCAGGATGGGTTCGCCAAGCTCCTTGAATTCGTACTGGCAGTCGTACTCAGTGCCCGCCTCGTACAAACCGCTTTCCAGTGCGGCAAACATGGTGATGGTCTTGAACGCCGATCCCAGCGGAAGCTGCCCCTGTGTGGCGCGGTTGAGGAGCGGCTGGTTGCCGTCAGCCAGCAATTGATTGAGCGCAAGGTTATTGGGATTTTCCGCGTCGAAGACGTTGGGGTCGTAATCCGGTCCCGATGCCATGGCGACGATACGTCCCGTGTCCACTTCCATGACGACGATGGCGCCATTGAAATATTCGATTGCCTGCTGGGCATAATATTGCATGTTCTCGTCGATGGTCAGGTAGACGGAATCCGCCGGCTGACGGCTGGACTGTCCCAGCGTGGAGAGAATCTGCCCGGTGGGGCTGACCACGCGCAGGATGCCGCCATGCTTTCCCGCGAGATAATCCTCCGCCCATCTTTCGATCCCAGTCTGACCGACTCTTTCGCTTCCGTTGTAACCCAGGCGGCGATATTCGTTCAATTGTTCGGGAGAGATGAGCTGGGTATATCCGACAGCCTGCGGTGCAAGTCCATTGTCGAAATAATAGCGGGACTCATATTCAGTGTATACCAATCCGCCGGGGTTGATGGAAAGTAGGCGCGCAGCTTCCTCTCTTGTCCCTTCGCACATGGGCAGGTACCAGCCGGGACCGGCGGCTTCGATCTGGTCACTGATGTACTCCGGGTCGAATCCGCACAGTCGTCCCAGTTCGGTGGTGAGCGCTCCGCTCATTTCCGGGTCGATCTGGTCGGTCTGGATGCCGAAGGCGAACGCCGCCGACTGGGAGACAATGGGGTTCCCGTTGCGGTCGTAAATGTCGCCGCGCGACGGGATGCTGTATTCCATCGCAAGCGAGTTGCCACCCGCCAGTTCGGGCAGGATCATGCCCTCCGCCCACTCAATCTTCCATCCGCCGTCCTCGAGCACGAGGCGTGTGATGATGTCGCGTTGGACGTCGCCCGCCAGTGCGGTCTTGTAGATAATGTTATAGCCGACTTCCGCCGCGTATGGGCTGATCAGCGCGGAATTGACCGTAAACTCGATACTGGATGCGCTCATGTTGTTGAGCGCGTCGTTGTGCCGCTTGGTGAAATCTTCGACGGTAATCGCCTCGTGGCTGGACTTGCTCAACGTCTCGTACATGGCGGCGAAATCGTTCTTTTGGTACGCCTGCAAATATTGGGTGATCGCCGCCTTTGCATCGGGCGCGTGGAAGACCGTCGCCTGGGCGGTAGGTAACGACTTGGTGGGCGTGGCGGTTGGGAAAATACCTATGACCGGTCCACCCTCGCCTGAACTGCAAGCCGTGAGAAAAGCCAGTATCAGAATGTAGTTTATCCAGCGTAGAGACTTCATTCGTTTCCTTTTTCCATTACATTTCACCGCGCAGAATCGCGCCCGAAACGGGACATTCATAATTCAATAATTTCCGACAAGCCGTCGGCACATTTGCCAAAGGCGGGACATCCATCTCTTGCAAGGCGCGGGTCACATGGCACATGGGCAGTCCCATCACGCTGGCATAGCATCCGCGCATGGATTCCACCGGCTGGAAGTCGGGATGCTGAATGGCATACGCGCCAGCCTTGTCGAGCGGATCGCCGGTTTGGACGTAAGCTATGATTTCCTCGTCGGAATAATCTCGCATCGGGACGTCGGTGACACACATTTCGATCAGCGTTTTTCCGTCACGGATGCGATGGAGCGCCACGCCGGTGTAAACCTGATGGGTATGCCCTCGAAGCTGATTCAACATCCGAACCGCATCCCCGCTGTCGGCTGGTTTGCCGAGAATGGCGTCAGCATCCACCACGGTGGTGTCCGAACCGATGATGACAACATCCTCATCCAGTGTTTTTTCCGCAAAGCGTGCCGCCAGCGCCTTTGCCCGCGCAAGGCGCAAGACATACTCTTTTGGGGATTCGCCGTCCCGTTGTGATTCATCCACGTCTGAGACGGCGGTGATGAACTTCCAGTTTCCAAGCCCAAGCAACTGTCGGCGGCGTGGAGAATTGGAAGCCAGTAAAAGGGTTGCTTTTTGTGTCACGCGCAAGATTCTAACACAGTCCTTTTTGACGACCTTAAGCGGGAATGAGCGGGAATCCCAGCCTTAAAACCCTGTCATCTTCCCCTGTCACGTTGTACAATCGCCCGAAAATCTTGTCTAGTCATTGCGGAGGCAAATATGCAGGAATTGAAGGATCGAATTTTGAGGGCGGGGCAGGTGCTGGGGAATGGCATTTTGAAAGTGGACAGCTTTATCAATCATCAAGTGGACCCGGCATTGATGGACGCCTGCGGGCGGGAGTTCGCAAAACGCTTTGCAAACGTCGGCGCGACGAAAATCCTCACAGCCGAAATTTCAGGCATCGCGCCGGCGCTAACCACCGGCTTCCATCTTGGTCTGCCCGTGGTGTATGCCCGCAAGACCAAGCCTGTCACCATGCCCGACCAGGTCTATCTGACCCTTGCGCCGTCGCATACCAAAGGACGCATGGTCGAGTTGATCGTCTCACCCGAATATCTTGCCAACGGCGAAAAGGTCCTAATCATCGATGACTTCCTCGCTTCTGGCGCAACCATCCTCGGCCTGGTGCGGCTGGCGGAAGCGGCTGGTTCGCACATCGTCGGCATCGGCACGCTGATCGAAAAGATCTTCGAAGGCGGGCGCGACGCGCTCAAGCCTGTGGGCGTGCAGGTCGAGTCTCTGGCGTGCATCAAATCGTTGGATGACAACAAGATCACGTTTGTGGACTAGGCGTTGAACGTTAAACGTTCAACGTTTTTTTAGGACTCAACCATGCCAGACTCCATCGCCATTCTCGACTTCGGTTCACAGTATGCCCAGATCATTGCAAGACGTGTGCGTGAAACGCAAGTCTATTGCGAGTTATTTCCGTGGGACGCGCCCACCGAAAAGATACTTTCGATCAACCCCAAAGGCTTCATCCTCTCCGGTGGACCAAAATCGGTGTACGAGGAGAACGCGCCCTACATCCAAAAGTTCATCCTCGAAAGCGGACTTCCCATCCTCGGCATTTGCTACGGGATGCAGGCGCTTACCCACGCCCTCGGCGGCAAAGTGGACCCCTCTGCAAATCGTGAATATGGCCCTGCCGAAATTGAATTAATTCCTGGTAGGGGCGAGGTAACCTCGCCCCTACTTTTAGGATTATCCAAAGTCTGGATGTCCCACGGCGACAAGGTGACTCAACTGCCCGATGGCTTCGTCGCGCTTGCCAAAAGCGGAAACAGCCCCTTTGCGGCGATGGGCGACGTACGGAGAAAATATTTCGGCGTGCAGTTCCATCCCGAAGTGCATCACACGCCCAATGGAATTGAACTGCTCAAACATTTTGCAGTTGACATTTGCGGCGTGACTCCCGATTGGACTCCCGCCTCCATCATCGAAGCCAGTGTCAAGCGGATTCGGGAGCAGGTCGGTGGGGAGCGTGTGCTGGCGGCTGTCAGTGGCGGCGTGGATTCGACCGTCGCGGCGGCGCTGGTTCACAAAGCCATCGGCGACCAGCTCGTAACCGTCTTCGTGGATACCGGACTTCTGCGTCACAAGGAAGGCGAACAGGTTGCATCCGCCCTGCGCGGCGGACTCGGCGTGGAGTTGATCACGGTCGAGGCCAGCGCGGATTTCCTCGGCGCATTGAAGGGTGTGACCGACCCGGAGCAAAAGAGAAAAATCGTCGGCGAGAAGTTCATCCGCATTTTCGAGCGCGAAGCAAAGCAGGTGGGTCAGCCGAGGTTTTTGGTGCAGGGGACGATTTATCCCGACGTGGTCGAATCATCGGGACCGGATCGCAGCAAGGCGGCGAAGATCAAGTCACATCATAACGTGGGCGGACTTCCCGAAGACATGCAGTTCGAACTCGTCGAGCCGCTGCGCTATTTGTTCAAGGATGAAGTGCGGCTGGTGGGCGAAGCCCTGGGGCTGAGTCCAAGCCTCGTTTGGCGGCAACCGTTCCCAGGCCCAGGTCTGACAGTGCGCTGTCTCGGGGAATGTACCCCGGAGCGGGTATCCCGTTTGCGGGCGGCGGATCACATCCTGCAGGAGGAATTATCCGCAGCGGGATTTTTGGGCAAGGGCGGAAAGGCTTCGCAGGCGTTCGTGGTTTTGCTCCCCGTGAGGTCAGTGGGAGTGATGGGTGACCAGCGGACGTATCAGGAAGCGGCGGCGATCCGCGTGGTCACCACCGAGGATTTTATGACCGCCGACTGGGCGCGCCTGCCCCATGACCTGCTGGCAAAGGTGTCGAATCGCATCGTAAATGAGGTGGAAGGAATCAATCGGGTGGTGTATGATATTACCAGTAAGCCGCCTGCGACCATCGAATGGGAGTGACAATTTCAGATTTACAATTGACGATTTTGGATTTGCGATTGGGAGGGTAATGATGAAAGTTAATATTGGCGATTTGATGGGGAGTGCATATCGAATTGGATGGAGGCATAAGATGCTATGGCTCTGGCAGGTACTGCCCGGATTGGCTGTCATTTTTGTGTTTCCATCTGTTTTTATTGTTTACCCTTTTTTTACAAAGTTAATTCAAGACCCAGAATTGCAAATTCCGATTGAGCCCTGGATGTCGATTTCCCTCAATTCAATGGGGATTCTCTTTGTGCTTTCATATGCGCTCATGTGGATATTCGCTCAGATAACAACAATTCATGGTGCGATTGAAATCGAAAAAGGGGCGACAAAGCTTTCATTCAGGGAGCTTTTTCGTAAAAGCTTGCCTTACGTTTGGCGTGTAATCGGGTTGTATTTTCTTTATTGCGGTATGTGGGCATTGATTAGCATTGGCTCTAGGCCTATTTTGGCGCCTGTCGCCAAAAACTTTCCCTCTATTTCGGAACCCCTGCTCTACTTGCTAGCTCTGCCCATTTCAATTATATGGCTGGTAAGTATGGTTGTATTGGAGCTAGCTCAAGCAGCCATTGTCTCAGACAATATGACGGTTATTGCTGCTGTTTCGCGCGCCTGGGAAATTTTCAAAGGCAATGTGTTGGACGCGGCGACAATAATGATAGTGCTGTACTTCGGGATGATCATCCCTTTCAGTTTGTTATTAATGCCCCTCCCGTTTTTGATCTCTATCTCATTGTTGTTCTTAACACGCGCATCTGACGCTAACGTCATATTCTTTACAGTATTTTTTGCAGTCATTCCCCTTGCGATCATTTTAACAACATTAGTTGTTGGGATTTTCATGACGTTTTTTCAATCCGGGTGGGCGGTGGCATATATTCGTTTGAACCGTAATGCAGACATACCAACTGCCTTGGAGGAAAAACCTCAGGAGACGGGAATATGAACGCGTCATTCCAAATTCGTCCGGATATGACTTATGCAAAACTCCCAGAATCAGGTATGATTCAGTCTAGGAGTCCGCGTGGAATCGCTGGCCTGCTGATTCAATAATGCGTAAATTTTCCGCTCTGTTTTTCGCTTTGAGCCTGTTGTTTGGCGCCGTATCCCCTGCGCGCGCCCAGCAAAACCTTGCCGCGGCAAAACTTTACCCGGTGGATGTTTCCACCTTCCCCAAAATTTCCAGCTTTTTGGATGTCTTCGACACGAACGGCATTTTCGCCACCGGACTCAAGCCCGAGGCTGTTTCCGTCATCGAGGATGGACAAACCCTCCCAGTTGACTCGCTGAACGAGATCGCCGTCCCTTTGCAGCTTGTGGTCGCCGTCAACCAGGGACAGCCGTTGGACGTCCGCGACCCATCAACCAACTTCTCCCGTTTTCAACGCATTTCCCAAATCCTGGTGCAATGGGCGGAAAGCCGCCCGGCGGACCTGCCGGATGATATGAGCCTTGTCAGCCAGGCAGGACCGGTCATCAACCACGCCAGCGCTCAGGAATTTGTGGTCGGGTTGAATGGTTTCAAGCCGGATTTCCGCGCCGCCGTCCCCAACCTGCAATCGCTTGCCATCGCCCTGGATACAGTCAGCGCCCAGACCACGCGGCTGGGAATGAAACGAGCCATCCTTTTCATCACCCCGCACACAGACGACGCCAACATCGCGACGGCTCTCGAACCCTACGTCCAGCGCGCCGTTGAAAACAACATCCGCATCTTCGTCTGGTTTGTGGACGCCGCGACAACCTTCAACACCACCAGCGCAGCCGCGTTCAACAACCTTGCCCTCCAGACCGGCGGGAGCATATTCGCTTATTCGGGGATCGAACGCTTCCCCGATCCTGAGAATTACTTTTCCGGGCTGCGCCGTGTTTATACTTTGAGCTATACTTCCCGCCTGCAAAAGGGGGGGGAACACACCCTCGGTGTCAAAGTGAACCTGGCTTCCGGCGCATTGAGCGCCGCGGAGGAAAAGTTCACCGTGGACATTCAGCCGCCGAACCCGTTCCCGCTTATCCCATCCCTGCAAATCACGCGCCGCGCTCCCGAAGAGGATCCTTTCAATGCCGGGATGCTCCTGCCCAAAGAGCAGGAGATCGAAATCATCGTCGAATTTCCGGATGGATTCACACGCCCGCTGACGCGCACCTCCCTGTATGTGGACGGCGCGCTCGTGGACGAGAATACAACCGAGCCTTTCAACCTTTTTACCTGGAACCTGGAATCCTACACGAGCAGCGGCGAACACCAGATCACGGTCGAGGCGATTGACATCCTTGGGTTGAGCAAAACCAGCATGGCGGCGCCAGTTGTCGTGACAGTGATCCAGCCGCCGCAGGGCATCCCCGCCCTGCTGGCAAAGTATCGCACGCCCATCACGTTTGGCGCCATCGTTTTCGCCGGGCTGGCGCTCTTTGCCATCCTCCTCAGCGGGCGTTTGCGGATGCCGTCCATCCGCGCCGCACGGGAGGCGCGCCGTGCAGATGCAGACCCGCTGACGCAATCGGTCCAGGCGGTGGTGGAACCCGTCACCACACCCCTTCCAGCGGCGGCGGTCAAGGCCCAAAGACGGGGAATGCCCCCAAAGAAAACCCCGTCAAACGGCAAAACCAGGTCGGACGCTCCCGCCTCCCTGCTTCGCATCAATGCCGATGGAAATGTCATGCCAGTCACCCCGATTGCGCTCGCCGAGCAGGAAATCATTTTTGGCACCGACCCCACGCAATGCAACCAGATATTGGACGATCCCTCCATTTCACCCGTCCATGCGCGGTTGAGGCAGACCGAAGACGGCGGGTTCCTGCTGCTGGATCCGGGATCGATTGCCGGCACCTGGGTGAATCACGATCTTATTCACCGTGAAGGCTATCGTTTGGCGCATGGGGATATGGTAAACTTTGGGCAATTAATCTATCGCTTCACGCTTAGAGTGCCAACTGTGACATCCAAACCCAAGATTACTGTTCAAACCATTGAGGAATGATCCGTTCTTCGCTCCCCCACGTCCACGTTGCCGCGCTCAGTCATGCTGGAATGTCCGGCAAGAATAACGAGGACCGCTATGCGGTATCGTCGTTCCATCTGAGCAAGGATGATCCGCGCCCGGCAATACTGGCTGTGGTGGCAGACGGCATTGGGGGACACCTTGCAGGAGAAATCGCCGCGGAGCTTGCAGTCAACTACATAACGGCGGGGGTCGCCGAAAGCAATGCCAAAAAGCCCGTAAAAATCCTGGAAGCCGCCATCCAAAACGCGAGCCAGTCCATCTCCTCTCATTCCGCAACCGACGAGAACGAAAGCGGCATGGGGGCGACATGCGCCTGCGCCTGGATCATCGACGACAGGCTTTACACCGCCTATGTGGGGGATTCCCGCGTTTATCTTTTGCGGGGGAAATACATCCAACGGCTGACGATTGACCACACCTGGGTGCAGGAAGCTTTCGAAAAGGGCATCATCACCGCCGAACAAATGCACGATCACCCAAACCAGCATGTCATCCGAAGGTATCTGGGCGGGATCAAACTGCCCGAAGTGGATTTCCGCATGAGGATCGACAACGCGGAAACCGACGAGGAATCTGAGAACAACCAGGGGTTTCGCCTGGAACCGGGTGATACCGTCCTGGTTTGCAGCGACGGTTTGACCGACCTGGTTTGGGATGATGAAATCCAAAAGACCATTCGCTCGAAAAAGGACATGAAGTCGGCGGCGGAGGCTCTTGTAAACCTGTCAAACGAGCGCGGCGGGCACGACAATATCACTGTGGTGCTTATGTCCATGCCCAAACTGGAGGAAACCGTGCGGAGGAAACGCAATCTTCTGGATTGGTTATTGGGATCAGAGTAAGAGCCCCGGCTTCAAACCGAGGCTCTTATTTTTAAACAGCAGGACTATGTCCTTTTGCGGTCGAGCCACAACTCACGATATTTGCGATTCCAATCGACCAGGAAGCGGACAGCGATCACAATCCCCGCGCCAAGCGCGACCCAAAACGAAATATCGCGGACATTGAAAAGCCACAACACGGGCGCAACGAGAATCCCCGTAAACACGCTTGCCCGCGCCGAGTGACGGATCACCAGCACCATCAATATAAGCAGTCCCAGACTAATGAGAAATGCCAGCGGATTGACGGCGAGGAAGGCTCCGCCTGTGGTTGCCAGTCCCATCCCGCCGCGGAATTGCGCGAACAAGGTCCAGCAGTGACCGACAACCGCAAGGGTGGCTGTCAGGACAACAATGTAGGTCGGGATTTCATCCCGGCTGACTGCAAGATACGTCGGAATAAATCCTTTGGCGATATCCAGAATCAAAACCAGCGCTCCCCAGCCAAACCCCGCCTGACGGATGGTGTTGGTGGTGGTGGCATGACCCGAACCCGAGTCGCGCACGTCCACGCCTTTGACGAAGCGCGTGATCCAGATGGAAAAAGGCAGGGAACCGAAGAGATAGCCGAGGACGGGGAAGAGGAGGAAAAAGAGATTCATGATATGAACCGCTCTCTAAATTCGACCACCGTTTTTTGAAGCCGATTTTCAAGGAGGTTCATCGCATGAGCTTCCATCCACTCGGGGACACCACCATAAAATGCCTCGGCAATACCACCTGTGATGCAAGCCAGCGTATCTGAGTCGCCGCCGAGAGAGACGGCAAGGCGGATTGCATGTTCGAAATCATTCGACTCCAAAAATGCGATGATGGCTTCAGGGACGGTTTGCTGGCAGGTTTCGTTGAAATGGTAAACGAGTCGTATCTCGTCACAGGTGCGGTTGAGATTGTATCCAAAGGTTTGTTGGGTGTACGTACGTATTTCCTGTTTGCTCTTACCCGTGCGTGCCAAAAAAATTCCCGCCGCGGTTGCCTGTGCACCTTTAATTCCTTCGGGATGGTTGTGTGTGACTGCTGTATATTTTTCCGCTGCTGAAAGAACAGACTCCAGATCGTTGAAGGCAAACCCAACAGGACTAATTCGCATTGCCGCGCCGTTGCCATAACTGTTATATGGTTTCATATCCTCCGATTGTGCCCATCTGTTGAACCCCATTCCATATCCCCTGTTTGGGTATCGCATGACATATTCCTTAAGCAGAACAGCATAATCCTTTTCATGCAGGATTGTATCTGCAAGCGCAATGGTTAATACCGAATCGTCTGTGAAGAAACATCTTTCCCCAAAAAATGGAAACTCCACAGAACGATGATTATGGAATTCATAGATCGAGCCGACGATGTCACCAATGATTGCTCCGAGCATGAAGCCTCCTTGTCATGATTCTATTTATGCCATCTTAACCCGCTCGACCTTGAACAGTGTCGCAGGGGAACGGTTTTGGCAGCGGTTGTTTTTTTCCAGGACAATGTAGCATCACCCGCTTAATTTGTCAAAAACATTAGGCGGTCGCAGTTTGGTTGGGAGACATCAATTGACGGGAATCCAAAATTCCCCTCCTGTCAAAAATCCAAAGCTAGAAATTCGCCTCCAGAGTCCCTTCGATGATGCGATAAACCACATCGTGTTCGCGGACGGGTTCATCGACCCTGATCGCCACGTCGTCACCGGGTTTGACCTGCACCACGGGATGATGGTTCACCTGCATCGACGCGACCTTTTCAGTCACGTCGGTCACGTGCCCGAGGATGTGGATCGTGTCGCCCAGTTTCAAGCCGTCACCAAGCTTGAGGACCGCCACATTGAGGTGATTGAAATAGTGGGTTACCTTGCCAATCTCGACTTCCATGGACTTACTCCTTCTGTGGACCTCTCACCATCAGGACCGAACAATTCGAATAGTGGATCAGCTTGCGGGAAACGCTCCCCACCCACCAGCTTTGGAGCTGGCTCAATCCAAGCGACCCAGCCACGATCAGATTGATCTCGTTCGCCTTGACGTAGTCGATGATCTCGGTTGCCGCGTCGCCCTGTTTCAGGACGGGGGTGGCTGAAATCCCGTGACGTTGAAGCAGTCCGCAGGTGCGCTTGAGGAGAGCCTGTCCCTTTTGCTCCTGCTTCCCTTCCAGGGTGGAATCAGTCTCGGGCGGCGGCAGGTAGACGGTCTGCCAGCCGCCGAGATGCGGTTCCATGGTCAACAGCGGCTGGGGCGGCGGAATGACATGCATCACCCGCACATCCACTTTTTCGGGCATGGGGAATTTTCCCAGGTATTGCGCGGCATACTGGCTGGATGCGGAACCGTCCGTCACCAACAGGATGCGCTTCAAACCCAGGTACGGCGCGCGGACGATCAGCACCGGGTCGTGGGCATATTCCACCACCTGCTGAGCCACGCCGCCCAACAGGATTCCCAGCGTGGCGCGCAGCCCCTTTGCGCCCAGCACGATCAGGTTCGATTTTTTATGCTTTGCCACTTCGATGATCTTTTCGGCTGGCGAACCGAGGATCAACTCGGTTTCGACTTTTACCCCCGCGTATTGCAGATGCTGTTTTGTTTTTTCGAGCGACCTTTCGAAATCGGGTATGGCTGAAATTTGCCCCGGAGTGAAAACCCGTAGAACCATCACGCGGGTTTTGGGCGGCAATGAAAGATCTCGAATCAACTCCACCGCGGACCAGGCGTGCTCGGAACTGTCATCCGCCATCAGGATATTCAGGCGCTTTATCGAAGTCATTTTCAGCCTCCTTTCACGCGAAAACAACTCGTCCATGTCTACTGTAGCACGAATCGGGTATCGATTTCCAGCCCCTGTCCGTCGGCTTTGTCCGCGCCTCGTGGTTGGGTTATACTCCGCGCATGAACACCTCTTGGACTCGACTCACAGGCATCCTCGTGCAGGGACATCAAGTCGCCTCGCGCCCGTCAGCGGCGTACCCGTATAGCTCGCTCGAAAAGCAGAAGCCATATTTCAAGGAACTTGGGCTGGACTTGTATCCCTACTTCACCGGCACGTTGAACGTCTCGATTGCGCCGCTCGAATTCGAGATGACTAGGCCCGAGCTCACATTCCCGCTCGTCGAGTGGACCAACCTGCATCCGCCCGAAACGTTTTCGTTCTCGCGCTGCCGGGTCTGGTTCAAAGGAAAGTCGTACGAAGGCTGGGTCTATTATCCGCATCCCGAAACCAAGAAGACCCATTTTCAAAACCCATCGCTGGTCGAAGTCATCGCACATGAAGTCGAAGGAATCCAATACGGCGACGCGCTCGAACTCGAACTCAATCCGCAGGAAATCACAATCACATCATGACAGAACAAAAACCCGCCCTCGACCCGCTCATCTCCGCGCCCGACAGCAACGAATATTTCAACGCCATCAGCCATCTCATCGGAGCGATCCTATCCATTTCCGCACTGGCAGTTTTAGTGTCGCTGGCGGCGATTGCGGGCAAACCCATGCATGTGGTGGGGTTCGCCATTTATGGGACGAGTTTGTTCCTCTCGCTGCTGTTCAGTTGCCTTTTGCATTTCTTTTTGGTCTTCAAAAAATACCTGCGCGTATTCGGCATCCTCGATCACAACGCCATTTACATCCTCATTGCGGGGACGTACACTCCCTTCTGCCTGACCATCTTCAACGGCGCGACAGGCTGGGCGCTGTTTGGGGTCATCTGGAGTCTCGCCGTTTTCTTCATCACGCTTAAATCCATTTTCTTCACAAAAATATCCGTGTTGTTTTCGAACATCAGTTTTCTGCTCATGGGCTGGATCATCATCTTTCTGGTCAAACCCATTTATTTGCAACTCGGCATGGGAGCCATTTCCCTGCTCATCGCAGGCGGACTCTTTTATACGGTTGGCGCCTTGATCTTTGCCTACGGAAAGCCGAATCCCTTCCCGCCGTATTTTGGGAATCACGAAATCTGGCATCTGTGCGTGCTGGCGGGAAACGCCATTTTCTTCCTGGTCATGTTATTCTACGTGCTGCCCTATCCCACTGGATAACCAAAGGCACACTCGCAGGAAACAACGACCATATGCCAATTCTTGAACTTTTCTTCTTCGGTTTCACCCTTTGGCTCGGCGCGTACCTGCTGGCGCGGAATTCGCAAAAGATCACCGTGCAACTCACGGGCTGGGGATTGCTTGCCTACGCCCTCGCGCTTGCCATCCAGATCGTTTTCAAACAATCGCTTCTCATCATCCTGCTTGCCCCCGCGTTGTTGTGGATCGGCGCGGCGCTTCACCTTTTGCCCGAAGAAGACGCATCCCGCCAGACGTTCATCCGCGTCTGGGCAGTCGCATCCATTCCGCTTGCCATCCTGACCCTGCTCAATGCATGGTTCGCCGTCCTCATCGTGCTGGAACTGATTCTCTGCGCGGTCATGATCGCGCGTCTCGCCCCCCGCTCCCAATTCAAAAACACGTTCGCGCTGATTGCCGTCCTTGCCCTGTTCGTCACGCTCAGTCTGGGACTGCTCATCCTGCCGCTCGATTGGATTCCGCTCTCGTGGGGCATGACCCTGCTCGGCTTCGACCTCGTCCTTCTCGGCATCGCCATCACCGCCTGGGACGCCTTCGACGAAGGCGAATCCATCCGCGCGCATCTCCTACGTTCGTTCATCTCCGCCTTTTATTATTCGGGCGCGCTGGTTTTGATTGCCGGCTTTTTCAGCAGGGATTTCACCCTGCTGATCCTGCTGCTCACGTTCGGGATTCTCACCCAGACCTTTTCAAACGTCCTTCAATCTTTATTGGACAAGTTGACCCTGTCCCGCCGTTTGAACGACGAACGACAGACTCTACGCCAGACAGCGGATGCGCTGCCACTTCTCTCCCCGCTCGAAGCTGATTCTGTCTCCGAAGAGCAGTTCACCCGTCTGACGCGGCGCGCGCTCTCCCACCTCGGCGACCTGCCCAAACTGGCGACCAGCCCGCTGGTGAATCTCCCAGCCGTGCAGGGCGACAATCCGCTGGACCGCGCCCGCTCGCTAAAATCGCTTTTGATCCAAAGCATCCAAAAACTCAAGCCGCAGTCCGAAGCGAGGTTTGGGACAACCGACGAATGGCGGTATTACAACGCGCTGTATTTTCCCTACGTTTTGGGACTCAAGCCCTACACCCGCCGCGCCGACTACGACTCGCTGGAAGAATCCACCCGCGCCGCGCTCGACTGGTTCCAAACCTCCGTCCCCGAACGCACGCTGCACAACTGGCAAAACACCGCCGCGAAGTTGATTGCGAAGGATATTGCAGGTCACGCTTGAAGCGCGACCCGAGCAACTGGCAGTAAATGGCAGTTCGTTTCGTGGACTCGGCAGTGGGAAATCCATATCATGGGCGGAAAGGAGAAATACACATGAATACACAAACTGCTCGACCCACTGTCCCCTCGCCCTTTTGGTGGCGATGGCTGATCGTTGCCACTGTTTTGATCATCGTTACGGGGCTGTCCATGGTGATGGCTCCTGAACCCGTTTCGCGGATGTTTGGAGCAATACTATCCTCTCCCGTAGAAACGTTCGGCGAGACAGCCAATGCTTATCTTCTGCTCTTCCAGGGTGTTTTGGGCGGCACCATGGCTGGCTGGGGCATGGCATTCATGCTGGTTCTGTTTGGCTCGTTTCGACGCGGTTCAAAGGAAGGCTGGATGACCATCGCGGCATCGCTGGCGACCTGGTTCATCCTCGATTCATCCTTCTCATTATGGACCGGCTTTTGGCAGAACGCGGCTTTGAACGCGGTTTTCCTTCTACTTTTTGCCATCCCGCTTGCGGCGACATATCGCACCTTCTTTCCGAAGTAATCGCATGAACACGCGCAATCCCCACCTCAGGCTCCACGATATCCTGCTTGCGAATGCGACCTTCTGCTTCACCAGCGGACTCATCTTCACCCTTGCCGCAAGTCCCTTGGCTGGCTTTCTCGACACCACACAGCCTGTGATGATTGTCCTCGGCGTTGCCCTGATGTTCTACGGCGTCTGGCTCGGCTTCAACGCCACCCGTCCCGTCATCCGCCGCGGCTTCACCCTCTTCACCGTCATTGCGGACTCGGTCTGGGTGTTGTTCAGCGTCCTGCTGCTTGTGCTTCCCGTTTTCGATTTCACCGCCGGCGCAAAATGGGCAATTGGCGTCACTGCCATCTGCGTGGATATGTTTGCCACATTCCAGTTTTTGCAGTGGCGCGGAATGTGACGCAAAAAGGCTCCTGCCATCGGGATGATTGTTCGTCGATAAAATTTATGCAGGCGGCGCTGCGGCTGGGAAGGGAGTAAAATTCGGTGACGATGGACGATGGCCATTTCCCATCGTCCATCGTCAAGAGGATTCCCATGAAAAACTTCGACCCCAAATATAACGACATCCCCAAGACCGAAATCCATTGCCATCTCGAAGGGGCGATCCGCACGCAGACCATCATCGACGTGGCGCGCGAGCACAACCTGGAACTGCCCTCCTACGAGGTCGCCGAACTTGACAGGCATGTCAAAGTCCTCGACCAGATGCGCGACCTGCAAGCCGTCCTCAAAGCATTTGACATTTTCCAAAACAGCATCACCTCGCCCGCAGTGGTGGAGCGCATTGCCTGGGAACTGTTCGAGGATTCGGCGCGGCAGAACATCAAACTGTTCGAGGTCCGCTTTTCGCCGGATTGGGCTTTTCACGGTCACAACCTCGATTGGGATGAGTCGCTGGAGGCGATTCTGCGGGCAAAGGAACGCGCCGAAAAGCAATTCGACATGGCGATTGGGCTGATTGCCATCACCTCACGCGGCATGGGCTCGGACTCGTGCATCAAAACGGTGGACTGGGCGATTCGCAACCGGCGGCACATCCAAGCTGTTGACCTCGCCGATGGGGAACTGCTCTACCCCATGCGGGATTTCGTCAAGCCGATTTTGAAGGCGAAGGATGCGGGTTTGAAGGTGACGATCCACTCCGGGGAGGATACGCCCGCCTCGGCGGTCTGGGACACCGTCCATGCCTTCCAGCCCGACCGTATCGGTCACGGCATCCACAGCATCGAGGATATGAAAGTGGTGGATTTGCTGCGGGAGCGCGACATCACGCTGGAGGTCAACCCGTGGAGCAACTATCTGACCAATTCCGTACCGACGATTGAATCGCATCCGCTCAAGAAGTTGTTCGACCTCGGCGTGCACGTCACCATCAACTCAGACGACCCCGAAGTGCTGGAGACGAACGTCAACAACGAATATCGCATCGCCCATGAAATCCTCGGCATGAGCATGGACGAAATCGCCGCCTGCAACCGCTTCGCCTTTGAATCCTCGTTCATCGAGGAAGCTGCAAAGCAAAGGATTTGGGATAGGTATTTTGCGCCGGCGGCGTGAGGTTGTTGCTGACCGTTGGGTGGTTTTGAGTAACTGGTTTTTAAAATATCCGGGCACGCTCCGACTTTATCCTCCGCCCTGCAAGTCGAAGCATGCCTTATCCCCTACTCCCCAGATCAATGGAATTGAGAAAAACGGGTCATTCCATTTGGCATTGTTTCTGTTATCGTTCACCTACATTCTAGCGGTTATCGATCGATATTTCCATAGACATAAATCTGGCGGCATAGGCATTTGTACTGACTTTTTGCCAAGGCTTGAATCACAAGTCTCTTTCTGGTAACCTGTAATCAGTAAAGAGGGAGCGTCACCATGACCCAAAAAATACGAGTCACAATCCTTGACGACCATCAAAACATCATCGATGGTTATGTTTTTCGTTTGACGGCGAATCCGCAGATCGAGATTGCAGCGACAATCAATTTTGGCGAGGAACTGGAACCCGCGCTCGCGGAGCATCCCACCGACGTTTTGCTGCTCGACGTGAACGTCCCCGCCTCGGCGGACAACCCAAACCCATACCCGATCCTGCACGCCATCCCCAGGCTGCTGCAAATTTACGGCAAGCTGAGCATCCTTGTCATCAGCATGTATGCCGAACGCGGCTTGATCCGCGCGGTGATGGAAGCCGGGGCAAGCGGATATATCCTAAAGGACGACCAGACCACGGCGCGGGACCTTGCCAGCGTGGTCCTCTCCGTTGCCGCGGGCGGGATTCACTTCAGCCAGAAGGCGTATGAAATCTACAGCACCCACCTCTCAAAGGAAAACATGCTGTTGACCACGCGCCAATTGGAGGCTCTGTCGTTATCCGGGGCTTACCCGAATTACTCAACAGCTGAACTGGCGAATCGGATGTCGGTCAGCAACTCCACCGTCCGCAACCTGCTTTCCGCCGCCTACATGAAGTTGAACGTCAGCAACCGCGCCGCCGCCATTGCCAAGGCGCAGCAGTTGGGTTTGATCACCCCGCTTCAGCCATCATTTCAAAAGCAGACAAATTAGCAGGCGCCTCGCCGACCGCCTCGAAAAGCTTGCGGACGGGCATGACCACATCTTCGAACAGGGATGTCAGGGATTCTCTGCGCGCAAGCGGCAGGGCGGATAGAGTTTCCGTTGCGGCTCGATGCCTGCTCAATAACTGGTAGACGCAATAGCTGACCGCCCCGCATTGGATCAGGATTTCCTGCGCCTCCTCCAAAGCCCCGGGGTTGATCCCGGCATTCGGACAAAGCTCCACAAAACGGTCGCGCAGCGGATGCTCCACCAGCCTGGCAAACAGGATGGGCAGCGGCGAGCGTCCCACCCAATCAGGGTTGGCGGGGACTTCCATCGTGTCGTTCAGGTCGTCGTGGATTTGGATCATTTCCCCGTATAAACCACCCAGTCTTTTAATTTGACCAGCCAACCCGGCAGAGGCGCCGCCCATCAATGTGCCGATCTGTAAAGCCGCACCGAAGAAGGGCGAACTTTTTGTCCGGGCAACGCGCCAATATCCCTCTTCATCCTTCACAGGCTGAATATCCCAATATTGCCCCAGGGTGGTGGAAAGAAACATTTCGTTGACACTTTCCAGCGCAATCAGTTTCGACTCGGAAGGCAGGTCACAGTGGGCAATGGAAGCAAGCGCGGCAGATTGCAAGGCGGAAGCCATGTTTGCGGCTGAGGGAGCGCCAACCCGCAGATGTTCGCCGCGTGGGTCGGCATCCAGCATATCATCCACCAACACGATCCCAATGTGACTGCAAGCCACGGCGACCAAAGCCGGCAGGGATTGCTCCTCGCTCCCACCGACAGCCTCGCAAGCGCGCAGAGGCAACAGCCAATGCCTCGGTCTTCCAGATGCAACCCGCTGAAACAAGTCCCGCACCTCAGCCCACGCATCGATCACGGGGATATTTGAAAATTCGTCGAAGGTCCGCGTGTAAATATCCATGAACACCTCTTTCATTTCGCTCAACGTCCCGAAGGTTTGAGCGGCCTTCGGGACGTTGAGTCATCCTCCTGCTACGATTCGCCCACAGGCTGTGGAGCGCCCCATTGGAACCAGGTCAACCCGCTCGAAATGGACCAAAGGCGGGCGCGGTCAAGGCGGGTCAATGCCGCCAGGTGACGCTGGAGCGGGCTGGCTTCCGCATTCACCGCGGACAACCATTCACGAAAATCCTGCATGTGTTTCATCGAAAGTAACTCCTGAATTGGGTTTTGGGAAAAACTGCCGGCTTATGAAAAGCTTTGGCAAAAACGGAAAATGTATTGAAAAGTTTTGACACTACGCTATAATCAAATCACCACCTTTCATTATTGATAACTGGATAAACTTAGAGAAAACCATGCGCAAACACATCCTCCCCCAATGGCAAGCGAATGAATTGCTCCTTTCGATACTGGTGGTTGTTGTCCTGGCATTCTTCACCTACGGAATATTATTCGGGGCGCCCTATTCAGGCTTCGATTTCAGCACAGCCGACGGACGGGTTATGACAATCTTTGGAACCCCACGGCGGGAGCCGACCCTGCGCCCAGGCGACATCCTGCAACAGGTTGGGAACGTCCGCTGGCTGGACTATAAAACGAACTCCAGGCAAGCCTTCTTTGGAGACGCCAAAAAGGGCGAAATTGTAGACATTGTCGTCACCCGAAACGGCGTCGAAGAGACAATTCAGTGGGAGTTTCCCGGCTTCACATTGGAGGAATTCAGCGGGCGCTTTTTCAACATCTGGGGGGCGGCTTACGTCTTTTGGTTGTTTGGCACGGTGGTTCACCTGTCCATTCGACCAAAGGATGAGCGCTGGATGCTGTTCATTGCCGCCAATTACCTGACCTCCCTCTGGTTTATCTTCGGGAGTTTTTCAGGCACGCATCTGTGGGAGAGTTCGATCCTGTTGCGTGCCTCCACCTGGCTGCTTTTGCCCGTTTACCTGCACCTGCACTGGGTATTCCCCCGCCCATTCAGGAAGCTTCCAAAAGCGGCATGGTTTTTCCTGTACGCGGCGTGTGCCCTGCCTGCCGCCGCCGAGATCGCCCAGGCGCTGCCACGCGACCTATACGCCATTCCCTTTTTACTCGCGCTGGGAGGGAGCCTGGTATTGGAAATAGCGCATTTGATCATACAGGCAGACCAGCGCCGCGATGTGCTCCTGCTTGGCATTTCCCTGCTTGTCGCTTTTCTTCCACCCGCCGGGTTGAGTTTGCTGGTCATGGCGGGGACGATGCCAAACGTGGCGCCAATTGCGCTTTTTTCATTTCCATTCATGCCGCTGGCTTATTTTTACGTCATCTATCGCCGTCGACTGGGCGGGTTGGAAGTACGCGTCAACCGCATTGTTTCGCTGTATGCCTTCCTGATTCTCCTCTGCACAGCCCTGTTTCTGATCGTGGTTCCCGTTTCCAGCTTGAACATTAATCCCGAAGCATGGATATTTTTCGGTACCATGCTTGTGCTGTTTGCAGCGATTGCCGGGACTGCCGGTTTCCCCGTCTTTCAAACCTTCATGGAAAAACGTTTCTTTGGCATCAAGCTTCCCTACCAAAATTTGCAGGAAATCTACTCCAGCCGCATCACCACCAGCACGTCGATGCCCAGCCTATTGCAGTTGCTCGAAGACGAAATATTCCCCAGCCTGCTTGTGCGTCAATATGTTTTCGCGCGGGTTCTCAACAAAGAGCTGAAAATACTGCTCGCAAAAAATGTCGACGCAGACCAACTCTCGCACAAATGTGGGGTGGATGAATTGATCGACCAGGCGGGGAAATTTTTCCCCGAGATTCTCAACTGCGACTGGGTTCGTCTCATCCTGCCGCTCAAAGTTGGCGACCGTTTCATCGGCTTTTGGCTTCTTGGACAGCGCGACCCGGACGACCATTATCCCCAGGCTGAAATCCCGACCCTGCAATCCATCGCCAACCAGACCGCCATTGCCCTCAGCAACATCGAGCATGCCGAACAGGTGCGGAAAATGTATCAATCCGACATCGAGCGCAATGAACAGGAGCGCATGAGCCTGGCGCTGGAACTGCACGACAGCGTGTTGAACGAACTCGCCATCCTGCGCGCCAGCGTTGGGGAAGCCAGCCTGCCGCCGCAATTCCAAACCTCCTACGAGGAGGTCGCCCGCCGCCTGCGCGAAATCGTCAGCGACCTGCGCCCGCCAATGTTAATGTACGGGCTGGTCCCCGCCCTTAACGGGCTTGCCGACAACCTGATGGAGCGCAGCGGCGACAAGGTTACGATCAAGGCGGATATCCAATCTGGCGAAGAGCGGCTTCCGCAAAATATGGAACAACATCTCTACCGGATTGCGCAGGAGGCATGCGAAAACTCACTCCGCCATTCCCGCGCGAAGAACATTGTCATCAGCGGCGAGATCGCCTCCCGCAAACTGGATTTGACCATCACAGACGACGGCACAGGCTTCGAGCCGCAGACCGAACTCGACAGCCTGATCGCCAGCCGCCACTATGGGCTGGCGGGCATGGTGGAGCGCGCCCACCTGCTCGGCGCGGAGATCAACATCAAGTCCATGCCCGATCATGGCACAACCATCCACATCTCATGGGTGAACAACGCCGAACAAATTTAATCTACTGGATTGTTAAGGTGCAATTTATACGACCATTTGCAGTTTATTTTCAAGCGGACAGGAAAACCACTGGAATCGCTTAAATTCCCTCAAGCGTTGCTTGAATCCGAGGTTTGGGACACATGTCGAATATCGCTTTTGGAAAACAACTTCGAGCCTTCCGCCTGCAATGTCACGACCCCGTCAGCGGAAAGCCCCTTTCGCAGCAGCGGCTCGGCGACCTGCTGGGCGAGGAAATGGGCGCGGGTTTCAGCGGGGCTGCTGTCAGCGACTGGGAACGCGGGGAAAGCAAAATCCACGTAGACGACCGCCATGTCCTGATCAGCCTGCTCAAGGTGCTGAACAAAACCGGAGGACTGAAAACTTCCTCGGAGGCAAACCTTCTGCTGGAAGCCGGGAACTATCGCGCGCTCAACCCCGATGAGAAACAGAGAGTCTTTCCGGGGGAGGAATCCAAACCGGCGGATGGGGAGTCAAAACCGCTCGTCGTTCATTCCCCTTACGGTGGTTTCCTCTCCGACGGCTTTCAAAAGCTGCTGGATGAGGCGCGGGAGGGTCCCAGCCCAGCCTGGACCCGCGTGGTGACAGCCCTGCTGCGCAGGCTATCGGACCGCGTGTCGGTTCCGGGCGTTTTTCGCGGATTAATATGGTTTTGGATTTGGATCGCCAGCTACCTCATGCTCGCCCCATTGCTATACGGCTTTTTTTACACCCCTGAAACTGTCCTTGTGTCGATTGTCGAATACGTGTGCGCTTCCCTGATATTGCCGCTCTGCGTGGGCATGTTGACCAACACAAGGGATAATCCCTTCTGGCAGCAGGATGAGGAGGTATCGTCCCTTGTGCTTCGCCTTTACACCCATCAGGGCGCATATGTCGGTTTTCACATTGGGTATTTCATCGTCTTTGCGCTCCGCCTGCTTGCATATTCCCTGCAAGTCAAATTTTCCCTCCCGACCCAATTCATCCTCGTGGGGTTGCCACTTTTTCTGGGAAATGTTGCATCGCAGGTTGTTCCCTACAATCTATGGCGAGCCTACGGACGGCTGCGACTTTCCGATGGGGCGATCTTCTTTGTATTCGTTCCGTTGGGATTCCTATGGGGATGGTTTCTTTTTCAATTCCATCCCGTGCTGATGTCGCCGACAAGCGGCATCATTGTGACACTGGCAGCCATCACCCTGCTGGTCAGCATGATGACCCTGCAATACCGGCGGAAGGGGAACACTGTCATCCCCGCTCACTGGTGGATCATCCTCTACGGTTTGATTCTGGTTTGCGAGATCGTCCTGGCTCTGACGAGATAATTTTGAGAGCTTCTCAACCGGTCTTCCTCACCGTATTTAGATACAACTCCTCGACCTTTTTCCGCGCCCAGGGAGTCCGACGCAAAAACTTCAAACTGGATTTAACGCTGGGCTCGTTCGTAAAGCATTTGATGGGGATGCGCCTGCCGAGTTCCTCCCAGCCGTATTGATCCACAAGCCGGGTGAGGATCGTTTCGAGGGTAATCCCATGCAAGGGGTTGTTTGGCTGTTCGCTAGGCATAAACTACGGCTCTGATTCCAAACCTATCAACTGCGAGACGGTGACGAGTGTAAAGCCCTTGTCCTGCAAGTACTCGATGACGGAGGGCAGCGCTTCGGCGGTGTGCCAGCCGCGCCCGTTGGCGTGCATGATGATGATCGAACCTTTGCGAACCGTCCGCTGGATTTCAGCCAGGATGGTTGGGGCATCAAACTCTGGGTCGGGATCGCCGGAGACGGAATCCCACAGGATGGTGCGCAGTCCATGTTCGGCGGTCACGTGCAGGGTCAGTTCATTGTATTCCCCCGAAGGCGGACGGAACAGCCGCGCACGTTTTCCAGTCAACTCGAAAAGCATATCCTGCGTCGTCTCGAGTTCCTGCGCGATTTCCTCGGCGGATAATTTTGTGAAGTCGGCGTGACTCCACGAGTGGTTGCCCAGTTCGAAATATGAAATGGAGGCAAGCTGTTTTGTATCATCCGGATGGGTGCGCATCCAATCGCCGCCCAGGAAAAAAGTGGCGGGAACTTCATAGCGTTGAAGAACCTCGACGATGGCGGCGTCGTAACCTGCGGGATATTGCGGATCCTGGCATATGTCGAAGGTCAGCGCGACGTAGGGCTGGACCCAATCCCCGCTGGTGATGACTTCCGCCGGCGGCGTGGGCGTATGCCAGGGTTTGGGCGTCGGCGTGGTCGTAGGCGTGACGGTCGGCGTTAGTGTGGGCAGTTCCAATATGATGGTGCGCTTCTCGGCGCAGGAGGAGATCAAAAGAAGAAGGAGCAATGGGAGATATTTTTTCATCGAATACGTCATTCCTTTTCCACCTCCAGAATCATCCTGACCACGCGCACCCGCTGACCTGCCGGGATGAGAGCCTGGCTCATGGCGTCCCATTCCTCGCCGGCAAGGAAAACCTTTCCACCGGTGTAGACCGTTGTGCGGGTCTCGCCGGTCACGCCCACCAGCCTTGTGCTGGGAGTCTTCTCCACATCGCCCAATCCTTTTAAGACACCACGGTCTATGACTGGAATCAACAACACAAGACCGGGTCCCCTCTCGCCGATGTAACGTCCAAGACGATAGACGGACAGACGGGTATCCTCCCGAACAATGCGAATGCTGGAGGCAAGCACGATAAAAGATATGAAGATTATTACGCCAACGAGGCATATAAGGCTGCCAAAGATACTTTCCATGTTTACTCCTTATCTACGAAGATTGCTCCCGTGACCTCGACAGCGCCCGCAAGGCAAATGGGCTGACGGAGTCCAAAGTTACCCCTTCACAAAATAAATCACCGAAACGATCACGCCAATCGTCACCACCGTCCACCGCAGGGTGGATGGTTTGATTCTGCCTGCGAGTTTGCCGCCCAGAGTCCCGCCGATGAGCGCACCGACCGCCATCACCAGCGCCACAGACCAGACCACCTGTCCCGAAAACAAAAAGAAGATCGCAGCGGTAACATTCGTCGCCAGCGAGATGGATTGCTTGAGCGCGTTCAACCGCGTGAGCGTATCCTCGATGGTGAGGCCCAGCGCCGCCATCAGGATCACGCCCAGTCCCGCGCCGAAGTATCCGCCGTAGACAGAGCCAAGCCCGGTCACGAGCCAGGTCCACCGTTCGAGATGTCCCTTGTGATGTTCGCTCAGCCGCTTCGTCAGCCATGCGCGGACAGTGTCCTGCATGGCGAGCAAGCCTGAAGCAAGCAGGATCAGGTAGGGGACGAGGTCCCTAAAAAGTTTCTCCCCAGTTTGCAGCAGGAGGAATCCGCCGATCAGCCCGCCAACGACACCCGCAGGGATGACGGTCCACAAACGGGAGGATTGTCCGCGCAGGTCGTTCCTCTGGGCAAATGTCCCGCCGAAGTAGCCGGGGCAAAGCGCGACGGTGTTGGTCACGTTCGCGGCGACGGCTGGTACGCCGAGAAAGGTCAGCGCGGGGAAGGTGATCAGAGTCCCGCCGCCAGCGAGGGCATTGACCGCGCCTGCCGCCAGCGCGGCCAGCCCGGCAAGGATAAGTTCAAGTCCACTCATGAAATGATGTCCTTGTGATTTAGGATGGAGGCAAGTATAGCATTTAAAACAAACTGCCCGCCATTTCAGGCGGACAGCGTCTTCGCTTTTTAAAGACCATCAAGGAGGAGAAGAATTGACGCCGCTTACTTTTGCGTCGGGACAACGGAGGGAGCAGTCAGCGACAACTCAAAAGGTTGGGATTGCCAGTTCCAGGTATTCAAATCTGAAATGGCGCGATAGGCGGTCAGGTCGAGTTGCAGCGGCGTGACGGAGATGTATCCATCCGCCAGTGCGCCGACATCCGTGCCTGATTCCGAGACGCCGGTTGGGGCGTCGCCGCCAATCCAATAGTAGGGACGTCCGCGCGGGTCGACGCGTTCGTCGAGACGGCTGTGGTAAACGCGCAATCCCTGACGGGTGATGCGGAAGCCGCGAATTTCCTCCGCCTTGAGAAACGGCACGTTGACGTTGAGCAGGGTTTCGGCAGGCAATCCGTTGGCGATCACGTTTTGAACGGCAACGCGGGCAGCGTATGCCGCAGGCTGAAAATCAACTGCCCCGACGAATCCCTCGGGTACTTCGAGCGAGACCGCCACACCGGGTACACCGGCGATCACAGCTTCCATCGCGGCGGTGACGGTTCCAGAATAGGTCACGTCATGCCCGAGGTTTGCGCCAACGTTGATGCCTGAGACTACGAGGTCGAATTTTTCCTTGAAATATCCAAGCGTGGCCAGTGCCACACAGTCTGAGGGAGCGCCGTCGGCACCAAATCCCTGCGAGCCGTCTTCGAGGCGAAACTCACGGACGCGCAAAGCACGGTCCAGTGTTTTTACATGTCCGCCGCCAGACCAGTTGCGGTCAGGGGCGAGGATGGTGACTTTGCCCAGATGGCGCATTTCCTGTGCCAGAGCCAAAAGTCCCGGCGCAAGTACGCCGTCATCATTGGTAACTAAAATATTTTTCATTCCTAAAATCTTTCCAAATAAAATTATGCCCACGCCAATCCTGTGATACGGACAAAGGCGCTTTCCACGTAGCGGATTCCCCAACTGCCGAGGATGCGAAACGGACTCCATTCCTTTTGTCTGCGGGCTTTGGTGGCCTTGTTTCGCAAAGCGGACACCAGGTCTGCGGCGGTGTGTCCCTCGAACTCGGTCACGCCGAAGCCGATGGTATCGATGGTGTGGGCGTCGCTGTTTCCTGTTTTGGCAATGTGCAATCGGCTCGCGAGGATGTTTGCATAGTGATTGCTGATGCGGTCGATGGCCGTGCCGTTGTAGGTTTCGATGCCGATCAGGGTATCCGCGACCTGCGGAATGCGCAGTGCTTTTAAAATGACGCGTCCGCTCAGGCTTTTCATACCCATGCCGCCCGCCATCGGGTGCGGGGCAATGCAAACCCCGCCGAGTTCGCGCACCCGCAAAACAGTCTCGACCAGCGAGAGTCCCGCCTGCACTTTTTCCTTGATAAACAAGGCAAGCAGGTCGCCGTCAGCGGTGGTGATCTCACTGCCGGGGATGACTTCCACGCCGTAGTTTGGTGCAAGTTCAAGAGCTTTCAAAGCGCCCATGATCTCATCGTGGTCGGTGACGGCGATCACGTCCAGCCCGATCTGTTTTGCGCGGTTCAAAACGGCTGCAAGAGATGCCGTGCCGTCATAGCTGTAAATCGTATGCAAGTGTAAATCTGCGAGTCCCATGTTTTCTCCGTTGATGTACAAGACCCCAAAGGTCTCATTATTTGTTTTGGTATCGTTTTAGTTGAAAGACCTTTAGGGTCTGTCATGTTCAAGTCTATCCCCCGACTGTCAAGAACTTGTGAAGATTGTTTTAAGAAATTGTATGGGTTTAGTTAACAAAAACTGCCCGCTGAGCAGGGCGGGCAGTTAGTGCCTCCAGGGAGGCGATATAAAAGGAGATGACGATGAATCAGGCGCGGTGTTGTTTCTTCAAAAACTCACGACGCTTGCGGGTCGCATCGACCCCAAAGACAACAATCATGGACACAAAAACGATGGATTGTAAAACTGTCTCCATAATGAACTCCGTTTTCTGAAACATCCCGAAGGTGATTCGAAACACTAAGGCTTTTCCGAGTAAACCTTCGGGACGATGTATTCAACATCATACCCTCATTGCTTTAATATCGACCTAAGAGGTGGTTAACAACGGGTAAACAAAAATGAAAATTTCAAAGGGCGTCCCGACCTTTGAAAGGCTTGCCAAAACAGATGTTTTCAGTTTGCCACACCCTGCGATGACAGCTTTTCCAGGACCACACTCAAAACATCCACTGCTTTTCGATAATCGTCCAGATTGATATGTTCGTTCGGCGTGTGATCCAGCGCCGAATCACCGGGACCATACACCACAGCTGGACATTGCCACACGGGAGCGACGATGTTCAAATCGGCTGTTCCCGTTTTGTAGACGAATCGCGGCTCACCGCCCTGTGAGCGGATTCCGCTTAGGAAGGCTCGTACCAGCGGAGTGTTTTTCCCACACCCCCACGCAGGGATGGCGAAGCCGATTGGATCGACTAAAACCCTAAAGGTCTCGAAGGCCTTTAGGGTTTCGTTTAGTATTTGATACCAAGCCTCCGGCGGGACTTCGACCGGCAAGCGGACTCCCACCTTCAACCGCGCCCACTGTTCGAAATCATTTGAATCCGATTCCATGCCGCGCAAAGTAAGCAGGAGTTTGTCGAAGGCTTTGGGCTTGTCCGAATTGAACAAATCCACATATGCCTTGATCTTCAACCACGCCTCGACAGCCGCTTCCGCCGCAGTGACTTCTCCGCTGGCCGTATGAGCCTGCTCGCACTTGACAGTCACATCCGCCCACGCGCTTCCCTTATAACCAAGCGCAACCCGGTCCCATTGATTTGGCTCCCCAATGATGGCAAAATCTGGCTTGTACTGATTCACGACAAACCTAGCCCCATCCGAATCCCGCTCCTCCTCCACCGCGCCGATGACCACGAACTGCCAGCCTTCCCTCGCGCTGACCTTCGCCACAGCATCCACAAAACCCGCCAGCGGACCTTTGGCATCCGCCGAGCCACGACCATAAAGTAGGGGCGACGGGCCCGTCGCCCCTACAATTTCAACAGGAATCTCCCCCGGCACCGTATCGATATGACCGAGCAGCACCACCTGCTTCGTTCCCTTCCCCATCACACCGACAGCATTCCCTCCCCCATCGATGAAGGCATCATCGTAGCCCAGTGACTTCATCCGCGCCACGAGCCACTCCACCGCACCGCGTTCCTGTCCAGAGGGGCTGTATCGGGAAACCAAACCAGTCAGTGTATCAAAATCATTCATCTTTTTGCTCAACCGTCAGGACTTCAGTGAGGACATCCACCACACGGTCGATCTGCTTATACGTAATCACCAGCGGCGGCAGCAGACGTATCACCGTCATCCCCGCATTCAAAGCGATAATCTTTTTCTCCTGTAATGCCTTCAAATACGGCGTGACCTTCTGCTTCATCTCGATGCCGACCATCAAGCCAAGTCCGCGCACTTCGCGGATGTTGGGCGATTCGATCTTCTTCAACTTCTCAACGAGATATGCACCCTTCGCCGCGGCTTGACCCGACAAATCTTCGCCGATGATGACATCCAACGCCGCATTTGCCGCCGCACACGAAAGCGGATTCCCGCCGAAGGTCGAGCCATGTACGCCGGGCACAAGGTTCTTGACCTTCTCGCCGATCAACACCGCGCCTATCGGCACCCCGCCCGCGAGCGACTTGGCACAGGTCAGCAGATCGGGAGTCACGCCATAATGCTGGATGGCAAACATCTTCCCCGTCCGCCCAAAGCCCGTCTGGATTTCGTCGATGATGAGCAGTGCGCCGCGTTCGTCACAAATCCGCCGTGCCGCCTGGATGTATTCCGCAGTGGCAGGATACAAACCGCCTTCGCCCTGCACCACTTCGAGAATCACAGCAGCGGTTTCCTCGTTGACGGCTTTATCCAGCGCTTCGATGTTATTGTATGCGACATGCGAAACACCAGGCAAAAGCGGCTCGAACCCTTCGCGGTATTTTTTATTGAACGTAGCGGAAAGCGCCCCGTATGTTCTTCCATGAAATGCCCGCATCGCAGCGATGAAATTCTTGCGTCCCGTGGAAATGCGCGAGAACTTGAACGCCGCCTCCACCGCCTCCGCACCCGAGTTGCAGAAGAAGACCCGATCCAAACCTGGGACGAGGGACGTGATTTTCTCCATCAGCATCGCGCGCTGGTCGTTGGGAAAGGACTCGAACAATGTGATTAACGTGTTGGCCTGTTTGTAAAGCGCCTCGGCAATCTTCGGGTGGGCGTGACCGAGGTTGGCAACGCCGTGTCCCGACGAGCAATCCAGGTATTCGTTGCCGTCCACGTCGAACAACGAAGCCCCCCGTCCACGCACGATGGCAAGCGCCTGTTTGGCGTATACGCCTGAGGTGTGTTTGTTTTCAATCTCGATAATATTTTCCATGCTTACCTCTATCCATGTAAAAGATAAAAAAACAGCCCACCAGCAAGGCAGGCTGTTTGTGTAGATTAGTGTGTCTGACTCACGCGTCTGTTACTCACCAACCAACAAAAGACCAACCTTCTCGAAAGATGTTGTCTTTGGACGACGGACACGCGGAAATGCAAGCCTCAGATACATATTGGGCGCAATTCTACTACCGACGCGAAATGAGTCAATGGTTTTGGAGATATCACTTTTACCATATTGTCATTTGGATTCCAGTGAAGCCTTTGACAGTCTTATAAACATAATCAGGGAAAAGTTTGTCGAAATACAGAATTCCACTGCATGGACTATACTATCGACATGATCAAAATCGAACATGTTGCCTTTTGGGTTCATGACCTGGATACGTTCTGTGCCTTTTATGAACGTAATTTTGGCGCCGCCATTGGCACTCTCTACGAAAACCCCGCCAAGGGTTTCCGTTCCCGTTTCATTTCCTTCCCAACCGGCGCGCGCATCGAAGCGATGTCAACAACCACCTTATCGCCTATCGAGTTGCCCGATGGCACTCAACGGATGGGACTTACACATCTTGCCGTCTCACTTGGGTCAGAGTCTGCCGTTGACAAACTAACCGCAGAGCTAAAGGCACAAGGCGTACCCGTACTGGATGGTCCGCGATGGACAGGTGATGGTTATTATGAAAGCGTGATCCTAGATCCGGAAGGAAACCGCATGGAACTCACCGTCTAAATCAGCGGTCTCGCCCCACCCGTGGACAGTCCACAAACAGTGTTTGTCGTGTTTCCGTTGAGACGCTTTATAATTCATTAATAGGAGTCCGTATGAAACAAAGTCAACCAACCAGTTGGGGAGCAATCAAAATCGGATTTGTATTTTCGGCTGGCATCGCTCTCCTGTCATTCATTATCTGGCCAGCCAGTCTGTCATTCACTATCTTTGCCATAAATGCCCAGATCATCATTTTTCTATTTGGCATCATAGGTGCCTTGATCGGCACGTTTCTTTCAAGGACTCGTCAAGGAGCGTGGTTCGGCTCAGGGATTATGATCCTGCTCCTTGGGTTGTGGCTTTACATGATTGCATTCAACACACCCCTTGATTAACCTTCCGTCCCCACCCGTGGACAATCCATAAACAGCGATCGTCATACTTCCATCCAGACGATTATCTGTTTTTTGTGTCCGGGTTTCCTTATCATCTTCACGGAGATACTGCGATGAAAATCGATGAAATCAAACTGCTGCACGATTACAATGACTGGGCTGATGGGCGCATCCTGACGGCCTGTGCCAGGGTAAGCTCAGAGCAGTACGCCGCCCCTACCTCCTATGGGCATGGAAGTTTGCGCGCCACAATGGTCCACATACTTGACAACATCTGGCAGCAGCGGATCACACTCCAAGGGTATTACCAGAATCCTCTTGCAGACGAGGCAGCCTATGACACGACTGAGCTTCACGAAGATGCGTTTCCGACATTCCCCATGTTACAAGAGCGCTGGACGATGGAACGACAGGGAATGCGTGCTTATCTCGACACATTGACCGAGGAAACTTTGAACAGCACGATCCGCTATGTTATCCCTGGCGCGATACGCGAGCGTGTCGTATGGCACATCCTCATCGATCTTATTATTCATGCCACGCAACACCGTAGCGAAGCCGCCATGTTGTTGACCAGCTATGGCCAGTCACCTGGTGACTTCGACCTCACTATGACCCTGAATCAGCGCGCTTAAGCAAGATCCTATTCTTTCCGCCACCCGCGGACCAATCCCTAACCACCGATTGTCCTATTTCCAAGGATTAAAATAATGTCAGAAGAACAACAAATGAGAAAAATTATTTTTGCGATCAACATCACCATAGACGGCTACTGTGGACATGAAACGGGGATCGCCGATGATGAATTGCACGAGTACTTCACTGGGCTCTTGCGGGATTCAGGCGTTGAAATTTTCGGACGCAACACGTATCACTTGATGTATCCGTACTGGCACGATGTCGCAGTGAATCAATCGGAAACGGAAGTGATCAACGAATTCGCACGCACATTCGATGCCATGCCAAAGATTGTCTTTTCAACGACGTTGAAGAGTGTAGAGTGGAACAACACGACGCTCCTCCACTCAAATCTGCGAGAAGAGATCATGAAGTTAAAAGGACAGCCAGGAAAAAATATCTCCATCGGTGCGCTGAGCATAGCATCGCAAGTTGCAGAATGGGATCTTATCGACGAGTATCACTTTGTCGTTCACCCGATCATTGCGGGAAGAGGTCCCCGCTTGTTCGAATCGGTCAAGGACCGTACATTAAAACTTGTCGGGCAAAAAACGTTTCATTCGGGAGTTGTAGCGTTACATTATAAGAAATAAGAGATTTTATATAACCATCGATTATTGTATTCTAACCAAACGATTCCCCTCTCCTTTGGGACGTGTGCCTCGAAGGGGTAGAGAGGCTAGGGGTGAGGTCAATTTCCCTCCCCTTGTTGTCTTTTTATTGAGGTAGTCCTATAATGCTGGATATAAGCATAAGGCAGAATACTTTATGCATGACCAGCGGGTTGCGAATCGAGGTGGTATGGTGTCTTCAAACGATTCAGTTTCAGATCTGGTTGACCACCAAGAGGTCAAATTTGAGTCGCTATCCAAAGAACTAGCTGATAAAGAGTTAGGACTTGCAACGTTCGAAAACGAACTTTCAGCTTTTGAAAAGCGTTACGCCAGAATTGTAGGGATTCTTCTTGCAGAGCTGGACATCATTGAGAGGGAAATTGCCAAAGAATTATTTCGGCTACATCCTGACGAGAAATACCAGGAAAACTTTCATAAAGCAGGGAGAAAAGCTCAAGCCTCACAAGAGGCAGTGAACGAAAAAACGAGGCAAGAGGAGAAACCTGCATATATTCCATCGGAAGAGATTAAAAATCTATACCGCAAAGTGGCAAAAGCCATTCACCCTGATCTGGCAGTAAACGAAAGAGAAAGGGCGTTTCGCACAGACTTAATGGTACGCGCAAATGCTGCGTACAAAACAGGGGATAAGCAAGCCTTAGAGGAAATTCTGTATGAATGGGAACATAGAGATGAAACATCCTTTTTCCAGGAGGGGGAATTTAAAGAGTCTGATCAACTGAAAAGAAAAATAGCTCAAATTAAACGCCGGTTACTGGAAATTGAGACCAGAATGGGGGAACTGAAAAAATCTGATCTTTATCAGTTATTACTTAAAGTGAAACAAGCCGAACGGGATGGACACGATCTGCTGGGCGACATGGCAAAAGATCTCCAAAAACAGATTCTTGAGGCCAAAAAGCTTCTGGATAGCTTGAGGCAGCAAGAGAAAGGCTAATACAAAATGATTGAAGATTCTCCAACCGATAATGCAATCGTTCCTGAAGATAAAAACAAACAACTGGCCCTTCCCTCTGAAATGATTCAGCGTGGACTTGAGCTTGCCATTCAGATTGAACAAAAACACGGCATTACACCAATTCCAATCAAGTCGGAGTGTAAGGAATATTCAGTTCGATGCTATTCGGCGATTATGGAATGGCTAAAGAAAGATGATGGCTCATATACATTGACCGAGGCTGATAAGGCTATGACAAATTTGCCAATCTACTTAGCCTTGTCCATTGACAGTACCGGCATACATATTTCATGCGCCACCAAAAATCTCAACTCGGCAGGTATAGAAGGGAATGAGGATCGGTATCGTCTGTTAAACACATTTAATAGCTTAAGTTCGTTTACCATTCCGTTTACTTCCTTTGGGCTTTTCTACACACTTACACATGGGATGGATGAAACTCTTTCTACACCCGGAGGGCTCTTTTCCCGTCTCGGGAGGGAAGCAATGAAGAATCTATCATTCAGAATGGCACCAGCCAAAGAGAAAGGTTACAGAGGACGTGCTACGAAGGATGCAAATCCTTTTTTTAATATCGACAGGGATTGCGTTGAAACAGTGATTATTTATGTAGCTGTGCTGGATGACACAAATGTGGATCAAGGTCTCATCGCAAACGATTCACCGTTAAAACTGAGCCTCGTTGTGATCGATCAAAACGGCAAAGATGGCCTGATTGCCAGTCGTGAACTCTATCATGCTATCTTGGAAGCTCAAGAATTGAATGCCAACCAAAAAATCTATGTCCATGTTGATGAACTATACAGAAACATACCAGCCAACATCTCTCAAGAGAAGAAATGGGCACAATGGGAATATATATTTAGAGGAAAAAGCTTCAAAGAGAAAGGAAGAATCGAAGGTGTAAGCCTTCATCCTAACGACGGTAAACTTTTCTTTATCATCAATCTGCACACAGACAATGATGGTGCTGTGACAAAAACGAAACAGATCGCCCTATCTGTGGAGGATGCTCACACAGTAGCACTCGGCGAAAAAGAAGGTTCCTTCTTGTTGGACAACACCAAATGGATTTGCCTAGGGAAAACCTATGCCTTTACGGGAACAGTATTCCTACATGGCCGATTTGACAAAGAACTAAGCAGCACAGACTTTAGAGACTTGGTCATTATCAAGGCTAAACTGTCAGATATCGTAGAGCAATAATTACAGCATATATTAGAGATACGTCATAGCCGTGTCTCCATAAAGACCGACCTCACCCAGATGAATGAATCGGCGGGATAAATCCTTGCCTCAGAGTGTGGAAGTCCTCTTGAGCAATGGCTAACAAAAATTTTACAACATAGCTTTTTCAATTAACCTCCTCCTCCCCCAAAATGACTCTGTAAACTCCGATACCGCAACTCCTTCTTCCCCAGCGCCTGAATCGCAGAGACCGCCGCCATCGCCGCGGAAAGAGTGGTGAGCAGCGGCACGTTCATCGCAATTGCCGCCGAGCGGATTTCCGCGCCGTCACTGTGGGCATGAGGGCCAAGCGGCGTGTTGACTACAAGCTGCACCTGTCCGTTGCGGATTAAATCAACCGTGTGCGGCGAACCGTCGGCAAATTTGTTCACCGTCTCCACAGGCAACCCCACCCTGCGGAAAAATTCCGCAGTGCCAGGCGTGGCGTACAACGCAAAACCCATGCGGAATAAATCCCGTGCCACTTTCAAGCCAGCGCTTTTATCATAATTATTGACGCTGATCAAGGCCGCGCCATTTTGAGGCAGGCCAACACCTGTGGCAATTTGCGATTTGGCAAAGGCATGACCAAACCTTGAGGCGTGTCCCATTACCTCGCCCGTCGAACGCATTTCAGGTCCGAGCAGCGAACTGGAGCCAGGCAGCTTCTTGAAAGGCAGCACGGCTTCCTTGATAAAGAACCCATCCACATGCGGTTCTTCGGTCACGCCGAGTTCTTCCAGCGTCTTGCCAGCCATCACCTGCGCGGCTTTATAGGCGAGGTTCAAGCCTGTAGCTTTGCTAGCATAGGGCACAGTTCGTGAGGCACGCGGATTCACCTCCAAGACACAAACGACCTCATCCCTCAACGCAAACTGCACATTCATCAATCCACGAACACCCAGCGCAAGCCCAAGTTGCTCGGTGTACTCGCGCATGATTCCCTGATGATAGGCGCTGACCTTGTACGGCGGCAGCACACAAGCCGCGTCACCAGAATGAACACCAGCCTCCTCGATGTGTTGCATCACCGCGCCCACAACCACCCGCTCACCGTCGGACAGCGCATCCACGTCGATCTCGAAGGCGTCCTCCATGAACTTGTCGATCAGGATCGGCTGACCCGGAGCCGCTTCAATCGCCTTTTGGATGAATCCCGCCAAATGAGATTCGGACTCGACGAGAGCCATTGCCCGCCCGCCAAGCACAAACGACGGGCGAACCAAAACAGGATACCCGACAGTTGACGCGACACCCCGAGCCTCTTCCAGCGAACGGGCGATTCCGTTTTCAGGCTGGGGGATGTCCAACTCTTTGAGCAGTTTTGCAAACTCCTCGCGGTCTTCGGAGAGTTGGATGGCATAGGGCGACGTACCCAAAATTTTGACACCCGCCGCTTCGAGCCCCGCCGACAGGTTGAGCGGAGTCTGCCCGCCAAACTGGACAATCACGCCGACAGGTTGTTCTCTGTCGATGACATTCAACACATGCTCGAGCGTGAGCGGTTCAAAGTACAAACGGTCGGCCGTATCGTAATCCGTTGAGACAGTTTCAGGATTGCAATTGTACATGATGGTTTCGTAGCCCATCTTCGACAATGCAAACGCCGCCTGACAACAACAATAATCAAATTCGATTCCCTGACCAATGCGGTTTGGTCCGCCGCCGAGGATGAGGATTTTCTGCTTATCCGTAGGGCAGGCCTCATCTTCCATTTCGTAGGCGCTGTAAAGATACGGTGTCTGTGATTCGAATTCGGCAGCGCAAGTGTCCACGCGCTGAAAGGTGGGGAGGATGTTGAGTTGTTTGCGTAATTCTCGAATGGATAATGCAGAATGATGAACGCAGAATGATGAATTTAAGAGCCGCGCAATGTGCGAATCTGCAAACCCCATTTGTTTCGCCTCACACAAAAGCATTTTCAATTCTGCATTCTCTATTCCACCTTCCGCATTCTGCATTCTGCATTCTAACCTCTGCATTTCCTTCATTTGCGCCAGGAACCAAAGATCATATCCAGTTGCCTTGGAGATTTCCTCCAACGACATCCCCTCTTGAATCGCTCGAAACACTCTAAACAATCGATCTGCAGTTGGTATCGAAAGTTTCTCGATAGCGTAAGCAACTGGCTCTCGGTTCGGTCCGCTCCCATCCAAAAAGTCCACACCAATCTCAAGCGATTGCACCGCCTTCAACAGCGACTCAGGGAACGTCCGTCCCAAAGCCATCACTTCGCCCACCGATTTCATCTGCGGACCGAGAGTCGGATCCACGCCTGGAAATTTCTCGAACGCCCAGCGCGGGATCTTCGTCACCATATAGTCCAGCGACGGCTCGAAGGCGGCTTTGGTTTGTTTGGTGATGTCGTTGGTAATTTCGTCGAGGGTGTAGCCGACGGCGACGAGCGCGGCGAGCTTGGCAATAGGGAAGCCCGTGGCTTTGGACGCCAGCGCGGACGAGCGGCTGACGCGCGGATTCATCTCGATGACGACGACGCGACCCGTTTTGGGATCGACGCCGAATTGAACGTTCGAGCCGCCCGTTTCCACGCCGACGGCTGTCAGCACGCGATGAGCGAGGTCACGCAAAATTTGATACTCGCGGTCGGTGAGCGTTTGCGCGGGCGCGACGGTGATGCTGTCGCCTGTGTGAACGCCCATCGGGTCGAGGTTTTCGATGGAGCACACGACGACGAAGTTATCGGCTTTGTCGCGCATCACTTCGAGTTCGTATTCCTTCCAACCGAGCACGGATTCTTCGAGCCACGCCTGACCAATCGGTGATTCGGAGGTGGCTTTGCGAATCGCTTCGGGAAGTTCGGCAGGCTCGTAGACCCAACTCGCACCCGTGCCGCCCATTGCAAACGAAGCGCGGACAAGAACGGGATAGCCCGTTTGCTTCACCAGTTCTTCGGCCTCTGCCAGCGAGTACGCCGCTCCGCCATGCGGAATGGGAATGTTATTCTTTTGCATCGTCTCGCGAAAGAGCAGACGGTCTTCGGCGGCTTTGATGGCACTGAGTTTCGCGCCGATCAGTTGCACGCCGTATTTTTCGAGCACGCCGTTTTCGCTGAGAGCCAGCGCAAGGTTGAGTCCCGTCTGCCCGCCGACGGTGGGAAGCATGGCATCGGGTTTCTCCTGCGCGATAATGGCTTCAAGCGATTCAGGCGTGAGCGGCTCGATGTAGGTCGCGTCCGCAATTTCGGGGTCGGTCATGATGGTTGCGGGATTCGAGTTGACCAGCACCACGCGGTAGCCTTCGGCTTTCAACGCCTTGACGGCTTGCGTGCCAGAGTAATCAAACTCCGCGGCTTGACCGATAACAATGGCTCCAGAGCCAGGGACGAGGATGGTGTGAATGTCGCTTCGCTTCATAATGCAAAATAGAGAATGCAGAATACAGAATAAGGAATGAAGACTTTCATTTTGGATGATTCCTTTTGGAAGTGTTGATAGATGAAACAAAGATGGCAATCAATTCATCGGTTTCTTTTTGCAGATCAGTGAGTTTCACGGTAGGGATAATTTCACCTTCGACCAGCAATTCGAACCAATAGGCGGTTTCATCCAGCTCTTTCAGACCGCCGCTCATCATGTTGACAAAATCGGCGGGGGATTTTGCCCGGCAGGCTTCGCGGTACTGCGCCCCAACAGAGGTCCCACTTCGCAAAACCTGCTTGCCAATCACCTGCGCCTCTCCAGTTTTAGGAAGGCTTTGATACAGTTTGATAACCCGCAAAGCGAATTTCTTTGTTCTAACTTTCAAATCCATCACATCATGCGCCATAACAGACTCCTTCTTTTATTCTGCATTCATCATTCTGCATTCTTCATTAATCGAAAGAATTCCGCAAAAATATCATGCGCGTCATGCGGACCTGGTGCCGCCTCAGGATGGAACTGCACGCTGAAGACAGGTTTGTTCTTCATTCGTAAGCCTTCAAGCGAGTCGTCGTTTAAACTCTTATAAGTAATTTCAACTTCGTCCTTGTTCAAGTCGCCTTCGGTGACACAGTAATTGTGGTTTTGGGCGGTGATGAGCACCTCACCCGTCGGCAGATATTGCACGGGATGATTCCCGCCGTGGTGACCAAACTTGAGGCGGTGGGTGTCCGCTCCGAGGGCGCGACCAATCAACTGATGTCCGAGACAAATGCCAAAGATGGGCAATCCGCTTTCGATGAGTCCGCTCACCGCTTCGACGGCGTAGGGCAAACCTGCTGGGTCGCCGGGTCCGTTGGAGAGGAAGACGCCGTCGGGTTTTAGCGCCAGCACTTCTTCCACCTTTGTATCCGCAGGGACAACGGTCACGTTCGCGCCGAAGGAGGAAAGGTGGCGAAGGATATTTTCTTTGATACCGAAATCGTACGCGACAACATGAAATGCAGAATGATGAATGAGGAATGAAGAATTTTCATTCTGCATTCGCAATTCTGCATTCTGCATTACCCAACGACTTCCCGCATCATCCACCCAACGATAACTCTCTTCGCAGGACACTTCCTTGACCATGTCCCGTCCGTCGAGACCGGACCAATCGCGAGCCATCTTCAAAAGTTCATTGGCAGGCGTGCCTTTTGTCGAGAGCGCGGCTTTTTGTGTGCCACCGTCGCGGAGTTTGCGAGTCAGCCAGCGCGTGTCCACGCCGCTGATGCCGGGGACACCGTGCTGCGTCAGCCAATCGGATAACGAAAGCAACGAGCGCCAATTTGAGACGACAGGGCTGAGGGAGCGAATGACCGCCGCCGAAACCTGCGGCTTTGCGGATTCATCATCCTCCAGATTGATTCCCACGTTGCCGATGTGAGAGACCGTGAACAGGACACCCTGTCCGCGATAGGATGGGTCGGTGAGAATTTCCTGATAGCCGGTCATGCTGGTGTTGAAGACCAGTTCAAAGACGGAATCTGTTTCCGCGCCGAAGGCTCGACCTTCGATGACGGTCCCATCCTCCAATACGAGTGTTGCGATCATTCACAATCCTTTCAAAAACAGCCATACAAAAAAACAACCCTCCGAAAGGGAGGGTTGTTTGGGATTCACTTCAACGCATTGCGCCTGTGTGTAAACCAAAAACATCCAACCTTTCAGGAAAAGTTAGCTTACAACGACGGGGACGACGCACAGGCAATTGTCTAAACATGTTGGGCGGTATTCTACCATCCATGCAAAATATGTCAATGGAATTTATACAGGCTTGTCGAGCAATTTGTCAGTCAATTCAATCGCCAGCCCGATATATGTTTCAGGCGAGAGTGACTTCAATTTCCTACGCGTTTCATCATCCACAGCAATCGAGTTGCACCAGGCTTTGTAATCGGTTTCGGTGAGGACGCGTCCACGGGTTTGGTCTTTGAGCGATTCGTAAGCGTCGGATTTTCCCGCCGCGCGGAGGATGGTTTGCGCGCCTTCAGAGACGACTTCCCAATGGGCATTTAATTCCGCTTTGAGTTTTTCCTCGTCAGGAGCGATGCGTTTCAGCCCGCGCTGGAAGTTGGTCCACGCCAGCAGGCTGTGACCCAACGCCGAGCCAAACGTACGGCGGACAGTTGAATCGGACAAATCGCGCTGCAAGCGGGAGATTGTCAGCTTTTGAGCGTAGTGTGTGAAAAGAGAATTCGCCACACCGAGGTTGCCTTCGGCATTTTCAAAGTCAATCGGGTTGACCTTTTGCGGCATGGTGGACGAACCCACTTCGCCAGCTACAACTGCTTGTTTCAAATATCCATCGCTGATGTAACGCCAGATGTCCTGCGCAAAGTCAATCAAAATGGAATTCGTCAAGCGGATGAGGTCGAAGTAGCGCACCCAATTGTCATAGGGCAGAATTTGAGTGGTGAGCAGGTTGGGTTCGAGTCCAAAGCTGGAGACGAATTCCCTGCTAAAGGCGGGCCAGTCCACTTGCGGAGCGGCGGCTTGCAGGGCGTTGAAGTTGCCGACGGCTCCCGTCAGCTTGGCTTCAAAGCGAAAGGCGGATATGTCGTCACGAGTCTTTTTGAGACGGGCGATGTAAACTGCGAATTCCTTGCCCAACGTGGTGGGGACGGCGAACTGTCCATGAGTGCGGGCAAGCATGGAAACGGATTTGTAGCGGAGGGCAAAGTCAGTGAGATTGACAATTAGTGATTGGAGATTGGGAAGGATGACCTTGTCACGAGATTCTTTCAATGCAATGGCTTGACCGAGGCTGTTGGTGTCTTCGGAGGTCAGCCCAAAGTGAATCCACGGAATCAAATCCGCCAGCGAGTCCAAAAGCTTGCTTTGGATGAAGTACTCGATGGCTTTGACGTCGTGGCGGGTCTTGCGCTCGTATTCGAGGATCAGTTCTGCGTCGGCGTCTGAGAAATTTGCGAGAACCGATTCGAGGAGCGCAGACTCAGAACCGCTCAAAGGGCGCACCAAACCAGTTTTGGAAAGAGCAGTCAAAAAGTCGAGTTCGACGCGCGCCCTGTCGCGCAGAAAAGCAAACTCGGAGAAGTGATCCCGCAGAGGCGCAGTGGTCTCGGCGTAGCGTCCATCCAAAGGGGAGAGAAGGTTCAGGGTCATATTTTATCGCTGGCTCAACTGATAGTTGGGGGCTTCCTTCGTAATAATAACATCATGCGGGTGACTCTCGATGAGTCCCGCGTTGGTAATGCGCGTGAGGCGGGTACTGGCGCGAAGGTCTTCGAGCGACGCCGCGCCCGCATAACCCATGCCCGAACGCAGACCGCCGACAAGTTGATAAACATATTCGCTGAGGCTGCCTTTATACGGCACGCGACCTTCGATGCCTTCGGGGACGAGTTTGCCGCTTCCGCCCTGACCCGTGCCATAGCGATCTTTGCCATAACCTTTTAGCGCACCGATGCTGCCCATGCCGCGATACTCCTTGAAACGGCGACCCTCATAGAGCATCACTTCGCCAGGCGCTTCTTCGAGACCCGCGAGCATACTGCCAAGCATGACAACATCGGCGCCCACGACAATCGCCTTGACAATGTCGCCGCTGAATTTGATGCCGCCATCGGCAATGATGGCGATGCCGTGTTTCTTTGCGACCTGCGCGCATTCAAAAATTGCCGAGACTTGCGGCATGCCTGCGCCAGAGATGACGCGCGTGGTGCAGATGGAACCCGCGCCGACCCCGACCTTGATCGCATCCGCTCCCGCTTTGATGAGCGCTTCCGTCCCTTCGGCGGTGACCACGTTGCCCGCGAAGACAGGCAGGTCTTTCCACGCGCTTTTGATGCGGCGAATGGCTTCGATCACGCCTTTGGAATGTCCGTGTGCGGTGTCGATGGTGACCACGTCCACGCCTGCCTTGACCATCAAGTCCACGCGGGTTTCGAGGTCTTTGCCCACACCGACAGCGGCTCCAACGATCAGCCGTCCCTTCGAGTCAGTGGCGGCGTTGGGATAATCGCGCGCTTTTTGAATATCCTTGACAGTGAGCAAGCCTTTGAGAAGTCCATTTTCATCCACGAGTGGAAGTTTTTCGATACGATATTTTTGGAGGAGGTCTTTGGCTTCCTTGGCGGAGATGCCCACTTTGGCAGTGACGAGCTTGTCTCCACCCGTCATGAACTGGTTGACGGGCAGGCTGTAGTCTGAGTCTTCGACAAAGCGGATGTCGCGGTTGGTGAGGATGCCAACGAGTTTTCCCTTTTCATCTGTGATCGGCACACCGCTGATGTGATAGGTGGACATGATCTCTTCTGCTTTGCTGAGTGGCGCATCTGGCAAGAGGCTGATCGGCTCGACGATCATGCCTGACTGGGAACGTTTGACCTTTTCCACTTCGGCGGCTTGGGCTTCGGGCGGCATGTTGCGGTGGATGATTCCCATGCCGCCTTCGCGCGCCAGAGCAATCGCCAGCCGCGCTTCGGTGACTGTGTCCATGGCGGCGGAGAGGATGGGGATGTTGAGTTGAATCGTCGGCGTAAGTTGAACGCGGACGTCGGTTTCGTTGGGGAGGATTTCGGTGTAGCCAGGGACAATGAGGACGTCGTCGAAGGTAAGGGAGTCGAAGCGGTCAAATAGTTCTTCGTTCATGGGGAGGTTCCTTTGTAAACGGACTTTGTAACGGGTTCACGGACAATAGCGGTCAAAAGCCGATTTAGGATTCGGATTGTTGTTTTAAGTAGGCGTGGATGGCAGTGTCGTAGTGGGCAGTGGAGGCGAAGCCTTTGACGGCGAGTTTGGCGCGGGTTTGGGGAGAGATACTGCCGGAACGGATTTCTTCCAGAATGGAGGCGTAATCGGATGGGTCACAGATGAGTGTTACACGTTCATGGTTCTTTGCCGCGGCGCGGATGAGGGTGACGCCGCCGATGTCAATGTTTTCGATGGCGTCGGCGTAGGTGACATCGGGTTTGGCGATGGTGGCTTCAAACGGATAGAGATTGACGGCGACCAGGTCGATGTAATCCCAGCCGAGGCTGAGGAGTTGCTGGCGATCGGATTCGGTGGGGCGGGCAAGGAGTCCGCCATGGATGGCGGGGTGGAGAGTTTTGACGCGTCCGCCGAGTATTTCGGGCGACTTGGTATAGTCCGCGACTTCGGTGACGGGGACGTCCTTTTCGCGCAACAGTTTGGCTGTTCCGCCCGAGGCGAGCAGAGTCCAGCCGAGGGAAGCGAGAGACTGGGCGAATTCGACGAGTCCAGTTTTGTTGTGGACGGAGAGGATGGCAGTAGGCATAAGTTAGGTTCCTTTTGTAAACGGACTTTATCACGAACTCATGGATGAAAACGGACTTTGTCCGTGAGTAGATTTTTGATGGTTTGAACTAGGATGTGGTGTTCTGTTTGGTGGACACGAGTCTCAAGTGTTTCGAGCGTGTCATCTTTGTGGATGGGGACGATTTCCGTTGCCAGCACGGGGCCATCATCCACGCCTTCATCGGGGACGAGGTGAACCATGACGCCTGTGTGTTCGATCTCGCCGCGTTGGAAGGCTTCATAGGCGCGTTCAATGGCGTGGGTACCAGGAAATGTGTCGGGCAGGGCGGGGTGGAGGTTGATGACTTTGTTCGGGAAGGAGGAAAGAAAGGAGGAGGAGAGAATCCGCATCCAGCCAGCGAGGAGGATGTAGTCTGGCAGTTTGGTGGTTACGTAGTCGGATAGTCGTTTGTCGTATTCCTGACGAGTCTCGTTTGCCAGTTTCGCGAAGTGGACAGCTTCGACGCCTACATTTCTGGCGCGGGAGAGGCCGAATGCATCTGCTTTGTTAGAGATGACGCAAACGACAGAGGCGGGGAGTTCGCCCGATTGGCAGGCATCGAGGATGGCTTGCAGGTTGGAGCCGTTACCAGAGATGAGGACAACGAGACGTTTGGTCATAAGTAGATTTTGTAGGGGCGGATCGCGATCCGCCCTTACTAGTGGTGGAAGAGGCGCAGACCTGAGAAGACCATGGTCATGTCGTATTCGTTGCAGGCGGCGATGACATCTTCGTCTCGGTTGGAGCCGCCAGGCTGGAGGACATATTTCACTCCACTTTTGGCGGCGCGGTCAATCGAGTCGCGGAAGGGGAAGAAGGCGTCGGAGCCGAGCGTGACGTCAGTGAGACCGTCGAGCCATGCGCGGCGTTCTACAGCGGATAGTTGGTTGGGTATTTCAGTAAATACATTTTTCCAGTTTTGTTTTTCAGCATCCGTTACATCAGGTTGCAGAAACTGGTCAATGGCATTATCGCGGTCGGGGCGTTTGACACCTTCCTTGAATGGAAGAGCCAACACAGATGGATGCTGGCGTAGTCGCCATAAGTCCGCTTTGGAGCCAGCAAGGCGAGCACAGTGGACTCGGGATTGCTGCCCCGCGCCAACGCCGATGGTCTGCCCATCGGTCACATAACACACGGAATTAGATTGCGTGAACTTGAGCGTGATCCATGCAATGAACATATCGCGCACCGCAGACTCGGGCAGATCTTTTTTCTTGGTCACAATGTTGGCAAAATCTGCGTGGGTCACAACGCGGTCGTTGCGGCGCTGCTCCATGCTTACGCCGAAGACTTGGCGCGTTTCGGTCAATTGCGGTTCGTAGGTAGGGTCAATTTGCACCACGGCATATTTGCCTTGTTTCTTTCTCTTCAAAATCTCAAGCGCTTCAGGTTCATACGCGGGTGCGATTACGCCATCGGACACTTCGCGGCTGATAAGTTTGGCGGTGGGAACGTCCACGGTATCGGACAGGGCGATGAAATCGCCGAACGATGACATTCTGTCCACGCCGCGAGCGCGGGCATAAGCAGTTGCCAATGGCGAGAGTTCCATGTCATCCACAAAATAAATCTTCTTGAGGATATCGGTCAACGGGACAGCGACTGCCGCTCCCGATGGGCTGACATGTTTGAACGAAGCCGCCGCAGGCTGACCGATGACCTGCTTCAGCTCTCGAACCAGTTGCCACGCGTTGAGCGCATCCAGCAGGTTGATATAGCCAGGTGAGCCTCCGAGGACAGTGATGGGCAATTCACTGCCATCGGGCATGTAGACGCAGGCGGGCGATTGATTGGGGTTTGTTCCATAACGGAGTGTGAGGGATTTCATGGCGTATTCCTTATAAACGGATTTGGTAAACGGACTTTGTAACGGATTCACGGACAAAAACGGATCTAAGCGAGAATGGTTTTGCGCTCGCCTTCGACAAGTTCGCCGATGATGAAGGTTGGCTCTGGGATAGATAATTGAAAATCTACTGCAACGGATTTATCCACGATGGCGATCATGCCGATGCCCATGTTGAAGACGCGGTACATTTCTTCAGTAGAGATGTTGCCTTGTTGTTGAATCAATTTCCACAACGGTGGGACTTGCCATGAACCTTGATGAATGACTGCGTTCAAATTCTCAGGCAGGATGCGTGGAATGTTTTCGATGAATCCGCCGCCTGTGAGATGCGCCAGAGCTTTGGCTTTCTCGAGATGCGGATAGAGTGCGTTGAAATAAGAACGATGAGGGGCGAGCAAAGCATCTGCTAATGAGCAGCCGAGTTCGGGGAGAATAGAATATAAATCTGCGCCATCGAAGATTTTGCGGATGAGCGAGTAGCCGTTGGTGTGCGGTCCGCTTGAGGGTAGACCAAGGATCAAGTCACCAGCAATCAGGTTCGGGCGGGGCAAGATGCGATCCCGTTCCAGGATGCCGACAATAGTTCCTGCTACGTCAAATTCTCCATCACGATACACGCCAGGCATTTCTGCCGTCTCACCACCGAGCAAAGCCATTCCCGATTCCTTACAAGCTTCAGCGATGCCTGTCACCACTTCCGCGGTCTGCTCGGGATTGAGTTTGGAGGTGGCAAAGTAATCCATAAAAAATAACGGACGCGCGCCCTGCACGAGAATGTCGTCGATGCAATGATTGACGATGTCATGACCGACGCCGCGATAGCGTCCAATAGACGCGGCGAGTTTGACCTTGGTGCCAACGCCGTCGGTGGAGGCAACAAGCACGGGGCTGTCCATTTGTTTGAGGGCGGAGGCGTCGAATAGACCACCGAAGGAGCCGATGCCCGCGAGCACGGATTCGTTGTAAGTGGCTTTGACTGAATCTTTCATGAGTTCAACGGCGCGGCTGCCCGCGTCGATGTCCACGCCTGAGGATGCGTACGAGTTTGTCATTTGACACCTTCCAATGCGCGGTGGGCGATGTCTCTGCGATATTGCACTCCTTCGAATGTGACCTTATCAACGTTTGCATAAACTTTCTTCACAGCGCTTGCGATGTCTTCTGCCCACGCAGTCAGACCGAACACACGCCCGCCCGATGTGATGAGATTTCTATTTTCCATTTTCGTGCCTGCATGGAAACACACCATGTTCTCTGGCAGTTCTTCAATCGTCACGCACTTTCCACTCTCCACTTTATCAGGGTAGCCTTTGCTCGCCAGTACAACACAAACCGCTGTGCTATTCCTCCATTGAACATTGACGTTCGCTAAATTTCCATCCACACATGCGTTTACAACGTCAAGCAGATCCGTTTCCAACAGCGGAAGCACCACCTGTGTCTCTGGGTCACCAAAGCGACAGTTGAACTCCAGCACGCGGATTCCATTTGACGTCAGCATCAAACCAGCATACAACACGCCGACAAATTTGCGCCCTTCGTTTTGCAACCCATCCACGGCAGGCTGTAAGACTTTTTCAGTTGTTTCCTGCAACATCTCATTGGTAAACACCGGCGCAGGGGCATACGCGCCCATCCCGCCTGTGTTGGGACCTTCATCACCATCGAGCAACCGCTTGTGATCTTGCGCGGACAACATAGGCGCAACAGATGTCCCGTCCGTAAACGCCATCAATGAAACTTCCTGTCCCGTCATCCGTTCTTCGATGACAACCTCAGCGCCTGCCTCACCGAAAACCTTTTTCACCAAAATATCTTCCAATGTGGACCTGGCTTCTTCATCTGTTTCAGGCAGGATTACACCCTTCCCTGCCGCCAGACCCGAAGCCTTGATGACAATCGGATAATCAACGCTCCGCAAATGATTCACTGCGTCTTCGAGTTTTGTGAACTTTGCATATCGCGCCGTTGGAATATTGTGCCGCGCCATAAAATCCTTGGCGAAGACTTTCGACGCTTCGATCTGCGCTGCGGCTTGACTTGGTCCAAAGCAGCGGATTCCCTCCGCTGAAAGCGAATCCACCATCCCCGCTGCCAGCGGCGACTCGGGACCGACGAGGACCAGGTCAATCCGTTTATTTTTACAAAAGGACGCCACAGCCACATGGTCATCCACGGATATTCCGCTGACATTCTCCGCCAACTCCGCCGTCCCTGGGTTGCCAGGCAATGCATACAACTTCGTCAACCTCGATGATTGACTAACCTTCCACACAATCGCATGTTCCCGCCCACCCGAACCGATGACCAAAACATTCATATCTTCTACCTCATCAACCTTTGTCCGTTTCTTTTCGTGAGTCCGTGACAGAGTCCGTTTATTTAGTCACTCTCTCAAAACCTGTTTTTACCGACATCAAATCCACAGGGATGGGATACTTCCCCGTAAAACATGCCTGACAAAACCCGTCCGCGCGTTGAACGGCTTTCATCATCCCGTCCACGGACAGGTAATACAAACTGTCCGCGCCGACGTGCTCGCGGATCTGCTCCACCGTCCGATTGTGAACGATCAAGTCCTGATGCCTGCCCATGTCCACGCCCATGAAGCAGGGATGGGCAATCGGTGGACAGGTGATCGCCACATGCACTTCCTTCGCGCCCGCATTCTTCAACAACTTGATCAGCGGACCCGTCGTATTCCCGCGCACAATGCTATCGTCGATCATCACCACACGTTTATCTCGGACGTTCTCATTGATGACATTGAACTTCAACGCCACCCCCCGCTTGCGCAACGAATCCGTTGGCTCGATGAACGTCCGACCAACGTATCTGTTCTTGATAAAGCCATCGTTGTACGGAATCCCCGTCGCGCGCGAAAACCCAATCGCCGCAGGTATCGACGAATCAGGCACAGGAATCACCACATCCGCCAACCCTTGTCCGTTTTTGTCCGCGAGTCCGCTATAAAGTCCGTTTACAACTTCGCGCGCCAATTCCTCCCCCAGCCTCTGCCGCACATGATGGACGTTGATCCCATCCCAAGTCTGATCTGGTCTCGCAAAATAAATATGCTCGAATACACACATCGCCGACGGCGTCACCGACGGCAACGCCTGCATGACCTTCAACGCATTATTCGAGAGCGCCACCACTTCGCCAGGCTTCACATCGCGGATGGCTTCGCAACCCAACGTCTGCAACGCGCCAACCTCAGAAGCCACCACATGTCCGCCGCTTGGCAGCAACCCAATGCACAGCGGACGAAATCCCCACGGGTCGCGCACGGCATACACACAATCGCGCGTCAGGATCACCAGCGAATACGCGCCCACCCATTTCTTCATCGCGGTCTTGATCCGCTCCTCCCACGTCGCGCCGCCGTTACGCGCCAGCATCATCGTCATCACTTCGGTATCCGACGACGACGAAAATCCCACGCCCTGTTTCATCAACTCATTTCGCAGCTCTGCTGAATTGATCAAATTTCCGTTATGCGCCAACGCCAGCGGACCATGTATCGTCTCGATCATGAACGGCTGCGCATTCCGCAGCGACGATGAACCCGTCGTCGAATAGCGTGTGTGCCCAATGGCGTAATGACCTTTCAAGTCCGCCATGGCATTGGGCGTGAACACCTGCGAAACCAGCCCAACTCCCTTATGCGCGGACATGATTTGCCCGTCCGCAACCGCCATACCCGCCGCCTCCTGCCCGCGATGCTGCAACGCATACAAACCGAAGAACGTCATCCTCGCCACATCTTCATTCGGAGCGAAGATACCGATAACTCCACATTCCTCTTTTGGGGAATCATCAAACTGATCACTGATTACTGCGAAGTCCCCGAAGGGGGATGACTGATTACTTAACACTTGCATCGTCCTCTAGAATTTTATCCGCCGCCCGCTTCTGACTCGCCCTGACCTGATCCCGCACCTCGGTATTCGCCAACCCGACAATTTTTGCCGCCAACAACGCCGCGTTGGCAGGTTCCAGCACCACTGCGGTGGCAATTCCTGACGGCATTCGCAGAGAGGAAAAAACATCTGCGCCACCGAACGAATCAGATGGTGGCGGACAGGCGATCACAGGCGCAGATACACTCCCATCGGTGAATCCGCTCAAAGCGTTGCTCCGACCCGCCACAGTGATGTACACTTTCGGGCGGGCATCCGCCTCATATTCCTTCAAAATAGCAATCGCATGTTCTGGTGTCTTGTGCGCGGATGCAATTCTCAACACCGTTTCCAATCCGTATTGTTTGCATGCATCAGATATTTTCGCGCAATGCTCCATATCTGCTTTGGAACCCATCAGGATAACGACCAATGGTTTGGACATTATGAAATCACTCCTGCACTCTTCAAATTCTTGAGCATACGTTCTTCAATAGGATACTCCCCCGCCTCAAAAGCTTTGCCTGTAAGCAACTCATAAATGGTGATGTATCGCTCACTAGCCGCTACCCATAATTCATCAGGCATGGACGGAATCTCACCATCCCCGCGATAGCCTTTCTCCGCATACGCAATGCGGACAAATTCCTTGTCAAAGTTTTCGGGGTCTTCTCCAGCGGAAAAACGCGCAGCATACGTATCCGCCTTCCAAAAACGGGATGAATCTGGCGTGTGGACTTCGTCGATCAAAACTACGCTTCCATCGGATGCAATGCCAAATTCATATTTTGTATCCACGAGGATCAGACCTGCCTTGCGCGCAATTTCCTGTCCACGCTTGAAGATGGCGAGAGCGGCAGACTGTACTTGATCCCAAGTCTTCACATTGAGCAGGCCTTTTTCGACAACTTCCGCACAGGTCAGGCGTTCGTCGTGACCCGTTGCGCCGCCTTTGGTGGTTGGCGTAATAATTGGTTCTGGTAAAAGCGCGTTTTTCTGCAAGCCTTCGGGAAATGTGTATCCGTAAATATTCCGCTCACCCAGCGAGTAGCGATACCACAGCGCGGTGGATGTCACGCCCGTGATATATCCGCGCACGATCACTTCCACGAGAATCGGTTCCGCTGTTTTTACAACGGATGCGTTCGGGTCTGGCAACGAAACGATATGGTTCGGGATAATGTCCTTTGTCTGCTCGAACCACCAGGCGGATAATTGATTCAACACCTGTCCCTTGTATGGAACTCTCGCCAGGATAATATCAAACGCAGAAAGGCGGTCAGTTGTGACAATCAATCTCTCGCCATTCGACAGGTCGTACCAATCACGCACTTTGCCTGTTTGCTTGTTCGATAAAGGCAGATTCGTTTCATCCAGTGCCTGAGGCAGAAGTTTGGCAAGTTTGTCTTTTGAAATCATTGGTTCTCCATTTTACAAATTTTTTGCATGGTTCACGCCATTCTCAAACAACCGCAATCCGCTTCCACTGGTTTCGCCTCGTGTGTGTCGTGGATGCTGCCATGAGTAAATATGATTTTCGGGGTGCGGCATCAATCCCAAAACATTGCCCCGTGGATTGCATATCCCAGCAATATCGAGAATCGATCCATTAGGGTTGATCAGGTATTCTCCATTGGCAGGTGAACCATCAGAATGGACGTACGAGATGGCAATTTGTTCTGACGCAAATGAGCCCAGAGTTTGGAAATTGCCTTCGCCATGTGCAATGGGACAGGTGATGATCTCATCCAATCCTTTTGTCCAAACACAGGTTTGAGAAACAGGTTTTAGGTTTACCCACCGACATTCAAAATGTCCCTGCGCATTAAAGGTTAATGTGGACTGACCATCCGTATTGCCCGGCAAAATACCTGACTTTACCAATGCCTGAAATCCGTTGCATATTCCGATGACAGGTTTACCAGACTCAACGAAGGCGGATATCTGCTCTTCAAAGTAAGATGCGAGGTCAAGCGCGAGTAACTTGCCCGCGCCCAAGGCGTCAGCGTAGGAAAAGCCGCCAGGGATGACGAGCAATTGAAAGTCCGCGAGAAGCGTTTTGTTCATCCGCAATTCGTTGAGCGGAATCCCAATCGGGTCCGCGCCTGCGAGGGTCAGCGCATCCATTACGTCAAAATCGCGGTTGGAGCCGTGGGCTTGGAGGACGAGGGCTTTTGGTTTCATAGGTGGAAAATTATGAATGATGAATTATGAAGGATGAATGTTGAAGGCATGGACAAGTTCCTCCACGGGAATTTCTGAATCGGCGATTTTGAGTACAGGATTGGACGTGACTTCGCCGAGCTTGGTAAATGGTAGATTAGCAAATTGATTTTCAAATTCGGCGGCGTTTGATGGAGAGACTTCGACAAGCAGGCAACCGTTGACTTCAGTGAATATGCCGACTGCACCTGTCCTGACGGACGGTGTCAGGAAAGTCGGCACTACACTCATTCCCAGGCGACCGCCAATACACATTTCGGCAGCAGCAACAGCGGGCCCGCCTTCACTTAAATCGTGGCAGGACTTTACCAAGCCATTTTGAATGGTTTGATGTAATGTGCGATAAACCCGCGGCGCTTCTTCACGAACATCAGGAATAGACTGATTACTAATTACTGATAACTGATCACTGCTCACTGACAACTGCTCACTGCCCACTAAATAAACCACATTTCCCGCTTCTTTCAAGTCCATGGTGACGGCTTGATTTACATCGTGGATGATGCCGATGGCGGAGATCAGCAGCGTGGGCGGGATGGCGTGACGTTGACCGTCAGCGCCGAGATATTCATTGTTGAGCGAGTCTTTGCCGCTGATAAAAGGCGTGCCGTAAAACAAAGCCGCATCATGACAGCCGCGACAGGCTTTCACAAGCGAACCCATCGTCTCAGGTCGAAGCGGATCGCCCCAGCAGAAGTTGTCAAGGACGGCAATCCGTTCTGGGTCAGCGCCGACAGCGACAGCGTTGCGGATGGCTTCGTCCATGACTGACCAAGCCATTTTGTAAGCGTCGCGTTTGCCGTATTCGGGATTGATCCCGTTTGAAAGTACGATACCCTTTGTTCCTTTTGTGCCGATTGGTTTGATCACCGCCGCATCGGAGGGTGCGTCGGCTTCGACGCCTGTCAATGGCTTGACCACTGTGCCGCCCTGTACTTCGTGGTCGTAGATGCGGATGACAGGGGCTTTGCTTGCGATGTTGGGAGAGGAGAGCAGGTTGAGCAAATGTTCTTTGATGTTGACAATGGACGATGGTCGGTTGATCATGTCGCTGGTCACTGGTAACTGATCACTGATCACTGCTCTTAATTGTCTTTGCGGGATTCCTTCATGTAAAAAATCATTGTCCATGTCTATGACAACGGTTTCACCATAACGGACAATTAGACGACCTTTGCCAGTAATTTCGCCAATGTCGGTCAGTTCGGTATCGAAGGTGTCACACAATGCCTGCAAGGCGGGAATGTTTTCTGGCGCAACCGCCACCACCATCCGCTCCTGGGCTTCGGAGAGCCAAATTTCCCAGGGGGCAAGTCCAGGATATTTCAAGCGGACATGCGCCAGATCCACGTCACAGCCAATGGATGACGCCATCTCTCCAACTGCGGAGGAAAGTCCGCCTGCGCCGCAATCCGTTATGTCGTTATAGAGTCTCAGGTCGCGGGCGCGGACGATGACATCGATCAATCCTTTTTCGGTAATGGGGTCACCAATTTGAACGGATGCACCAGAGACTTCGCCTGTTTGGGCGTCCATTGTCATCGAGGAGAAGGTCGCTCCGCGCAAGCCGTCGCGCCCCGTGCGACCACCAAGCACAATGACTCTATCGGACACCTGCGGATTTTTGCGGTGCTTTCCTTTAGGCGCGATGCCCACGCATCCGCAAAAAACAAGCGGATTGGCGGTGTAGCCTTCATCGTACAAAATCGCGCCGTTGACAGTTGGGATGCCGATCTTGTTGCCATAGTCCTGCACACCTGCAACAACTCCCGATTGAATTCGGCGCGGATGTAAAACGCCTTCGGGTAACATGCCTGGATCAAGGTTCTGCGGACCAAAGCACAGGACATCCGTGTTCGCTATTGGTTTTGCGCTGACCCCGATCACATCGCGGACGACTCCGCCGACGCCTGTGTTGGCTCCGCCAAACGGTTCCACGGCTGATGGGTGGTTGTGGGTCTCTGCCTTGAATGAAATTTCGAAATCATCGTCGAAGTCGATGATGCCGGCATTATCGACGAAGGCGGAGATGACCCACGGCGCGTTGATCTTATCTGTTGCAGATTTGAGATATGCCTTGATGAGACTATCGACCACTGACGATTGACCATCAGTCGATGCGGTCTGTCGTCCATCGTCTATCGTCACTTTTGCTTTGAACGTCTTATGCCCGCAATGCTCGCTCCAGGTTTGGGCGATGGTTTCAAATTCAACATCCGTCGGATCGCGTCCTTCCCTGGCGAAGTAATTTTGAATGGCTTGCATTTCTGCCAGATCGAGCGCGGCGCGGCGTTCTTTGGAGATGGCGAGGAGTTCATCGTTGGACAAATTGCGGATGGAGATGATTTCGATGTGTCCGCTCGATTCGATTTCTTCGGGGAAGGACGGTTCGATGTCCCCAATCTTCCAGTGTTGGATGACGGGATTTGCAAATAGTTTGTAAACGGACTCTGTTGCGGCCTCACGGACAGAAACGGACTTGTCGAAGCGGAGGATAAAGCGTTGACCCGTGGCGGCGCGGTGGACACTGTTGATTCCCAGTTCATGCGCGGCACGGACAATTTGCTCGGCTACGGGGTCGGTTACGCCGGGGCGGAGTGCAACTTCCAGAATAACTGAATCAGGCTTGGGAGGAGTCGAGGGCGCGGGGAGTTCCGCCCAGGAGGCGGATTCAGTAACCGGGTCCGTTAAAAGTTCGAGAGCCAACCGCTGCAATTCTTCCTGCGACAGTTGGCCCTCGATAAAGTAGAGGTTCAGCACCTGAATACCTTTCAGGTGCTGAAACCCAAGCGAGTGAGCGTCTCTCAAATAACCGACCGTTCGAGGATCGGTATTTTTTGTATGAACTAGAAATTTGAATATTGGCATGTCTATACCTGTTTGAGGAGGCATTTTACCTTACGTTTATTTGTCTAGTCAACGCCTGCACGAATATTCAGCCTATACCTGTTTGATGGAATCAAGGCAGAATGGTCTCGCCCATCAGGTAGCGGTCACACTCGCGGGCAGCGCCGCGCCCTTCGTTGATCGCCCAAACCACCAGGCTTTGTCCACGGCGGATGTCGCCGGCGGCGAAGACACCCGGCAGGCTGGTTGCAAACTTGCCGTAATCCGCTTTGACGTTGCTGCGCTCATCACGTGCGACGCCGAGCGATTCGAGAAGGGTATCTTCGGGCCCGAGAAAGCCCATCGCAAGCAGAACCAGTTGTGCGGGATGGGTTTGTTCGGTGTCGGGGATTTCACACGGAGCAAAGCGTCCGTTATTTTCAGCCTTGACCCATTCCACCTGCACGGTCTCGATTTCCTTGACGTTCCCATCTTCATCGCCGATAAACCGTTTGGCAGTGACCAGATACTTGCGCGGGTCTTGACCATAAACGGCTTTGTATTCCTCCTGCCCATAATCGAGGCTGTAGACTTTGGGCCATTCGGGCCAGGGGTTGTCGGGCTGACGGGTTTCGGGCGGACGGTTGAGGATTTCAAGCTGCATCAGGCTTTTGCATCCGTGACGCATGGATGTGCCAACGCAGTCGGTGCCGGTATCGCCGCCGCCGATGACGATGACATCCCTGCCTTCAGCGGAAATGAATGGGAAGCTGAATGAGTCATACGTCTGGGTATCGCCATGTTCCTGGTCGAGCAGGTGCTTGGTGTTGCCGTGCAAAAACTCCACTGCAAAATGAATGCCTTTGAGGTCGCGTCCTTCGATGGGCAGGTCGCGCGGTTTGGTCGCGCCGCAGCACAATACGGTGGCGTCGAACTCGCGCAGGAGTTTTTCGGTGGGATACTTTTTCCCGACTTCCACGTTGGTGACGAATTTGACTCCCTCGGCAGACATCAAATCGACGCGGCGTTTGACGACCTTTTTGTCGAGCTTCATGTTGGGGATGCCGTACTCGAGCAAGCCGCCGATGTTATCTGCGCGCTCGAAGACGGTTACCCAGTGACCGGCTTTGTTGAGCTGGTCAGCGCAAGCCAGACCCGCAGGTCCAGAGCCAACGATGGCAACCTTTTTCCCCGTGCGTTTGACGGGCGGCGTAGGGACGATCCAGCCTTCCTCGAAGCCTTTTTCGATGATAGTCTGCTCGATGCTTTTGATGGTCACAGCCGGGTCGACGATGCCCAGGGTGCAGGAACCCTCACACGGGGCGGGACAGACCCGCCCGGTAAATTCGGGAAAGTTGTTGGTCTTGAGCAGTCTCTCCAGCGCCTGCCGCCATAATCCGCGATAGACCAGGTCGTTCCATTCGGGAATCAGGTTGTTGATCGGACAGCCCGAAGCCATGCCGCTGATCAGGGAGCCGGTATGACAAAACGGTATGCCGCAGTTCATACAGCGCGCCGCCTGTACCTGTAATTTCGACTCGTCCGAATGCAGGTGAAACTCCTGCCAGTCCTCGAGCCGCTCCTGCGGCGTACGGTCGGCGGGGAGTTCGCGCTGGTACTCCATAAATCCAGTTGGTTTAGCCATTGTTATTCTCCTAATTACCGCCAATACGGGAAACATCGTTTCTGTTCAACTCAAAGGCAGCCATGACCGCTTCTTCGCCGCTCAGCCCGGAAGATTCGACTTCCTTGATAATCTTCATCATGCGCTGGTAATCATGCGGCACGACACACACGAATTTGGTCAGGCTTTCATCCCAGTCCGCAAGGATCCGTTGGGCGAAGGCGCTTTGAGTGGCTTCCACATGACGTTCAAGCATTGTTCTGACTTTTTCGATGTCGGCTGGGTCAGTCAGTTTTTGCAGGCTGACCATCTCCTTGTTGCAGTTGGCGGGCAGTTCATCCTTTTCGTCGAAGACGTAGGCGATGCCGCCCGACATGCCCGCCGCAAAATTACGCCCGGTGCGCCCCAGCACAACCACGCGTCCGCCGGTCATATATTCGCAGCCGTGGTCGCCCACCCCTTCCACCACCGCTTCCGCGCCGCCGTTGCGGACAGAGAACCGTTCCCCAGCCCTGCCGCGGATGTATGCCTCGCCGCCGGTCGCGCCATAAAACGCCACGTTCCCGATGATGATATTTTCCTCTGCCGCAAACGTGGAGCCTGCGGGCGGATAGGCGACAATCCTGCCGCCCGAAAGTCCCTTGCCGATGTAGTCGTTGGCGTCGCCTTCCAAAATCAAACTGATTCCATTCGGGATGAAGGCTCCGAAACTCAGTCCCGCCGAGCCTTTGAAGGTAAGCTGAATCGTATCCGACGGCAGGCCTGCCGCGCCGTGGCGGCGGGTGACTTCGCTCCCGAGGCGGACACCAACCGCCCGGTTGATGTTGCGGATTGGAATCTCAGCCCGGACTGGTTCGCCGTTCTCGATGGCTGGTTTGCACAAATCGAGCAGGACTTGCACGTCCAGCGTTTTATCGAGTCCGTGATCCTGTTTGACCTGGCAGGTTTGCAGTTCTTCCAAATCCACGTCCGGCTGGTAAAACAGGTTCGAGAAGTCGAGCCCCATGGCTTTCCAATGCTGGATCGCCTCCTTCATTTGAAGGCGGTCGGAGCGTCCCACCATTTCTTCGACGGTGCGGAAGCCAAGCATGGCCATGATCTCGCGCATTTCGGCGGCGATGAAATACATAAAATTGACGACGTGCTGCGGGTCGCCGCTGAAGTTCCTGCGCAGTTCGGGGTTTTGGGTGGCGATGCCCGTCGGGCAGGTGTCGAGATGGCAGACGCGCATCATGACACAGCCGAGCGCCACCAGCGGACCGGTGGCAAAGCCAAACTCCTCGGCACCCAGCAGGGCGGCAATCACCACATCGCGCCCGGTCTTTAGCTGACCATCTGTCTCGACGACGATGCGGTCGCGCAGGTTGTTGATCAGCAAAGTCTGATGCGTTTCCGCCAGTCCCAGTTCCCAGGGCAGACCGGCGTGTTTGACGGCGGTCACAGGTGACGCGCCAGTCCCGCCGTCGTAGCCACTGACCAGCACAACGTCAGCGTGAGCCTTTGCCACGCCGGCGGCAATCGTCCCGATGCCCACTTCCGAGACCAGCTTGACGCTGACACGCGCCTCGTGGTTGGCGTTCTTCAAATCGTGGATCAACTCCGCCAAATCTTCGATGGAGTAAATGTCGTGGTGCGGCGGCGGGGAGATCAGACCCACACCCGGCGTGGAATAACGCACTTTGGCAATCGGCGGATAGACCTTGCGTCCGGGAAGTTGTCCGCCTTCGCCGGGCTTGGCTCCCTGCGCCATTTTGATCTGCAACTCCCGCGCATTGACCAGATATTCGCTCGTCACGCCGAAACGCGCCGAAGCCACCTGTTTGATGGCGCTCTTTTTCGAGTCGCTGTTGGGCAGGGGGATGTAACGTTCCGGGTCTTCGCCGCCTTCGCCGCTGTTGCTTTTGCCGCCGATGCGGTTCATGGCAATTGCCAGAGCCTCATGCGCCTCCTTGCTGATCGAGCCGTAGCTCATGGCGCCGGTCTTGAAACGTCGCACGATGGATTCCACCGGCTCCACTTCTTCGAGCGGAACCGAACGCGCCGGCTTTTTGAACTCGAACAAACTACGCAGCGTTCCCTTCTGCGCGGTCTCCGCGTTGAGCGCTTCCGAATATTCCTTGAAGGTGGCGTAACTGTTCGTGCGGACAGCCTTCTGCAATTTGTGAATGGTCTGCGGATTGAACAGGTGATACTCGCCATCCTGCCGCCATTGATATTCGCCGCCGGGTTGCAGGCTTCTGGCGGGAAGCTGTCGGGTGGGATAAGCCTGACGGTGGCGCAACTCAGCTTCCAGCGCGATGGTTTCCAGTTCGATCCCGCCGATGCGTGATGGAGTCCACGTAAAGTATTTGTCGACTACGCTTTGGTGAATGCCAATCGCCTCGAAGATTTGCGCGCCGCAATAGCTTTGGATGGACGAGATGCCCATCTTTGAGAGCGTTTTGACGATGCCCTTGGTGGCGGCTTTCAGGAAATTCTTTATCGCCGTCTTGTGGTCGATGTTCACAAGCACGTTTTGGGAGATCAGGTCGTCGATGGAGTCGTACACCATGTACGGGTTGATCGCGGTCGCCCCGTAGCCGATGAGCGTGGCAAAGTGATGTATCTCGCGCGGCTCGCCGCTTTCCAACAGCAAGCCAACCTGTGTGCGCGTGCCTTGACGAATCAGGTGGTGATGCGTACCGGCAACCGCCAGAAGCGCCGGGATGGCGGCATGATCCTGGTCCACGCCGCGATCCGAGAGGATGATCAGGTTGAAGCCGCGCGCGATGGCGGCGTCCGCCTCCTTGAAGACCTCCTCCAGCGCCTGTTCAAGTCCCACGCCGCCCGAGCCGGGCTGGAACAAAATTGGGATGGTGACAACCGCGAAGCCGGGGATTTTCCGATGGCGGATTTTTGCCAGATCATGGTTGGTCAGCAGCGGATAATCGAGCCGGATCTGGTGACAGCTTTGGGGGGTGGGCTCGAGCATGTTGCTTTCCGCGCCAACCATCACTTCGGTGGAGACCACCAGTTCCTCGCGGATGGCGTCAATGGGCGGGTTGGTGACTTGCGCGAAGAGTTGCTTGAAATAATCGTATAACAGCCGTGGCTTGTCGGAAAGGACCGCCAGCGCGGAGTCGTTTCCCATCGACCCCATCGGCTCGACGCCGTCCTGCGCCATGGGGGTCAGGATCACGTTCAGGTCTTCGTAGGTGTAGCCGAAGGCTTGTTGAAGCTGAAGGATGGCGGCATGATCCAGAGATGGCATCTCGACCTTGGGCTTTGCCAGGTCGTCGAGCAATACCTGATATTTGTTCAACCAGTCGCGGTAGGGATGCTCGGACGCCAGTTTTTGTTTGATCTCATCGTCGCTGATGATGCGCCCCTCTTTGGTATCGATCAGAAACATGCGTCCCGGTTTGATCCGTCCCTTGTAGGCGACGTTTTCGGGCGGGATGTCGATCACGCCCACCTCCGAAGCCAGAATCACCTGTTCATCCTTGGTGACGTAATAACGCGCCGGGCGCAAGCCGTTGCGGTCGAGCGCCGCACCAGCCATCACGCCGTCGGTAAAACACATGGCGGCGGGACCGTCCCACGGCTCCATCAGGTTGGCATGGAATTCGTAGAACGCGCGCTTGTCGTCGGGCATGTTTTCATGGCGCGACCAGGGTTCGGGGATCATCATCATCATGACGTGCGGCAGTGAGCGCCCAGCCAGAGTCAGCAGTTCGAAGCAGTTGTCGAACATGGCGGTGTCGCTGCCGTCGGGTTCCAAAATAGGAAGCGCCTTTTTGAGTTCCTTGCCAAAGACTGTCGATGTCAGGTGGTTTTCCTGGGCGCGCAGCCAGTTGATGTTGCCGCGCAAGGTGTTGATCTCCCCGTTGTGCATGACATAGCGGTAGGGATGGGCACGTTCCCAACTGGGGAAGGTGTTGGTGCTGAAACGCGAATGCACCAGCGCCAGGGCGCTTTCCATGTCTGGGTCTGACAGGTCGGGGAAATATCCCCTCAACTGGTTTGAGACCAACATGCCCTTGTAGACCAGCGTTTTATAGGAAAGACTGGCGACGTAGAAAAATTCGCCGCCCTCGTACATGCCCCCGTAGCGGATCTCATTTTCGGCGCGTTTGCGGATGAGATACAGCTTGCGCTCGAAATCCATGTCTGTCTGGATGTGCGGACTGCGCGAGATGAAAACCATGCGCATCTTTGGCTCGGAGCGCCTGGCTGTTTCGCCCAATTCGCTGTTATTCGTCTTGACCGTGCGCCAGCCCAGCACCCGCTGTCCTTCAGATGCGATGATCGTCTCGAACTGCATTTCGATCACGCGGCGATGGTTGGAGTCGGGCGGAAGAAAAATCATGCCGACCGCGTACAGCCCGGGCTTGGGCAGGCTAAAGTTATGGCGTTCGGCTTTCTTCTGCAAAAACGCGTGCGGCATCTGCATGACGATACCAGCGCCGTCGCCCGTGTTTGGCTCCGTGCCGCGCGCCCCGCGATGGGTCAGGTTGGTCAGGACGGTCAGCGCCTGCTCGATGATTTGATGCGACTTTTGCCCGTTGATGTTGACCACCATGCCCACGCCGCAGGCGTCGTGTTCGAACTGCGGATCGTACAAGCCCTGTTTGGGCGGCGGTCCAAGCTGGGGGGAATTTCTCTTCTCATTCCTTTTCATGACACCTCATCTCCTGTTGGATCGTTGTTTACTGGATTATTGTTCCGTTGCCATCCAGCGCATTTGAAATTGGATTTTTGATTCGCCCATCGGCGATGATGACGCGATGGACTCCGCCTTCGAGGGCTTCGCCAGCGCCGAGGACTTTCTTCTTCATGCGACCCTGTGCCGCTTCGCCCGCCGCCGCAAGTTGACTCTGCGGCAGTTGCCGAATGAGCGTGGATTCGTCCGGGAAGTTTCTCATCAGCCCAGAGACAGCCGTCAGCAACAGCAGGGTCTCCGCCTTGAGCGCGGACGCGACCATCGCCGCCGCGCGGTCGGCATCCACATTCAATGCCTCACCTTTTTCGCTGACAGCCACAGGCGCAATTACCGGCATATAACCCGCGTCGAGCAGCATCGTTAGCAGTCCGCTGTTGACGGTTTCGATCTTGCCCGTGTAATCGTCGCGGATGATCTTGCGCTTGCCGTTCTCGATGCTCTGAACTGATTCTTTGCGCGTGGCTTGCAGCAACCTGCCGTCAAGTCCGCACAAACCAAAGGCGTTGACGCCCATCATTTGCAACTGCTCTGTCAGCAGCGAATTGACCTTGCCGTTGACCGCCATCAAAAAGATTTCCAGCGTCTTGCGGTCGGTGTAGCGGGAGGTGTAGCCCGAAGGCGAGGTAATCATCTTCGGCGGAGTTCCCAACCCCTCGCCCAGCGCGTTCGCCTCGGCGGAACCTCCATGTACGAAAACAAGGCGTTTGCCTTGTTTCAGTAGTTCCACCGCATCCTGACAAATGGCAGAAAAGTCAACGCCTTCCGTGCCTCCAAGTTTTACGACTGTAATGTCCATAAGTTCTCCAAATACAAAATGCAGAAGTCACGCGCAGCGTGATGAATGCAGAATTTATTCTGACTTCTGCATTCATCATTCTGCATTTATATCGGGTGCAATCCCGCAAACTCCAGCCCCAGCGTCTCGTCCCAGCCCATCATCAGGTTGAGACATTGAACTGCCGTGCCAGACGCGCCCTTCATCAGGTTGTCAATGGCGCACATGGCGACGATATGACCGTTGCTCTCATCCAGCTCGAAGCCGAGGTCGGCATAGTTCGAGCCAGCCAGAATCTTCGGCTCTGGCACGCGGTAGATTCCACGTTGTTCCTTGACCACGCGCACAAACGGATTTTCATTTGCCACGGCGCGATAGGCTTTCCACAAATCCTTGCTGGCAATGCCAGGTTTGACCTTCGCGTGAGCCGTCGCCAGCACGCCGCGCACCAAGTCCACGGCGGTCATGGTCAGCGAGATGTCTTTGACGCCCATTTCCTGAATCACCTCCGCCGTGTGTCGATGACCAAACGCCGAGAAGGTGCGGATGACGTTGGCGCGTTCCGCGTGCAGCGAACCGGAATTTCCTTCCGCGCCGCCCTCCGACGAACCAACTTTAATTTCAATAATTACCGGCGCAGATAAATCAATTAAACCCGCTTTGACCAGCGGCAGCAGCGCGAGGTTGCTCGCCGTGGCGTTGCAACCGACTCCACTGATGTAACTTGCGCCCGCAATTTCGGCGCGGTGCAGTTCGGGCAAACCATACACAAACCTGCTCAACCATTCAGGGGCAGCGTGCTTTTCGCCGTACCATCTTTCGTAGAAGTCCGCATCGCGCAGGCGGAAATCCGCCGCGAGGTCGATGATCTTCGTGCCGAGTTTGGCATACTCTTCGATGTGCTTCTGCGCCTGTCCATGCGGCTGGGCGAGGAAAAGCACATCCACAGGCTCCAGCGCGGAAGGGTCGCTGAATTTCAATTGAGTCTTCTTCCGCAGGTTGGGATGGGTCTGGTAAACGTATTCACCCACACGCGAGCGCGAAGTCACCTGCTTGATCTCCACGTTGGGATGACCGAGCAGCAGGCGTAACAACTCGCCGCCGCCATATCCCGAACCACCGATGATAGATACTGTCGTCATTAATAATTGCTCCTTTTTATTTCAAACAGACGCGCATACAAATTTGCTGTAAATATGCATGTCTACTATGAATGCACGCACATATCCATACCCCAAATGGGTAAGTTTTCGATTTTGGATGCCGAAATCCCAACCGTGGAGATTACCGATTTTTCTCTCTCGCCACGTTCACCACGTAATCCACAATCTCCCCCGCAATGTCGACGCCGCTCACGGGCTGCATCGTGTGGAACTCCATCGTGTGATTGATCTCGTTGACCACGAGTCCCTTTTGGGGATGTTCGACCAAATCCACTGCGAGGACTCCGCCGCCGACAGCTTTGGTGGCTTTCAAGCATAAGCCTTCGATCTCGGGTGTAATGGGACACAACTCGCCCTCGCCGCCGCGCGCCGTGTTCGTGATCCAATGCTCGGACTTGCGGTACATTGCCGTCAGCACGCGCTCGCCGATGACGATGGCACGGATGTCGCGCCCGGGCTTTTCGATATATTCCTGAATATAAAAAACGGAATGTTGCACAGAGCCCAGCGTGGACTTGTGTTCCAGCACCGCCTCCGCCGCGTCGCGGTCATTGACCTTTGCCAGCAGCCGTCCCCACGAACCGACGACGGGCTTCAAGACCACAGGGTAGCCAAAAGCCTCAATCGCTTCCAAAGCCGCTTCGGGCGTGAATGCGGTCGCATTGTGCGGCTGGGGGACTCCATCGCGGGCAAGTGCCGCAGAGGTCATCAACTTGTCGCCGCAAATCTCCGCCACCGACGCCGTGTTAACCGTCGGCACGCCAAAGGCATTAAGCAGGCGCAGGGCGTAGAGTCCGCTGTTATAGCTGATGCTCCGTTCCAGCACCGCGTCATATTGCTTCCAATGTTCGGGCTTGTCCAGGTCAAAGTGAATGGCGCGGTCGTCGAGCCGGTCATAGTCAATGCCGCGTTTTTCCATCGCGCCGAAGATCCACTTCTCTTCGACGCGCACGCGGGAATAAAGAACGCCTATTTTGAGTCTTCGTTGCATAAGAACTCCAATGCAGAATGAAGAATGCAAAATGCAGAATAAAATTCTTCACACCTGCACTTGCGTGCGGTGCAAGTGTTCCTCATTCTGCATTCTTCATTTCCTACTCCCCCCAATCTTCCTGTTCCATCGGCGCGAGTTGGACGGCGGCGGGATCAACCGAGGTTACCTCAAGGTCGACGCCGCAATCGGAGCAGACGATGATCTCACCAACTTCGGTGCCGGCATCCAGGGTGATTTCGGCTTCACATTCGGGGCAGGTTACTGTAGACATAATTTTTCTCCTATACATAAATGATGAATGAGGAATGAGGAATGCAGAATGCAGAATATTTTCTGCCACTGCATTATTTACTATTCTGACTCTTGCATTCTGCAATTTGCATTGCAACTGCTTTGGGACTGGTTCCACCGATGGCATTTCTGCGTTTGACGGATTCCAGCGGGTCGAAGACTTGATACACGTCCGCTTCAAAGGCTGGACTGAGAACCTGATACGCTTCGAGGGAGATTTCCTCCAACCCAAGCTTTTTCTCGCCAGCCAAACGGACAGCTTTTCCTGCGATGGCGTGAGTCTCGCGGAAGGGGATTCCCTTGCCGACGAGATAATCCGCGAGGTCGGTTGCCATCATGAACGAGTCGATTGCATTTCGCATCCGTTCAGGTTTGGCGGTGATCGTCCGCAATGCGCCCGCGAGGATGGGAAGCATCATCAGCAGGGTGTCGGCGGCGGCAAAGACAGGCGCTTTGTCTTCCTGCAAATCCTTGTCGTAGGTTGAGGGCAGACCTTTGAGCGTGGCAAGCAGACCTGTGAGCAAACCCAGCAACGTGCCAGCCTTGCCGCGAGTCAACTCGAAGACATCGGGGTTTTTCTTTTGCGGCATGAGGCTGGAACCTGTCGAGTAGGCGTCGGAGAGTTCAAAGAAGCCAAACTCGGCGCTGGTGTACAAAACGATTTGCTCGGCAAGTTTGCTGAGGTGAACTCCCGTCAGCGTGGCGCAGAACAAAAACTCGGCGGCAAAGTCACGGTCGGAGACGGCATCCAAACTATTTGGCGAAGGTTCTGCAAAATTCAACGCTACAGCCAACACGGATCGGTCAACGGGGACGGGGGTACCAGCGAGTGCGCCGCAGCCCAGAGGCAAAACAGAGACACGCTTGGTCAAATCCACAAGGCGTTGTCGGTCTCGCTGAAGTGGGTGAAAGTGACTCAGCCACCAGTGCGAGAGCAAAATCGGTTGGGCGCGTTGCAGGTGAGTGTAGCCAGGCATGAGAGTTTCGCCTGCGAGTTCGGCTTGCTCCACCAATGCAGATTGCAGATTGATGAATGCAGAATCCAATTGTGGAATGACTTGAAGCATCCACAATCTAAAATCCGTTGCGACCTGGTCATTGCGGCTGCGTCCCGTGTGAAGTTTGCCAGCCGCCGCGCCGATCAACTCGCCAAGACGGCGCTCGACAGCAGTGTGAATGTCCTCGTCGGAGGGGACGAAAGAAAACTGTCCCGAAGCGAATTCGACTCGGACAGCGACCAGCCCACGGGCAATCTGCTCATGCTCTTCGTCCGAGAGAATGCCAGCTTTGTGAATCGCATCCGCCCACGCCAGGCTTCCGTCCACATCCTGCAGAGCCATGCGCTGGTCCACAGGCAGGGAGGTGTTCAAATCCCAAGCCTGGTCGTTGAGTTTGGTCGAAAAGCGTCCGCCCCAGAGGGTCATGGTTTAGCCTCTTCCTGTGAGAACATTGATAACAGGGCACGCGCAGACTCTTCAGGTCCCTGACGTTCCTGTCCCACTATGCCGAGCCGTGTGCGAAGTTGCCCCACAAAAACGTTGTTCTGGAATAACTTTTCGAAATATTGCTTGGCAATCTCCTCGTGCAGCGTCTTATACTGAACCGCTCCAAAAACGTTCACAAAATATGTATGCACTAGCCCCGTGGAGGTCGTGGTTCCCTTGCTCATGGCGGCGCCTTCGCGAAAGACATGCAATGCAGATTCAACCGTGCTCAATTGCTCGATGAGCGGGTGTTCATCATCCACATCCTCGTAGTTGTTCGCATATAACACCATGTCAATGGCATATCCCTTCATGACCTGCTCGTAAGTGGTCACAGGCAATACGATTCTGGAGTTGACCTGGCTGGGATTCATAATGATCGAGCGGTCAAGCTGACCGAAGGCGTAGCCCGGCAGCAAATCATCCAGCCTGACGAAAGCCCCGACCTCGGTGCCATAACCAATTACGTTCCCCTGCGAGTCGATCTCCAACGACCCCATGTCATCGGCAATGATGATAATCTCCTCGATTTGATCATCGCCGATGATCCTGAGCGCTTCAAGCGTTTCAGATTTTCCCGCGCCCGTATCGCCGATGATCAACACCGTGTGAGAGCGGTTATTTTTGGTGGCGACCCTGACCATGGCGCCATGAAAGGGCATCCGTCCCTTTTTCATGGCTTTGATGTTATGCAGGGTCAGGATCATTTTCTTGAGATAACCAAAATACCCAAATTGATCCTTGTTCGGGCAGGCGGCAACCATGATGTCATTTTCCTGATCGTCGTAAAAGACGGTCGGCATTGGCGCAAGGGAGTCCAGGACATCGCCGGGGACGCCATACAGGTAAACCGCGTCCACCGGGCGATCCAGAAATTCGTCATCAGCCAATTCAAACAAATTACACAAAGACAACCCAAGCTCAAGAAACCTCTCATGTATGTAGACAAGAATTAATAATGGGCCGACCTTTGCGGGATAGCACAGCCATTCATCCGGTGTCACCGATATCAACTCCAAAGGGTTGCGGGCAATCTGTTCAAACTTCCCGGTCCGCTTGTTCATCGGTGGGTTGAGCAACAGCGGCGGATTCAACAACAACTGGCGAATCACAGGGACGTTTCGAAGCTGGTCATAGCATCCACCCGGCAAGGCGAGGTCTTTCGGAAGGGCAATTGCCGCCATCTCCGCGCCTGCGCGCACCTGCCGGTAGATATTGGGATGCTGACCGGTGATATTCTCGGATATATCTCGATAGGTTTGTCGCACCAGATGAGTCAAAGACTCAATGGTTGAATTGAAGGTGCGATACGGGCGTTTATCCAGGTGGTCCCCCGTCGAATCACATATGATGAACCGTTCAAACTGCCGCCAATAATTGTAGAGTTCCTCCACAAAAGCCTGTAACAGGGAAGTATTTGCAATAAACCTTTCACCCGTCTCCACCAGCTTGGGCACTGCATCGATGGGCATTTTGTCCAGGACATGGAACATCCGAACAAGCTCCTGAATATCAGTGTGATCGATTTCGCGAATTGGTTTGCCAAATATCTGAAGGAGCGGGGATTGCCGGCGTTTCAGATTGTTCACAAAGCGTGTGGCGACTTCCGAAAACAATTCGCTTGCCAGTAATTCCTCCGACGTTTCGCACACCCTGTCGCGCAACAGGATGATCAATTTGTTGTTCACAAATCTAAATGTTCCCTGAAATTCCATATAGCTCTCTCTTTTTTAATCCTGCATAGCTCCACGCAGGATTACTAATCGCGCTTGAACTTCGAATAATCAGGCTTCGGCATGTCGAGACCTGAAACGGGTAACCCATTGAGGGCGCGGACTTTGAGGCTGAGGCCGAAGAGGCGGATGAAGCCTTCGGCGTGGCTCTGGTCGTAAACGTCCTCCTCGCCAAAGGTGGCGAAGTCTTCGCGGTAGAGGCTGAACGGCGACTTGCGACCCGCAACGATGATGTTGCCCTTGTACAGTTTGAGCTTGACAACGCCCGTGACAGGTCCCTGTGTGGAATTGACAAAGGCGTCGAGGGCTTCGCGCAACGGGGTGAACCAGAGACCGTCGTAGGTGAGCTCGGCATACTTGACAGCGGCGACCTGCTTGAAGTTGATGGTCTGTCGGTCGAGGACGAGGGATTCGAGTTCGCGGTGGGCGTACATCAAAATGGTACCGCCTGGGGTCTCGTACACGCCATGCGACTTCATGCCGACGAGGCGATTCTCGACGAGGTCGACGCGACCAATGCCGTGCGCGCCGCCGATGGCGTTGAGGGTCTCGACGATCTTCGCGGGTGAAAGTTTTTCGCCATTGACTGCAATCGGGTTGCCTGTTTCAAATTCGATCTCCACGTATTCGGCTTCGTCGGGCGCGCTTTCGGGCGAGGTGGAAATCTGGTACATGACCTCTTCAGGTTCGTTCCATGGGTCTTCGAGCAAGCCGCCTTCGTGGGAAATATGCCAGAGGTTCGAGTCGCGACTATAGATGGATTTGATGGTGGCGGTCACGGGGACGTTGTGCTTGGCGGCATAGTTGAGGGCGTCTTCGCGGGAGCGGATATCCCACTCGCGCCAGGGGGCGACGATCTTGAGGCGCGGGTCGAGCGCCATGACGGTGAGTTCGAAGCGGACCTGGTCGTTGCCTTTTCCAGTCGCGCCATGCGCAATCGCATCCGCGCCTGTTTCGTGGGCGACCTCCACGAGATGTTTCGCAATCAAAGGACGGGCAACCGATGTGCCCAATAAATACTTGTGTTCATAAACCGCCCCCGCTTTGAGCATGGGGAAAAGATACTGCTCGGCAAACTCCTCCCGCATGTCGTGCAAAACGAACTGGCTGGCGCCGCTCTTGATGGCTTTGGTTTCCAGTTTCGCCAGGTCTTCGTCGCCCTGCCCCACGTCCGCGCAAAAGCAGACGACTTCACAGCCGTAATTTTCCTTGAGCCACGGCACGATGACCGAGGTGTCCAATCCGCCCGAATAGGCAAGGACAACTTTCTTGATTTGAGGTTTGGGTTTGGGGTTCATTTTTTACTCCTGTGTTTGGGTTCAAAACCTGACAGGTTTCATCGAGAGGTTATTTGATCGACTAACGCCGCATGAAAACCTGTCAGGTTTCGTAAAATAAAAACAGCCCTCCGAGAAGGAGGGCTGTTTAGGTTGACTTGTGTATGCGTTAGCGCATGTTCGCGTTCGCGTCAGCCAATCAAAAAGCTCCCGACCTTCTCTGGGAAGTGGGCATGGGACGACGAAAACGGGGCAGCGCAAAGAGCGTGAACATATTGGGCGGTATTCTACCTGAAAAACGAAATGAGTCAATGATTTTTTCAGGCGAAATTCATCGCGCGTGTTCCATCGTTCCAAACCAGTTTCAGACTGTCTTCACAATGTATTCATCCTTTATCCTTTTGCGTTTGCAATCACGTAATCCACCATCAAGGCAGGGATGTTGACTCCCGTGGTCGTGATGCTGTTGCGGAATTCCATTGTGTGGTTGACCTCGTTGACGCTCAAACCGTTGTCGGATTCGAAAACGTCGATGGCGAGCAGTCCGCCGCCGACGGCTTGGGCGGTGCGGCGGCAGATGTCGCTCAGTTCGGGCGTCAGCGGACAGTTGGTGGCAATCCCGCCGCGAGCGGTGTTGGTGATCCAGTTTTCGGAGGAGCGATAGATCGCGGCAATTGGCTCCTCGCCCACTACAAAGGCGCGGATGTCACGCCCAGGCTTATTCACGTATTCCTGAACATAGAAAACCTGGTGATTGACTCCCAGGGCAGCTTTGTGCTCGATGAGCGATTCGGCGACGTGACGGTTGTCCACTTTGGCGAGCAGCCGTCCCCACGAACCGACGACGGGTTTCAACACACACGGGTAACCCATCGCGTCCACCGCCGCCAGAGCGGATTCCTCGTCAAAAGCCATGAACACCTTTGGAGTCGGGATTCCGTTCTGGACGAGAATCTGGCTGGTGACGTATTTGTCGCCGCAACGCTCCGCCACCTGCGGGGTGTTGACCACCTTCACGCCGTTGGCTTCGTAAATCTTCGAGATGTACAGTCCGCGCGAGTAGGAAACCGAACGCTCGAAGAGCACATCCACGGGTTCGGGGATACGGGAGATGTCAAAGAACTGCCCGTCATCCTTCACGCGAACAAGTTCCACGTTCGGGCGTTTTTCCAGTTCTTCGAGAAGATATTTTTCCTCCGCGCGCAGACGGGTGTAGAGAAAGCCGATTTTTGTCATGGGGTCTCCAGAGAATGAAGAATTTTTCCTTCCGCATTCATCATTCTACATTCTACATTTGATTTTTTCCGTCATTTCACTTGTCGTCAATGTGCCACCCAAATCGGGCGTGACTTGTCCTTCGGCAATACAGGCTTCGACGGCGGCTCGCAGGCGGGCAGCTTGCGCCGCTTCACCGAGATAATCCAACATCATGGCGGCAGCAAAAAACGTGGCGGTGGGATTCGCCTTGCCCGTGCCGACCAAAGTTGGGGCGCTGCCGTGGACTGGCTCGAAGACTGCCGCATCCGCACCGATGTTTCCCGACGCCGCAACCCCAAGTCCGCCGACCAACATACAGGCTTCGTCACTGAGGATGTCGCCAAACAAATTGGTGGTGACGATAATCTCGAACTGCTCAGGGGCGCGGATGAGTTCCATCGCGCAGGTGTCTACGAGCATTTCCTGCATGGCAATTTCAGGATACTCCTTTGCCACTTCCAGTGCAACCGAGCGGAAGAGACCACAGGTTTGGCGCAATACATTGGCTTTGTGAACTACGTGGACTGTTTTGCGTCCCAGTTGGCGAGCAGTGTCGAACGCCTTGCGAAGAATTCGCTCCGAGCCTTTGCGGGTGATGACCCGTTCGGTGATGGCACGGTTCCCGTCGTCTTCTGTCCGCTCGATGCCTGAGTACAAGCCTTCGGTGTTCTCGCGGACGATGAGCATGTCAATGCCAGGGCGGGACGATGGATGCTGAATCGAGCGATTGGGTCGCAAGTTGGCGTATAAGTCCAGCGACTGGCGCATCCGCACGACGGGTGAAAAATAATTGGGGATGTTGGGCGGCGTGGTGACTGCGCCGAACAGCGCGGCGTCCGCATCCCGAATGGCTTGAAGCGTGGCATCAGGCAGGGGCGAACCAGAGCGCTGGTATTCGCCGTAGCCGATTCCGCATTCGGTGAAATCCCATTCAAGCGGGAGGGCTGTCAATACTTCGCGAGCAGAAGCAATCACTTCGGGTCCAATGCCGTCGCCAGGGAGGAGGGTGATTTTGTAGGTCATGGCAATTCAAATGCAGAATGTAGAATGCAGAGTGCAGAATTTCTATTCTTCATTCCTACTTCTTCATTTCTTTACTTCTGCATTAGCTCCTGTATGTCGTGCTCTTTCAAAAAGTTCACAATCCCGCCCGCCTCGGCGATTTTCAGCACAAACTGCGGGAGCGGACGCGCTTGATACTGATGTCCGTTGGTGCGGTTGAAGATTTCGCCCGTGGCGAGGTTCACATCCACATCGTCGCCTTCGGTGATGTCGGCGGCGGCTTCGGGACATTCCAAAATCGGCAGTCCAATGTTGACGCAGTTGCGGAAAAATATCCGCGCATAGGATGCGGCGATGACGCACTTCGCCTGCGAGCCTTTGATGGCAATCGGGGCATGTTCGCGGGACGAGCCGCAGCCGAAGTTTTGTCCGCCGACGATCACGTCACCGGGTTTGACATTCTTTGCGTAGTCAGGCTTGATCTCACAAAATACATTTTTTGCCAGTTCGAGCGGGTCAATCGTAATGTTGAACCGTCCAGGGATGATCTCGTCGGTGTTGAGGTTGTCTTCAAATGTCCATGCTTTGCTCATGGTTGTCTCCTTTTTGAATGAGGAATACAGAATGCAGAGTGCAGAATGTTCTGCATTCATCATTCTGCATTCTGCATTAAATTTCGTGGGTCTGCAATCTTCCCCGCCAGCGCCGTTGCTGCTGCCGTTGCGGGGGATGCAAGGTAAATCTCCGCCAGCGGACTGCCCATGCGTCCGATGAAGTTGCGGTTCATGGTAGTCAGCGCGCGCTCGCCTGCTGCGAGGATTCCGCCGTGACGCCCGATGCACGCGCCGCAACCCGTCCCCGTCACGGTGCAGCCAGCCTCCATCAGGATTTCTATCAAGCCGTTCTTCATCGCCTTCTTATAGATCCGCTCGCTGGCAGGCGTGACAATCACCCGCGTAAACGGGTTGACCTTCTTCCCCTTGAGCATGTTCGCCACGATCTCGATGTCCTCGTAGCGGGCGTTGGTGCAGGTACCGATGTACACCTCGTGGACGTCCAACCCGACGACTTCTTCCAACGGCTTGACATGATCCACGTCTGGATGACACGAAACCTGAGGCGTGAGCTTTGACACGTCGATCTGAATCACCCGCTCGTAGCGCGGATTCACGGGGCGAATCATTTCGTAATTCCCCTGCGCGGGAGTTTGAGTCCGCAAGTATTCCAGCGTCACTTCGTCCGCCGCAATCAAGCCGCACTTCGCGCCAATCTCGGTGGACATGTTCGGGAAGACAATGCGTTCGTGCATCGGCAGGTTTTCTATATATTCGCCGCCAAACTCGACGGAGCGATACGTGCCGCCGTCCATGCCCATCAGTCCCGCAATGTAGATCATCACGTCCTTGGCGTAGACTCCGCTTTGGGCTTTGCCCGTCAACCCGATGCGAATCGTCTCAGGGACTTTGAACCAGCATTTGCCAGTCACCCATGCCACGGCAATTTCGGTGGAGCCAAGTCCCGCGCCGAATGCGCCCATCGCGCCGTAGGTGTTGGAATGCGAGTCCGCGCCGATGACGATTGCGCCAGGCGTGATGTAACCTTCCTCCAACATCACCTGATGACAGACGCCCTGATGATGAAAATGCGGAAGCTCCTGCTCCTTCACGAAGTCGATGATCTTCCTGTGATTCTCCGCCGCCAAAACGTTCGGCGCTGGATAGGCGTGGTCGAGGTGCAGCACGATGCGATTCTTGTCGTGGATCGGCTTGCCGATGTCGCGGAAGGCTTTGATCGCCAGCGGCGTGGTGTTGTCGTGGCTCATGATGTAGTCCACATCCAACAGTAAAATTTCGCCCGCCTGAACGGGACGTCCCGCTCTGCGGGAAAAGATTTCTTCGATAAGTGTGCCCATAAAAACTCCTTTTGAATGAAGAAGTCAGAATGCAGAATGCAGAATTTTTATTCTTCATTCTTCATTCTGCATTCTTCATTTATTATTTCCGTTATATTTTTTCAACACCATTCTTGTCTCCGTCCGCTTGACGCCTTGCACGGTGCGGATTTCCTCGATGAGGTTATTCAATGCCGCCATGTTCTCAACATTGGCAAATGCGCTGATGTCGTAGTCGCCTGTGACCTCGTAGATGTTCGAGACGTTGGAAAAGCTCCGCAGGCGGCGAACGACCGACGTGGTGTAAACGTGCGACTCGACTTCCAGCATGATGAGCGCGTTGATGTCGTGCGGGATGACGTCCAGTTCGCGCCCCGTCACCTGTTCGGCGATTTCGAGAATGTCCGCGTCGAACAATTGCTTGCGCTGGTCGCCGATGTTCTTGATGCGGGTGACGATGACCTCCAACTCCGCAGGGCTGACCTCGATGCCGTACTCGTCCAGCCGCGCCGCAACTGCCGTCTTGCCCGTGTATTTGTCGATGACGATCTTGCGCTCGCGTCCGATGACAGCAGGGTCAAACGGCTCGTAGGTGCGCGGGTCTTTCAATACGCCGTTGGTGTGGACTCCGCTCTTGTGGCTGAACGCGTTCTGCCCCGTGATGGGTTTGTTCGCCGCCATGAAAAATCCCGTTGACTTTTCGAGAAAAGCAGAAAGGTCCACCAGCGGTTCGAGGTTGTACTTCGTCTCCCCTTCGAGGTTGTGAAAGGCGACCACCGTCTCGACCAGGTCGGGAATGCCCGTGCGCTCGCCCATCCCGTTGACCGTGGTGTGGATGCAGTCCGCGCCCGCGCGAATCCCGGCCATCGCGTTCGCCAGCGCCAGGCCGTAATCGTCGTGGCAGTGCAGGTCGATCTTGCAGGGGAACAGACGTCCGCGCAGCGCCTTCACCCGCTCATAGAAAAGGTGCGGCTGCATGATGCCCAACGTGTCGGCAAAGCTGATTCGGTCCGCGCCAGCCTCGATGGCGGCGTTGCAGACCTGGACCAGAAACTCGAAGTCGGTGCGGGTGGCGTCCTCAGGCGTGTAGCGGACGTTGAGTCCCAGACTGCGGGCGTAGGTGATGTGTTCGGTGATGATGCGGATCGCCTCGTCGTGGGTCTTGTGCAGTTTTGCGTCGAGGTGAATCTGAGAGGTGGCGTAGAAGATCGCCACGCGCTTCGCGCCGCAGGCTTTGGCTTTGTCGATGCCCGAACGGGAGGCGATACTGTGGGCGACAATCTCCGCCTTCAGCCCAAGCGCGGAGATGCGCTTGATCGCCGCCGCCACGTTGTTCGAGACCGACGGGTCGCCCGCTTCGATCATGTCCACGCCGATGCGGTCGAGCATCTGCGCGATGTGGACTTTCTCGTCCACCGTAAAGTTGACGTAGGGCGTTTGCTCGCCTTCTCTCAATGTCGTATCCAAAATCTGAACCATAAGTTCTCCTCTTTCAGACCTGACAGGTTTTCGAAAACCTGTCAGGTCTTTGGGTGAAATAAAAAACGCTCCCCGTTGCCGGGGAGCGTTGATGCGGTAAACGAAAAGCCCAAAGACTAGGCGCGAACGCCGGACATCCTTTTCATGGCTTTTGGCTGAACCGTAACAAGCCCAAACCCGACAACTTTCGTTGCGAGGCTGGGCTTGCGCTTGGCGCGCGCCTCCATGAGGATGCTTGCTTTATCTCTGAACATATTGGGCGGTATTCTACTCGAAATATGAAATGAGTCAATGATTTTGAGGCGGGGAATTTGGGAACAAGACAACTTATTGTCCCCTTGCCAATGCGGGCGTATAATCCGCGCATGGCAAAGGAATTTATATCAAACTCAGGCTGGTTAAATCATAGTTGGGCGTTTCGCGTAAACCACAGCAACACAGACACTAATCATCTAATGGAGATTTGACTTCATGGCTCCCACGTTGAAGGACTTGAGTGTATATCATGGTTGTTTTGATATCCTTGTGACCGAGAAGTTCTTGAACTGTTCGGATATCATATCCATTTTGGAGGAGGTGAGCAGCAAATGAGTGACGAAACGTATGAGGAGTAACTCTCTTATTTATTTTTGCTTCCTCAGCAGCTTTCCGTATGCTTTTTTGAAGTCCACTTTCGTGAACATGATGGCGTTTTTCTGTTTTAGTGATTGGATCAATGGAAAGTGTTGGAGCTGGAAATATATATTGCCAGCCCCAACTTTTTGACATTGATGAATATTTCATCAATGAAGAGGGTAAGGTTGTTTCACCAAATCCTTGTATGAGATCTTTTTCGTGAATTGTCTTTACTATACTTAAGTGTGATTGGAGAGATTCGACGACAATTTTTGGGAGAATAGTAAGGCGATCTCCGTCACCTTTACTTTCATGAACATGGATTTGATGGTTTTTGAAATCAATATCCTTTACACGGAGCATTAAACATTCCATTACCCGTAAGCCTCCACCATAAAGTAATTGGGTCATAAGTTTGGATACACCATCCAAGTTTTTGATAACAGCCCGTATTTCTTGTGGAGTGAGAATAACAGGTAGTGATTTAAGCTGTCCAGGACGAATTGTGTCGGTAGGAATTTGGAGATTAATTAATAAGACATATTTATAAAGAAATATAATGGCACTCAATGCCTGATTTTGAGTTGATGGTGAGACAATTCTTTCACCAGCCAGGTGAGAAATGAATGCTTGCACTTCTGAAACACCCATCTCACGAGGGTGTTTTTTGTTGTGAAACAATATATATTGCCGAATCCAATCTAAGTAGGTTTTCTCTGTTCGCGGTGAGTAATGTTTCTTTTGGATTACATCGCGAACTTGATCAAGAAGTTTTTTGCCATCTTGTTTTGATGAATTGTCCATGTTTACCACCTTTTTGTGTGATTATAATAGGGAGATAGGTAATTGAGGTAAAGGAAATTATGTATACTCTATCTTTTGAAAAATTTATAGACCCTGATTATTTCCCTGACGACAAGATTGTTTTATATGTTGTTAGAGAAAAAGAAAATATATATTATGTTGGGATAAGCAAGACCAATGTTTGGTATCGCTGGTTTGGGGCAAATGGCAGAATGGTTAAGAATGTCTATGACGAGTGGATTTCATACGACTCAATAGGAAGCCATATTATTCAGAACATGCCAAAATCTTATAAGTGGGACATTGATCTTTGGACCGTCGAGGAAAGTAACCAATTTTTAGATTCATCAAGCACAAACTTGAAAGATATTGAAAGTGAAATGATTTCGGCTATATTGCCAAGCATAAATTTTATTGGAAATTCGAGAGATTATCGTAATGAGTATAATGGGCACATAGTAGATAAATATCTTGAATATATAAAGAGCCATCAAGAAAAAATTGTAAAGCAGAGTGAAATTCGCGCAGAGGCTAAAAAGATAGATTTTGGTGAATCAGAATTTATGGCAGAGTTTCCACCAGAAGATGATATTCCATTCTAATTGGGCAAGTCATCTAATAATAAAAAAGCGCCCAACACAGCGTGTGCCTGACGCTGGAGATTCTGCGACACGCTTCGCGTCAAGCCTTTTCTACACCTCGGTTTCGATGAGTTCCAGAGCAAACCCTGCCTCAGTCTTTGATTTCAGTAAAAAATGGGTGTACAATCGGGTTGAATAGACAACGGGCGACAGAATACGCTTGGTGGGTCGAGACAAATATCAGACAAGTTGACGCAAGGACAGTGTAAGGGGAAAAACGGGCGGAGGTATAGTTTCAGGTGCGGAGTCGAGAGGCGACAGCCTCATTTTTAGCGGTAGCAAGGAAGTTGCAAGCAGTAGGAAGCGCATTGCGAGCGGTAGGAGTCGCATTGCAAGCGGTAGGAAGCGCGTTGCGAGCGATAGGAGTTGCGCTGTAAGCGGTAGGAAGCGTATTGCAAGCGGTAGGGAACGCATTGCGAGTGGCAGGAGTCGCGTTGTAAGCAGTAGGAAACACATTGCGAGCAGTAGGAGTCGCATTGCAAGTCGCGGAAGTCGGAATTTAGTCAGAATCAGGGGGATGCACGGTCATGAGGCATCGTTTTGGTCTGTTATTTTTTATGCCAAAGGAGGCAAAAATCATGCCCGGTCCCAAAAAATCCATTGCAGAGCGGCTGAACGCCGCGCATCTTTCCATTTCCAACAGCATCGGCGACACCGAGATCGCGTCTCTGGTGGCTAATTTCGGCTACCCCGCCGCAAAGCTGAACGAGGGTTTGGCGCTCTACGAGGAAGCTCAGGCTGCGTCCAATGCGGCGGAGGCGGCAGCCGGGGAGCAGGAAACTCTCAGCGCGGAGGCGCGTCAGGCGCAGAAACTGGCGCAGAACGCCTATCAGGATTTGGCGAAGGTTTCCCGCGCCGTCTTCAAGAACGAGGAAAGCCGCCTGACGACGCTCGGTTTGAAGGGGAGCATGCCGCGCACGACTGCGAGTTTCCTCGCCGCCGCAAACACCCTCTTCGAGAACGCCGCGCTTGCCCCGTCCATTGCCGATTACGGTTACACCCCGGAGAAACTGGAAGGCGAACTCGCCAAAGTCCGCGCCTACGAGGAAGCCAACCGAAGGCAGGAAGCTGCCAAGGGCGCGGCGCAAAATGCGACCGCCAGCAAGAACACCGCCCTGTCGAACCTCGACGCATGGCTGGCTCAATACCTGAAGATCGCGCGCGTGGCGCTGCGGGAGAAACCGCAACTGCTGGAAAAGCTGGGCGTCGCCGCCCGCACCTCGAAGACCGCCGCCCAACGCGCCGCCGCAAAAAAGAAGAAAGCCACAGCGCCTGCGTAAATGATTGGAGCCAGTTGCCTTGAGGGCGGCTGGTTATGGTTATTGATGACTAAAAATCCAATTGTAGTAAATGAGGAGATAACAAATGAATTGCACTTATTGCGCCAAGGAAATCCAGGATGGTTCCATCGTCTGTTCATATTGTGGAAGAGCCGTACTACCAGTCAAATCGCCAATCGTTTCTGGAAGTATCGAGGAAACTAATTTGGAAGAAGCAAACACCTTTAAAAAGAGATTCGCCAGGATTCGCAGCAACTTATATGCCATTGAAGCATTCGAGTTTGGTGTATTGAGCTTTTTGGCTGGCACATTTATCGGTCTCCTTATGATATTCGTTCCAGACACATCCCAGACTGACATTCTCACTAAACTCCTCTCGGGCCCGCTGGTATTTTTGGGCGGCTTCATCGCGTTAGTGGCGCTATGGGGAGTTTATCTTCTATACATCATCCTGGCGCGCGCGGGGGGACCGATTATTGACATTGGTTTGTGGGTGCTAATGACGTCAATTACCGCCAGTTTCACTTTTTGGTGCTGGACAATATTGGACATCAATCGTCTAATTGTATCCAAGTTGTTCTATCGCGGCGAAGCGCCAGTCGAATACGCATGGAGCCATGCATCAAAACTCCGCTATAAGCAATGGAAACTTCAACAAAGCGGAATTTTGCCCACGACCATGACAAATTCCGCCCCAAAACCAATGGCGACACAAGAAGACCACCTCCCGAAGTTAAAGAAACTCAAAGAGATGCAAGATGCCGGCTTAATTACAGCCCAGGATTACGATACTCAGAAAGCCGAGATTCTTTCGCGGCTGATGAGCGAGCCAGCTCCAATAGCCGCCTCAACGCTCACCGCAACATCTATTCCAATGAAGTTGGTTATGGAGTTACAGCAAGGAAATGATCGTCAGCGACGAGCCGCCTCGTACAAGCTGGGAAAACTTAAATCCCCGGAAGCAGTTACAGCCCTTATTGGCGCCTATAATGACACGGATGGTACAGTGCGGCTAAATGTAATTAATGGGCTTCGCACAATTGGCACCCAGGAGGCATTGGATTTTTTGAAATCCCATAATTTATAGAGCGTTCAAAGCTGGCAGGATACAATAAATTATTTCTGGTTGCAGCGCTAATTTCGCGCAGCCGATGTGCGGGAGGCTTCGCGCGCGCAACTTACAGGCATTTCACGAGGCGTGGCTTCGAGTTTTCTCTGCTCACAAACAGAGTCCACGCCCGCCCCGCTGCCATGCGAACACCAGCCGTTCATCTCCCATCAAAAAGCGACCTCCCCATGGAATTCGCTTTTTGATTATCGAGAACTCTCTACCGTACATTTTTGGATCGGGACGCTGAAAACGCTGATTTGCGCTGACACTTGCACCGAACGCAAGTGCGGTGTAAAGCAGGAAAAAAATCCGCGTTTTTCTGCGTGAGTCTGCGTCCAAATGGGTTTTGTACGGTAGAGAAATCGAGAAAACACGTTATCTCCAAAGCGGAATGCGTTCCGGGATTCGCTCCTCCCCCAACTCGTGACACAATTTCTTCAAGCGCGGATACGCTCCCTGCCATTTCAGGTTATTGAGAGTCTCTTTCAGCGGGACATCGGTGCGAAGCGTGGACAACTCCCGAAACAGCAAGGCATCTTTATAGTTCGCCTGTAAGTTTTCGACCAAGGTTGTCGCACGCCCCAACCCCAATGGAAGTTTCTTCGGGTCTTTGGGAATGGACTCGATATGTTTGAACTTCGCCATCACCGTGGCTGTGGATTTCGCTCCCCAGCCTTGAATCCCTGGGTAACCATCCGCCGAGTCACCGACGAGGGCGAGATAATCGGGAATGGACTCGGGACCGACGCCGAACTTTTCAACCACGCCTTTTTCGTCCAAAAGAATCTCGCGGCGGCGATCCCAGCAGATGACTCGGTCCCCATCCACCATTTGCGTCAAATCCTTGTCCACCGAACAGATGACGATCTGATCTACAGATTTGACCTTCTTGAAGCGTGCAACTGCCGTGGCAATGGCATCGTCCGCTTCGAACTTGACCATGGGACATGTCACCAACCCCAAGGCGGACACCATCTTTTCAGCCAGCGCAAACTGATTCAAGATGGCAGGGTCAACACCCACGCTTGATTTATAGGCGGGATAAAGCTTGTTGCGAAAGGACTCGATCACATGGTCAAAGGCAACCGCAACATGCGTCACCTCGGGGTCGGAGAGGAGAAGCATCATGCTGCGGAGAAGTCCCAGCGTTGCGCCGACCTCCTGTCCGCTGGGGGATTTCTTCGGCGGCGCGCCGAAGTGAGCGCGGAAGAGTTCGTAGGTTCCGTCAACAAGATGGATTTTCATTTACCTCCAACCTAACCGCCCGCCATGGCGCCGACGATTCGAAAAGGCTCGCTGCCCGTCACAATTGCGGCTGGCAGGGATGTCTCTGCCGGATCGAGCGAGAAGTCCTGCCCGCAGGCAAAGAAACGGATGAAAGGTCGGCGCTGTTGTGTGACGTGGTCGCGGATTGTTCCACGCAGCATCGGATAACGGGTCTCAAGGGCGTCGAGGATGGAGCCGATGGTTGCCGGTTCCTCCACTTGAAGTTCGACCTCCCTGCCGACCTGCGCCAGAGTCTGCAAGTGATACGGAAGCAGGACTCGAATCATGATAGCGTTTGTACTTCCACAGACAGGACGGCGGGGAGGTTGCTGACGATGGGCGTCCAACTGTCGCCTGAGTCAGCTGAGGCGTAGACCTGTCCGCCGGTAGTCCCAAAGTAGATTCCGCACGAATCGAGGGTATCAACTGCCAGTGCGCTTCGCAGAATGTTGACATAGCAGTCGCTTTGCGGCAGGCCTTTTGTCAGCGCTTCCCATTCGTTTCCACCTGTCCGGCTGCGGTAGACGCGCAATTTTCCTTCGGGCGGAAAATGCTCCGAGTCGCTCTTGATCGGAACTACATAAATGGTATTCGGCTCGTGCGCGTGAACTGCAATCGGGAAGCCGAAGTCGCTAGGCAGATTGCCACTGACCTCACTCCACGAATCGCCGGAATTATCGCTGCGCATCACGTCCCAATGCTTCTGCATGAATAATATATTCGGGCGTGACGGATGCATGGCAATGTTATGGACGCAGTGACCAACATCCGCCGTTGCATCGGGAAGTTCGGCGCCAGAGTTGAGCCCCTTGTTGATCGGTTGCCAGGTCTCGCCGCCATCTTCGGTACGGAACGCGCCCGCGGCTGAGATGGCAATAAAGATGCGTCGAGGATTGGCAGGGTCTATGATGATGGTGTGCAGGCACATCCCACCTGCGCCCGGCTGCCAAAGATTCCCCTTTGCTTCGCGCAACGCGGAAAGCTCCTGCCATGTCTGCCCACCATCGGTGCTGCGGAACATGGCCGCATCTTCGACGCCGGCATAGACGGTGTCCGGGTCGGTCAGGGATGGCTCAAGCCGCCAAACTCGCTTGAACTCCCACGGATGGGGCGTGCCGTCATACCACAAGTGAGTCCCCGGGACTCCGTCATAGGCAAACTTATTGCCTACAGGTTCCCAGGTCTTACCGCCATCGTCCGAGCGCTGGATCAACTGTCCAAACCAGCCAGTGGATTGCGATGCATACAACCGGTTCGAGTCTGCGGGTGAGCCGTTCATGTGATAGACCTCCCAGCCTGCAAAAAACGGACCGTTCACATCCCACTTCCTGCGCTTCCTGTCCGATGTCAGAATGAATGCGCCCTTGTGGGTACCAACCAATACTCTTACTCCGCTCATATTGTCTCCTTTTCTAAAGTCGATTCGCCAAATTGATAAACAAGCACGGTACCCCTGCAAGAAGTCGGCTATTTTTTCGCTTTCTCACTTGCGAAAGACAGGCTTTTTTCAGCCAGGGCCTGACGCAGTTTGCCGAGCGCATTCGGTCCCATGCCGTGCAATTGCAGGAGTTCCGCTTCGGTGATTTTTGTCAACTGTTTCAAAGTGGTGACGCCAATACTTTGCAAGGCACGTTGGGCTGGCGCGGCAAGCTTGGGAAGATCGCTGACTTGCGGGGTCATGCAAACTCTCCTTCTGGAAGGACCTCAGGGCTGGTCATGTATCGTTTCGAGAGCAAGCCGTAGTATTTCGTGTTCATCGCGATCAGGGTCACGATCAAGCCAATGATACCCGTCAACGTAAACACGAGGGCAATGCCGCGAGCCGCTCCCGTGCCGAACCAGCCTCCGATCAGGTCAACACCCGCGCCGACGGTCATGAACGGGATGAAGAAAAGCTCGGTGACAGGACCAATCAGAAAGGTCGTTAGCGGCGCGGCAGACATCTCCACGCTTTGGGCGAAACCGAAGACTCGTCCCTGCCTTTCGAGCGGAACCACTTTCTGGATGATGGTATGTTCCGCCGCTTCGATGAACGGGACGACGCTGATGTAGATGAACATCCCAACGCACAGGAGCACAATCGACGGCTGGATGGTGAACACGCTGGAGATAATCCAGATGACGATGTTGGCGGCGAACATCGCGAAGAGCGGATTCTTCCCCAAGCCGAATTTTGCGATGAGCAACCCGCCGACGATGAATCCGCAACTGAGGATTGCCCACAGCACGCCCCAGACTTCCACCGAGACCAGCGACAGCCCGTAGGCGTCCATCAAGCCCATGAAGACGCCGCCCAAAAAGTTGTTGAAGGTACTGAAGAAGATCAGCGCGATCAAGCCTGGGATGGCGATAACCACAGCGAACGTGCCGCGTAAATCCACTTTGGGAGGTTGACCTTCCAAATGAACGATTTCTTTCTCCGGGATTTCCGTGAAGAAGAGATGCACAATCGAAAGAGCCATCACAACAATGGCAAGGATCAGGACAAGGTACATACCTGAATGCGCTACCAGGAATCCGCTGATGGCGGAGGTGATGAGGAAGATGACGCCTGTCGTTGTGCCGACGAGACCGTTTGCCTTGTCACGAGAGTCTTCTGGAATGAGGATCGTGACAAGCGTCGGGAGGGCGATGCCGCGAATGTTGCCCGCGATTACGCCCATGAGAAGCAGCGGAACGAACGTCCAAAGCGTGGGACTGGTGGCGTCCTTCCATGTTTCGGCTGGAACGCCCAGATAGACCACAAATCCAATCGAGTAAATGATCAACGAAACAAAGCCCGAAAGGATCATGACGTTCTTTTTCTTGTTGTGGTCAACCAGGCTTCCAAACCAGATGCCTGAGACCGTAACTGCAACGAGATAGATACCCGAAACGATGGAAGTCGCCGTAACCGATTTCGTTTCAAGATAGATAAAGAAGATCATCGCAAACCAGACGGTCATGTTGGTGACGCTGGCGAGGAGGGTGTTGGCTAGTATTTGATAAAAGGTTTTCATGTGAATGTCCTGACTACAACTTGTAAAAAGTGGATTACCTGGAAAGGTGTTTTTAGCCATGGATTATACGGATTTCCACTGACCTTTTTAAAAATCCGCGTAAATTCGTGCAATCCGTGGCAAACAATTTTGAGATTGGTTTATTCTTTTGGCGGAATGTTCTGATTCAAACGGAAAAGATTCGTCGGATCATATTTCGCCTTGACCTGACACAGCTTGTCCCACGTGGAGCCTGGATATGCCGCACGAATTTGCGCTTCACCTACGTCGCCGAGGAAGTTGACGTACACACCTTTATCGCTCTGACGAATCGCCGCTGCAAACTTTGTGACCCACGTTTCGTGAGTCTCTTTCTCAGCAGGATTTTCATACAACGCGGCAAGGTTCACCATGATGCGGGATTTGCGATGAGCGAACGCTGTCGCTTCCACTGGGACGCGGGCCATCGCTCCGCCCAAAACTCGAAGCTGGGTCACCGCCATCGAGCCGGTCGATGCCTTAAGATGATTCAGTATCGTTTCGGCAACCGAGTGGTCAACGTGATCGATGAACATCGTGCGTGAGGCGGCAACGGGATGATAATCACCGCCTTCTTCGGGCGGATACATCTCCGGGTAATGCATCGGGCGAAGCATATCGGCATACGGCGTGGCAAGCGCGCGGAACGGGGCGACAGCCTTTTCCCCATCCGCAGGGTTGCCGGCATATACCATCATCACCATGATGATCGGTTTGCCGTGGACGTCTGCGGGCAGGAACGGCATTGGCGGCGCGGTCACGACGTTTGCAATGGTGGAAAGTTCCTCGGGGGCGGACTCAGCCTCGGCGATGAATGATGCGATGGTATCCGGTGTGGCAGGCAGGAAGAGCATCCCGCCGAAAACCATGTCCACTTCATGCAATTGGAATTTGAAACGTGTAGCGACACCGAAATTTCCACCACCACCGCGAATTGCCCAGAAGAGATCGGGATAGGAGTTGTTGTCCACGTGAAGGAGTTGACCGTCAGCAGTGACCACTTCGGCGGCAAGCAAAGAATCAATCGTCAGGCCGTATTTGCGAACCAGAAAACCGACGCCGCCTCCGAGCGTGATGCCGCCAAGCCCAACAGTGCCTGTGTCACCAAAGCCAGTGGCAAGTCCATGCTTGTTCACGGCGGACGTGTATTCACCTGCAGTCAGCCCGGCCTCTGCCCAGGCAGTTTTATTCTCAAGGTCGATCTGCAAATCCTTCATCGCGGAAAGATCGAGCACAATGCCGCCTTCGGTGGTGCTATGCCCGGCTGTGCTGTGTCCCCCGCTGCGAACAGCCAGTTCAAAGCCATGCTCGCGCGCCAGCGACACGAGACGGGAAACGTCACCCGCATCTGCAACTTTGATAATCGCCGACGGGCGACAATCAATGCCGCCGTAGAAGACTGTCCGCGCGGATTCATAACGTGAGTCATCCGGGGCGATGACCCGTCCGTTGAAAAGTGCGCGCAGTTCCTGAACTGAAGGGACGATTGAATTCAGAGTTTGAGATTTGATGTTCATATTTTTTTCCTTACTTCTAAAGTTTATTTATGAACTTTTCAGATAACACAAGTGTATTGGTATTAATTAATTTTGCAAGTATACGCTGGTAAGGGATTGCTTCGCTTTCAACAATTCTTTGGGCGTGCCTTCGAACATAACCTTGCCGCCTTTGCTTCCGCCTTCGGGACCCATGTCAATGATCCAGTCGGCGTTCTTGATGACGTGCAAATTATGCTCGATGACAACGACCGTGTTGCCCGTGTCCACGAGGCGGTCAATGACCTGCATGAGGTGACCGATATCAGACATGTGCAAACCAGTGGTCGGCTCGTCCATGATGTAGATACTTCCCTTTTTATGCAGTTCGCTGGCAAGCTTGATGCGTTGACATTCACCGCCAGATAATGTACTCAGAGGCTGCCCAAGACTCAAATAATCCAAGCCCACATCGCTCATGGCTTGTAATTTTTTGACCACTTCCTTGATCTCGAAATATTCAAGCGCCTGCTCCACGTTCAACGCCAGCACATCGCTGATGGACTTGCCGTTGAGTTTATACGCCAGCACTTCGTCCTTGAAGCGTTTGCCGCCGCAGACTTCGCATGGCGATTTCACACTATCGAAAAATGACAACTCGGTATAGACCACACCCAGCCCCTGACAGTTTTCACACGCACCCTTTGAGTTGAAACTGAATAGCGAAGCCTGCACCTTGTTCGCCGAAGCGAACGCCTTGCGGACATCGTCCAGAATGCCTGTGTACGTGGCGGGATTGGAGCGGCTGTTGACTCCGACTGCGGATTGGTCGATCACGATCGCATTAGGATGCTGGTACTGGAAGACCTCGTTGATAAGCGAACTTTTCCCTGAACCTGCCACACCCGTAATCACAGTCAGCACGCCCGTTGGGATGTTCACACTGACGTTATGCAAATTATTGATTTTCGCATTCTTGATCGGCAGCCTGCCTGTCGGTGTGCGAAACGATTCTTTCAGCGGGATGGATTGCTGCATGTGCCTGCCCGTGATCGTATTCGCCTTGAGTAAATTTGCATAACTACCTTCGTAGACGATCTCGCCTCCGTGGGGACCCGCAAGCGGACCCACATCCACGACATGGTCTGCCACTTTGATCACATCAGGGTCATGCTCCACCACGATGACCGTGTTGCCCTTGTCACGCAGTTTCTGCAACAACTCATTCATGCGATGCACGTCACGTGGATGCAGCCCCACGCTCGGCTCATCAAAGATATAGATCACATCGCTCAGACTACTGCCAAGATGCTTGACGACTTTTACGCGTTGCGACTCTCCGCCTGATAACGTGTCCGTCTCACGGCTGAGGCTGAGGTATTCCAAGCCAATATCCACGAGATTCTGTAGTCGTTCGATCAGCGCTTTGACTATTGGTTCAGCGGCAGGTACTTTGATCTTTTTCACGACTTCGATCAATTCAGGGATTTCCATCCTCGTCAGGTCTGCGATGTTGTACCCGTTGATCTTGCATTTCAGAATGGTCTGGTTTAACCGCGTGCCATGACATTCGGAACAGGGACCCATCGTCATGAAACGCTCCACCGATTTCTGAGTCCGCTCAGACTTGGTTTTTAGATCCTGCTTGATGTATTTGTTGGTGAAACGGTTGACAATGCCTTCATAGGTTATGTTGAAGTCTTTTGCCCCCATCTTGGTTTTGACCTTGATCGGTTCGCTATATAAAAGGTCGTTCAATTCCTTCTGGGTGTATTTGGAAATTTTCTTATCAGGGTCGAACAAACCTGTATTGATTACATTACTCCAACCCCAACTTTCCACGGCGTATTCAGGAAACAAAATCGCGCCTTCATTCAAAGATCTGGATGTGTCCAAAAACTTATCCATGTCCACATCCAGTTTACGACCGAGTCCGTTGCAGTTCGGGCACATGCCCTGCGGGTCGTTGAAACCGAATACATTGGTGGGTCCCACGTGGGGCTGCCCGATGCGCGAAAACATCATGCGCAGGATCGTATTGATGTCGGTGATCGTGCCAACGGTCGAGTGTGAACCGCCGCCCATCCGCTTCTGATCCACCACAATGGACATGCTCAAGTTCTCGATAGCGTCTGCTTCGGGCTGGGCATACTTCGGCAGGAAGTTCCGCACGAACATGCTAAAGTTTTCATTGAGCAGACGTTGCGACTCGGTGGCGATCGTATCGAACACGATGGACGATTTCCCCGAACCCGAAACTCCTGTAAAGATAGTGATCTTTCGTTTGGGGATGCGCAGCGAGACGTTCTTCAAATTGTTTTCGCGAGCACCGCGAATCTCAATGTATTCCTGGGGCATTGCTTCTCCTCTGTGGGGTTGGCTGGAAGTTAACGCAATGGGTGGGTAAAAGCATGGCTTTCACCCACCCAATATGACAATTCGTATCAATTTTAGAACATTTATTCTAAATAGTCAAGGCAGAAAAACCTCATCTCACCGCTTTTTTCACGAGCGCGATGATCTTTGCCTCTTCGGCAGAGGTCAACGCCTTCAGCGAAAAGGCGCTCGGCCACATGTTGCCTTCGTCGAGGTTCGCATTGTCGTGGTTGAAGCCCAACGTCGCGTACTTCGAATTGAACTTCGCAGCGCTTTGGAAGAAGCAGACGATCTTGTCATCCTGATTGGCATAAGCTGGCATCCCATACCAGGTTTTCGGCGAAAGGCCTGGCGCGCTGGCTTTGATGATCTCATGGATGCGTTTGGCCATAGCGTGGTCCAATCCCTTCATCTCGGCGATCTTCTCAAGCACAGCTTTTTCTGCATCTTCCTTATTAGCCGCCGCCTTCCTTTCTTTAATGGTCTCCTTCATGGCGGCTATTTCTTCAGCTGATAATCCCGCGTACTTCTTGCCGGTTGCAGTAGACTTCCTGGCGGACTTTTTCGTATCGGTCTTTGTACTCATAAAAATCTCCTTAATCTGACTTGGGGTTGTTTTGAAACCTTGCCAATAAATGAATTTTGTTATATAATAAAGATACTTTATTATAAAGATATTGTCAAGGGTATCAATATGCCAAAATCAACAAACACCGATTTGAAGAAACGAGCTTTGATGGCTGTGAGGGATTATGGGGTGAATTTGACGCAATTCCGAAACGCCATGAGCGAATGGGCAGGGCTCAACGTAACCGATATGGAATGTCTTCGGCTCCTCTTCCTCAAAGGCATTGCCACACCTTCTGAACTTGCCAGGTTCACTGGCCTCACATCTGGCGCAACGACCGCCATGCTTGATCGGCTTGAAAGGGCAGGATTAATTGAACGCCGACCCAATCCCAATGACCGCCGCGGGACTCTGATTGCGCCTGCGCAATCGAGTGCCGAAAAAGCTGCATCATGGTTTGAGTCGGCGAGAAACGCACAAGACGAGTTGCTCTCAAGTTATTCCGAAAGTGAACTGGAAATCATCGCTGATGCTTTTGAGCGATTTGCAAAACTATGGGACGATGAGCGCAGGAAGGCTCAAAAAGATCCATAGAGACCTCATCACTCGCTATCATATGCCTTTTGCAGATCAGCGACGATGATTCTTTGCATCTTGAGCATGGCATCCATCACCCGTTGGGACTTGACCGGGTCGGGATCGCCCATCAACTCGGTCAACTGCTTCGGAACGATCTGCCACGAAAGACCATACTTGTCTTTCAACCAGCCGCACATGGATTCCTCGCCCCCATCGGCAGTTAGTTTGTTCCAAAAGTGGTCCACTTCGGCTTGATCCTCACAATTGACATACATCGAGACTGCCTCATTGAACTTGAACTGCGGACCCGCGTTCAGTCCCATGAACTCCTGCCCATCCAGCTCAAATGACACGATGAACGCCCTGCCATCGGGTCCGCGCGAGATATTGTTGACTTTCGAGTTCTTGAACAGCGAGACGTAGAATTTCATCGCCTCCTCGGCTTGCGTATCGAACCATAAGAACGGGGTGATTTTTTTCATTTTGCTTCTCCTTGTTTTTCAACTATTAATGTATTTGACCTTTTGCAAACAATCTGCCACCCAGCCATGCACATGGCAACGCGAACACGACCAATCCCCACGCATACCAGGCGGGCCCCAGGCTCTGTTGCACAGAAACCATCGCGCCGCCGATACTGCCTACAAATCCCAGCATACCCAACACAAGTGCATGCCTCATGGGGTAATTTGGGGCAAGACGGGCGGCGACGTAACATCCAGCCACACTGTAAGCAAGACGATACATCAATATCGCGGCAATCAGTAGTTCAGAACCGCGCATTGGCAATGGCGTCCCGGCCTGGAGGATTCCTGCCGCTTCCAAAACGGCATCGGTCGCATACGATAAAGCGAATATGACGACCAAACCCGCGACGACTGCTCCGATACTCTTTAAAATATTCATGTAGTCTTTCCTTTGGTTTGAGTTGATAAATTTTGTTGCTGCAACGGTTGCATAATACTCAAACGTAGGTGGGCTGTCTTGTATAAAACGGCAAACTATCCAGACTGACCCAATTGAACGATCTGGAGAGGCGTATGCCCAATAAACTGCTTGAGAGCCCGGGTCAGGTGCGGCTGGTCGAAGTAGCCAACCTCGTGAACGGTATCAAGGATGGGAACGCCCTGCTGTAACAAAGCCGCCGCCTGCTGTGCCCGTTTCATTTGGCGGATGCGGCTTCGGGTCATGCCGGTGGCGCGCAGGAAATGATGTCGCATCGTACGGGACGGTATATCCAGCAGTTGCTCTCGTGAAGCGGCATCCACAACCGGGTCGAGAACCAAAATTTCATCATGCACGAGCCTGTTTACAAACGTATCCGCGTTTTCAAAATCGGGAAACTGCCATACCGAACTTTTCAACCAAAAGGATTTGCTCGCGCCCGGCAGAGTCTCCTCCGAGTCCAGAAAATCCCTGACGGGCAGGTGGGGCATAAAGACGCCGAGCTTGAACTTGACCCACAAAATCTCGGCGCCTTCGCCCCACGATGCAACGCCGGCTGTTGTCAATGGTCCCACAATCAATGAGTGTAAGCGCCCATGCTCTTTCACAAAAACCATATGCCAATTACTCTCGGCAGGGCGGATCGTGGAACCCCCGCTCATCGTCCAACCGTGAGCGACCGCTTCCACATAAGGCGAGTCGGATAATCGTTGCTCGTGGATGATACTCATTGTGTCCTCGCGCGAAAATCGGAAACTACTTCTTTTTGGTTGATCTCAACTTTTCGCTTTTTAGGTTTTCGGCAACTCTGGACTTAACGATCCTGCTGATCAACTTTAGCGGCATGGGTTCGTCGATTGGCAGTTGGATCGAACCCTTTGCGTTTTTATATTTGGCTATTTCCTCCTTGAACGCTTCCGTACCGCTGGGCGTGGGATAAAGTCCGATGTGGTTCTTGAATGCCGCAAAATGGATCAAGTTACCCTTTAGGAAGAAGGTCGGCATTTGATAACTTATCTTCTCTTCCGCTTCCGGAGCGGCGGTTTTTATGACTGCGCGTATCTCTTCCAATATTCTTTGGGTTTCCTGCGGGAAAGACCCAATGTATTCGTCGATTGAATTGAATCCCTTTTTAGTTTCCATTTCTTTCCTCCATTAACGCGAAAAGTTTTGTCGTTGTGTTCCAGTTACGAATGGTCATGTTCTGGTAAACGGGAAGCCCGATAATTTTTGTCAGATGGCTTTGTGAGGCTTTGGCGATGAGGCGAGAAAAATAGAGCGCCTGTTTACCCACGTGGGCGGTATCGACTCCCACCTTCACACTGACGCTTTTCATCGCCTCGCGCGGAGTGAGCGGTTCCTTCAAGAAGATCACATCATATCGATATGAATTTCCGTCTTTGCCAAAGCCATCCGGCGCTTCGCGGACAATGGCGGCAAGTTCCTTGTGCGCAACGGTCACGATCCGCGCCGGGAAATCGAACCGCCTGGAAAGTTCCTTTTCGATCCTGTCCGTCAGCACAGTCTTGTTTTTTTCGCCGGACTGGAACAGGACATTGCCGCTTTGAATATACGTCGCGACATTCGAAAAGCCCATCGACTCAAAGCCGGCTTTCAGGTCCGCCATTTTGATGATGTTCTTTCCACCGACATTGATTCCACGCAACAAGGCAAGGTATTGGATCATATCATTCCTCTTCTCTCAGCCTGCCTTTTCATCCACTTCAAAGATGCCGAAGGTGTTGCCTTCGGTGTCGACGAAGTATCCCTGCCAGCACCTGCCGGGGATGGGGAATTTTTCCAGGGCGACCTGCCCGCCATTTGACAGTATCTTCGCGGCGATGGAATCAAAGTCGCCCACTTCCAACGAGCAGACAAATGCGTTCGTCCCCTGTCCAAGAGACGGAGCCTGCACCGGGCGTTGAAGCATCCCGCCGCATGAGCCGCCGGTCTCGATATCGTAATATTCGATGGGCACGCCGGGATTGCGGCTCATCTTCCAGCCGAAGACGGTCTGGTAGAACTTCACCGCACGTCCCACATCATCCACATGGATCTCAAAAAAGATATAACCGTCATTCATGAGTCGACTCCTTTATCAGCTAACGAACAGGCTCGTAGCGCTGATACAACACACCCGTGGGAAGAGGGGCGGATTCGATCAACTTCAGTTTGACATACTTGCCATCCGGAAATAATTTCTTGCCGCTGCCCAATATCAATGGATAGACATGCAGGACGAATTCATCCACCAGATCATTTTTGATGAGGGTATGCATCAACACGCTGCTGCCATCCGAAAGAATATTTTTGCCGGGTTGGTTCTTGAGCTTGCGAACTTCTTCGACAACATTGCTGCTGATGATGGTGGAGTTGCTCCAAGCCGCCGAAGATTTCAGTGTGGTGGAAACAACATATTTTTTGACATTGCCAAATGGATTCTCTTCGGGCGGCAGGGGTTCAAAAGCATCGCCGTGGGTTTTCCATGTTTTGCGTCCAAGCAAAAGGGTATCGGCGGTTTCCATGGCTTGTGAGAAACGCATGCCGATGTCGTCGTGCCAAAAGGGAATGGTCCAGCCGCCATGAGTGAAGCCGCCATCGGTATCTTCGTCCACGCCGCCGGGGGCTTGGATGACACCATCCAAAGAAATGAATTGATGCACGATCAGTTTTCGCATGAGAACTCCTTTTTACTCGTAAACAGACACAATCAGTCTAATTTGAATTGTAGTCCAAATTTTTTATTGATTCAATTTGATCGCTTGCCAGGCAACCGTCATCACCCAGGAGCAATATACAACGATCAAAAAGCGATTTGCCCAGCCTACCAGTGCGATGACACCCTCAGGCAATGTCGTCACAACTTCAGCACTTGCAGACACATCACCTCCTGCCTGAGCATACGTCGCCATCATGACCGCAAAAGCAATTCCCATAAGAAGGATGCTCACCCATGTTAGATTCGCTGTCCACAATAACGGATTCTTTACCATCGACCATGGCTCAGTACGAACGAGTGTTATGCTGATCAACATGGCAGCAATCGCCAGACTTGGTATCCCAATCATCGCCGACACACTGTGCAGCTTATGATTTATGTCAAATACGGCTGCCATTGCCTCACCAACCCCTGCCAGGATGAGAAAAACCAAACCAATCTTCCCTGCTGTTGTTTGCACATGCGGCCAAAGCGTGTAAGCCAAGACCCATGAAGTTGCACCCCATAAAAAGAACATCGCCGACAATATCATGGAATATTTCCCATTTGCATATTCACTGACCATGCGCCAGGCAGGGTTAAATTCCGGGCTGAGGATGTGCAAAATAGCAAGCAACGCCAAAACCGCAACTGACAGGCCTATTGCCAACACAGAGCTTGTGGATGAAATTTGATCTACTTTTAAACTACTCATTTTTTATTCTCAGTTGTTTCCTTATGGAAATGAAATTTACTTTTTTACCTCTGCCAAAATATCATCCAACCGTTCATATCCTTCACGGACACCTGTTTCCATGCCAGATTGCACCATTCCATCCCGATCTTCCACAGATTGATACACCGATTGGATCGTGACCCGGGTGCGGTTGCCAAGCAATTCTTCCAACCGCATAGTATCAAGTACAACATGTCCGCGTTCGGGGAGACCTTCGAATTCAAAAGTCTGGATCATTAATTCCTCAGACATTTCATGGAATGTGCCATGAAAACCGTACTCATTCCCCTGCTTGTCCTTATGAATGTAGCGATACTTGCCGCCGCTGACCGGCTCAAAGGCTTCGAGGATCATTTCGTATCCATGCGGACCCAGCCATTGCACATAAAGCCTCGGGTCGATGTGCGCCTTATAAACCAATTCGCGCGGCGCATCGAATTCGCGCACGATGAACAGTTCCTGCTTGCCGGGTTCGGCTGTTACTGTGGTTTTGTTCTTCGAGGGCATGTCATTTCTCCTTTTTCATTTGTTCCAATAAATCATCGAGGCGGTTAAACCTTGCTTCCCATATTTGACGATACTGCTCTACCCAATCGGTCACTTCGCCCAACCTATCGAAACGCACTTCGACAAAACGTTCACGTCCCTGTGGGATGACGATTACCAGTCCACACTCTTTCAAAATCTTTATGTGCCGCGAAACGGCGGGGCGGCTGATGCGAAAATTCTCGGCAACGCCGTTGAGTGTCAGCCTTTGTTGTGCCAGCAATCCGAGAATTGCCCTGCGGTTTGGGTCAGCGATGGCTTGAAACACGTCTCGTCTCATGGGCTCCTTTTGGTAACCATTTAGTTACACATCATGGCAATATTCTAGAACATATTTTCTGGTTTGTCAAGACTAAAAAGGTCTGAATTAGAATAATTCAAACACCCCCTGTTTGGAAATTTATCCCTTGAATCTTGGGTACGATCCAAGCACACGCAAGGTTATTGCATATTCGCCCAGATGATCGAGGGCGCGTTTGGTGGTTTCCTCGTGCGTCGCGCCGATGAAGTCAATATAAAAGAGATATTCCCACGGTTTCCCCTGCAGTGGGCGGGATTCTATCTTGGTCAGGTCGATGTCGCGCAGAGAAACACGCTCATGGCTTTGAACAGGGAGCCTGGCACATTTTTCAATGTGAAGACAATCGAAGTCTTTGCATCACCGGCGGGGATGATAAGCTCGCGCTGGATGACAAGGAAGCGCGTATAGTTTTCCGTGTTATCTTCGACGCCTTCTTCGAGGATTTGCATCCC
>JACRBJ010000010.1 GCA_016234555.1 Chloroflexota bacterium | reverse complement strand
TGCGGACTCTTGGCGTGTGAATACTTTGGCAATGCCTGTTTGGTCAGGCGATATGCAATTTTGCTGACTTTTACGTAGCGGCTCTCTCGTTGGTTCATGCCCTTAAATCTACCAGCTCACTCAGATGTTTGCAACAGAGCATTATGACATTATATACAGCAACTATGTTTCAGGTTCATTAGATTTTGTGCTGTTTCTGAGAATTCGGATGCTATATGAAAGCCGAAAAATAGAGCAAAACGACATATTGGCTTTCACAATATTGAACTCTTCTTTTAACGCTTCGATTTTGTCGCTTGCAAATTTAATAAAGCACGATAAGCAAACTATTAACTTGTATTACTTGATGGACTTAATGAAAAAGGTTGATAACCTTATTGATGAAAATGAGCAATACGCTTTTCAAAAGTTTTCTGATCAATTTGAAGATATCGTATTGAAGCAATCCGCCACAATCGGTCACGTATTAATATTGCGAGACAAGGTAATCGCTCACATTGACAAAAAACATATAACCGACCCTTCATTTTTTCTCGAAAATTAACCGCGACATTAGGCGATTTAGAAAATGCGTTTGTAATCTTAGAGGGTGCTGTTTTAGAAGTTGGTAGATATCTGGGACACAATCGCGCAAAACTAGAAGATGCTATCTCGCTTTTGCATTTATCCTTAGAAAAAAGAATACAAGAAAATTTTGCATCTACAAATTAAGACAAAGAATGCTGTGGTTTATTGAAGGCGGTGGTTAGTTTGCAATTCAAGTAAAATCCCCGCATGTGCCCTAAATCCACCATCGCCTCCTATCAAGCCATTTACCGTGAGATGAACTTCGAGCGGTTTGGGTTGTTCAGGCTGGTTGGGGAAACGTATTCCTGCAAGGAAGTCCTTTACCCTGGCTGTTCAATTCACGTCACGCCTTCGTTCGTCTTTCCGTATGTGGTATACGTGGACAAAAGCGCCGACGCGAAAGCCTTTTTCGAGGATCAGGCGGAGCTCATGGATTTCGTGACGAAGAGTAGGGAATACAAGCGGAAGCCGTTCATCCAATTTCTTCATCGGGATTATTCCGAAGTCCTGCCGCTTCAACCAGAGTCTTTCGACTTGCTGCTCTCTTTCTTTGCGGAGAGGACTGCTCCTGTCTGCAAAAAGTATCTCCGCATGGGCGGTCTTTTACTGACAAATCAACGCGGGGAAGCCGACTCTGACTTTGGACTGACTGCGGTGATCCGCTTCGAGGGTGGAAAATATCGGTTCATGGATGAGGCAGTTGTCCCTGTGAAAGAGAAGCCTAAGAAATACCTGTGCCAGACCGCCCGCGGATTGGAATATGTGGAGAACGAGACCTATTTCGTCTTCAAGAAACTTTCTGCTGGTTCAAAGTGATCTGATTTTCGAAACGAGAAAATCCATGATTGACATGGGGAGGAGTGCATCATCCATCAAAGCCTAACTTCTTCAAACACAGCCCCGTATATGACCTTTCCACCTTTGCCACATCTTCGGGGGTGCCTTCGGCGAGGAGTTGACCGCCCGCCATGCCGCCTTCGGGACCGAGGTCGATGACCCAATCTGCTGCCTTGACCAGGTCAAGGTTGTGCTCGACGACAATGACGCTGTTACCCGCGTCCACCAATCTTTGCAGGACTTCGAGCAGGCGAATGGTGTCGGCGGGATGCAGACCTGTTGTCGGTTCGTCGAGCAGGTAGAGGGTGCGACCCGTGGAGCGGCGTCCGAGTTCCTTGGCGAGTTTGACGCGCTGGGCTTCTCCGCCAGATAAAGTCGTCGCGGGTTGACCGAGTTGCAGGTAGCCCAAGCCGACATCGGACATCACTTTCAGGCGGGATTGAGCGGCGGGGACATCCGCAAACAAAGTCAGCGCTTCCTCCACAGTCATATTTAACACTTGCGAAATATCATAGCCGCGATACTTGACGGCGAGAGTTTCCTTCTTGAAGCGGCGTCCGCGACAGGCGGGACAGCGCACCTCGACATCGGGCAGGAAGTGCATTTTGACCGTCAGCGTGCCCGCGCCTTCGCAGCGTTCGCAGCGTCCGCCTGGGACGTTGAACGAAAAATGCCGTGCGGTGATCTTGTTCTTCTTCGCTTCGGGCGTGGCGGCAAAGGTCTCGCGGATGGGCGTGAACGTGTCGGAGTAGGTGGCGGCGTTCGAGCGTGGGATGCGCCCGATGTGCGCCTGGTCGATGGTGATAACCTTGTCGATGTGAGCCCAGCCCGTAATGGAGTCGTGTTCACCTGGGATCTCATTTGCGCCGTTTAGTTTTTGACGCGCGGCAACGTCGAGGATGTCGAAGATCAGCGAGGACTTGCCCGAGCCTGAGACACCCGTCACCGCCACCAGCAAGCCGAGCGGAATCTTCACCGTCAGATTGTGCAAGTTGAACTGGCGCGCACCATTGATGGTCAGCGCTTTGTGATTGGGTTTGCGGCGATGTTCGGGAATCGGAACGGACGTGATCCCCGCGATGAACTCACCCGTCAGCGAGCCTTTCGTTTGCGCCACTTCGGCGGGCGTGCCAGCGGCGACGATCTGTCCGCCGTGCTTGCCTGCGCCAGGTCCGACGTCGATCAGATAGTCGGCGGCTTTGATCAAGTCGAGGTCGTGCTCCACGACCAGCACGGTGTTGCCCAGGTCGCGCAGGCGGCGCATGACGTTGATCAGCCGCGCGGTATCTCGGGAGTGCAGACCAATCGTCGGCTCGTCGAGGATGTAAAGCACGCCCGTCAGACCAGACCCGAGCAGGGCTGCCAGCCTCAGACGTTGGGCTTCGCCCGCAGAAAGAGTCGGCGAGGAGCGTTCCAAACTCAGGTAGCCGACTCCCACTTCCAGCAGTCGCCCGACGCGCTCGAACAGGTCATCCAAAATTGATTGGGCGATGCGCATCTCCTCGGCGGTGAAATGCGGCGGCAGGGACTTGATCCACGCGTCGAGGTCGTTGAGCGGCAGGTGCGAAATCTTGATGATGGTTTCGCCCGCTACGGTGACGGCGCGGCTTTCGGGGCGCAGGCGCGTGCCTTCGCAGTCGAGACATGGCTGGGTGGTGAAGAGGTGCTCCAACTTTTCGAGGTAGGCGGCGTTGGTGGCGTGCTCGTTGTAGCGGCGCTGAAGGTTGGTGACCACGCCCTCGAAGCGTCCCTGCGCGTTGGTGGCGGGTGGCTTGACATCGGGAAAGTGGCGGCGGAACTGCGGACTGTCGGTGCCGTACAGAAAGAGGTCACGCTGGGTGGGAGTGAAGTCCTTGACGGGCTTGGATGTGTCGAACTCGAAGCCGAAATACTTGCCCGCGTTCTTCATGATCTGACTGTAGTGACCGCCGTGGAACTCGATCCAGCCGTCGACGGGGAGTTCGGGGATGCTCTTGCTTTCGTCCACGAGGCGGCTGACGATGGGTTGGCGCACCACGCCCAGTCCCGTGCAGGTCGGGCAGGCTCCCGCGGGCTTGTTGAACGAGAAGTTCGCCATCCCCATTTCAGGTACAGCCGCGCCGCAATGCGGGCAGGGATACGAACCATCGGGGCTTTCGTCTGATTCGTCTTGCCAGTTCTCGTCAGCGGATTCGTACGTCGGCGGCGGGACATCTTTGCCACACTTTGGGCAAGGGCGATGTCCAAGACGGGCGAACAAGACTCGGAGGTAGGTGAAGACTTCGGTCACCGTTCCAACCGTCGAGCGGGGACTGTGATTCGTCAGGTGTTGGTCAACGCTGATGGAGGGTGACAAGCCGACGATGGAATCCACTGGCGGCTTGGCGAGCCCATCCGTGACGATGCCGAGGGACTCGAACAACTGGCGCAGGCTTTCCTTGTGCAGGATGTCAAATGCCAGCGTAGACTTGCCCGACCCCGACAGTCCCGTCATGACGACGAGCTGGTTCTTGGGGATTTCAAGGGTCACGTTTTTGAGGTTGTGCAGGCGTGCGTTACGAATGATGATGTTGGGGTTCATTTTTCTCCGAATAGGCGCGGTTCTCCGCGGTGTTTTACTTTCATTTTACAACCCTGGTGGGCAAGTGGAGGGTTTGTGAGAGGCGGTTCTTAATACCGTTTCAAAGTAGTGTCAGAAGTTTTTACAACGACAGAAATATTACCTTGACAGACATAGTACTTTGTTGTATATTGTACCTATGGACGAGTCAACCAACCCCAACAAAATCTCTTCGGACCTCCTAAGAGGCCACACGGATACGATTATCCTAAAGTTATTGCTGAGCGGCGATAAATATGGATATGAAATATCGAAATTGATCCACTCAAATTCCTCGGGTGAATATGAACTCAAGGAAGCTACCATGTACTCGAGCCTAAAACGGTTGGAGGGTGATGGCTGCATCACTTCCTATTGGGGTGATGAGTCCCAGGGCGGCAGAAGGCGGTATTACCAGATCACTGCCAGAGGTAAAAAAGTCTATTCTGAAAATAAAGATAACTGGGAGTATGCAAAGCGCATACTCGACAACTTATTATAGGAGATGTAATGTTATGAACGAGAAAATAAACCAATATTTGAACGGCGTTTTTGCACCCTACGATGGAGTGAAAAGCGTCACCGAACTAAAGGCTGATCTGCTCTCCGATTTGCAGGAGCGATTCCGTGAACTCACTGCCGATGGCAAGGACGATGAAACGGCTTTTCAGATGACCATCGACAGCATCGGTGACATCGAACAAACGGTACAGGAGGTCGCCAATCTTTCCCACTCGCTGGAGCGACAGGTGCTGACAAACTTCAGCGCCAGCAACCTGCCAAAAAGCGATTTTGCAGACGTGACCGCACATAAAGGAAAATTTGACGCGAGTGCTCTGCGCGGCTCCGATTTTTCGGGCGCGGACCTGACTGGCAGCTCGTTTTATGCCAGTGATGTACGCGAAGCCAATTTCGACGGAACGAATCTAACAGACTGCACCCTGTCTGCCAGTGACCTTACGGATGCGAGCTTCAATAAATCAATCCTTGTCCGCACGAACTTCAGCATGTCGGGACTGGATCGAGCAAAATTTATAGGTGTGAAACTGACCGACGTCAAGTTTAACCAGACTGACCTTAGAAAAACAACCTATGAAAACTGTACCTTTATCGGTGTGGACTTTAATCAATGCGATCTGCGTGGGATGTGTCTGGATGGGCAGGTCTTTATCGGCGTCAAGTTTGACGAGGCTGCGTTGAACGGATCATCGTTTAAAGGCGCGACCCTCAAAAATGTGTCCTTCCTTGCAGCGTGGACCTGGCATTCCTGGTCTAAAAAATATTACCGCGCCATCAAAACAATCTGCTTTGACGATGCGAAAATGGATAAGCTGACATACGCCACCCTCAAAGGTTTGGAAGCCGATCTGTCAAAGGTTACTGTTATCTAAGGACAAAAAGAATATGCTAAACAATTCAATTCAAGTGCAGGGGCTGCAAAAGTCCTACAAACAACTTCATGTTCTAAAGGGTGTGGATTTTGAGGTGGAAAAAGGCAGTATTTTCGCCTTGCTCGGCTCCAACGGCGCGGGCAAGACAACGATTGTCAAGATACTCACCACGCTGCTTAAACAGGATGGCGGAACTGCCAGCGTCAACGGCTTCGACGTGGCGGTAAAGCCTGACAATGTGCGGCAGTCGATCAGCCTGACCGGCCAATTCGCCGCCGTGGACGAGATCTTGACCGGGCGGGAAAATTTGATCATGATCGCCAGGCTGCGACACCTCAAAAATCCCCATCAGGTCGCGGATGATCTGCTGAACCGCTTCGGACTGATCGACGCCGCCGACCGCTGGGTTTCTACCTATTCGGGTGGTATGCGTCGCAGGCTCGACATCGCCATGAGCCTTGTGGGAAAACCGCAGGTCATTTTCCTCGATGAACCGACTGCCGGTCTTGACCCCGAGGTACGCATCGAGTTTTGGCAGATTGTCAAGGAGCTTGCCGACGGCGGCATGACGGTATTCCTGACCACGCAGTATTTGGACGAGGCTGAACAGCTTGCTGATCGAATTGCCATTCTGCATGAGGGTAGGATTATCACCAACGGCACACTCGCAGATCTGAAAAAGCTGTTCCCGCCCGCAAAGGTGGAATATATTGAAAAACAGCCGAGCTTGGAGGAAATATTCCTCGCAATCGTCGGCAAGAAAGAGGAAAAGTAAATGGAAACGATAAAGAGCTATTTTTTCAGTGACATGGGCGTCATGCTTGGACGTTCCATACGCCATATTTTCCGCAGCATGGATACCATCATCACGGTCACCATCATGCCGATTGCGATTATGCTGTTGTTCGTCTATGTGTTAGGTGGTGCCATTCAAACCGGCACGGATAACTATCTGAATTACTTATTACCTGGAATACTGCTGATTACCATTGCAAACGGTATAGGCTACGTGTCTTACCGCATGTTTATGGATAAGCAACGGGGCATCTTCGAGCGGTTTCACTCCATGCCGATTGCGTATTCGGCTCCGCTGTGGGGGCACGTGCTGACCTCGTTGGTATCCAATGCCATTTCGGTCCTCGTAATCATTCTCGTAGCGCTCATTATGGGCTTCCGCTCGTCGGCAGGAGTATTGTCATGGCTGGCAGTGGCTGGTATTCTCGCGCTGTTTACGCTGGCCTTGACGTGGATCGCGATCATTCCGGGGCTCACAGCAAAAACGTTTGATGGCGCAAGTGTAATTGCCTATCCGATTCACCTCTTGCCGTTTATCAGCTCGGCGTTTGTGTCGACCGAAACGATGCCGTTGGGTGTTCGCGCCTTTGCCGAAAACCAGCCTGTGACATTGATACTGGAGACCATTCGCTCGTTGCTGTATGGTCAGCCGGTTGGCAATGATATATGGGTCGCTCTTGCGTGGTGCGTCGGGATTATGCTCGTGGCTTATATCTTTGCGATGCGGGCTTATAAAAAGCAGGTGTAAAAAAGAACAGGTGGACAAACTCAAGAGCACGCGCTGGCAATGTCTGGCGACCGTGAACGCTGCCTTGAGGCAGGCGCAGACGATTATTTGAGTAAACCAGCCAACTTGAAGGAACTGCCTGGGAAGGTTGAGAGCCTACTTCAATAATGAGCGATAATCCCATACGCCAATTATGGGAGGCTGGATTTTGGAAGTAGGGGCGGGGTAACCCCGCCCCTACTTCCCGATAGGGAGTATCGTCACGCCATGCCGATGTCCACCGCTGGAGCGCCGATTAGATGGTCCTTGAAGAATGCAACTCGTCAATAAGTGAAACCGGCATACTGGTTGCATCCGCAGCACATTGGAGACAACGTTCCATGAGGTTATTTTCCATGAAATACCGTTGCCCTGCCTTGGTATCAAGGTCGCAGCCAATCAATTGGCGACAATTGACCGACCCATACTGCTTTTCAAAAGTGCTGATCAATTTTTGAGCAAGGGTATAGGCAGGTTCAAGCGATTCGGCAGGTGAATCCCTGCCCGCAACGAGACCAATCCCCATGATCCCTCCGCTCACCGCTCCGCACATGCCGCCCGTACGGGATATGCCACTGCAAAACCCTGTTGCAATCCTGGGAATCAAATCCGATTGGATGCCCTGGCTTTCTGCTATCGCCAGTAGCACACTCTCTGCACAGAAAAAACCTGACTTGAACAGTTCCAGGCTGCGTTGTGGGGCTTGTTCGCTCATGTTCCAACCTCCTCAGGTTCCCAGTATCAGGAAGATATCTCAATCTCGTCACAAAGAACTGCAAATTCTGATCGAAATTTCAACAAGGTTTTTCCGAATCTCGGCTCTACTATGCCACTTTCTCTTATCCCATGTTGCAGCACTCAGGTCATCTCCGCCATAGAGTATCTGGCCTAGTTTCACGTTTCTAAACTTGGCGACGGCAAAAAATGCTGCTGCCTCCATCTCCACTGAGACGCAGCCTTCTGATTTTCTCAATTCAATTTTCTTCTCTGTCTCTCGATAAAACGAATCGGTAGTCCAGGTCTTTGCTTTTATATAATCGATCTTGTGTTTATTGAATTCTTCTTCGATCTTTCCAACTACTTCGGGATTGCACTCAACCTCTCTTGACGGCGCAAGATAATGATACGAAACGCCTTCATCCCGTATTGCCGAAACTGGAACCATCAGATGTCCAACGGCAATATCTTTTCTCAGTACACCCGCGCCACCGCAGACAATAAATTTATTGAATCCAAAGGCAATTAACTCTTCCAGGAAAACAGCAGATCCGGCCGCCCCTACATATCCCAGGCATAAATGGACCTTTTTCCCCATATACGCCATTTCATAGATTGGAACATCCATCGTCTCACAATTCAAAAATCTGACTACTTTTATGCGCCCCTCCTTTTCCATGGCATCAAGAACTTCACGGAAAAAAGTGATCACACAATATTCATAGCCTTCAATTTTTTTATGGGAAAAGGATGGCTCGATTTTTGCAACTTGTGCATCGTCAAATTCCAGTATTGGATATTCTTCTTTTTTCACTTGAAACCTCCGATCTCTTTGCCAACATCAAAAAAGGGAGAGCGCTAGTATACAAACGGAATCAATTTCCGTACATGCTTTTGATACTCACCATAGCCGGGAAATTTTGCCTTCAACCATTCCTCTTCCCGTCGCGACTTAAAATCGAAGAACACCAACATGATTATAGCGTAACCGAGTGTTAGCCAGCCATGGACCAAGAGACCCCATCCGAAGGCAATCAGTATCCCGCCGCAATACATTGGGTGACGCACGAGCCGGTAGGGACCAGTCTCGATCAGGGTCCCCTCGTCTTTTGGATAGGGGACGGGAGTCAGATTCGGTCCCAGCCGGAATATCGCAGCTGTGAGCAGAAGGATGCCCGCCAACAGGATAATCCCGCCCGCAATCGAACCCAGCCAGATAAAGGGAGGAGTCCATCTTGGCCATGACGGGATATTCCGTGGCCCAAAGAAGACCAGTACGATCAAGGCAACCTGAGCGACTACAAACCACTCGCCATGCGCACCTTTCCACCAGGGTGTTTTAGCCATTTTCATATTCTCCTATCAAGATTATTGTGCAAAATCATTGCCCAGTTGGTAAGCCCATTCCAGATAACCGCACTTGAACTGGTACGTTGAGGCTTGGGTGGGCAAATAGGTTAGAACTTTTATTGGGATCTCCTTTGGGTCGCGATGGGCGCTGAGTGCAGACCATATCCCACGATGATGCCGAGAACCACCGCCAATATAAAATGCATCACAAATGACCCGCCAAACCACTGCAACGTCTCAGGTGTCGTCATCTTCAACAGGATGGGTGTCGTTACAAGGATCGGTTGACTCAGGATTTCCACATATAGAATTGCTGCAATCATGATCTTCTTCAGGGTGCCGTTTCGAAGAGCAGGGAATATCGTCACGACTGTGCCGAAAATTATGCCAAAAAGCGGACCGACCAAATAGTGAGTAACAACGCCTGCCGGAATACCACCTGCCACCTGCATGTCAAGCATCGCGAGGAAACGTGCAACTGTGTCTCCGACGATGGAAAAGCAGGTCAGAGCGGGTAATCCAAATGTGGATAGCGCTCCCATGAGGAGGGTGTCCATCATCAGCGTGCCAGCCAGTCCGCCAAGGAGCCCCCACCCCATCCCTCTTGCGAGAGGGATGGGGTTTCTTTGGGACCTCATCAGCAATTTGCTGTGAAGTGTTTTATCCATGATTTTCGTGTCCCTTCAGTTCACCCGCCAGCACGATCAACCCCAGAACCATCAGCAGGATCGCGAAGATCGGGAGTTCGAACGACAGGTGCAGGAACGGGCGCGCCAGTTGCAAACCGCCCAGGAGGAGAGCCAGCACGCCGAGTGTGGTCGTAAAACCACTGATGGGCTGCCCTTTCCATGATCGGGCCAGGTTGAGTCCGAGCAGGATGACGCCGATGCCGACTGTGCCCGTGCCATCTGGCAGGGATTTGAACATCTCTGTGATCCCCCACAGGATAAAGAAGGCGCCCCATGCAATCGCGCTGAAATCGATATTTGACGTACGTGTATTTTCCATTTTTACTCCTATATATTGTCTGATTTTGAATTATTCTTTTAGGCTTGAGTCTTTGCCCTGGCGTTAAAGGCGCAAGTCCGCGCCTGGTGAGCTTTCCAGCCCGGCCACCAGGTCGCGTGCCAGGCATGGAGCCGGGCGAAGATCGACCGTGGTCGTTTCATAGCCATCTTGCGGATGGGGCAATCTTCACACCGATGAACCTTCTCGATGATGAGTGCGCTCATTGCAAGGTTTCCGAGGTCGGGATTGAACTGAATTGTCTTTTCCATTTTTGAATTCTCCTTATTGATAACTTTTTGGACGTCATTTCTTTTGCTTGACTTCGCTCACAGAGAGTAAAGCCAGGTTCAGCCTGTACAATTTGTTTAGAGTCCCCATCAGAGCGGCCTGGTCTCCGATGTGCCCGAAAAGGATCATTTCTCCGTTGTCTAATAACTTCACCTCCATACCTTCCAGCCAATCCGACCAGCTGTCATCGAGATGACCCTTGACATGGATCTCGAAGAAGCCTCCCCCGCTGTTGGTGGATGGGAAACCTTGATTCTCATTCGTGCTTTCGCCGTTCTTGTTTGTCATGCTCCCAATTTAGCAGTTTCCCACTGGAATATCATCGTCTAAAGGTTGTATTTGGGGTTGTATTTTTCCCGGCTACCCATTTTGGGGAATAAAATAGGCCGACAGCGAAGGTAATCCACTGCCGACCTATTGAACAAGTTATCCGCCGCCGCTCACTCGAATACTTTTAGCTCTTTCCCGATGGCAACAGCCTGTGTCCTGCTTTTTACCCCCAGTTTGGCGTAAATATTGCTGATATGACGCTTTACAGTAGGGATGGAAATGACCAGTTTCTCGGCAATTTCCTGATTGGAGCGACCAGCTTCGATGAGTTTCAAGACCTCCACCTCACGCGTGGTCAGTGGCTCGGGCAGGAGTTGCATGGACGGCTGCGCCATGCCGGAAATTCCACCCATCCTGGACAGCAGGTCGGCGGCATAGCCAGCCTTGGCTTCGCGTGACCGGATCTGGCAGAGCAATCTCATCATCGCTTCGCCTTCGTCCAGGAATATGCGTACGTACCCCTCCGTCTGAGCCAGCGCGAGTGCCCTTTCCAAAACCGCCAGGGCGCGCTCCATATCTTTCCTTCCCTGAAAAGCGAGTGATTGGAGGACCAAGATTTCAATTACCAGCCCCATTTGTTTGGCAGCCTCTACCTGTTGAAGCAACCGTTTGGATAAACCAACAGCAGCTTCATAGTCCTTTTGAGCCAGGAGCACTCGCAGCAGGATCATATATTCGAACTCTCGCCAATAAGGGATTTCATCTTTAACAGACAGTCCGCTCTTTTGGATGAGTTGGGACGGCTTCTCCAAATTGCCCTGAGCCAGCCATACGCGCGCCAAATCAGCTGTCACCAGCATGGACCGCCGGGGAGAAATGGGAGACTCAGCGGCCAATTGCTCCGCATCCCGTATCGCTTCCCGGGCCTGCTCCAGATTACCCCGGGTTTGCTCCAGTCGCGCCAACATGGCATTGGCTACAACCTGTTGGTCAACGTCACCCCACTGCCGGCAAAGATCAAGACAATGGTGAACATACTGATTTGCATCCTCTAATTGATCGCGCTCGTAGGATAATCTGGCCAACCCGATGTAAATACCACCAGCCAAGGGTGATCTTTGTCCATCCGGGCGAACTGTCATTTGCAGGGACTTGGTGTATATCGTATCTGCCCGATGGAGTTGTCCCTGTTCCATCAAAATATCAGCCAGATTGGAGTTGGCGATGATAACCATGTGAAGATTATTGGCTTCCTGCCCGATACGAACCGCCTCGGTGTAGGCATGCGCAGCCTCATCCAAATTGCCGTTGATCCAACTGGCATCCCCGAGGACGGAAGTAGCCACGCTTCTTATGCTCTGAGAAATGGAACTGCAATTCGGCAACTGTCGCAGAGCCTGTTGAGCATAATCCGCCGCACGATGCGTGTCCCCATGTAAGTTTGCACAATGAGCCCGAGCCGCTGCAATGGTCCCTTGCATCGTCCTGACCTCAACGGTGGGTTCGAGTGGAGAAAGCAATTGATCGGGAACTTGTAGCGTTGGCTCGACCCGGTCCAAATTTCCAGTAAGCGCCTGCGCCCAGGCTTTTTGAATAGCCAGCCAGGGATGAGCTTCTGATTGAAACTCTATGGCGCTGGTCCAACTCAGAAGCGTGGACACCTCACCGCTCATGAGCAAAAAACAACCATTTTCCTCGATCAGATGCGCCGCCCGGTCCTGGTCACCAGCTGCAATGGCTTGCTGGATGGCTTCAGAGATAAATCCATTTTGTTCATACCATTGGGAGGCGCGGCGGTGCAACTCCGGACGTAAATGCGGAAACTGGTGTTCAAGGCGCTTATTGAGAACATCGGCAAACAAATGGTGATAACGATACCAATGCCGCTCTTCATCCAGTGGGATGAGGAACAGGTTCATTTGTTCCAGGGTTTCCAACGTTACCTGTCCGTCAACGGGTTTTGCCGGGTCTGCATCGACGACAACCTCGCAAAGCGATCCACACAGGCGACTCAGAATCGAAGATTGCAATAGAAAGGTACTGATATTCGCGGGCTGAGACTTGAGCACCTCTTCGACCAGGTAGTCCATCACATAGTAATGGCTGCCGGTGAAGGCTGAGACGAAACCATGAACGTCCCGGCAGTTCTGCATGGAAAGAGCCGCCAATTGCAGTCCCGCAATCCATCCTTCGGTCCGTGCCTCGATTGCCATAAGGTCATCCGCAGATAGTTTCAACCCCATAATTTCGTTCAGAAAAACAGCGATTTCGTCCAGAGTAAAGCGCAATTGATCTGCCCGAATATCCACCAGTTGGTTACGAACACGCAGGCGTGATAGCGGAAACGGAGGGTCCACTCTCGAAAGAAGCACGAGGTGCATATGGAGGGGCATGCGCTCGATCAGAAACGTAACCATGTCCAGCACAGGTTGGGAGGAAATGACATGAAAGTCATCCAGGACGATGGCGAATGGCACAGGCTGCCTAGCGGTTTCGTTGATCAATAGGTTTATAAGAACATCAAAGGATGGCGGCTGTGCAGACTGGAGCATCCCCGGCAAATCCACCCCAATATCAGGAATGATTTTTTGAAGCGTAGCGAAGAAATACTGGAAAAAGCGAATGGGGTCATTATCGCCTTCGTCCAGCGAAAGCCAGGCAGAAGGGATATTTGTTTCGTGCAACCAGCTGCTAACCAAAGTCGTTTTGCCGTAACCAGCAGGGGCGGAGACCAGGGTCAGCTTGCGCTGACTGCTGATATTTAATTGCTCGACCAGTCTCTGGCGCAAAATCAAACCTGGGCGCAGAGGAGGCGCAAAAAGCTTGGTCGCAAGGATAAGCGTGGCCATGTGAACCAGATTCGAGGATTTAAAATATCATAACATATCCGCAAAGCAAATTTGAGGCGACTTTATGTAATTGGACTATACCCATATGGGCGCTAGATAACCGTCAAATTGTGTGGCCAAGATGTCGATTTAAACCTTGAGTCCGGCGTGCCTGCGGATGTCATCTTTGAAACAGGCAGGTAGCAGAACGATTTATAATGAGGAAGTTATCAATCAACGAAGTTCCATCGCACCAAATATCATGCTGGAGAATCTGAAAATGTCTGATTATGTTATTAGTTGTTGTTCCACGGCGGATATGCCCCTTGAGCACTTCCAGAAGAGGAACATTCCGTTCGTTTGTTTTCATTTCAACATGGAGGGGAAGGAATATCCTGATGATCTCGGTCAAACCATGCCCTTTGATGAATTTTACAGGCGGATCGCGGCGGGAGCCATGCCAACCACATCACAAGTGAATGTGGCACAGTTTATTGAATTCTTTGAGCCGTATTTGAAGGATGGAAAGGACATCCTGCATATCTCCCTATCTTCTGGTTTGTCGGGGACGTATAACTCTGCCGTGATGGCGCGCGAGCAACTGCTGCAAAAATATCCCGACCGAAAAATGTTGATCATTGATTCGCTGGGAGCGTCTTCGGGTTATGGTCTGCTGGTTGACATGGCGGCGGATATGCGTGACAGCGGATCAACCATCGAATATGTACATGCCCGGGTGGAGGAAACCAAACTCAACGTCCATCACTGGTTTTTCTCCACTGACCTAAGCCACTACAAGCGCGGCGGACGTATCTCGGCGGCGTCGGCGACGGTGGGGAACCTGCTCAATATCTGTCCGCTGATGAACATGAATGATGCAGGTGGATTGATTCCGCGTGAGAAGATTCGCGGCAAGAAGCGTGTCATCTCCGAGATCGTGAAAAGGATGGAGGAACACGCCCAAGGTGGATTGGATTATTCAGGTAAGTGTTTTATCTCCAATTCAGCTTGTTACGATGATGCGCGCAAGGTTGCGGACTTGATCGAAGAGAAATTCCCCAAGCTCAACGGCAAGGTCATAATCAACAGCGTGGGAACCGTCATTGGTTCACACACGGGACCTGGAACCGTTGCGTTGTTCTTTGTGGGCGATAAACGCAAGGCTTGATTTGTGTAGATTCGAATAACTGGAACAAACAATCATGACTACAAAACTCACTCGTACTCTCGGACGCTCTGGAATAAAAGTCAGCGCCCTCGGCTTGGGATGCTGGGCTGTCGGCGGACCGTGGACCTTCAACGGCTCACCTGGCGGTTGGAGCGGTGTGGACGATGCCGAATCCCTGCGAGCCATCCACCGCGCATTCGATTTAGGCGTGACTTTCTTTGATACCGCCGCCAACTATGGCGCAGGTCACAGCGAAAGGTTGCTGGCTCAGGCTTTCAAAGGAAAACGCGACAAGGTGGTCATTGCCTCCAAGTTTGGTTATCATGTGGATGAGGCCGCCAAAGCCGTGACCTTCTATGGCGATAAGGAAGAAGAAAGCGATGTCGCCAGCCGACTCCGCACAGATGTGGAAGTCAGCTTGAAAAGGTTGGGCACAGATTACATCGACCTGTACCAACTCCACGTTTGGGGTTTGGTCATCGAGCGCGCGTTGGAGGTCCGCGAAGTCTTGGAAGAGTTGGTCAGGCAGGGAAAAATTCGCACCTACGGTTGGAGTACCGACCGCGTGGATGCGATCAAGGTTTTTTCTACATCACCCAATTGCAGTACAGTTCAACAACAGTTGAGTGTATTGGATGGTAATTGGGAATTACTTGCCTTGTGCGAGGAATTGAATCTCGCCAGTATCAACCGTGGACCATTGGGGATGGGATTGCTGACGGGGAAGTTTGTCCCCACCAGCACTTTTGCCGACGATGACGTGCGTCACCATGCCGATTGGCACCCGGGTTTCAAGAACGGCAAACCTACACAGGAATGGCTCGACAAACTGGCATCCATCCGCGAGGTATTGACCAGTGGTGGGCGGACTCTATCCCAAGGTGCTTTGGCATGGATTTGGGCGCGCAGCCCTCTGACCGTGCCGATCCCCGGTTTCAAGACCGTCGCTCAGGTCGAAGAGAATTGCAAGGCAATGGAATTTGGTCCGCTGAATGCAAGTCAAATGGCGGAGATTGATCGTATTTTGGGAAGGTAAATGAGGCGAAAATCTCCAACTTTCGACTCGTGTGAGTTCAGAACAACAAGGGGTGGGACCACCCCACCCCTGATATGGTGCCGTCTCTTACATCTTCCTCGCCACGATGAAGCACTCCCCAAGAAGATATATTACCTAAAGTATTTGAATCCAAGCTAGTGCTCTCAGCTACAAAACCACGTAAGAAATACTATATTATCTTTATATTTCAAGCTGGATCGCGTCAGTTTAAAACTTGATGATACTTTCATCGAATTGCCAGAAGGAAAAATCCCTGTATTTTCCGGTTGCAGTTGGAGGTAAAAGAGGCGAGTATTGAACCAACCCAAGGTGCAAAAGCACAAGATCGCTTGATGCTATTTAGTAGGAAGGCGAGCAAAAAAACGGGGCAAGCCATAAAAAGCCTGTCCCGTTTTCCTATTTTAGTATCTGCACCAACGCCTTCTTGAACACTTCATACGGTTGTGCGCCCACAATCGCGTAGCGGTCATTGATCACGTAGGTTGGCACGCCTGTCACCCCAATTTCCTCCGCGTGCCGAACATGTGCGGCAACTTCGGTAGTGTACCTGCCGCCCTTCACAACGGCTTGCATGTCATCGGCATCCAAGCCCACCTCTTCAGCGGCAGAGCGCAGGACATCCCATTGGCTGGGGTCTTGTCCCTCGGCATAAACCTTGCGAAAGACCACACGATGGAATTCGTTCCCCTTGCCATGCTCGCGGGCATATTCCGTGGCTTCGTGTGCAAGGCGCGTGTTGTAAATCCGCTCGGTGGATTTGAACTCCATGCCGTACATTTTTGCCATACTTTGCAGGCGTTCCTCAGAGCCATTGACGCGCGCCTTGAGAATGTAATCGGGCAAGTCCATACCTTCGGGTGGAGTATTGGGACGCAAATAATATGGACGCCACTCCACATCCACGTTGTATTCAGCTTTCAGTAAGTCAACCACACCCTGGCCGACATAGCACCACGGTCAGATGTAATCGGAGAAGATGGTCAGTTTGAAGTCCATTGCCTGTTCCTTTATACAACGAATGGCAAATAGACGGGTAATGAATGAGGAGTCTTACATCATTTGTAACAAAAGCCTGTCCCGTCTTATTGCAAAGTTCTTGAAAAAGCCAAAGGCGCGTGCAATAATTTGATTGGGAAGGAGGCGCGTCATGTCTGTGATAACCATTTCCAGGGAATTCGGCAGTGAGGGCGATTCCATTGCCCGCAAGGTGGCTCAAACATTGGGCTTCCATTTCGTAGACCAGAAATTCATCGGCCAGATTCTCGGTCAATACGGATATGTGGATTTCGACAAGGAGTACCAGAACCTGCCCACCTTTTGGGAGCGGTTCGACGCCCAGCGGGAAAAACAGCGCGACGTGATGATGGACATGCTCAACCGCGTCATCGAGGCGGTGGCAAACCACGGCAACGTGGTAATTCTCGGTCGCAGTGGATTCGAGGTCTTGGGTGGATATGCCGATGTGCTCCACGTGCGGCTCCAGGCTCCCTATTCCGTCCGCGTGGGGCGGGTGATGGAACAGCAGAAAATTCCGTTCGAGGAGGCGGATGCGCTGGTAAAGGAAAAGGACAGGGTGCGGCGGGCTTTCGTCGAGGAGTTCTACCGGGCGCCCTGGGGCGCGATTCAGGCATTCGACCTGGTGGTCAACACCGGCAAAGTCTTCCCCGACATGGCAACAAACTGGATTATCGATGCGGCAAGAACCTTCGTCAACAACATGGAGATCGGCAAGCCCACCACCGCCTCCATCGAAGTAGACCGCATCATGGCAGAGGCTGTTTCCGAAGCACTAAAATGTAACGAGGCACACAGGTAACGACAGGGGACATGCTTGCGGGGCGGCATCAAACGTAAATCGAAAAGAATAACAAAAATCCGCCCCGATAACTGCCGGGGGAATATCGTTTTTAACCTTTTCGGTTATCATTGACCCGGTCAATCTAGAAAAGAAAAAGGACATGCAATGAAACAATATCTGGTCAAACCTGATACGAAGGTTAATCTTGCAAAGGTCGATCCGGACGATACGGGCGACTTCAAAGGCGGCAAGGAAAAGGGACTGACTGAAATCGAAAAGCTGAACTCCAAACTCGAATCCCTGCAGGAGTTGTTGTTCGCCGAACACAAGCACAAGGTGTTGATTGTTTTGCAGGCAATGGATACGGGCGGCAAGGATGGCGCGATCCGCCGCGTATTCGATGGCGTGAATCCCGCCGGGGTGCGGGTGGCGAGTTTCAAGGCGCCCACGCCCGAGGAGTTGGATCACGATTACCTGTGGCGCATCCACAGGCAGGCGCCGGGCAAAGGTGAAATGGTTATCTTCAATCGCAGTCATTACGAGGATGTGCTGGTCGTCCGCGTGCATAACCTTGTTCCACCCGAAGTATGGAAGAAGCGATTCGATCAGATCAACGAATTCGAACGCATTCTCGCTGAGAGCGGCACGACCATCCTCAAGTTTTACCTGCACATCGACCGTGACGAGCAAAAGGAGAGACTGCAAGCCCGCCTTGACGACCCGACCAAACGCTGGAAGTTCCGCCTTGGCGACTTGGAGGAGCGCAAACTGTGGGATGATTACATGAAAGCCTATGAGGACGTGTTGGGCAAAACCAGCGCCGATTACGCCCCCTGGTACATTGTCCCAGCCAACCGCAAATGGTACCGCGACCTGGTCATCTCATCCGTGCTGGTGGAGACGCTCGAAGGCTTGAAGATGAAATATCCTGCTCCCGAGGAAAACCTCGACGGGGTTGTAGTCGAGTAACCTACCTGCTCAAATTTTTTACCTTCCACAGGAGGAATTCCTTTAAATGAATGATGCTCCCCAGATCATGGATCAGACCGACAAAAAGGTGTTTACGATTCTCCTTGTCGTTGTGGGGGTGATCTGCATTGTTGTCGTTGGCGTCACAGCCGCTGCATTTTATACAGTCAATACCGCCAGGGAGAAACAAATAGCATCCCTTGCCACCGAGCAGGCGCGTGCGACAAGTACTGCCGTTTCAGCCACAAGCACGGCGATCTATCAGGCGACACAGGTCGCCGGCTATCAATTTTTCGACGATTTCGATGACAATGAAAGTAACTGGGGCACCGGGCAAGAGGATAATAAATATTGGCGAGGTTCTATAAGCGTTCGGGATGGGGCATACATTTGGAACATAAGAGAGTTTTACGAATCTGATTATGCAGGTCGTGGCGGAAGTACAGGAACGTCGGAGCCATCGAGGATTTCGACCTGTCTGTTGACGCCAAGTTGGCGACTCCCAATGCCCAGTTGCTGTGCTACGCGGTTGTTTTTCGCATTTCTTCCAATGGTATTCCCGATGGAGCATACGTATTTTCTGTTTGTGACCAGCAACAGTTCCTTGTGGAATACAAAAGCGATCAGGATGATGGTCAAGTATTCACGCCCTGGACTTATTCAGACGCCATTCGCTCAGGCGATTGGAATACTCTCGCCGTAAGTGCGCGCGGGGACCATTTCGTACTATCCATCAACAATGTCGTTGTGAGCGAGTTTACGGATGAGCGCCGCGAAAGTGGGTATGTTCATCTCATGGTTCAGTTTTTCGAACAAGTACCGGGCACAGTCATGTTCGATAACTTTGGTTTGCAGCCCAAGTGATTTTCAGGCTTTACAGAATCAAGCCCCAGAAACTTCCAGCAACTCCACCCGCGCGCCTGGCGATAAGACCAGTGCGTTATCGCGGATATCCTCCAAATGCCGGCGGGTTGCATCCGCGCTAATGCCATCGGGCGCATAAACGGCAAACATCACATTTTGGGTTTTCGCGGTGATCTGCGTCCGCTGGTCGGGACCGTAAAGGATGCTGGAGATAATTCCCGCTCCGTCTCTCATGAACATGTCGCCGGGTTTTGTCACCTGCTCCGTCCCGCGCAGCAGGGTGTACTGCTCCTGTCCGGTGGCGACATCCAACGTCACCGGCAGTTGAAGCGTGTCGAGGTCGTGACCCGCTGTGAGCAACAGGTTTTTGATTTCCGCCATGAACATCGCCTCCACCAGCGCGGCAACGCCTGGTAGCGATTTATTCTTGAACGCAATCGACTCCAATTGCATCTGGACATGATACGATTTCTTGAACGGCTTGTAGTAAGCATTATAGGCTTGAATTGGGGAGAGCGCCGCGATGGCGTTTTTATCCTGCCCGGCAAAACGGCTGCGGAGTTCATCCTGCAAGCGTCCCTTGCGGGCTTCGAGTTCGGCGTGCTGTGGCGGATTGGTCACGTCAAGCATGACTAAAATCCCGGCATGGGCTTGCGGGTGGGCGGCTTTCCATGAATCTGAAACGATAAACATGTTGAATTCCTTAATTTGGTATCGCACAACTTTATCGCCTTTCCCGTTCGCGGGCAAGACTCATTTATAATCTCGACAAGGAGACGAACAAACATGTCCATCGACAATGAAGTCTACTCCCAACAGGCGGATGGGTGGTGGGATGAGAGACATTTCCTGCACCTGCTGAAAACGGGAGTAAACCCAGCCCGCTTCGGATATTTCCATGAGGCGCTTACCCGTCAGTTGGGACGCCCCCTCCACGGTTTATCTGTACTGGACCTGGGCTGCGGCGGCGGGATTCTCAGCGAGGAATTTGCAAAGGCTGGCTGTCAGGTGACGGGTCTCGATCCCTCAGCACCTTCGCTGAACGCCGCCCGCGCGCACGCTTCCACGCAGGGCTTGACCATCGATTACCGACAGGGCAGCGGCGAGAAAATGCCCTTCGAAACAGGTCAGTTCGACGTGGTGGTTTGCTGTGATGTGCTGGAGCATGTGGATGACCTTGAGAAGACCATCCGCGAAGTGGGACGCGTCGTCAAGCCTGGCGGGATATTCTGCTACGACACCATCAACCGCACCTGGACCTCATACCTGGAAAACATCCTCGCTGCCCAGGAATTCCCGCTGACCAGTTTCTTCCCGCCGAACACCCATCTCTGGAAAAAGTTCATCAAGCCCTCCGAAATTCTGGCGCTCTTCGAAAAATTGGGGTTTGAAAACCGCGACATGACCGGGCTGAACTCCGCCCTGTTCAACTTCCAGGTGGCAGCGCTCCTCATCCGCCGCAAGCTGGGGTTGCTGACCTTTGCCGAGTTGGGTCGCCGCCTTCAGTTCCAGACCGGCGGCGGACTGCAAACCTCCTACATTGGCTGGGCTGTCAGGAAGTCCTGATTTCTCGATATGATGAAAAGGAGATGACATGGCAAAACTTATTCCCGCCGCGGAGCGAATCGTCCGCGCCAGAAAGCTGATTCAGAAAGCCCGCGAGTTGCCTGTCCCAACCGAGGGCGGGCGCAGTGATTTTTCGTATGTCGCCAACGTCAAGGATCTGTTGCGCCAGGCGCGCGATCTGGTCAAATTCATTTCGATGACCCCCAGCGCCTCCGCCGAGATCAAGGAGGAGGTCAAGCGGGTTTACCAGGAAGCCGAACAGGCGGACCGCGACCTGCTGTAGTAACCGACTTTTGAATGAGAATAAAACAGACCCGCGTGACGCGGGTCTGTTTGCTGTGTGCCGAAGGAGGGATTTGAACCCTCATGAGAGTACACTCACTACGCCCTGAACGTAGCGCGTCTGCCAATTCCGCCACTTCGGCTTGCTGTGCGGGGTGTATTTTATCCCAAATACATGTTTTGTCAAATGAAAAGTTCGTCGTCTGTCTGTAAGCACGCAAACCTTGTAAGGCAGAGTTCAAACACTTCGCATCCCGGCATTGGAGACATTCTTGCAAGTGTGACACTCACTGCCGAACAACACAGACAAGACCGGTAAAATTTACCCATTCCATTTACTTGAAATTGCCACAAAAAAGGTGTAGTATTGGTTATAGTTCTATAGTATGGGATTTAAACAGTTCTGTAGTGCTGCTTAAACTTTAGTGTTACTGTGCGGTTCTCTGACGAGTACGGGATAATTTACCCCGAAATGGCAAACCCATCGTGAGATGGGGACGCAAAGTCATGGATCTACGGAGTAACGAATGTAGACCGCCAGACTGCCGAAGGTATTTTTGCTTCGGCAGTCTTTTGTTTTTAAGGCGATTCCAAATAGAGAAGAGGTGAAAATCGGCAAAAGTAACGAAAATGAAGGTTCAACTCTAAAGCAGCGATCCACCCATTATTCCAAACCTGTGAGGAAAATAAATATGAAGAACAGACTTTTTGTTTTATGCCTCGTAGCCATCCTGATTGTCACTTTGTTAGGGACCACTTCCGCCTTCCAGGTCTCACCCACCCAGGCGGTTGTCAAGAGCGTCGATGCCCTGCCAATGTTCCAGGCGGCCAAGTTCAATGCGCATTACCGCGCGCCGAACATCGAACAGATCGAAACGCTTCTGGAAGTTCATGGCGTTCCCATGGCGAATGCCGAAATGAAAGCCCTGGCTGTCCAGGAATTCCGTAAAAACTGGGCTGAACGCAACCCCACCACCCCCAACCCAGAGAAGCTTCGCCAATTGCTGGAGAAAGAACGTCAGGGTGAACCCGAACTGATGGCTATGTCAGCCGCCGAAGCCGCCGCAGAGCCTCAGATCATGAGTCTGGCTGTGCCAGTGGAATTCCCCAATAGCGACACCTTCGACTGGTGCGGGACATCGGTGACCACCACGGGGCCATTGCACAACCAAATTCCGGCTCCAGGACCGCGAGATAACAACACCATCTGGTATGACAATGCCACACCGGCGCTCTACAACGAGCTTTACTTCGGCGTTGGACCGAAAGCCGGCGTGATTGTCAATCACCCGAATTTGGGCAAGGTGGACCTGCGCGGCAGCACAATGGCAAACTTCTATTTGGAACAGTCCGAGGGGACGTTCGTCCCGAAGGGTCTGGTTTATCCCAAGTGGCTGCAAGCCGCGCACTCCGAAGGCTGGTATGGCGCTGACAACTGCACCGGCAGCAATCACAACGTACTCGCCGGTGACCTGGTTAGGGAAGTTGTGGATGCCGTCAATGTGGACGATCCCAATTTCGCCTGGCAAACTTATGACGGTGACGGCGACGGCTTTGTAGACAACTTCACCGTGATTCATGCGGGCGTGGGACAGGAAAGCGGCGGTGGTCAGCAAGGCGATTTCGCCATCTGGTCACACGCATCGGCAATCGACTATCCCGCCGGCAAACTGGCTTGCTCCGCAGGCTCGGCGGGCTGTCCTGACCGGGATATCTACGTCCTTGCGTACAGCATGGATCCTGAGAACATCGACGTGGGCGTTATCTCCGAAGAATTCGGTCATGCGGCGTTCGGTCTTCCAGACATCTACACCACTGACGCCCAAGGCTCACCCTCCAACTGGTCGATCATGGAAGCAGGCTCCTGGAACGGCAAACTTGGTGGCATGCAGCCCGCGCCGTTCCCGTTGTTCTTCCGGTACCTGATTGGCTGGGCGGACCCGGTCGAGCTTGACTACTCAACGGGACCGACCGCCGTCAAGGTTGGACAGCTCTCCCTGCGCCCGAAGCATACCGAACAGGGCATCAAGGTCAACTTGCCGGACCAGGTGGTTGAGACACCCAACCTGGCAGGCACTGGCAACGCTTGGTGGTCAAGCCGGGCTGATCTGGCAGACTTTTATCTGGCGCACGACTTCGACCTGACAACTGCCACGGCGCCGATCTTCTCCTTTGCCAGTTACTGGAGCTTCGAAGAGGATTATGACTACGGTTACGTGGAAGTCTCCGAAGACGCCGGCGCAACCTGGACCAAACTTGCGGACATGGACGGGTTCTTCGTCGATGACGGCAGTGGCAACCTGGGGTTGAATGGCGAGGGACAAGATGTCCTGCGTTTCGACCTGGCAACCTATGCTGGAAAGACAATCACGCTGCGACTTCACTACACAAGCGATGTTGGCGTGCAGTGGGCTGGCTGGTGGGCGGATGACTTCTCGTTGGTAGATGGCGCAACCACGCTGTTCGCCGATGATGTGGAAACTGCTCCGAATGGCTGGACGACCAATAACTTCGTGCTCGTGCCACTGACGAACGTCTACCCCATGTACTACCTGGCGGAATGGCGCAACTCCAGCGGCTTTGATCGCGGATTGGCATACCCCTATACGACAATATATAACAGCGATGCAACAACTGAATGGGAAGTGGATCGCTGTCCCTACACCGTGCCTGGCATGTTGCTGTGGTTACGCAATGGAGCGATGGATTTCGATTACACCCTCTATGACTCCCTCTACGACGCGCCCAGTTATGGTCCGAAACACGCCCTGCTCATCGTCGACAGTCACTACTGGCCCCTGGAATGGGAAGGCATGGGAACAAGCGATGCACACCTGCGGCTCAACGCCCGCTGCCAGCCGGGCAACGCCGCGTTCACACTCCAAAAGACCACGCCGTTTACCGTGCGACGGTCAGATGCAACAGGCGCCATTCTGGAAACCAAGAAGTTTGCGCCCCTCCCGGCAGTATCACAATTCCATGATTCGCTGGGCTACTATCCTGGCCTCCGATACAGAGATGCCAATGGCGGATTGTACTTCTGGGATGCCGCAGCCAGCCTTGCCGTTCCAGCCAAGGGCAGCTACACAACCCGCATCACATGGGGAGACAAGACCCCAGCCACGGACTTCTATGGATTTGACATGGGCGACACGATCCTTGGCTCGGGCAACCCCGGCGATAGCGGCGTACAATACGGCTTGCACATGGCGGTGGTTGACAAGTCCACCAAAGGCGACTGGGGCATGATCAAGGTCTGGAATTCGCCGCAGTTGATCGACCTGTCGCAGAAGGTGTCTCCTCCCGCGGTTAGAGCCGGAGATACCATCGTCTATACTCTTAAGATTGTCAACACAACCCCCGTGCAACAGGCTTTCGACGTAACCAACCCGATCCCCGCACAGACCACCTTTGTCAAGGGTGTGTACTATGACCGCGCGTCGAACAGCATCCACTGGAAGGGATTGCTCGCTCCTAATGCGACCCAGGTCATTGTGTTCTGGGTAAAGGCTGACAAGAACCTGCCCTCGGGGACCGTCATCACCAGCGAAGCTTATCTGGTCGACGGAGCTCTTGGAGACAGCTCTTCCATTGACGTCACGGTCAAGTGATGTGTGTGACGCAAAGCCGGTAGGCTGCCGTATCTAACGGCTTTGGCGTCCATTTTCAAAACAAAAAGCCATCGGGAGTCATGACTCCCGATGGCTTTTTCTGTAATTCCCGCTTATTGTAAGGGACGGCAAAAAACAACCGTCTGACCGCTGGCATGATATTCATAGCGGCGTCCCGACGCGCTCAACAAAATGCTCGCGCCCGATATCGCCTGCGCGGGTTCCTGCTTGGCAATCCGCTCTTTCGACGCACGGCAATGGAACGCATCGGGGGTAAATTCCTGACCGATGACAGCATTAACCGTTATAAGATCGACCGATATCCCCAGCCGCTGAGCCAGGTCCTCTCTGGCTAATTTGATGCTCTCCGCTGACTCATCGTCCGCTGGGAATTGCAATTGAGTCCCGTTCATGGCTTCATCCTCCATTATGGGTTGGGCCGGAGAAATTGGGGCGACTGTCGCAGGTTGAAGTTCGACAGGCTCCGGTATAGTTGACGGTTCGGTTGTTTCCACCTGCACTGAGGGGACAACGCTGTCGTCGGCGGGAATCGCCCCCGGAGCGCAACCAACCAGACAGGTCAGAATAAATCCCCCCATCAAAACGGTAATCCATTTGTGTTTTATCATCTGGCAGTTCCTTTCTACGTGTGCCAATAGTCACTTATTTTATAGACGTTACAGGCTGGTAAAAAGTTCGCTTGATTTCCAACATAACTTCTATTCTTTGTTGATGTTTTTTATATACGCCCCCGCTAAAATCACCACAATTCAATTTACCATACAAACAGGAGAAAATCGAAAATGACACTCTATATCCAATCTTACCCGTATCGTCGCATGATCCGCCGCTGGGCGCAGCAGCCCGAACAGCCCGAATACCGTTCTCTGGGCGTGAACATCCGTGAAGAGGACGATGCCTACCTGCTTTCGGCGCTCGTCCCCGGTTTGAAAGCCGAGGATTTGAACATCCAGGTGATCGAGAACGTGGTCAGCATCGAAGGCGAGTACCGCGCGGACGAAGCTGAATATCTGCTGAACGAACTTCCCCGCGGAAACTTCCGCCGCGCCCTGCGCCTGCCTGCCGAAATTCAGGCGGACAAGGTCGAAGCGAAGATCGCAGACGGCGTTCTGACCCTGAACCTGCCCAAGGCTGAATCTGCCAAACCGAAGAGAATCAGCATTTCGGTCAATTAGTTTTCCCCTCTCTCCAGGAGACGCGCGGCTATTGCGCGTCTCCTTTTTGTTTAACCCGCAGGCTGGATGTCCCGGTTCCCGAAAATCAGGCAGTATAATTCGTCAATCCCTATCCTGGAGTATGCACTGTGCGTGTTAAACATTTCCTCTTTGCCATTCTAACCCTTGCTCTGCTGAGCGCCTGCGGAGGCTCCGCAACCGAAACCGTCGCCCCTCCCACCGCTGTGCCGACAAATACCCCTCTGCCCACCGCCACGTTGATGCCCACACCGTCCACGCCGCTGGCAATTTTGCTCCTGCCCGCCGACATGGACAAAGCCGCATCCGACTTATACCAAAAGACAGTTTATGACCTGGCACAGGCATCCGGTTTTCGTTTTCAGGTACGCAACATCCTGTTACCCGCCGATCTTGCCGACCCGACTTTGAAAGTTGTAATCGTCCTGCCGCCCGATCCAGGGATTGCGTCCATTGCGCCCACTGCCCCGGGCGTGCAATTCCTGGCGGTCAACATCCCCAACCTTACGCCGGGTGGAAACCTGAGTGTACTGGCAGGCGACTCACAAGGGGAACTGCCCGCTTTCCTTGCCGGCTACGTCTCGGCGATGATCAGCGACGAATACCATATCGGCATGATGATTCCCAAGGATAATCCAGACGCCCAGCGCGCTTTCAATGCCTTCAGCAACGGCATGACCTATTACTGCGGATTGTGCCGCACGTTCTACATGACGGAGGTCGAATACCCGACCTATGTCGAAGTCCCCGCCGACGAATCCCCCACCCGCTATGGCGGCTATGCCAACGTGCTGATCAACGACCGGCGGGTTTATTCGATCTATGTTTATCCCACGCTGGCAGATGCGGACTTCCTCTCCTACATCGGCACACAGGGCGTTTTCCTGATCGGAACCTCCATGCCGGAGCCGCGTCCCGGCGGCTGGGTGATGACTATCCGCCCGGACACGGTCAAGGCGATACAGCTTGCCTGGCCCAATCTGATAGCGGGTCAGGGCGGCGTCAACGTTCAATCCCCGCTTGGCATCGCCGACGTGGACACAACCATCCTCACGACGGGAAAGCTTCGCCTTGCGCAGGAAACACTTGACGCCCTGCTTGCGGGACGCATCCAGCCCACCAGCCCATAGTCCGACAAAAACAGTAAAGGGAATGGGATGAAAGCAAACCTTCAACGCCATCTCCAGCGCCCCGTCTGGGAAACTGTTTTGCGACTCGCCGGATATCTTGTGCCGGGTTTGTTCCTGCTGACAGCGGGTCTCCTCCTGTTCTCCTCCGCAGGTCGGGACGATGCTCATATCACCTACTGGCCCTCCTACACACTGGCGCACTTCGGCGAGATGTTGAATTACAACGGCGTCCGCGTTGAACAAAGTTCCAGTCTGCTTCACGTAATTTTTCTTGCGCTCTTCGCCAAAGTTACCGGAATCGAGATGGTGACTTTGGGGAAAATATCCTCCATCGTGTTTGGCATGATCAGCGTGATGTTGACAGCCGGGCTTGTAACAAAGCTGACCGATAATCGCGCCTTCGGTTTTTCCGCCGCCATGTTGACCGCCGCATACCCCTACTTCATCTACTGGTCTTATGGCGGATTGGAAACCACGCTGGCTTCGCTGACCGGGATATTCCTCATCATGGCTGTCGCCGGTTACTTGAACAGACTGACGACCCCACGCCTGATTCTGGCTCTGCTGGCGATGCTTCTCTTCGAGCTGGTTAGACCCGAAACGCCAATTTTGCTTGGCTGTATTTTGGGTGGCGTCATCGCGATTGTATTTTTGAAGGAACGCCCAAGCAGGGAAACACCCTCAGGCGGACTTTCTCCCCTGCTAAAGCTGTTCGGCGCGTATGTCCTTTTCTCTGCAGGTATATTTCTGTTTCGGCTATGGTACTTTGGAGACATGTTCCCACAGCCGGTGAGCGCCAAAGCAGGCGGGATCAACCTTGCGAACATCGCGGAAGGCGCTCTCTACCTCAAGGGGAATCTTTTTGGCGGCGGACTCTCCATGGCGTTTCTATCCGTTGTCATGGCAGCCTGTTTTCTTGCGGTTCCCGCCATGCAATTCAGGAAAAAGGATTTCAACTTTTATCTCCTGCTTTCGTTATTATATGTGACGGGATACTTTGCATTCGTGCTTCTTGTCAGCGGGGACTGGATGGAAGGCGGGCGCTTTCTTGTGCCTTTTATTCCGCTGCTAATTTCGATGATCCCCATTGCGCTGGCTAAAATAACCAGAAATAAGTTGTACCTGACATTGATAACATTGCTGCTGGTCGGCGTGGAGATTAAGGCTGCGCTGGATTTCACTTACAGGTTCTCCACGGGCGTGCCGTTGTGGAGTCAGATCAAGGTAAGCCGCAACTATGATGCGCCGAAATATTCCTGGTTCGAGAGGCATAACCGCGTCAACATGCGGGACGTTTACATCATAGACTATCTGGACTATCTCATTACTGAAATCTCCCCCGTCCACAAGCCGGTCACGATCATGAGCGCGCAGATGGGGATGGTCCCATATCACGTTTCGTTGAAACATTTTGGCGATGTCGAATTTTTCGACCGCGCCGGGCTGGCTGACAGAACCTTCACAGACTGCGAAATGACGCAAAACCGTTCCAAAGGCGGCGGCTGGGTGGGCGTCAGTTACGAGTATTATTTCGAAAACTTCCCCGCAATAGAGCAGGCTTGCCAGATATCCCTTCCGGACATTGTTTTCGACATCAGCGTCAGCGACCTGACAACGGAATTGCTGGAGGCAAACGGATATACAGTCGTGTACATGCAAACCGGCAATGTGGTGAGTAATGAAAAATGGCTCGAGGGTTTTATTGTGAAGGGGAGACATATTTTGGGGGTTCGCAGCGATTTACTGGAATCGCTGGAAATCGAGCCTACCTTTGTCCGCCTCAAAGATTGAGAGGGGCACGGAAACGTCAAGAACAGGAACACGTCCGTTACAGGGCGTGTTTTTTATCGAATGTACGGCAAACATTCCCCTTGACTCTCCCCTCACTGGAGGGAGTATAAAGACGGCGAGGTACCCAAAATGATTCGAATCGGTGACTTTTCAAAACTCAGTCGTGTCTCGGTCAAGGCGCTACGGTATTACGATGAAATGGGACTGCTCAAACCCGTTTCCGTGGACCGCTTTACGGGCTATCGTCTCTACGAGTACAGCCAGTTATCCACCCTCAATCGGATTCTGGCGCTCAAAGAGTTGGGCTTTTCACTCGAGGAGATCGGCCATCTTCTCGACGATGGATTGTCAGTGGAGCAAATGCGCGGGATGTTGAAACTGCGCGAAACGGAAGCCCGCCAAAGAGTCCGTGAGGAAACCGAACGTCTGGAGCGGATCGAGTCCCGCCTGAGGCAAATCGAACAGGAGAATAACATGTCCAAGTATGACGTCGTTATCAAAAATGTGGGAGCGGTCAAAGTTGCTTCCGTCCGCGATGTGGTTCCGACTCCGCCCGAGCAGGGTGGCTTGTGGGATGAATTGGGCGGCTATCTCGCCATGCATCGCGTCCGCCCGAGTGGGGCTTGCTTCACGCTCTATCATGATGAAGATTACAAGGAACGTGATTTGGATTTGGAAGTCTGCGAGCAGATCGACGACGACCTGACCGAGTCAAAGCGCGTCAAAGTGCGGAACCTGCCCGCCGAGACCGTGGCTTGTACCATCCACAACGGACCCTTTGTCACGATCTCCGAAGCCTACAGCGCAATTGGCAAGTGGCTTGATTCCAACAGCTATCGCATCGTCGGGCCGTACCGCGAAGTCTATCTCAACCCCGCGAAGAACGGCAGCCAAAACGACCCAGCTACCGTGACCGAGATCCAGTTCCCGGTCGAGAAGGCATAGCACGGGAAACACCAAAGGTCAAAAGCGCCCTGCCTGGAAGCAGGGCGCTTTCCTTTTCCACGCACATAATTTCTTTATAAGTCGGTCATATCCCGATTACACGCCTCAAATATCATTTGGGAAGGTTGGAGGCGCTCCAACCAGACAATAGATAAAAGAGGTGTAAAAATATGAAAAAGAAAATCTCAATCGTACTTGGCGGATTGCTGGCGATTGCACTGTTGTTCGGCGCGGCAAGCGTGACGACTGCATATGCACAGGACGGGACGCCACCCACTCCACCCGCAGGGAAAACTGGCGATGGACCCGGTCACGGCGGACGCGGTATGGGCGAAGCGGAACTTGCCGCTGCCGCCAAGGTTCTCGGCATAACCAGCGAAGAACTCTCAACCGCATTGGCATCAGGCAATACCCTCGAAGACTTAGCCACCACTGCCGGCGTGGACATTCAGGACGTGAAGGACGCGATTAACGCCGTCAATGCCGAAGAGATGCGGGCAAACATCGCAGCCGCCGTCGCCGATGGAAGCATGTCGCAGGAAAAAGCCGACTGGCTGTTGGAAGGACTCGACAAGGGCTTTCTCGATGGGCACGGATTTGGCTTTGGCGGTCCGCGCGGCGGCAAAGATATACCGCCCACACAAACTACTAACCAATAAATGATGTAATCCCCCAACGGGAAAGGAGGCATAAAGAGTAACAGGTGAAGGCGGCTCCCCTTCACCTGTTTTATACCGCACTCGGTCGCAAATTGCGCTTTGTTAGAGGGTGGAAAGCGCAATTTGCGACCGTGGGTATTATATTTTCCGCCAATTCAAATAGGACAAACGGAGCTTGAATTCGCAAAAAAAAGACGCTACACTATATCCATGACACCACTTACCAAAACAGGTCAACTGAAGAGTCTCGAGGGACGCCAGAAATCGCTTTTACGTCTCGTTGAATTGAGCGTCACTTTAAATTCAACCCTCGATCTTGACGAACTGTTGCAATTGATCACCGCCACCGCCACCGAACTGTTGGAATGTGAAGCGGCGTCCATCCTCCTTTACGATGAAAAAAATCCGCGACTGTATTTCGCCGCCGCCACCGGGTCGGACCCCGCCCAGTTGGCTGAGATTCCCGTTCCCATCGACAGCAGTCTGGCAGGGACAATCTTCCGCACCAACCAGCCGCTCATCCTGAACAACGCGGAGCAGGACCCGCGCCACTATTCGCTTGTCTCCGACCACGTCAAATTCAAAACACATTCACTGCTCGGCGTGCCCATGCCCATCAAGGATCGAACCATGGGCGTGCTGGAAGCGATCAACAAGCGCGAAGGCAACTTCACCGACGGCGACGTGGCGATTCTGTCCGTCACAGCCGCGCATGCCGCCATTGCCATCAACAACGCGCGCTTATTGCGGGCAACCCAGCAGGCATTGGAGAAGGTCAAGGTCACAAACCAGATCAAAAGCCATTTTCTGGCGTTAGCCTCCCACGAACTGCGGACTCCGCTGGGTATCATCATCGGGTATGCGACGTTCCTGCAAAATGGTATCAGGGGAGATTCAACAACGGAAAATGCCAACCATGTGCTTGGCGCGGCGGCGCAAATGCGCTCGCTTCTCGACCAGATGAACAATCTGACCCTGCTCCAGGCTGACGAAATGGAAATGCGGCCGATGAGAATTTCCATCCAGGATGTGTTGAACTTCGCAATGGACGAGATCAAATATTCCGCCGCACGGCGTGACATGCAGCTGGTTCTCGATTTCCAGGACGACCCCATCTACGTGGAGGTGGATGCGGAAAAAACCGCACTGGCATTTGTCAACCTGCTCAATAACGCCATTCGCTTCTCGCCGCAGGGAAGCGAGATCGTGATCGGAGCTGCCAGGCAGGAAAAACAGGTGCTGGCATGGGTGCAGGATCACGGCATTGGGATTCCCGTCGATAAGTTACAGAAGGTCTTCGAAGAGTTCTACCAGATTGAACCGCCGAATACACGTCACTATGGCGGACTGGGCATCGGGCTGACCATTGCAAAGGGGCTGATCGAAGCCCAGGGCGGATCCATTTGGGCGGAGTCCACCGGCGAGGGGCAGGGTTCCACGTTCAAGGTCACACTGCGAACGGCATAGGGTTTCCCAACCCTGTAATTTTGAAGTTGGTTTTGCATTGACATTCATCAATGCCTCAGGTAGAATACGCGTCGCCTTATTTACGGGCCTGTAGCGCAGTTGGGAGCGCGCCTCAATCGCACTGAGGAGGCCAGGGGTTCGAATCCCCTCAGGTCCACTGTTCAGTGATCAGAAACCAGTAATCAGTCGCTGAACGCTGAAAATCGAACGCTAAAAACTGATTACTGAAATCCGGGCCCATAGCGCAGTTGGGAGCGCGTCTCAATGGCATTGAGAAGGTCGGGGGTTCGAATCCCCCTGGGTCCACCTGCGAGAGCGATTAGAAACCCTAGTCGCTCTTGTGCTATAATCACAAAAAATAATCAAAGGTCAGGACAGGAGTAGTAGGTCATCCCGTCAGCGAGAAGGGAAAGCGAGGTGGAAGCCCTTCGCCAGCGCCCAGCGGGAGCGCAATCACCCCCTAAAGGGGATAATAAAAGACCGAACTCGCCTGTTGCTCGAAAGAGAGACCTGGATGGTGAACTGGAGTAGTCATCCACGGGTTTGCCCGTTATCGCAATCAAAGAGCGTCAGTTAGTCTGATAGCCAAATGGTCGAATGGCCGGTCTGAACAGACCATGAGATCAAGAAACTATAAGACGAATCCGGGTGGTACCGCGGAGAAAACCCTTCGTCCCTGATTGTGGATGAAGGATTTTTTGTTTTTGGACGATGTCAACGCAGGAAAGGAGGCTCGCATGAACATGAATAAAATTTTCTGGAAGCAGGGACCGCTGCTTGCGAGTCCCCTTTGCAATTCTTTGAAAAGCAAATCATCAAGGTGAACCCACCTGACATTTGAAACTGGAACGAATTACACCCAATTACACGAGGTAAGAATGGCTGAGACCAGGAAAAAGGAAACAAAGAAGAAAGCTGCTCCCAAGAAACCAACCGTAAAGGCAAAGAAGGTTGTCAAAAAGGTTGTGAAGGCAGCCAAGCCTGTGACCAGGACTTCCACGAAGGAAAAGAAGGTCACGTTGAAGAAGGCTGTCAAACCAGTGCCCGCGAAAAGCAAGGTAAAGGAAGCGCCGAAGAAGACGGTTGCAAAGAAGGTTGTCGCGAAGAAGCCAGTCGTGAAGGCTGTCCCCAAGGCTCCCGCGAAGCCAAAGAAAGCCGCGTCGAAAATTCAGGCTGCCACCAAGAAAGCCATTGAACCCGTCAAGGAAATGGCTATGATGGTTGCTCCCCAACCCGTCAAGGCGGTTGTGCCTGTTGATGATAAACCAAAGGAGATCGTGCCTGTTATCGAGGAGAAGCCGAAGGCGGACAAATCCTACAATCCCAAAGTCATCGAAAAGAAGTGGCAGGAAAAATGGGATGCGGACCAACTCTATCGCTCGGTCATCGACCCCAGCAAGCCGAAGTTCTACGCGCTGACCATGCTGCCCTACCCCAGCGGCGACCTGCACATCGGTCACTGGTATGCAATGACCCCGTCCGATGCGCGCGCCCGTTTCAAGCGCATGAACGGCTACAACGTGATGTTCCCGATGGGATTCGATGCGTTCGGCCTGCCCGCCGAGAATGCCGCCATCAAGAGCGGCGTCCATCCGATGACGCGCACCCGCGAGAATATCGTTCGCATGAGAACGCAACTGCGCTCGATGGGCGCGATGTTTGATTGGGAACGCGAGGCGGTCTCCTGCGAGCCTGAATACTACAAGTGGACCGAATGGTTCTTCATCCAGTTGTACAAAAACGGACTGGCATATCGCAAGATGTCACCCGTGGATTTCTGTCCGAACTGCAACACCACGCTGGCGCGCGAGCAGGTCTGGGGCGACGACCGCCACTGCGAACGCTGCGGCACGCCGGTCATCAAGAAGGATTTGTCGCAGTGGTTCTTCAAAGCGACCAAGTACGCCGATGAACTGTTGAACTTCGACGGTATTGACTGGCCCCAAACAGTGAAGACCCTGCAAACGAACTGGATCGACCGTTCCGAGGGCGCGTCAGTTATTTTCAAAACGGAACAAGGCGATGATGTGGAAGTATTCACCACCCGCCCCGATACGTTGTGGGGCGCGACCTTCATGGTCTTCTCGCCCGAGCATCCGCTGGTGGACAAGATCACCACGCTCGAAAACAAGTCAGCCGTCGAGGAATACAAGGCGCAGGCGGCGCGTCAGACCGACATCCAGCGCGGCGCAGTAGACAAGGAAAAGACGGGCGTGTTCACCGGCGGATACGCCATCAACCCCGTCAACGGCAAACGCATCCCGATCTGGATCGCGGACTATGTTTTGATGTCCTACGGTACGGGCGCGATCATGGCAGTCCCGGCTCACGACGAGCGCGACTTTGCATTTGCCCGCAAGTATGGGCTGAAAATTATCCCCGTCATCCAGCCCGAGGGTCAACCCGACTTGGATGGGGATACCATGCCCGAAGCCTACGTCGGCGCGGGAGTCATGGTCAACTCCGCCCAGTTCAACGAGACGAAGGTCAACGACCAGAAGGGACGCAAGAACCCCGGTATTGCGGCTGTCATTGACTGGTTACAGCAAAAAGGTATCGGTAAGGAGTCTGTCAACTACCGCTACCGCGACTGGCTGATCAGCCGTCAGCGGTATTGGGGCGCGCCGATTCCGATGATCCACTGCGAGGAGCATGGTTGGAATCCCGTTCCCGAAGACCAACTGCCCGTTCTCCTGCCCGAAGATGTGGAGTGGAAGCCGACAGGTGAATCTCCGCTGAAGCTGCATCCCACCTGGAAGCACACGACCTGCCCTGTTTGCGGCGGACCCGCCATTCGCGAGACCGATACGATGGATACGTTCATGTGTTCGTCGTGGTACCACTTGCGTTACCTGTCGCCGAAATATGACCAGGGTCCCTTCGACCCGGACGAGTACAACTATTGGATGCCCGTCGACATCTACACCGGCGGCATCGAACACGCCACCATGCACCTGCTGTACACGCGCTTCTTCCACAAGGCGCTGCGTGACGCGGGCATTGTGGAGGGTCACGAGCCGATGCTGCAATTGCGGAATCAGGGCATGGTGCTGGGCGAGGACAATGAGAAGATGTCCAAGAGTCGCGGGAACGTGGTTGCGCCCGACCTGTTGGTGGAAAAATACGGCGCGGACACTGTGCGCGCCTACCTGATGTTCTTTGCCCGCTGGGAGATGGGTGCGCCGTGGGATTCGCATGGCATCGAAGGCAGCGCCCGCTGGATTCGCCGCGTGTGGACGCTGTTCACGGACTCTCCAACGGACTTTGTCACAGATTCACAGACGGCAACGGACGAGGTACGAAAGAATTTGCGTCGCAGAGTTCACCAGACCCTGCGCAAGGTAACTCACGACTTCGAGAACTTCGAGTTCAACACCATCATCTCCTCGCTGATGGAGTTGCTGAACGAAATGTACAAGGCGCGGGAAGCTGGCGCAGTCGGCACCGACGAGTGGTCGGAAGCGCAGGAAATCTATCTGAAGATGCTGTCTCCGGTTGCCCCGCATATCGCCGAAGAGTTATGGTCGCAACTGGGCAAGCCGTATTCGATCCACACCCAAGCCTGGCCCCAGGTGGACGAAGCCGCCGCGAAGGAGGATTCCATCGAGCTGCCGGTCCAGGTCAACGGCAAGGTGAGGGACAGGATCAAAGTCCCAGCCGAGGCAACGGAGGAGGAGATCAAATCCGCGGCGCTGGCGAGTGAGATTGTCCAGAAGTTCCTGGAAGGCAAAGAGCCGAAGAAGGTGATTGTCGCAAAAGGACGGTTGGTGAGCGTGGTGGTGTAGTTTGATCGTTGGATAGTGAAAGCCCTTGATGGTTGTGAACCTCAGGGGCTTTCTTTTTTAAGAGACCTGCGCAATAGTCAAGTCAATTTCCGGGAGGCAGCCAGACTTTGAAGCACCTAACATTTTCATGGGTTTCTACAGTAGAAAAATACCTGCGAATGTGTCAAAATAAGCAATATCAATATCAGTGATTTAGGTTGGAGCCCGTCTTCCGCCGGGAGGCTTTCATGCAAGCATGCAATCAGAAGGGTCTAGCGGGGGAAGAATCATCCCATTGTACGGGGGATTGTCTGGAAAAAGCCCAAAGTAACTGCACACTTGCAGGCAGCGTCCAATCCTTGTTTTGTTGTTTTTCGCCAGCGGTCGATCTGGCATGCTTTTGATTCCCGTTGTTAATCATGTATCGACTCGATTTGACAAAGGAGACCGAAATGAACACCCTGAAAAATGAAATGGACATGGATTTCACGAAGACACAATTCCCTGAGGGAATCCACATGTGCCTGATCTATGACCGGGACGAGGATCGTCAGAAAATCGTATCGGAATATATGGCGGCTGGTCTCAAACAGGGGGAACAAATCCGCTATCTGACCGACACGACCGCCCCGGAAGTCGTCCGTTCCTGGCTTTCGGAGATGGGAGTCGAACTCCCGGAAGAAGACCCATCCTTGAAGGTTTTCAGCGCGGAAAGCGCCTACTGCCAAAACGGACAATTCAATCCCCGCGAGCTGATTCCAACCCTGCCGCCCCGTTACGAACTGGCGAAGAAAGCCGGCTATAGCGGTCAGCGCAGTTGCGGCGAGATGACCTGGGCGCTGAAAGGCATCCCCGGCTCCGACCGTCTGTTGGAGTATGAAGCCCTGCTCAACACAATTGTCGCCAATTTTCCCCACAGCGGAATGTGCCAATATGACGCCCGCCGCTTCGACGGCGCGACGCTGTTCAAAGTGCTCAAGCTGCACCCCTGGATGATCGTGCGGGGGAAGATCGTTCAAAATCCATACTACGTGTCGTCGGAGGAATTTCTTGGGGAATTGAAGCCGGGACGGTAACAAGTTGCATCCAGAAAGGTGCCGCGTATGAAAACAAGTAAAACCCGCACCAAAAAGAAGGTTTGGCAAAAAGCGGACGCGCGCATTCTCGGGCAAATTCTTGCGGCGCAAAACGTTGACTTTGTCCTGCCTGATTCTACTCACATTGCCGATTTCTTTGCCGAGACCCTGATCGCCATTCCCGGCATCAAGGCTTGCCGCGTCTGCCTGCATGAGGCGAGCGCTCAAAGAGGGGAAATGGAAATTAAAGTTTGCGAAGCCTGCAAGGCATCGAGGGAAAAAACCGGGGCGCACGAAGAAATCCACGCCTTCGAGCCAGGTTTCAAGTGCGGATTGGCCGGTCTGCCGGGGATGGAATTCAGTCTCATTGCTTCCTCCTTCCATCATTTCGGTTTTTTTGTTCTCCAGGTCGACGAAGTCGATACCTTTAATATCTACAAACCGTTCATCGACAACCTTGCCAATTACGTGGCGCTTTCGCTTGAAAACCGCCGGCAGCGGGACCTGCTGCAAAAGGCTTACGATGAGTTGGAACGCAGGGTGGAGGAACGCACAGAGGAACTTCGCGCATCCAATGAGATGATTCAGGATATTTATAACAATGCGCCATGCGGCTATCACTCGCTCGACAAGGACGGTTTTTTTATTCTAATCAACGACACTGAACTGCGCTGGCTGGGATATTCCCGTGAAGAAATTGTCGGGAGGGTCAAATTTCGAGACCTGCTCACAGCAAACAGCTTGAAAACATTTGAAGTGAATTTTCCGGGCTTCAAGGAGCGAGGCTGGGTATCCGGTTTGGAATTTGATCTGGTCTGCAAAGACGGGAGCATCCTGCCGGTGTTGTTGAACGCGACAGCAGTTACCGATCGCGATGGCGGGTATATCATGAGTCGTTCGACAATTTTTGACATCACCGAGCGCAGGAAGGCGGAGGAGGCGCTCAGGAAAAGCGAGGCGGAACTGCGGGCGTTCTTCTCCCAATCCATCGACGGTTGTTTCTACATGATGCTGGATGAGCCTGTGCGCTGGGACGAAACGGTGGACAAGGAGCAAACGTTGGATTATGTCTTTTCCCACCAGCGCATCACCCAAATCAACGATGCCATGCTGGTTCAGTATGGCGCCACGCGCGAGCAGATGCTGAACCTTACCCCCAACGACCTTTTTCAACACAATATTGAACATGGTCGCAGTCTGTGGCGGCGCTTCTTCGATACGGGAAAGCTGGTCCTCGAAAGCGACGAGCGCAAAATGGACGGAACCCCGATATGGATCGAAGGGGAATACATTGCCCTCTATGATCCACAAGGCAGGATTCTTGGACATTTTGGTGTTCAACGCGACATCACCGAACGCAAGCAGGCGGAGATGGCACTCCAACGGTTGAATCGCGAACTGCGCGCCATCAGCAACTGCAATCAGGCGCTGCTCCGGGCGGTGGACGAGCAAACCCTGCTCAATGACATCTGCCGCATTATCTGTGATGAAGCTGGATATCGCATGGCGTGGGTCGGGTATCCGCAGCGCGATCAAATCCTGGGTGGGCATCCAGTTGCCTGCGCGGGGGCTGAGGATGGGTATCTCGCCGCTGCCGACATCGTCACCCGATCCACTCCGCAACGCGAACTTGGTACCAACGAAATAGTGATCTGGAACGGAGTGACCACTTATGTTTACGATTTCGCAACCGACCCTGAGGCTGCCCCATGGCGGGAGATCGCGCTGCAACACGGCTTTCGCTCCAAAGTAGGTTTGCCTCTCAAGGATGAAGACGCCAGCACCTTCGGCGTGCTTCATATCTATTCCGCAGAACCCAACGCCTTCACATCCGATGAGATACGGCTTTTGGAGGAACTGGCGGGCGACCTGGCATTCGGAATCACAGCCTTGCGGACACGCGCCGAACGCAAACAGGCGGAGATGGCGCTGCGCGAGAGCGAGACCAGGTTCCGCGCCGTTTTTGAAAACTCGGTGGACGCCATTGGCGTGTCGAAAGCGGGCATTCACGTTTTTGTCAATCCGGCTTATCTGGCGCTGTTTGGCTATGCCGACAACGCCGAATTGATGGGAAAGCCGATTCTCGATCTGATCGCGCCCAGCCAACACAAACAGATTCTGGAAAATGTGCGCCAGCGTGCGGACGGACAGCCCACCCCTGCCGCCTATGAAACACGCGGGTTGAGAAAAGACAGCTCGGAATTTGACATGGATGTTCATGTGTCCACCTATGAACTGAACGACGAGGTTTACACGGTCGCCCACCTGCGCGACATCACGGAGCGCAAACAAGCCGAAAAAGCGTTGCGGGAAAGCGAGGAAAGACTTCGTCAAATCGCCTCATCGCTTCGGGAAGTCATCTGGTTGCGCGATGCCCAAACCCGTCAGGTGCTCTACGTGAATCCCGCCTTCCAGGAACTAACCGGGCGGACCTGCGAAAGCTTTTATGAGAATCGGGACGTTGTGATGGATGCCATTCACCCTGATGACAGGGAGGCGGTGGTCAAGGCGCTTGCTCAACGATCCGAGAATGTACACTATGACAAAGAGCATAGAATCATCCATCTGGATGGCAGTGTGCATTGGGTATCGAGCCGAAGTTTTCCAGTTCGAAACGAGGCGGGTGAAGTGTACAGGTGGGCGACAATCATGGAAGACATCACCGAGCGCAAGCGTAATGAAAGGGAACTGACCATACTCAACCGCGCCATTAACCAATCGTCCGACGCCGTCTTCCTGATCGACGAACAATTGATCTTCGCTTACGTCAACGATGCCGCCTGCCGTTCCCTGGGTTACACACGGGAAGAACTCCTGACTATGAGACCATCCGACATCGACGCTGTTATCACATACGACGCAGCCGAAAATATAATGAATCAACAGTTCGCGAACGGACATTATCCAAGATTCGAGACGCTGCACAAAACGCGCGATGGGCGCATTTTCCCCGTAGAAATCAGTTCTTCCGTAGTTGAGTACGATGACGCGAAATTCAGCCTTACGACAGCCCGCGACATCACCGAGCGCAAAAAAGCGGAGGATGCATTACATGAGCGGGAGAAGCACTCACAGTCTCTGCTCCGTCTTTCCAGAGACCTGGAACGCGCCCAGACTTACCCCGAAGTGCTGGATGCCGCTCGCAACGAGGTAAAGAGCATTGTCGGATATCAAAACCTGTGGGCATACCTGTTTACGGAGGATAAGAGACATGCTCATGCAATATTTGCCGGCGGGCCGCTCGAAAAGGTGGTGATGTCGAAGGATGGAATGGCCACACTTACCGTCCAGGGCGACCGGATGCTGGAGGAAATTATCGAAGCCAAAGAGATTGTGGTGGTCGAAGACGCGCAAATAGACGATCGAGTGAATAGGGAGATTGTGCAAATGCTGGGGAATCGCACGATTGTGAATGTCCCCATCGTTTTGTTTGACAGGCATTTGGGTTCGGTTGGCACGGGCACTTTTGGCACCGAGGGCGTGCGGATCCCCACTGCCTCGGAGCGGGAATACCTGATCGCTTTAGCCAGTCACATGGCTGTGACACTTGATCGAATCCACCTGCTCGATAAGCGCAGGCAAGCCGAACTGTCATTGAGAGAAAACGAAGAAAAGTTTCGCACCCTTATCGAACAGTCGGCGGAAGGTGTTATGCTGGCCGATGAAAACGGCAATATCGTCGAGTGGAACCATGCCTATGAAAGGATAACCGGGTTGAAACAGGACCAGGCGCTGGGGCAACCTCTCTGGGACATCATGGTGAAAATGATCGTCCCGGAGCGGGTAACCATGGAGCGGTACGAATCGATCAAAGCCGGCATATTGGAAGCATTACACACCGGCAAGTCTCCCCTGTTTGCCGCGCCAACCGAGCTGGAGTTCCATCCAATATCGAGCGGGGAAAAGCGCTACCTTCATCAGATAATCTTCCCCATCAAAACGGAAAAAGGCTATCGCGTTGCATCCCTGGTCGAGGATATCACCGAACGCAAACGGGCGGAGGAGGAATTACAAAGGACAAATGATCTCCTTAATGTCATCATTGAAGCGGCTCCCACAGCCATTATCGGTCTCGACCTGGATGGGAAGGTACAAAACGTCTGGAATTCGGCTGCTGAAAAGTTGCTTGGCTGGAGTGCTGAGGAGGTAATGGGAAAATTTCTCCCCAGCGTTCCTGTGGATAAAGAGGAGGAATTCCGCAGGTTTCGTGAATGGATTCACAGCGGAAAATCGCTAAATGGCGTGGAAGTTCAAAGACAAAAACGGGATGGCACACCCATCGATTACAGCATCTATGCTTCACCCCTCCATGATGTGGAAGGGCAAATCATCGGCAACGTTGCTGTGCTGGTAGATATCACCGAGCGCAAACGAATGATAGAGGCGCTGGCTGCGCAGGAACGGGAGTTCCGCACCCTGGCTGAGAACAGCCCGGACAATATCGCCCGGTACGATGTCAATTGTCGGACTCTTTATATCAATCCCGCCCTCGAGAAAACCCTTGGACGGACGGCTTCCGAAATGCTCGGCACGACCGCAATGGAAGCCGCCATTATCGACGAAAGCGGAAGATACCAGGAAAAGATTGCCGAAGTGCTTGAAAGCGGAAAGGATGACGAGATGGACCTCATCCTGCCGGACAGGGAAGGGGGAGTGCGCTATCATAATGTACGCTTCGTCGCTGAGCGGGGGGCGGATGGCGTGGTTACAGGGGTTCAGACCATAGGACGTGATGTCACCGAGCGCAAGCAGGCGGAGGAGGAAATTCGCCAGCTCAATCAGAACCTCGAACAACGCGTCATCGACCGCACCGCCCAACTGGAAGCGGCGAACAAGGAATTGGAAGCGTTTGCCTACTCCGTCTCGCATGACCTGCGCGCGCCGCTACGGCACATCGATGGGTTCATTGACATGCTGCGAGACAGGATGGGGGCAGGTCTCGACGATCAAAGCCTTCACTACATGGATGTGATTGCCGATGCAGCAAGGAAGATGGGCACGCTCATCGACGACCTGCTCTCCTTCTCCCGCATGGGACGCAATGAAATGTCCAAAGCGCAGGTTGACCTCGACGAACTGGTTCAGGAGGTAATTCAGGAATTCAAACACGAAATAGAAGGCAGAAACGTTCAATGGAAAGTCTCTGCACTGCCCGTTGTCAGCGGTGACCGAGCCATGCTGCGCATCGTACTGGTCAACTTGATCGCAAATGCCTTGAAGTTCACCCGTTCGAGAGAGACCACGCAGATCGAGATTGGGTGTGAGAAAAACGACGAAGGTGAAACGGTCGTCTTCGTCCGCGACAACGGCGTGGGATTCGACATGACCTACACCGACAAACTTTTCGGGGTCTTTCAACGCCTGCACCACCAGGATGACTTCGAAGGCACAGGCATTGGGCTGGCAAATGTCCGCCGCATCATCAGTCGTCACGGCGGCAGGACCTGGGCGGAAGGAGAGGTGGATCAAGGCGCAACATTTTACTTTTCGCTGCCAACATTAAAACAGGAGTGAGCGCATTTTATGCTGAAACATTGAGCAAAATACGGAAAGAAATGTGTCATAAGGTTTTGCATGGAAAGGAGTGCATGAGATGAGCACGCGAAAATTGACAGACCGGTTGTTCAGGCATCTGATCTCGGTGGTTTTGTTGATTGGGATATCAGCATTCTGTCTCGTTGGCTGCGGTGGAAAGGAACCCATCCGCGTGGGCTTTGTCGCACAACTAACCGGCGTCCAGGCTGAATTGGGAGTTCAGGAGCGCAACGGAGCCCAGTTGGCGGTGGAGGAGATCAATGCCGCCGGTGGCATCAACGGGCGTCCAATTGAATTGATCATACGGGACGACCTGGGTACGCCAGAAGGCGCCCAGACTGCCGATCGTGAGCTAATCGGTACGGGCGTCGTTGCCATCATCGGACATGCAACCAGCGCGCAAACGATTGCAGGGCTGACAGTAACAGAGTCCGCTCACATCGTGATGCTTAGCCCAACAGCCACGACCCCGGAGTTGAGTGGCAAGGATGATTACTTTTTCCGTGTCGCTTACAGCCTTACGCACAGGGCACAAGCGCTTGCCCAGCATATTTACCAAAGCCGCAACATCACTCGAATTGCCAGCATCTGCGATACCGATAACACCGCCTATTCCAAAGCCTTCCTGGAAGCTTTTATGGACAAATACCGATCCCTGGGCGGCAAGGTGACGAGTGAGATCGATTTTTCATCGAAGGCACAGCCGGACTTTACCCCACTGGTAACACAGCTGCAGGCAGACGGTCCGGACGGGCTTTTGATTATTGCAGCGGATATCGATACCGCCCTAATTGCCCAGCGGGCCCGTCTGATGGACTGGCAAATCCCGCTGTTCACCACCTCCTGGGCGCAGACAGAAACACTGATTAACAACGGCGGTCAGGCAGTCGAAGGTTTGGAAGTCGAAATTGCCAACACCTTGAACGAACAGACGCCAGACTATGTTGATTTCAAGACGCGCTACCGGGCAAGGTTTGGGCAGGATCCTTCCTTTGGCGCCACACTAGGCTATGAAGCGGCTAAAGTATTGGCTGCTGCCCTGCAACAAACCGACGGCAATGCCGAGGGATTGCCGCAGGCGCTGATGGGCATCAGGAATTTTAAGGGGTTGACCGATACATTTTCCATCGACAGATACGGCGATGTCATCCGCCCCTACCATTTAGGCGCCATACACGACGGAAAATACGTGGACATCGAACCTTGAGAGGCTAATGTTGATGGGTCAAAAAAAAACACCTGCCCTTGCTCGTGTATTACAACGACTTGTGCTCGTACGCCTGTTCATGCCGCTGGTGGCATTGAGTGTGATTGCAATCGGCGGGATCGGGTATTTGGGCGAGCAAGCTCTGGAAAGCCAGCAACATCAGAGAGTGAAATTCACTGCCCAGATTGTAAATGGCTATCTGGACCAGGCATCTCGGACATTGGATGCCATAGCCCGAGTCGCCGAGGTCTCATCCCTAGGAGACCTTACAGCCTTTATGCGAAGTACCTGGGAGGCATCCGGGTACTTTGACACCCTCTACTATTTGGATGCCGGCAGCAAAATCACGTGGTTGGTGCCTCTCGATCCACGCTATCAAGGCTTGGATATGTCCAACCTGCCGTACTTTCAGCAGACTGAAGAAAAGAATAATCTCATCATTTCCCGCCCTTTTATATCGCTTCGGACAGGCAACCCAACAGTTTACCTGGTCAGGCAACTCTCGCGGGGAGGTCAGGTGGTTGGCGAATTAAGTCTGGAATCGCTGCAGGATGAAATCGCGCGCAATAGCGGCAGGTCAGGTCAGGACATGATCTTCATTATGGATCAGTCTGGAATGTTGCTGGCTCATCCCTCTTCCGATCTGGTCAGGCAGCAAACCAACCAGAGTTACCTGGTGATATTTCAACGCGGACTGGGCGGGGACGCCACACTAATTTACGAATATGGGGGGACAACAGTTCTTGGCAGCGCTGCCCGCATCGAAAGAACCGGGTGGGTCGTCGTGGATCAAGTCCCATTATCCACATTATTAAGTCCCTATGAATGGGCTTTGGGGCTGACGCTTCTGGCATCTTCGGTGATTTGGCTGGCTTTGACATGGAGCCTGCGCAACCAACTTCAGCAGCACGTAGCCGTTCCACTTGCGCAACTCAGCCGGGGAACGGGCGCGCTGGCAAACGGGGATTTCAATCAAGGTAAAACCCTGGCTTCCATTCCCGCCGCTTTTGCTGAATTGACCACACTCGCGGAAGATTTTCAGCACATGAGTGACGTGCTTCAAGAGCGACAGGTCGCGTTACAGGAAAGCGAGGAACGGTATCGTCTGGTTTTTGAAAACTCACCGGTCTCGATCTGGGAGGAGGATTTTTCCCAGGTCAAGGCATTCCTTGACGACCTGCGCGCTTCGGGCGTCACCAATTTTCGCGCGTATTTCGAGAGTCATCCCGAGGCGGTGGCGCACTGTGCCGGGCTGATCAAGGTACTGGATATTAATCAGGCAAGCCTGACCTTGCTGGAAGCCGGCAACAAGCAGGCGCTATTGGCTGGTTTGCCTCAAGTTCTGGCTGATACAAAACTAAAGGCATTTCGAGAAGAGATGATCACGATGGCGGAGGGCGGTCTGGAGTTCGAGAGCGACGAGGAGATTCATCGAACACTGACGGGAGATCAAAAACTCGTTGCCATTCATACCGTCGTGGTGCCGGGGTACGAACATTCGCTGGGCAAGGTCTTGGTATCTCTTGTCGATATTACGGAACAAAAACGGGCAGAGCAAGCCTTGCGTGAAAGCGAGAAAAAATTCCGAAGTTTTGTCGAAAGCGCTTCCGAGGGATTCACACTCGTGGATGAGCAGGGCACGATCATCGAGTGGAACCCTGCGCGCGAGAAAATGACTGGCTTGCCGGCAGGTCAGACCATTGGTCAAAAACTCTGGGATGTTCAATACCAGATGATCCTGCCAAAGCTGCGAACGCCCGAGTTTTACGAACGTTTCAGACAGACTCTATTGAACGCATTGCAAACCGGGCAGTCGCCCATCTTTTACCGTGTAACCGAAGCCGAGGTATTGCACCCAGATAACCCGTCTCAATTTATTCAACAGACCATTTTCCCGATCAAGACTGACAAGGGCTATCGGATCGGTTCGGTGACGAGTGATATTACCGAGCGCAAGCGGGCAGAGGAGGAAATCCGCAGGCTTAACCAGGAACTCGAACAACGTGTGGTCGACCGCACCGCCCAACTGGAGGCGGCAAATAAGGAACTTGAAGCCTTTGCCTACTCCGTCTCGCACGACCTGCGCGCGCCGCTGCGGCACATCGATGGTTTCGTCGACATGCTGCGACAAAGGACGACGGCGACCCTCGACGATCAAAGCCGTCACTACATGGATGTGATTGCCGATGCAGCCAGAAAGATGGGTGTGCTCATCGACGACCTGCTCTCCTTCTCCCGCATGGGTCGCAATGAAATGGTTAGACTGGAGGTTAACCTGCACGAATTGGTTCAGGAGATAGTTCGAGACTTCAGACCAGAAACCGAGGGGCGGAACATCCAATGGGAAATTGTCCCGCTGCCCATTGTCAACGGAGACCGGGCCATGCTGCGAATCGTGATGAACAACCTGGTTGCAAACGCCTTGAAGTTCACCCGTCCGAGAGAGATCGCGCAGATCGAGATTGGATGTGAGAAAAACGACGAGGGTGAGACGGTCATCTTCGTCCGCGACAACGGCGTGGGCTTCGATATGAATTACGCCGGCAAACTCTTCGGGGTCTTTCAACGCCTGCACCACCAGGATGATTTCGAAGGCACAGGCATTGGGCTTGCAAACGTGCATCGGATCATCGCCCGCCATGGAGGCAGAACCTGGGCGGAAGGAGAGGTGGATCGCGGCGCGACATTTTTCTTTTCGCTGCCGCAGTCTTTTCAAGGGCAATCATCGGCAAAGGAAGCAAAAATCCCAAGCAATAGTAAGCTGAAGGGAGCAGAATGATGGAGACACAAAACGAGTTGGATTTGCGGAAATTCGTCGCCCCCGAGTTTGTCTTTGGCGCGGGCGCACGGCATCTGGCTGGGCGCTATGCCAGGAATTTTGGCGCGCGCAAAGTATTTGTAGTGAGCGATCCGGGGGTCATCCAGGCCGGATGGACAGATCAAGTAACGCGCAGCCTGGACGCCCAAAACCTGCCGTACACCGTCTTTTCCCAGGTGACATCCAACCCAAGGGCGGAAGAGGTGATGGCTGGCGTTCAAGCCTACCAAAATGAGAGATGCAATGTCATCGTGGCTGTAGGTGGCGGCAGCCCGATGGATTGCGCCAAGGGGATCGGCATCGCCAGCGCCAACAAGAGACATGTGCTCCAGTTTGAGGGAGTAGATCAAGTGCCCGTCCCCGGTCCGCCTTTGATTTGCATCCCGACGACGGCTGGCTCTTCGGCTGATGTTTCCCAGTTCGCCATCATTACCGATCTGGAACGCAAAGTTAAGATCGCGATCGTCAGTAAGACTGTCGTTCCAGACGTGGCGCTAATTGACCCCGTTACAACGACCACGATGGATGCTGAGCTGACAGCCTGCACCGGGATGGATGCCCTCGCTCACGCCATTGAGTCTTTTGTCTCCAATGCCCATTCGCCCATTACTGATTTGCACGCCATGGAAGCGATTCGTCTGGTGGCAGACAACCTGCTCGCCGTAATAGCAAAACCAGAAGATGTTGGATTGCGCAGCCAGATGATGCTGGGCAGTCTGTATGCGGGGCTGGCATTCTCCAACGCCAGTCTGGGTGCCGTGCATGCGATGGCTCATAGTCTGGGCGGCTTTTTGGACTTTCCGCATGGAAAAACCAACGCCATTCTTCTAGAACATGTGATCGGATTTAACTTTGACACAGTTATCGACCGTTATGTGCGCATTGGTCAGGCAATGGGTCTGGATCTGAAACGAGGCGGGGAAAGAGAAACTCTCCTGGAAGCCATAAGACGCCTGGGACAGGCGGTTGGCGTTGACCAAACACTCGGACAGATTGGGCTGCTCCGGAGCGATATCCCCCAGCTATCCAGAAAGGCAATGCAAGATGCCTGCATGGTCACCAATCCGCGCCGTCCAACGCAACAGGAGGTCGAGGCAATATATGAAAGCGCGTTCTGATGCCACGGCTGAGTGGGAGGCTTTGCGCGCCAAGATTATTGGGCTTGGCGAGCGCTCCATCCGGAAAAGTTACTATCCGGAGCTTGAACTGCGGCTCGTTGAGCTGGAGCGATTCAGGTCCTTGCTGGATCAGAGCAACGATCTCATCTTTCTCGTGCGGATTCCATCGGGGCAACTGGCTGATGTGAACGAATCGGCGTGCCGGCACTTAGGCTATTCCCGCGAAGCATTACTTGCCATGTCGGTTGGCGATCTTGTCCCCCAGCCCGTCTGGGAGAAGATAGGGGCGCTCTTTGCAAGTGAAGACCAGATTGATCAGCGCGGCAAGACCGTTGTCACAGCATTTAGCTGTAATGGCGGTGAAATGCCGGTTGAGCTGGCCATACAGTTGGTTGCTTTCAGCGACGCAGTCTACGCTGTTATCGTCGCTCGCGACATCACCGAGCGTCAGCATGCAGAGGAGGAAATCCGCCGGCTCAATCAGGAGCTTGAACAACGGGTTCTCAAACGCACTGCCGAGCTCGAATCGGCAAACAGGGAACTCGAAGCCTTTGCCTACTCCGTGTCACACGATCTGCGCGCGCCATTGCGTCACATCGACGGCTTCATCGATATACTGCAAGACAATGCAAAGGACTTGCTGGACGACCAAAGCCGTCACTACATGGATGTGATCGCCGATTCAGCCAGAAAGATGGGCATGCTTATCGACGACCTGCTCTCGTTCTCGCGCATGGGGCGCAGCGAAATGTCCAACATACAGGTCGATCTTAATGAGTTGGTCCAAGAGGTAATGCGGGAGTTCGGGCAGGAGACCGCAGACAGGAATATTCAGTGGAAAATCTCCCCGCTGCCCGTCATCAGCGGCGACCGAGCCATGCTGCGCATCGTACTGGTCAATTTGATTGCGAACGCCTTGAAGTTCACCCGTTCAAGACCGACAGCGCAGATCGAAATTGGGTGTGGGAGAAACGACGAGACCGAGGCGGTCATCTTTGTCCGCGATAACGGGGTGGGCTTCGATATGAATTATGTTGACAAACTCTTCGGCGTCTTCCAACGCCTGCACCACCAGGATGATTTCGAAGGCACGGGCATTGGGCTTGCGAACGTGCGTCGGATCATCGCCCGTCACGGCGGCAAAACCTGGGCGGAGGGAGAGGTGGATCATGGCGCAACGTTTTATTTCTCACTGCCCAAATCAACTCATGTAATATAGTAGTAACGGAATGATGGTTCAGAGAAAGGAGTGATGATGAAGACAAGAACCGCCCTTGTGCATCGGGTCTATAGATTCATAACTACATTGATCGTTGCCACTCTCATTGTTGCCTGCACCGGCGTCCAGCCTGCTCCTGACCAGGAAGCCGCCACAGAGACTTTGGCTTCCAGACCGCCTACTCAAGCTCCCAGTCAAGGCGGGGAGACGACGGGGGTATGGAGTTTAGCCAAAGCTGCCGAGCCATATCGGGGCGTCACGATCACGGCATCCTTTTTGCCCCGTCCCGGCTACGAGGCAGCCATCAGTTTGATTCCGGAATTCGAGAAAGAGACCGGCATCACGGTCAAATGGGAATCCATTTACTATGAACAAATGCGTAACGCGCTGGTGTTGGACTTTACCAGCGATGCGCCCAAATTTGACGTCGTTTTGATCGATGTCGTCTGGCCGGGTGAATTTGCGTCAGTCGGCTGGATAGCGCCTTTGGATATGTTCTACAACGATCCCGCCCTGGCTGATCCGAACCTGGACCTGGATGATTTCTTCCCCATCCTGCTCGAATCCTTTGGCATCTGGGACAGGAAAATCTACGGCTTGCCTTTTGACAATTATTCCGGCTTGCTCTACTACAACAAATGTATGCTGGAGGAAGCCGGTTTTGACCGTCCGCCGGATACCTGGCAGGAATTGAAGGATGTTTATGGTCCCGCGCTCACCAAAGACGGCAAATTTGCGTTTGCCTTGCAATCCGCCAAAGGCGAAACCCAATCTGCCGATTCTTTCATGCGCTTTGTCTGGCCCTTCGGCGGGTCGCTGTTGACTGACGATTTCAAGCCCAATCTGTCCTCCCCGGAATCCCTGACTGGATTGAATTTCCGCCAGGACTTGATGCGCTATATGCCGCCCAATGTGGTCGACATGGAACACGAAGACGTGGTTGCAGCCCTGGCTGAGGGACAGGTGGCAATGATCACGGAATGGACTGGTTGGTACAAGTGGTTGACAAGCCCCGATACCTCCAAAATTTCCGATTGTCTGGGTATCACCGTCGAGCCAGCCGGTCCCGCCGGAAGAAAACCTGCGTTGGGTGGCTTCTCCCTGGGTATCAGCAGCCGCAGCAGTCCTGAAAAACAAGCCGCCGCCTGGCTCTTTATTCAATGGATCACTTCAAAGGAAATGGCTCGCGCATACATCGAAGCGGGCGGCATACCAGGGCGTCGCAGCGCGTATGCAGACGAATCGCTCAAAGAACGGTTCCCCTACTTCGCGCCGCTCATCGTATCCTGGGATAAGTATGGCAATGCCATCTATCGCCCCCGCTTCTAGGAATGGCCCACAATCTCGCGGATCATCGCCGAAACCGGCACAGAAATGATGCGCGGCAATATCAGCGTGGAAGACGGCGCCAGGATGATCGACGAGCAGGTGTATTACATCCTGTACGAATCGGGTTATTATGAAAACAAACCCAGATTACAGTAAGGAAAATGGATGCCAAATGGATAATAAAATTAGAAGGCGCAACAGCATTAGCATCCGTTTGACTTCGATTGTGACAGTGATACTGGTCACGGCTATTCTGGTTTCAGGCGGACTGGGTTTATTTGAACAACAGCGGCAATTGAAGCACGCGCTCGAAACCAAAGCCAACAGCCTGGTGCAGTTCATGGCCCAGGTCACGCCTCTCAGTATCCTGTCTTTGAATTTCGTCGAAATGAACAACGATGTAAAAAAGGTGGTACTGACTGACGAGGATGCCGTGTATGCCGTCATCCTCAACGAGCAGGACATCCCCCTGGTCTATTTCTTCAAGGATACAGACCCGCTGGTAACTGATCAAGTCCGCGATTTTGTGGAGATAAGGAAGCCGCTGGACGCCACCAAGGCAATGAAACAGAGCGGGCGCGTTCTGGAAGTTACGGCTCCGATTTCTTCCGGCGAGAAGCGTATTGGATCGGCAATATTGGGACTTTCGTTTGACCAGATGCGTCGTGTGCTGCTGACCCAGATTGCCGTCATCACAATTATCCTTGTCGTTATCATTGGTTTGAGCATCGCGCTGTTGAGGCTCATGCTGCGGCGGATTCTGCATCCGGTGCAGTCATTGACCGCGGCAGCCACCCAGATCAGTACTGGCGATCTAAATGTGGTGTTGACAGGCGCCGACCGGGCTGATGAACTGGGGATTCTGTCCAGGGCTTTTGAGAGCATGGCAAACCAGTTGCGCGGATTGATCGCGGGACTGGAGGAACATGTCGCCGAACTCAAGCGGACGAGTCAGGCGTTGCGCGAGAGCGAGGAACGATTCCGCGCCGCTTTCGAAAACGCGAACGTGGGTGTTTGTCTTGTCGCCACTGATGGGCATATCTTGAGGGTGAATGAGGCGATGGGCCGGATGTTTGGCTACAGCCGCCAGGAACTCGAGCAGATGAACATCAATACCATCGCGTACCCGAACGACGTGGATCTTAGCCCAACATTCATCAAAAACGCGATATCGGGGGAAACGAATCAGGCAAATTTCGACAAACGATATATACACAAACAAGGACATATCGTCTGGGGACACGTTGCCATCTCTCTAGTCCGCGATGCTCAAGGCGAACCGTTGTACTTTATCTCTCATGTTCAGGATGTCACCGCGCAAAAACAGGCGGAACAATCATTGCGCGAAAAGACGGAGGAACTGGACCGTTACTTTCAAAATGCCCTGGATTTGTTGTGCATCGCGGATACAGATGGATACTTCCGCCGGTTGAACCCGGCCTGGACATCTACGCTCGGTTTTGATGTTTCCGAACTCGAAGGACAGTCCTTCCTGGACTTTGTACACCCCGATGATTTGGAGCCGACTTTACAGGCGCTTTCCCAACTTGCCGGGCAGGAGGAGGTGCAGAACTTTGTCAACCGCTACCGTTGCAAAGACGGCGCATACCGCTGGCTCGAATGGCGTTCGATCCCGTTGGGGGAAAAAATATATGCTGTTGCCCGCGACATCACCGAGCAGAAACGCGCCGAGGCGGCATTGCGCGAGAGCGAGTGGAGATACCGCGAGATTTTCGATAATGTACTTGACGGGTTGTACCTGCTCGAGGTCACATACGATGGGCGCTTCCGCACAATAGAAGCCAATCCGGCGCTTGAGCAAATTACCGGCGTTCCACGTTCTTTCTCGGTTGGGAAAACACAGGAGGAAATCGTGCCCGTCGAAGTCGCGGATATTGTCAACACCAAGTACCGCCATTGTGTTGAAGCAGGTCATCCCATCGAAGAAGAAGTTGAGCTGGATTTACCTGCCGGGCGGCGCTATTTTCATTCAACCCTGATTCCAGCCCGCGATGAGACCGGCAAAATCCACCGCATCATCGGCATTTCACGCGACATCACAGAGCAAAAACTGGCGGAGAAGGAACGCATTGCCCATCTTCGATTTTTGGAATCCATGGAGCGCATCAATCGTATAATGCAGGGCACGAACGATCTTGAGCAGTTGATGCGCGACACGCTCGATGCGCTGCTTTCGATCTTCGATTGTGACCGCGCCTTTCTTGTCCATCCATGTAATCCAGAAGCTGTTGTCTGGAAAGTTCCAATGGAGCGCTGCCGCCCGGAATATCCAAGTGCCTTGCCCATCGAAGTTGAGATGCCCCTTACTCCAGCCGGCGTGGAAGTATTTCGAATATTACGGGCAACGAATGGTCCCGTCCAATTCGGACCTGGACTCGAGCACGAAGTGGATCCAACCATGAGGCAGTACTTCGAAATCCAATCCTATATTGCCATGGCGCTTTATCCCAAGGTTGGGGAACCTTGGTCTTTCGGTTTGCATCAGTGTTCTTATATCCGGAAATGGACCTGGGAGGAGGAACGCATTTTTCAGGAGATCGGCAGGCGCCTTTCCGATGTCCTGACCGTTTTGCTCACCCACCGTCAGCTTCGCGAAAGCGAGGAGCGCTATCGCATGGTGTTCGAGAACTCGCCGGTCTCGATCTGGGAGGAGGATTTTTCCGAGGTAAAGACCCTTTTTGACAGCTTTAGAAAGGAAGGGGTCGTCGATATTGACGCTTACTTCACCGCACATCCAGAAATCGTCCAGCAATGCGCCGGGTTGGCAAAGATCATCGATGTGAACCAGGCTACCCTTGCATTGCACGAGGCTGCAAGCAAGGCTGAATTGCTTGCAGGACTGGGCAACACATTTACCCCGGAGTCGTTCACAACGTTCCAACAGGAACTGGTCTGCCTGTGGAACGGCAAAACGGAAATGATGCAGGATGCCGTCGTCAGAACCCTGGCAGGCGATGTTCGGAACGTGACCATATACTTTTCCGTTTGTCCCGGCTACGAAGGCACGCTATCCAAAGTCCTTGTTTCGCTCAACAACATCACCGAGCGCAAACAGGCGGAGGAGGAGATCCGCAAACTCAATGAAGAGCTTGAACAACGCGTCATCGACCGCACCGCCCAACTGGAGGCAGCAAACCATGAATTGGAAGCATTCGCCTATTCCGTTTCCCATGACCTGCGCGCACCGCTGCGTCACATCGATGGTTTCATCGAGATGTTGCAAAAGAGAGCGGAAGCGACGCTGGACGATAAAAGCAAGCACTTTATGGCAATGATCTCCGACTCGTCAAAAAAAATGGGAACACTGATCGATGACCTGCTGTCCTTCTCGCGCATGGGACGCAGTGAAATGATTACGGCGCAGGTCGATCTTGACGAACTGGTTGACGAGGTGGTCCGTCAATTTGCGCCCGAAGCCGGGAGTAGAAATATCGAATGGAATATTGCCACGCTTCCATCGGTCAGGGGGGATCGGTCCATGTTGAAAATTGTGTTCACCAATCTCATCTCGAATGCCCTGAAATTTACCCGTCCGCGCGAACACCCGCAGATCGAGATTGGCTCCATTCAGAACCCCAACGAAACCGTGGTCTTTATCCGCGATAATGGTGTTGGTTTCGATATGGAGTACGCGGACAAGCTGTTCGGGGTCTTTCAGCGCCTGCACCGGCAGGAGGATTTCGAAGGCACCGGCATCGGACTTGCCAATGTCCACCGTATCATTCACCGTCATGGCGGTAAAATATGGGCGGAAGGGAAAACCGATCATGGCGCCGTGTTCTATTTCTCACTTCCACAATCGAAGAAACAGGAGTCAACATAATGTCCCTTAAACGCATCCTTCTGGTCGAAGACGACCCCAAAGACATTGAATTGACGGTCAACGCCCTGGAGGAAAATCACCTTGCAAACGATATTACGATTGCCCACGATGGAGTTGAAGCGCTCGATTATCTGCATCGCAGGAAGGCCTTTGAGAACCGTCCCCCTGGGAATCCAGTCGTAATTCTACTTGACCTTAAAATGCCCAAAATGGATGGCATGCAGGTCCTGACGCAAATCAAGGCGGACGACAAACTGCGGACGATACCGGTTGTCATTCTGACGTCTTCACGCGAATCCCAGGATCTGGCGACCTGCTACCGGCTTGGCGTCAACGCGTATGTTGTGAAGCCCGTCAAATTTGCGGATTTTGTCGAGGCAGTTAAAGAGGTTGGGGTGTTCTGGGCATTGATCAACGAACCTCCCCCAAACAACGCAGGATAATCGCAATCATGCCCGGCAGAAAAGGACCGCCTCAAAATGGAAAAACAAATCCAAATCCTGCACCTCGAAGATGATGTGGTGGATGCCGAGCTTGTTCAAGCGGCGCTGGACTTCGCCAAAATTCCCTGCCAGATCACGAGAGTTCAAAGCGCGGGCGATTTCAAAGACGCTTTGCACAGGGGCGGATATGACCTGATACTGGCGGATTACAGCCTTCCCGGCTATGACGGGCTGTCGGCGTTGAACCTTGTGCGGGAGCAATATCCCGCCATCCCCTTCATCTTTGTTTCCGGCACCCTGGGCGAGGATGCCGCGATCAGCGCGCTCACGGAAGGTGCAATCGATTACGTCACCAAGCAAAAACTTTCCCGCCTTGCCCCGGCGGTCAGGCGCGCTTTGCGCGAAGCTGAAAATCGTACGGAACGCCAGCGCGCCGAAGAATCACTCAGAAAAAACAACGCCCTGCTGGAACGCGTCTTTTCGTCGACCGAGTTCCTGATTGCCTACCTGGATGCGGACTTCAACTTCATCCGCGTCAACCGCGCCTATGCCGAAGCGGATGATCAGACCCCGGAATTTTTCGTGGGGAAAAATTATTTTTCCCTGTACCCGGATCCGGAGAACGAAGAGAGCTTTCGCCGGGTGGTGGAAACCGGGGAGCCTTACATCGTTTATGCCAAACCATATGTATATTCAGAACACCCGGAACGCGGAACGATCTATTGGAATTGGACGCTTCAACCGATAAAGGAAGCGGGCGGAGACGTAAGCGGGCTGGTCTTCAGCCTGGTGGATGTCACCGAGCGTGAAAAAGCCATTATCGCGCAGCGGGAAAGCGACGCGCTGTATCGCACCCTGGTCGAACAGGCGAGCGACGGCATCTGTGTCGTCGATCCGGAAGGAAGGTTCATTGATGTAAACCCCAGCGGATGCGCAATGCTGGGATATACCCGCGAGGAAATTCTCGATCTGACCATATGGCAACTGGGAAGCCCCGATCACCAGCCAATGACGCCGACCCCGCATATCAAACTAGACCCCGGAGAAACCATTACCTCGGAGCATATCCTGGTAACTAAAAACGGCGCATTGATTCCCATAGAAGTCAGTGGAAAAATGCTGGATAATGGCAACTTTCTGGGAATTGTCCGCGACATTACCGAACGCAAACATCACGAACGCGAGCGGGAAGCCATCATTGCAGTCAGCGCCGCGCTGAGACGCGCAACAACGCGAACCGAAATACTCAACGTCATCCTCGATCAGCTGCTTGACCTCTTCGATGCGGACGGAGCCGTATTGGCATTGCCCAATCCGCAAACCGGGGGCTTTATCGATGAAATGGGACACGGGGTCGTGGGTGAAAGGATGAGCGGGCTAAACATCCCGCCCGGACATGGCGTCTGCAATTGGGTTATTACAAATAAAAAGCCTTATCTAAACAACCACGCGGAGAGCGACCCGTTTTTCTATCGTCCCGACCTGCTTGGCGATTCCCACTGCCTCGCTTCGGTTCCGCTCATTACGCAGGACCAGGTTATCGGCGCGTTGTGGCTCGCCCGCAAAACGGACTTTCTGGATCAGGATGTGCGCCTGCTTACCGCAATCGCCGACATTGCGGCCAATGCCATCCACCGTGTCATGCTCTACGAACAGACCGAGCAGCAGTTGCGCCACCTGCTGGCTCTGCACCAGATCGACGTTGCCATCAGCAACAACTTCGACCCGAAGGTTACGCTCGATGTCATTTTGAACAATGTGAAGGATGAACTCGAAGTTGACGCGGTCAGTATTTTGTTGTTGGATTCCGCCGCTCAAGCACTGAACTACACCGCGGGAATTGGATTCAAAACAAGAGGGATCGAGCAATCGCACGTCAGGCTTGGGGAAGGGTGCGCCGGGCGCGCAGCCCGGGAATGTCGCACCATTTCGTGCCTGGACATCGCGCACACAGACGGAATTCTTGTCCGCTCCTCCTTGCTGGCGGGCGAAGAGTTCGTATTGCACTACGCAACGCCCTTGATGGTTAAAGGAGAAGTCAAAGGCGTGTTGGAACTCTTCCATCGAAGTTTTTTCGAGCCGGAGACGGAGTGGCTCGACTACTATGAAACCCTTGCCACCCAGGCTGCCATTGCAATCGAGAACGCATCCCTGCTTGAAAATTTACAACGTTCCAATGAAGAACTCATGATGGCGTATGACGCCACCATCGAAGGCTGGTCGCGCGCCATGGATTTGCGCGACAAGGAGACGGAGGGTCACACACAGCGCGTGACTGAAACGGCATTGAAACTTGCTGAAAAAATGGGGATCAGCAGCGCGGAAAGGCAAAATATCCGGCGCGGCGCCCTGCTCCATGATATCGGGAAAATGGGCGTTCCTGACGCGATCCTGCTAAAACCCGGACAACTGACGGACGATGAATGGGTAATCATGCGGCAGCACCCTGTATATGCCCATCAAATGCTTTCCCCGATCTCATATTTGAAACATGCGCTTGACATTCCCTACTGCCACCCTGAAATATGGGACGGCAGCGGCTATCCCCGCGGACTAAAAGGGGAGGATATCCCATTGTCCGCGCGGGTGTTTGCAATTGTGGATGTTTACGATGCGCTCACATCCGACCGTCCCTATCGCGCGGCATGGTCCCCCGAAAAGGCATATCGTTACATCGAGGAACAGTCGGGGAAGCACTTTGACCCGCAGGTGGTCAGGAGATTCCTTAATGACGGGTTGGGTTGATTGAAGCGCTCAACCGCCGCATTGAATCAAGCACCAGATGACAGCCGCTTCGTGCGGTTGTCATCTGGTGCTTGAAATCATCCCCCTGCAAAAGGCGATTACTCCGCCTTGCTCTCTTTGTTGTAGAAAATCACCGTACGGTCCGAGCCTTTGCCGAGGTGGAAATATCCCACGAACTTTTGCTCGTTCACCCATGCCACGTAGGTGTAATCGCCCGTCGGCACGTTGACCTTCATAGTCCCCGTGACCGGGTACTCGTAGATCACGTTGATGCCGTCATTGGTGGTACCTTGCAGCGAGACGTAGATTTCGCGGCTGCTGGATTTGTTGACCAGCCTGACTCCGCTGTGCGGCGTCCCGGCGGGGACATTGCCATACGAGAGCGGTTTCAGGTCTGTGGTGGATGCGGACCCGCCGCCGGGGATGGTCAACACCTGACCGACGTACACGTAATTGATATTCGCAACCTGCGGGTTGGCAGCCCACAACTGGTTGACGCTCAACCCGTAGCGGTAGGCAATCGACGAGAACGTCTCACCGAACTGGACGACGTGCGTGCCGCTGCTGTACGTGACCGTGGGAGCAGTGTAAGTCGTGGTGGTTGTAGTGGTCGTGGTGGTGTCGCTGGAGACAATGGTGCTGGTGACACCGCCTCCGCTGGAGCCGACGGGCAGCGTCAGCGTTTGACCAGCCTTCAGCGGGTCAGCCACTCCGGGGTTGGCGGACGTGATGGCAGACACGGTTATTCCGCACCTCGACGCAATCGAGTTGAGCGTATCCCCCGCATCCACAACATATTTGCCGCCGCACACTCCTCCCGCCTGGGCGCTGGCTGGAATGGCAAGGAACGCCAACAGGAGCAGGGCAAGAACCGAAACCTGGACAAAGCTTTTACGGGACATTATCTACCTCCTTGAGAAAAAAATTCAATTTTGGTAAACGTCCCGAAGGTTCTCCCGCAAAACGCGGTTGGGCTTGCCAGCCTTCAGGACGGTGATTTCCTGGAGAATTTTCAAATTTCTGCCTTATGATATGCCAAAAAGGGCGGAAACACAACCGCCCAAATGTCTGTATAGATCATTTCGGCTTCGCGAAGACCACGACGTAGTAGCCGTAATTGTTGAAGAAGGAGTATCCCACGCCGAATTCGGTAAAGGTGGTGCTCAGCAGGTTCAGGTTGTGGTTGACGTCGGTCTTGTCGTTCTTCCACCAGTCGACGGCGCCCTGTCCCGAAAGGGGCGGATAACTTCCGTAAACATTTTCCGTGACCAAAGCCGCCGAGTATCCGCTGGCTGCCACCCGCGTCGGCGGAGTTGAGCCGTTCGAGCCGGTGTGCGTGAAAAAGTTATTGCAAGCCATGTCGTTCGCGTGCGCGCCGGCAGACTGGGTCAGCTTTTCGTTGAGGATATAGGCTGGCAACCCGTTTTGGGCGCGGTAGGCGTTGACGGCAACGATCACATCCGTCACCCGCGCGGAGTCGGCGGTGAAGCCGCAAGTCACATCGGCAAAGCCGTTCCCTGTGACGGGGATGCTCCCCTCCTCGGTCGGCAGGCTGGCAAGCGCGCTCGAAACGTCAATCAGCACCCACAGGCGCGAATCATTGTCGATCTTCATGATCAACCCCGCCGGGTTCTTGATGACGAAAAAGCCCTTGTGCTTGCCGTCTGCGCTGGGAGCCGTCATCGTCACGGAGATGTCCGCCGTTTGGTCGGGATAGGTCACGCTCAACGGCACGGACGCCGGCGCCAGCATCCTCTCCTCGGAGTAGTGGGTCAAAGTGTAAGCCGGTCCCCAGACGCAGGTCCCCGTGTTTTTGATGCGCCACGTCTTCGTGAAGGTTGTGCCGGGCAGCATGAGTTCGTTATCGGCGATGGTCACATCGGTGACGAAGGCGGCGCTGTTGATGCAATCCGGCGGATTCGTCGGGACGGCTGTTTCCAGCGTGGGGGTGATGCTTGCCGTCGCGGACGGCGTCTCTGTGGCGGCGGTCGGCGTTGCAGTCGCAGGCAGGGTCGGGGACGCGGTTTGGCTTGGCGCGGCTGTCTCCACGGGAGCCTGCGCGCCGCAGGCTGAGGTCATCAACACAAAAAGCAGAAGAAGCGCCACTAAAATTTTTCTCATACAAACTACCTTTCCATGTTCGAACGACGGAGGGAGACAATTTCATTATTGCACAAAAGCAGGCAAAAAGCACTTGTTAAAAACAGGCAGAGGCTGCTCCTTTAACAAGTCCTTAACCGACAAAATTCCCTTTATGGTATATTCCCGCCGATGACTGAAACCATACTCATTGTTGAAGATGAACTTTCCCTGCAGGAAACCCTCGCCTACAACCTGAAGAAGGAAGGCTATGCAATCGAAACTGTGGGAGACGGACGTGCCGCACTGGAAGCGGCTCGACGTTTGAAGCCCGACCTGATCGTGCTGGACATCATGCTTCCCGAAATGGACGGCTTTGAAGTGGCTCGCATTCTTCGCAAGGAGTTGACCACCGCCATCCTCATGCTCACCGCCCGCGACGACGAAATCGACCGCGTGGTGGGGTTGGAAGTCGGCGCGGACGATTACCTGACCAAACCGTTTTCGATGCGTGAGTTGATGGCGCGGGTCAAGTCGCAACTCAGGCGCACGCGGCTTTTGCGCGAGGAAATGGGCAAGTCCGACTCCGCGGAAGTGAAGCACGAAACCTTGAAATTCGATAACCTCGTCATCAACCTCACCCGTCGCGAAGTAATGCTGGACGGGAGTCCCCTGCAACTCAAGCCCAAGGAATATGAACTGCTGCTCTTCTTCGCCGAGCATCGCCGCCAGATGCTCTCGCGCGAATTCATTCTGGAACGGGTATGGGGCTGGGACTTCATTGGCGACAGCCGCACGGTGGATGTCCACGTCCGCTGGCTGAGGCAAAAGATCGAAGCGGATGCCGCCAGCCCGGTTCGCATTGTGACCGTGAGGGGCGGGGGATACAGGTTCGAGGGTTGACGTGAGAGAAAAAGCAAGCCCCTGATAGTTTTGTGCTAGCAAAATAGGCTTATGAAAACAAAATTGGAAAACTTCATACACGGCTTGATCCTTGCACCGCTTGCGCCACTGTCCCTTTTCCTGGGAGGCTGGTGGCTGGCGTATTTTGTCCTTCCTGAAAAATGGATTCCCGCAGGCGCGCTTTTTGGTTTAGCCCTTGGCTTGCTGGCTGATATTCCCCTTTTACGGAGATGGTCTGCCCACGCAAATAGATTGAACATTGGGTTTTGGGTGGTGGTATTTCTTTTCTACTCCATTGGCATCTTTGGCTTTTTCATGGGGGTGCCGGTGTTCAATCTGGCGCTTGCCCTCCCCGCAGGGTTTATCTTCGGCGACAGACTCGCAGCCAAACATGCGGACGAAGTCGAACTTCGCCATACCACACGCAGAGTGGCTGGCTTCACAACAGGAGCGCTCACGCTGGTTTGCATGGCATCCGCGATCATCGCGCTTGCCGACCCGTATACTGAAGCCAATTTGCAAGGCATGTTTGGTCTGCCTTTCGAGGTAACACGAAACATGGTAATCGGGTTGATCGCCATTGGCGGTTCCGTGTTGCTGGTTTTCAACTGGCTGCTTGCTTTTGTATCCATCCGCTTCACTTATAGCTTTTTCAAACTCAGAGCATGAACTGGTCCCTGGTTGTCATCGTCGTTCTTCTTATCGCCTGCGGTATTCTTGCATGGCGATATTATGATTTAAAAAAACGCCTCGATGAGTATGCCAGGCTCGTGCGTGTTGCCCCCGAAAAACTTCCCACCGATGTAAAACAAATCGAAGGTTTGTCCAACGCCGTGGCATCGTTACAAGCCGCGTTTAATGTTGAACGTTCAACGTTAAACGCCCAAAACGAGCGCCTTGCCACCGTGCTGGAACAGCTCACAGACGGCGTTATCATCGTGGATGCGAACGGCTTGATCCAGCTTGCGAACCCGGCGGCGCAAAGGTTGTTCGAGACCTCCAGCGCGTTGGGTCGCAGCGTGATCGAGGTTTTGCGCAACCATCAACTGGTGGAGGCGTGGCGTCGCTGTCAGCAGACGGGCGAGATGCAAAGCGAATCGGTGGAACTGCCCGCCCGCCGTCAGTTTTTGCAGGTCATTGCCATCCCCGATACCCACGCCAGCGGAAGCCTGCTCCTCGCCCAGGACCTGACCCGCGTCCGCAGGCTCGAAACCGTACGGCGGGACTTCATCTCGAACATTTCACACGAACTGCGGACTCCGCTTGCCTCGCTCAAAGCTTTGACCGAAACGCTGCAAGGCGGCGCCCTCTCCGACCCCGAGGCTGGTCCGCGTTTCCTTGGCAGGATCAACGCCGAAGTGGATGCACTGACGCAAATGGCGCAGGAACTGCTCGACCTTTCGCGCATCGAGTCGGGTCAGGTGGAATTGATGCTCATGCCGCTCGATCCGAAGAAGCTGTTGAACTCCGCCGCGGACCGCATGAGATTGCAGGCGGAACGGGCCGGTTTGAAACTGCGCGTCCACTGCGCCGAGGACCTCCAAAGCGTCCGCGTAGATAAAGCCCGTTTGGAGCAGGTGCTGGTGAACCTCATTCACAACGCGGTCAAGTTCACAAAGCCCGGGGGTGAAATCACCCTCGAAGCAGAATCAACTTCGGGCGGAGTCAAATTTGCGGTGCGCGACACGGGAGTTGGAATCCCGTCCGAGAGTCTGTCCCGCATCTTCGAAAGATTTTATCGCGTGGACAGGTCGCGCACAGGGTCAGGCACGGGATTGGGCTTGTCCATCTCCAGGCACATCGTAGAAGCGCACGGGGGAAAAATTTGGGCGAACAGCAGGGAAGGCGAGGGAAGTGTGTTCCATTTTGAAATTCCCTCTGTGTAAATTTCAAACCTTCGCGAGCAGCACCGTTTCGGCGGATTCAAGGTGGGAGTAAATTGGGATGACGGCGGGAACTCCGTCTTTTTCAAGGGCGCTTTGTATTTCAACGGTTGGATTCAGTATCACCATTTTCCCCTTGCGTTTTGACAGTGATTTTGCGCTCACAGTGAGAAGACGGACGCCGATGGATGCGAGGAGGTCCACATTGGACATATCGACGATCATACGAATGTTCTCTCCCAAACAATGATCGAGTAGTTTTCCCTCGATCGCATTCACACCGGCAGCGTCCAGTTTGCCGGTCAGTTTGATCAGGCTGATACCGTTGTCGAGTTCACTGGCATGAAGTTCCATACTGATTCACCTTTATTTTTGAAGTGGGGTAATTATATGAAAAGCGGCGAAACTATTGTTAACAACAGGTTATGGTTTTCAAGCAGGCTCTTACTTTGGAGTCTGGGAGCTTGCTCCCGTAATTTCGACAGCACCCACAGGGCAAGTGAGCTGTCAGACTCCAGAATCAAGCCAGTTATTCGAACAGGCTTTTATCCTTCGGCTGGAGCCTGTTAAACACTTAACAAGACGTTAACCTCTCCTTCCCATGTCCTTAAGAGCGGGGGTTTATCATGGCACAGTTACATAAAAACTAAGGAGAAAAGAAATGTCCAAAACAGTTCGTTCATTTTTGTTTGTAATCGTGGCGTTGAGCCTCGTGCTTGCCGCCTGCGGCGCGCCTGCCGCCACCGAGGCTCCCGTTGTTGAGCAGCCCACTGCGGCTCCCGCCCCCACCACCGCTCCCGAACCCACTGCTGTCCCCACCGAAGAAGACCCGATGGCGATGTACGCCCCGGATGCAGTTGAAGGCGATGTGGTCACCGCCGGTTCCTCTACCGTGTTCCCCCTCTCCGAGCGCATGGCTGAACTCTTCCAACAGGAAGGCTTCGCCGGCAACGTGACCGTTGACAGCATCGGCTCCGGCGCTGGCTTCGAACGCTTCTGCAAGACCGGTGAAACCGACGTTGCGAATGCCTCCCGCAAGATCAAGGATACTGAAATCGAATCCTGCAAAGCGCTTTCGCCCGCCCGCGAACCGATTGAGTTCCGCGTGGGTACCGACGCCCTCGCGGTTGTGATGAGCACCGAGAACGACTTCGTCACCGCTCTGACCAAGGAACAACTTGGCAAGATCTTCACCGGTGAGTTCAAGACCTGGGATCAGGTTGATCCCGCCTTCCCCGCCGAGAAGATTGAAGTGTACTCCCCCGGCGCGGACAGCGGCACCTTCGACTACATGATCGAAGCCGTGGTCGCCAAGGTTCTGCCCAAGGTCGATGAAAAAGACGATCTCAAAGGCGCTGAAGAAAAACTGCTTGGTCTCGCAGGCGCGCAGTTCTCGGAAGATGACAACGTCCTCGTTCAGGGCGTCGAAGGCAGCCCGTACGCCATTGGTTACTTCGGCTTTGCTTACTTCACCGAGAATCAGGGCAAACTGAAAGCCATTGCCATTGATGATGTCGAACCCAACCAGGCGACAGTGGATGCTGGTGAGTATCCCCTCGCCCGCCCGCTGTTCATCTACTCCGATGCGAAAATTCTCGCCGAGAAGCCCCAGGTTGCCGCGTTCCTGTACTTCTACCTGAGCAATGTCAACGACAACATCACCGATGTCGGCTACTTCCCCGCCCCCGCCGATGCACTCCAGGCTTCGATGGATGCCTTCATGGGCGCCATCGCCAAGTAGAAAATGTAAAGATATGCCGGGCTGGTCTCTAAAACAGGGACCAGCCCATTTCGTCTGTGTATGACCGGAAAGACAATTTGTTCGAATAAACAGGCATTATTCCGCGGAAAAATTTATCACCTTCCGCAATCGTTCACGCAATATAGCAGGTTAAGAGAGCTTTTATGAAAGAAGAAACCCTCAAGTTAAAAACCATGGAAACACAAAAGTTTCGCCAGTTCGATCTAAAAAAGAAGTTCAGGGTGGGTGAAAGCATCATCCAGGCATCGCTTTTCCTGGCTGGCATCCTGTCCATTATTATTACCATTGCCATCGTGTACGAGTTGGGCAAGGAAGCCATGCTCTTTTTTGCCAACCCCGATGTCACCCTGGGAAAGTTTCTTGGGACTACAAAATGGCAGCCGGGCATCGGTCAATACGGGATT